>CALJIV010000008.1 GCA_937974035.1 uncultured Phycisphaerales bacterium
CGTGCTCGACCATGTCGGCGGCGAAGAGGATGTTCTTGTTGACCTTGCGGGCGTTGTCCTTGCCTGCGCCGGAGGGGGCAACGCCGACGCAGTAGACGTTCGTGCGGTTGCCGCGCTCGTCGCGCACCTTGCGGGCCGCGAGCACGGCCTGGAGGCAGATCCCCGCCGCCAGCGCCAGCACGGGCTGAGGCCGCGTGGCCGTCGCCAGGTTGTGCGCCACGACCTGCTCGATGAGGCCCGGCACGCAGAGCAGGTGATTCGGGAACGGCCCCGGGTCGGGCGGGCGTTCGGATCGGGGGCGCTCACCAGCCGCGCGCCGACGCTCAGGATCGAACCCAGAGAGGTCCACCCCGCCCATGTCCTCGGGCTTTTCGGCATCGCGCAACCACCCGTGCGGGCGATCGTGCGGCTTGCTCGCCGCGTCGCTGACCTTGTGCCGCAACTCCTTCTCCGACCACGGGGGTTGGCATCGCGGGTTGTATCGTTCGAGCAGCAGCCCGAGCGCCGTCTCCGCGTCGAGTCCGAACCCGTGCACCATTGCGGTCGCGGCGGCGTAGGTCTGGCCGTGCCCGCCCGAGCCGGAGATCGCGGGCGGGATGCGGTCCAGGTACGCCTCGGCGCGGCGCAGAACGGAATCCGGCGCAGGCGCGAGTCTTGTTGCCTCCTGCCGGGAGACCGGCCTTTCCGGCCGGGGTGCATCGCCATGCCGTTGCCTTGTCACCGCCTCGGCCAGCGCCGCGACCGCCGCGGAAAGCGCCTCGGCATCGACCACGGCGGGCTCCCCCTCGAGCGGGTCGTACTGCTCGCCGCTCGGGTGCATGCTCGGGCCGACGACCGTCTGCGCGCCCGTGCTCCGCAGTTCGACGATCATCTTCTTCGACGCCGGGTCCTGGTGCTTGCGGGTCTTTGCCCCCTCGCACACGTACCACCAGTGCGATGACGGCTTGCCGGGCCGACCGGACGTCGCGCCCGTCGGCGGCAGGAACGCCGGCGCGAGCGCGACCGCCTCCTCGCAGTCGAGGTCGACGTCCACCAGCCACCCGCTTGGCTCGCCGAGGAGCACGCCGATGTTCCCGGTGCCGTTGAAGTGCCGGGGCAGGTCGGCCTCTGCGAGACGCAGGTCCGTCCAGCCCTTGAGCACGGGCACCTTCGACCCCGCGGGCACGGGGATCGGCGCGTAGCCGCGCGCGAGGTACCATCGCGCGGCGTCGAGCAGGTTGGCGGGGCCGTCGCTCATCAATTACTCGTCGCTCTCGCGCCCCTTGATGCCTGCGCCCATAATCCTGAGCATCTGCGCGGCGGACTCGCGGTCGCGCTTGCTCACCCGGAAGTCGAGCAGCCGGTCGAGGTCCACAACGGGCTTCACCGCGTAGTCGAAGCTGAAGTCGTACTTCGCCAGCCCGATCGCGTGGGCGATCGCCTGCGTGCAGCGGCTGGAGTGGTGCGTCCCCGCCGCCGCCAGCAGCAGCGGCACCTCTGCCCGCGTCTGGCCGTGGTACATCAGCCCCCCGACGCTGCGGGCCAGCAGTGACCCCACGCCCTTGGCGTCGGTCTTGTCAATGGGGGCCGAGGCGACGTGCCGCCCCAGCACGCGGCCGTCCTTGTCAGTCTCTTCAATGGTGATCGTGATCATCGCGTACTCCTTGCTCAGAAGGGGATCTCGTCGTCGGGAATGCCGTACGTGGTGCCCACCGGCGCGGGCACGTACTCGGGAAGGCCCTCGTCGCCGTCGAGGCGCGGCGGCTTGTCGCCCAGGCGATGCGCCACCACCCGTTCGAACTGCTCGCCGGCCTTCTTCTCGACGGTGATCGAGAGCGCCGGCGCGAGCGCCCCCGCCCGCGCGACCTCGACCGCCTCCTCGGTGCCGCCGGGCACCGGCTCGACCGATCGCGCCCGCCACCACGCCTCGGCTTTGGTCCGCGCGTACCCGGTATGGTCGAAGCAGACCCACTCACGCAAGTAGCGGTTGAAGCCGACGCGGTACTCGACCCGCATGGTCAGCGGGGCGGCGGGGTCGCCCCGCTTCATGTGGACGTGGTACGTCGTCTCGCTGACGTGATGCTCTTCGCGCGTGGTCTGGCCCGTGAGGATGCCCTCGGTGCTGGCCTGCGCCTCGTGCTTCTGCTTGTTGGGCTCCGGGAACTGGTGGCCGCACTGCGGGCAGGTCTGGTAGCCCGCCGCGATGAGCGCGTGGCACTGCGGGCACTCCTTTGCCGGCGCCTCGCCTTCGCCACGGTCGTCGGCGCAGACGCGGATCGCGTCCACCGGGCCGTGCCGGAGCACGTTGCCGCCGAAGTCCAGCACGAGGCAGTCGGCCTTGCCGGGGTGCAGCCGGAAGCCCCTGCCGACCATCTGGTAGTACAGCCCGGGCGACATGGTCGGGCGCACGAGCGCCACGCAGTCGATATGCGGCGCGTCGAAACCGGTCGTGAGCACGTTGACGTTGCAGAGGTACTTGAGCGCGCCGGAGCGGAAGCGGTCGAGAATGGCGGTGCGCACGCCCGCGGGCGTGTCCCCCGACATGAACCCGCACTCGACCCCGTGCCGGGACTTGAGCACCTCCACGATGTGCTGCCCGTGGCGGATGCCCGCCGAAAAGATCAGCGTGGCGGCCCGGTCGTTGGGGGGCGGGTGTGCTCGACGATTTCGGCGCACGCGCCCTCGACCAGGGCGTCCCTGTCCATCAGGTCCTCGACCTCGCTGGCGACGAACTCGCCGGCGCGGACGTGCAGGTCGTCGGTGCTGACCTTCTGAAGCCCCGCCTTGGTCCGCAGCGGCGACAGGAAGCCCTGCACGATCAGCTCGCGGACGCCGACCTCGAAGCAGACGTGGTTGAGGATGTTGCCAGGCTCGCAGATCGGGCCGGACTTCATCCGGAACGGCGTGGCCGTCAGCCCGATGACCCGCACCAGCGGGTTCACGACCTTGGCGTCGGCGATGAACTGGCGGTACATCCCCTCCCCGTCGGGCGGGATCAGGTGCGCCTCGTCCACGATGAGCAGGTCCACCGGCCCCAGGTCGCACGCACGCTGGTAGATGGACTGAATCCCGGCGATGGTGACGGCGTACCCGAGGTCCTTGCGCTTCAGGCCCGCCGAGTAGATGCCCGCGGGCACGTCGGGGGCGATGTGCCGGAGTTTGTCGGCCGCCTGCTCCAGGAGTTCCTTGACGTGGGCCAGGATGACGACGCGACCGTTCCACGGCCCGACCGCATCGCGGCAGATTGTGGCGATGACGGGCGTCTTGCCCCCACCGGTCGGGATGACCACGCAGGGATTGTCGTCGCGGGTTCGCAGGTGCTCGTACACCGCGGCGACGGCTTCGGTTTGATAGGGTCGGAGGTTCATGGGTTGATTCGCGTGATCTCCACCAGCACCTTGCCGCCCGGGGTCACCGGGCCGCGCTCAGCTTCCAGCCGATCGATCTGCGAGTCGTCGCGGTACGCCCCGCCCTTGGCGAGCGCGTCCAGCAGCGCCTTCTGCACGTTGTCCAGGTCGCGCCGGCGGTGATCGGGCGGGCAGACGGTGACCCGCACCGCCAGCCGCCCGTCCATCCGCTCGACCTTCATCGCCGCGAGGGCGGCGCACACGTCCGTGCGGTAGCGCCGGCCCTCGCGGCTGATGACGGTCCTCGGCCCCACGCGCCGCCAGATGTGGTTCACACTCGGCGGGTACGGGAGCTCGAGGACGCGACCGGATGGACTTATCGCTTCCAGGGCGGCGTGCTCCCCGCGCCGACACCCGCGGGGACACGAGCGCCGGCAGCGCCGCCGCCCCCGTTCCCGCCCTTCTTGGCGTACCCCTTGATCACGTTGGTGAACTCGCCGTTGTCGTCGCGCTTCTTCAGCCCGACGTTGATCTCCAGCGGGATGTTGTGGAGCTCGACCGAGTCCTTCGGGGCCATGACCCCGACGGCGCGGCAGATCGCGGACAGTTCGCCCCGCGCGATCTTCACCGTCATCTCGCTCTTGTTCTCCAGGTTGAGCCTCGCCCAAACAAGGCGGCCCTTGCGCTCGCCGTCGATGATCTGAAACGTGAGCTGGAGGTACTTCCCGCCGCCGGCCTTCGTCGGCTTCATCTCCGACTCGGTGATGACGGCGATGTACTTGCCCGCGGGGATCGGGTCGAGGGCGACGGAGGGGTCAACGGTGCTGGCGTCGAAATTGTTCAGGTTTGCCATGGGTCAGATTCCTTTCAGTTGATGGCTGCCGCGCCCTCGCCGGGCGCGGCGTCGGTGTGCTGGTTCGTCTGTGGAATAGACGCAGGGGTGCTGCTCTCGCCGCGCGAGGCGGCGACGTGCTCCGCGAAGACGCGGTAGTCGAGCGGCAGCTCCTCGGGGAGGTTCAGACGGTTCTTGGCGACGTGCGCCGGCCGCTCGACGGTGCGGATGATCCGCTCCCCGGTGCCAACGCCGTTGTGCTTTGCCTTGTTGAACCCCTCGTCCACCTTGACGGTGAGCACCTTGTAGGTGGCGAAGAACACCTCGTCCGCCCACTCCTGCACCAGCGCGCTCGCGAGCTTGTGCAGGCGAGGGCTGTAGCGGTCGTAGGGGACCGTCTCGGGGTTCTCGAACTTCTCGATTTTGGCGTGCGCGATGACGATGACGGTCATGCCGCGGTCGCCGCGGAGGGCGTCCAGCGCGCCGAGCACTGTCCGCCACTTGTCGATGGCGAAGGCGTACCCCTTCGCGTAACCGATCTTCTCGATGCTCCCGACCTGCTCGTCCTCGCAGACCTCGTTCCAGATCAGCCGCTCGAGCCAGTCGAGGGAGTCGATGACAACGGTCTTGTACCCGTGCTCGCCGGAGTACAGCGTCTCCAGCGCCGCCATCACGTCGCCGAGCGAGCGGGCCAGCGGGAACGACTCGCACTCGATGTCGCCCAGGCCGTCCTCGGTCGGGATGAAGATCGGGTGCTCGGCCATCGCGCCGAACGTCGATTTGCCGATGCCGTGCGTGCCGTACAACATCACGCGGCGGGGCTTGGGCTTGCGGCCCTTAGTGATCTGGTTCATCAGACTGGCTGCGGTCATGGATTCTCCATTGGGATCAAGGTCCTGAGGAAAGATGTCGCGGACGAAGTCGCCCTGGCCGAGCCGGACGAGGGGCATGCCACGGAACCGGCTCATGCCACTGGCTCGCACGGGCGAGTCGCTGCGGTTGGACACCTCGGCACAGGCCCGTCAGCCCGGACGACGGCGAAGGTGTCGTCGCCATAATCACGCGAGCAGAAGCCGATGAAGACGCGGGCCACGGCGCATCCGATCTCGGTGCCAGCGTCCAGGACGACGACCCGCGCATCTGCGTCGATCGCATATCCGGCATCGAGCCGGACCGCCGCCTCGCCGTACAGGCATCCGACCGCGAGGATCGCCAGGAGCAGCGTCTCCTCGACGGCGTCCGCATCAACATGGGATTCGAACACGAGCCGGTACACAGACCGCCCCGTGCGGGGGTTGCCGATGCTCATGGTGTTCTCCTTGTGCCATCTACGCGAAACGTCCGCGGAGTGGCGAAACCGCTCACAGATACTCCTCGAGGCCCGCGTCCCGGAAGATCTGACGGACCTTGAGAGCGACATAGCGGAGCGTGCTGCGCGGCACACCCAGCTCTTTGGCGGCAGGGGTCAGCGCCTCCCGCAGCATCTGCTCGCAGAGCGAGCGCTGTCGGGCGTTCAACTTGCTGAACGCGATCTCCAGGTCCACGCGGAGGTCGATCGTGCGACGCCACGCGTCGCCCGGCCACGAGTGGTCAATGGCGATATCGTCATTGGCGTCGAGCGGGCGCGGTGTGCCGCGGCGCTTCTGGGCGCGCCGCTCACGGAGGAGCGACAGGAGCCGCGTGCTGACGACCTGGTTGACGAACGCCTCGCGGCTGCCGCGCTCGGGATCGAAGCGGTCCCACACCTCCAGCAACTGAGCCATCAGCTCGCTGGCGACGTCCTCGGCGTCGGCACGGCGGATGATGCCGCGCTCGCGGAGTTTCTTGACCTCGGTACGAATGACCACGTTGGCAAAGGCGAGATGCTTGGGGTCGATCTTCATTGGCTGGTTCTTTCAGGTGCGCAGCCACAGCGCCGAGGCGCGCGGCCACGTTGAGTGCTGCGTTCAGTTGCGACGGATGGCTGGGGGGGTAGTCGGTGCCGGCTGGAACGATCTCAGCGGGGTCGCAGGCTTGTTGCTGCAACGCCACTATGCCAGCATCAGGAGAGCGAGAGCGGGTCCGGCGGCGCGCACAGCGACAAGCCGGCGCACTGCGATGCGCGGGCGGGGGACGGACTGCGAATCGTGTACATGCATAGCTCCCTGTGTCGCACGGCACCGTGCCGGGCGAACTGTGGGAAGCATGCTCGGGTGCGATTACGCGTCGTTGGACGCCGCGATTACCTACCGATGAAATCTGTTGGGCGTCAGATCGTCGTGAGGCAGTAGTGGTCCTTCTGGCTCCCGTCGATCTTGATACCCGTCACTTTCGCTTTCAGTTGGCGTCGGAGATTGCTGACGGTCTTAGCGATCGTGTTCTTCTGAACGACTCGCCCCTCCCAGACATCCTCCATCAACTTGCCAGTATCGAGATACACACCTGTTGACCGACAGAGCCGCTCAATCAGCCTGAACTCCATGCTGTTGCCGAGCTGGCAGGAGCCGGACCCGTAATGGAACGTGAAAGTGCTTCGATCCGCCGTCGGCTTGTCGTATTGCGGGGTTCCGGGAGCCGGTGATGCCGCCGTCGGAACTGTCGCGCCAGACGCACCGGACGCGCCGGACGCGCCGAGCAAGCCGACCGCTATGCCAGGGAGAGAGTTCGTGTGCACGCGACCGTGCAGCAGATCTTCAGCTCGATCTCGGATGGCGCCCGCTAGCGTGCCAAGGATCTGCTCGGAGTGCTTGCGGTGCAGATCGAATGCGGCCTGAGCGATCGCCTTCGGGTCTTTCCCTGCATGCCGTAATGCCTTGGCCACCTCCGGAAACCGGGTCAGAAACGCGTGCGGGGTTCCAAGCGCCCCGATTTCCTTGATTGTTCCAACGTACCGCTCGACGAGCGTGCACTCTTCCGGGTCTGTCCACGGATGAGTCATCAAGTCCGCCTCGTACATTCCCGGCGGGTCCTCTTCGGGTGCCAGCCCCGCTGCCAAGGTCACCATCCGTCGGTCGATGCACTGGGAACAGGTGCCGCAATGAGAATGGGTGGTGGTGCGCTCCCAGGTGTGGGCACAACTGATCGTCGTCGCGCAGAGCTTGCCGAAGCCTGCCGCCTTGACTTCCCGAACGATGTCCGTCTTCGTCTTCCACAGAAAGGGATTCTCTACCGTGAATTCACTGCCGAAGATCGCCGTGAAGAGCTTCCCGAAGCCCGCAAGGGTCTGCGGATGCGTTGTGCGGCTCGCCCGTCCTCCGAGGCACTGCATGCTGAGCGGCAGGTTGAAACTCACCACGCCATTCTCGTAGAATCGGATTCGAGCCTTTCCCAGCATTCGGGCAACGATTGCGGCAAGCGCCGCGTAGACGAACGAGCGTGCGCGCTGCGTGTACTCCTTGCCGAGTGACTTGCCCTTATTGAGTTCGACCTGAATGTGGAATGGAGCCGGAGCCGTGCCGGCGAGCTGCTTGTTCAGCGCCTCTACGACACGGCGCTGAGGCGCTCCCACCTTGGTCGTCGGTTCATGACTGACGAGCGCCACCTTGCGCCGACCATCCACGATCTCCTTGATCGCCCCGCAAAAAGAGTCGAGCCCACCGGAGAACAGCATGACCTCCTCGATGCCGCTGCTGTCAACGCCATCCTTCCGAAACTCAAGATACCCATCGACGGCTGGCGGCTTCTTGAGCTTGGTGAAGTTCAGTTCATAGTCGTCGTCCGAGAGAAAGGTCAGGACCTCACGGAGAGGCTCAAGTACCCCAGGGGCCATCCAGAAGTCCGGGTTGCGAACGGGGATTTCCAACCACAGATGGCGTCGCCACTTCAGGCCGTACTCGAACTCCGCTTTCCCTCCGCGACGAACCGCCTGGTCCGCCGCATAGATGAAGGCGGCGATCTCCAGGAGGTCGGTGTGCACGTCGGAGAGATTGGCCGTCATGGATGACGTCAAGTCGTGCAGGCGCAAATGCACATCGTGAACCCCGTTCCCGAGCACGAGGTTGATGGGGGCGATCGACTTCCAGGCCCCACCGCGGGAGGAGAGCTTCGCGCCACCGCACAGGATGACGTGCTTAGCCGACATCCCGCGCACCTCGAACCTCGAGTTCGGCTCTCAGCTTGACGAGCGCGTATGCGGCGAAATTCCGTGCGGACTGCTTGGAGATGCCGGTCTCGTACTTCGACTTCGAGAACCACCCTCCTGCGTAATCCCGAACGATCAGCGCGGCCTGTCGGGTATGGACGGCCAGGCGCTCAAGAAAGGCTGTGTGCTCGGTCGGGTCGCGGAAGCGCTGGTTAGGTCCGACATGCTGCGAAAGCTCACGACTGAGGTGATACGTGAGGTATCGCTGCATGAGCCGCGCAAAAAAGTCATGGGACAGTGATGCAAAGCCCTCTCGGGTCGAGAGGTCGCGCACTGCGCCTTGGACCGGCGCGGAATCGGTTTGCCACAGGTTCTCGGAAGCGGGGCCGGTCAGTGCTGAGAGCGACTCGACCGCCGCGAGCTGCGCCATCTCGCCGATGTCGGTGCGCGATCGCGTATTCCGGAGATGCCGGTCAAGCGCATCGCTTAAGGCTCCAGCGAGGTCGTATACATTCGCCTCAGCCGGGATGTCGAGCCCGAGCTCCTTGAGCCGGGAGGCAAAGCTCGCCTCATCCCGTGCGGCGATGGTCACATGCGCGAGCAGATACACGGCGTGGGCGAGCCCCTCGTCGCCCTTGGCCAGTTCGAGGCCGCGTTCGGCGGCCTGCAATGTGGACTGGGCTACGCCGGCGACTGGTGCGCCTTCCGCGACCATTTCGACAACCTCGCGCCAAGGCGCGGTGTCGGGTGTTCGGCTACCTCGCTGGTGGCCCATAGCGCCGGCGCTGCCGCCCGGCGACGGTCACGCGCCGGCTATCCGGGCGTTCGGAGCCGTATCGGGTTCATCGGCACGTGTGAGACCGCTCTTCACCCGGCCCGGATAACTCCGGCAAAGTTGTCGTCGAGCTAAGCCGCGACCACGCCTCCCGCTGCCGGCACCAGTCCGGCTCACCTGCGACGGCCCGCACATCCCGCTCCGACACCGCCTCCCGTTCCCCAGCCACCCGCGGCAGGAACAGGATCGCCTCCTGGATGTCCGGCGCGAGGTTCAGCAGGTTCACGATCTGACTCACCCGGGCGCGGGTCACCTGCCCGAGCTCGGCGATTTCCGCGAAGTCGGCCATCTCGCCGCTCCGCACAAGGTCCTCGAACCGGATGGCTAGCGCCATCAGACGCGAGATCCGCGGCACGCGGCCCGAGGGCACCGGCGGCGGCGTTGCCCGCTCACCCGCGTTCATCACCCGCGAACCGCACTGTCCCGTCGTGAAGTGAACCTTGAAGTCGAGCTTGATGCCATCGCTCATGCCGCCTCCTCCTCGTGCCCGCGCTGGCCGACCGACCGCAGGCCCAGCGGGTGGAAGGTGATCGAGACCGACCCCTTTGTCGCGTTGTAGTCCACGCGCTGGACGAGCATCCGCATCAGCCGGGCCTGCTCCTTCGGCGAAAGGCGGGACCAGACGCCGTCGAACTCCCCGAGCGCGGCGTCCACATCGGCCTTTGTGATCTCCCCCGCGCCGACCTCGACGATCCTCTGGTTCAGCGCCTCGGCCCGTTCCTCGCACGCCCGCACCTTCTCGTGCAGATCGGCCAGGCGCGCCGCCGCGTGGGCGTCGGTGGCGGCATCGCGGGCGGCGCGGCCCAGGTCCGCCTGGAGCCGGGCCATCTCGCGCTCGACGGCGCTCAGCTCGCCCTCCGCCGCCGTGCGCTGTGCGGTCAGCTGCTCGCGGCACTTCGCCAGGGTGAGGGACAGGAGCGCCGGGTCCCTCCCGATACTCCGGATCTGCTCGACCACGAAGCCCTCGATCTGCTCGGCGGGCAGCGAGCGGCACGGGCACGAGTCCCATCCCTGCTTCTGTGCCTTGTAGCAGACGTAGTAGCGGTACACCCGCGTCCCGTTCTTGCTGGTCATCGTGTGACCCATCGAGAGCCCACAGGGGCCGCAGTGGATGAGCCCCTTGAGCAGCGCGCCGAACTTATTCCTCGCCACCATCCCGCCGTCGCGTCCGTTGTGCCGGAGCATCTCGTTGACCTTGGCCCACAGGGCGTCGTCCACGATCGCCTCGTGCTCGCCCGCGAACGTCTCGGCCTTGTGCCGCACCCGTCCCCGGTACAGGATGTTGGTCAGGACCTTCAGAACAGCGGGCTTGTCCCACTCGCGCCCGCCGTAGGTCACGCCCTTCGGCGTCCGGACGGCCTTGGTCCGCAGGCCACGACCGTTCAGTTCGCGGGCGATATCCAGGAGAGACCGCTTCGCGCGGTACAGGCCGAAGACCTCCCGCACAAGGTCCGCCTCGGCCCGGTTGACCACGAGTTTCTTGGTCACCGGGTCCACGTCGTACCCGATTACGGAGCGCCCGCCCGACCACTTCCCTTTCCGCCGCGCCGCCGCGATCTTGTCCCGCGTCCGCTCGGAGATGATCTCCCGCTCGAACTGGGCGAACGAGAGCAGGATGTTCAGCGTGAGCCGCCCCATCGATTGCGTGGTGTTGAACTGCTGGGTGACGGAGACGAACGAGACTTTTTTCCGCTCGAAGATCTCCATCATCCGGGCGAAGTCGATCAGCGAGCGGCTGAGCCGGTCCACCTTGTAGACCACGATGCAATCGACCTTCCCCGCCTCGATGTCGGCCATGAGCCGCTTGAGCGCCGGGCGCTCCATGTTGCCGCCCGTAAACCCGCCGTCGTCGTACCGATCCGGCAAGCAGACCCACCCCTCGTTCTTCTGGCTGACGATGTACGCCTCGCCACTCTCGCGCTGGGCATCGAGCGAGTTGAACTCCTGTTCGAGGCCTTCCTCGGTGCTCTTGCGGGTGTAGATCGCGCAGCGGACCCGCGCGGGTGCCTTCGATTCGGGTCGCGTCTTCATGCTCGGGCCTCCGCCTTTGTCTTCCCGCGGGCCGACGGCAGGCCAAAGAAGCTCACGCCGTTCCAGTGCGCTCCGGTGATTTTCCGGGCGATAGCCGTGAGCGATCGGTACACGTCGCCCTCATACTCAAACCCGCGCGGCAGCACCCGCACCACGACCGTCCGCCCCTTGTACTCGCGGCGGAGCACGGCTCCTGGCTTCGGGAACGAGTCGGGGCGACCGGCGTCGAACGCCGCCGCGACGGTTCGCCCCGGCCCGTTTGCGGCCGCCCGCGGGGCGCTCAGGCGGATCTCCGCGTCGTCGGCCAGTTCGAGCGCCCGCCGCCGCGCACGCTCCGACAACCCGCCCTCGCGTAGCGCCTGCATCCGCCAGACGATCCGCTTGACCAAGTACTGCTTGTGGTTGGTCCGCGTGGGCTCACCGAAGACCTCGGCGTAGCGCTGCTTCAGTTCGGGGACGGTGAGTCGGGCCAGGGCCTTCACCGTCGCGGGAACGTCATCGGGTGGGGGGGACATCGGGACTCTCCGGTTCGCAAGGCGTCAATCAAGCGGACGATCAAGGCGAACCGGTCCGAACGGTTCAAGTCCGGAATCCTCTCTTTCTTGATGCTGCGGAATGTCCGCTGCCGTCCCCGTGCGGCGGGCGTCCTCGCGCTGTCGGCGGACCCCTTCGGCCAAGATCTGCGCGATGGCGTGCAATCGCTTGGTCGGGGTCAGCAGCGCGAGGTCATCGCGCTCGGCCCCCTCGTCGAGGTCGATGGTCATGCGTGCGTCCGTGCGCGAGCCCGGTGGGGCCGGCGATGGTGAGTTGCGCCCGCCCGCTACCGGCGGCCGTTAACCACCATCTACGCAAATGGTACGGATTGTGGCGAAAGAGGCGGGTCGGAACCCCGTGTCAAGCACGCGACGCATCCGGTACGATGTCATCGGAGGTGCGCCATGCCAAGCGGTTCACCGTTTCAGCAGGTACGCGATGAGATCAGCCGTTTCGCCCGGGACCGCGCGACGCAGGAGCAGCTGCGGACGCTGATGGACAGGGCCGAGGCGGCGACAACGCCAGACGCTCTTCGGCCGGTCATCACCCAGGCCATCGCGATCATGAAGCAGTCCGCCACCGACTCGTCGTGCGAGGAAAACTGCCAGCGACAGTACGACAACTGCGTCGCTTCATGCACCGACACGTCCTGCATCACGCGGTGCTTCGGCAGGTACGTCCTCTGCATGAGGAGTTGCCAGAGCTAGTCTCTCTCCATTTCGGGGGCGTTCCGATCCTGGCCTACCCCCGATCGCAACCCCGCGTCAAATCGGCGGGGGCGCTAACCGAGAGAGTCAGAGAGTTTGAGAGTTTGGACCGAGAGGGCGACGGGAACCCCGGGGGTTGCGGTCGGCGGCTCGACGCACCCGCCCGAACCGAGAGCGCGGCCGCCACTCCCGCCCCGCGTTTGACCCCGGAATCTCCGTCGTTTCCGCCACCCCGCCCGGCCGCCGGAAACCGTCCTCGCCGTAAAGCAAAACCGGCCCGCTTTCGCGGGCCGGTCAAAAGCTCCCCGACAAGGACTCGAACCTTGAACCTAGCGGTTAACAGCCGCTCGCTCTACCATTGAGCTATCGGGGAAGGCGTGGGCTGCCCGTTTCCGGGGTAGCCTGCCGGGGGTGCCGCCAGCCGCCGCGGGATCATCCACCGGGAGGGGGGAGATGCCGCCGCGCAGCGGGCGGGGGCCTGAACACTATCAGACTCCAGCCGAGGGTCAAGGGGGAATGCTGAGGAGTGAGTGGAAGTGGAAAGGGGCCAGTGTGCAGTGGTCATGAGGCCGGGTACCGGGCCAATGGCGGCGGTCTGTAAAACGGGCAGGTTCCGCGTGATTTGCCCGGCACGCTCCGCCCATTGATCTACGTGCCCGTGCGGCGGCGAGCCGCCCTTGGGCATGCCCATTGCCCTCTTTGCAGGTTGCTGGTTGAGCGTCCCCCCCCCACTTTCCACTTCTCCTTTCCATTCCCCTCAGCACTCGTGGCCGCCGAGCACGCGGAAGAAGGCTTCGATGTCCGCGTCGGTGCCCGCGTCGCCGTCGCCGTCGAAGTCCGCCGTGCCGCACAGCTCGCAGCAGGAACCCGACAGGCACGCGAAGAAGGCCTCGATGTCCGCGTCCGTCCCCGCGTCCCCATCGCCGTCGAAGTCGCCCGAGCAGGGCGGCTGGCCCGGCAGGTCGGTCGCGTACCCGCCCGAGCTGGTCGCCAGGTAGAGCTTTCTCCGGCCGTTCACCGTGCCCCCGTACACCATCTCCTGCGCGGCGACGTCGCCCTGGAAGTTCGTATTGAAGGGGTGGAAGGTCACGCCGCCGTCCGTCGAGCGATGCGGGAAGGCGTTGGTGAAGGTGTTGAAGGTGTAGAGCGTGCCGTGGAAGAAGGGGTCGGCCACAAGGGTCCGCCCGCCGGGGTACGTCCCCTGCTGCTGCCAGCTCTCGCCGTGGTCGACGCTCATGAAGACGCCGCTGGGGTTGTTGCCGGTATCCGGCGAGCCCAGCGCGTAGAGCACGCCGTTGCCCCCCGCCGCGATGTCCCACACGTGCCAGTTGGGCTGGGGCCAGGCGGCGGGCGGATTCCACGTATCGCCCGTGTCGGTGGATCGCAGCAGCGCCCCCACCCCGTCCTGCCCGAAGCTGTACTGCGCCGCCACCGCCAGCGGGCCCTGTCCGCCGGAGAGGAAGGCGACGCTCGCGATCTGCTCGCCGAACTGCGTGGAGGCATACTCAAGCTCCCAGGCGTTGGGCGCGGCGCGGTTGTAGCTCCAGATCTGCGCTACCTGCGGCTGCGGCAGCCAGCGGTAGCCGGACCAGAGGATCACGGGGTTCGGGGCGTCCTGCACGGCGATGTCCAGCCCGATGTTGTCCAGCGAGCTGGGCGAGCCCGGGCCCAGGTTCGTCCACGTGCCGTTCGGATCGCGCCGCCACAGGCCGTCGTCGCCGCGGCCCAGCGGGCCGTCGTGGCTCGCGTAGAGCGTGCCGTCGGGGGCGAAGCACACCCTCAGCCACCGCGGCAGCGGCGCTGACGAGAGCGTCCACGTCGCCCCGGCGTCGGTGGAGATGAAGATCCCGCCGTCGTTCAGGCCCTTGTACGCCGCGGCGATCTCGCTCGTGTTCAGCGGGTTCACTGCGAAGCTGGTGATCTCCAGCCTGCTGATGCCCCCCGCCGCGGCGGAGAAGGCCGCGCCGCCGTTGGTGCTCTTAAGCACCGCCACCGAGCCCATGCCCAGGTAGATCGTCGAGGAGGAGCCGGGCACGAACTCGATGTCGTTGACCTGATACGTCCCCGTGCCGCCCCGGCTGGACTCCCACGTCACGCCGCCGTCGTCGCTGAACATCACGCCCGCGCGCGTCGTGCCGACGAAGATTCTCTGGCCGTCGGAGGGATCAAACGCGATGGACGTCGCCGCGCGGCTGGGCCACGCCGCGCTGTGCTCGGTCCAGCTCAGGCCGTCGTCGGGCGAGGAGTAGAGCCCGATGAACTGGCTGCCGAAGTCCTGCCCGCCCGCGACCCACACACGCCCGTTGCCGAAGGCCACGTCGTTGATGATGTGGTTCGGGAAGCCAAAGGAACGCTCCTCCCACGAAGCCCCGCCGTTGGTCGTTACCCACAACTCGTTCCCCGAGCCGAAGTTGCCCGTGAAGGCGGCGTAGACGCGCTGCGGGTTCGCCGGGTCCACGGCGACCACCGTCGCGCCGAGCCCGATCGTCACAGGCGGGGTGACGTCGTCCCAGCTCGCCCCCGTGTTCGTGCTCCTGAAGATGAGCTGCGTGCTCGTCCCGCCCAGGAACTGGCCCAGCCCCACCCACACCACCGCGGGGTTCGTGGGGTCCACCGTCACATCCTGGACCAGCGCCTGCCCCGAGACCGGCAGCGGCACCTGGACCCAGTTCTCGCCGTTGTCCGTGCTCGTGAAGAGCCCGTCGTCGGTGGCCGCCCAGCCGCGGCCGTCCGAGGAGAAGGTGACCTCGTTGATGGTCCGGTTGCCGGTGCCCGTCGCCTGCGTCCAGAAGGAGCCGCCGTTGACCGTGACGTAAATCCCCCCGCCGCCCAGCGAGCTGCCCGCACCCGCGATCACGCGGTTGGCGATCGACGGGTGCGGCGCCAGGGCGTATGTGTCCGCCCCCGAGGGGCCGAAGGGGGCCCACGAGGGAGCTTCCGCGTTCGGCTCCGCGCCTCCCGTCCGTCCCGGCAGCGGCGCGTTCGCCACGGCGCGGTTGCCATGAATGTCGCGGGGCGACGCATCGCCCGACACCCAGACGTACGCCCCCGGCGGCATCGGCTGGGCGAGCGCGGGCGCGGCGAGAACGAAGGCGGCGAAGAACACAGGGCCGATCGGGTTGTTCATGGCTCGCTTCTCAGGATTGGCGCGTGCGGACGCGAGCGCTCAACATACCGCGCGAGCCTTCACCGTCAACGCTTATGAAAAGCGACTCAGACACGCCGCCCGGTGGGGAGATTCAGCGCCGCTGCGAGCGCGAGAACGATGTCTTCAAGACCGCCGCTTACGCCGCGGGCACGGCCAGCAGAGAACTGGGGCACTCCGTGAGCACTTTTTCCGCCGTCGAGCCCAGCAGCGCGTCGCGGATGCTTCGGCGTCCCAAGGTGCCCAGCACCACCAGGTCCGCGTTGACCTGCTGGGCGTAGGCGCTGATCCCCGAGCGGTGGTCTCCCGCGTCGAAGAGCACGTAGACAGGCTTGAGGTATTCGAGGGGCCGCCCGAGCCGGCTTCCGAAGGACTCCAGCCTCCGCTGCAGAACCTGCTGGTACTGCGTGCGGAACTGCGGGTCCGCCTCCGGGGTCGGGGCGCGGTAGTGCAGGTGCCGCCACGGGGGCTCGAAGGTGTGGAGGACGTGCAGCGCCGCTTCGTCCTGCGTTGCGATCCGCGCCGCGTAGTCCAGGGCCAGCAGCGACCCCGCGGAAAAGTCCGTGCACGCCACCACGAGACGGAAGGGGCCGTCCTGACGCTCCCGCACCAGCAGTGTCGGCACCGCCGCGGCCCGCACCACCCCCGCGGCCACCGTCCCCGCTCCCGCCCCCGGGCGATGCCCCCGCACGCCCATCACCAGCAGCCCCGACTCCGTTTCACGCGCATATTGGGCGATCGTCCGCGCGGGTGAGCCCACTCGCACCTCCAGCGGGACGCTTTCCAGCCCCGGCAGAGATGAGGCGAGCCGCTGCCAGGCGTTCTGTGCGTCCTGAATCACAGAGGCGTGCAGCTCCGCGGCCAGGTGCGGCAGGGCCTCGCACAGGTCGTCCAGCACCAGTGGATCGATGACGTGGACCGCGCGGAGCGGCGTGTTCCCCCAGCGGCTGATCCGCAGCGCTTCCGCGAGCGCGGGGAGCGAGCCGGGGGCGAAGTCCGTGGCGACGAGAATCGACCTGAGCTCCATGCGGGGCCCTCCTGCCGCAACTCTATCGCCACGGCGCGCAGGGAGCGCGACGTGCGGAATGGGGCGTGCAGGCGTGCGAAAAGGGTGCGCGGGAAGCTATCCTGTGGCGCACAGAGGAGGTCGCCTTATGGCACGCGCACAGAGCCCCGAGTTTCCCATCATCAACCTCGCCCGCTGGATCCGTCAGAACAAGGCGAGCCTCACTCCCCCGGTGAGCAACAAGCAGCTCTTCACCGAGGCCAAGGACGTGATTCTCTTCGTCTCCGGCGGCCCCAACACCCGCAACGACTACCACGTCAACCCCACCGAGGAGCTCTTCTATCAGATCAAGGGGGACATCGCGGTGCGCGTCCGCCCCCTCGACGGCAGCAAGCCGCGCGACATCGTGGTGAAGGAGGGAGAGCTCTTCCTGCTGCCGCGATGGGTCCCCCACCGCCCCCAGCGCCCCAAGGGCACGCTCGGCTGGATCGCAGAGTTCCCCCGCGGCGTGGACGAGCAGGGCAACCCGCAGAAGGACGGCCTCCAGTGGTACTGCCCCAAGTGCGACACGCTCGTGCACGAGGTGTACTGGGTGCTCAAGAAGATCGACGAGGACCTCAAGATCATCATGAACGACTTCTGGGAGGGGCCCGTCGAGAATCGCACCTGCAAGAACTGCGGCTTCGTCATCGAGCGCGCCGGGGCCATCGAGCTCAAGGGCGGCAAGGTCAAGGCCGCGGGCGGCAAGCGCTCCGCGAAGAAGAAGAGCGCCTCCCGCTCCTCCGCCAGGCCCAAGGCCCGCGCCGGCAGGAAAAAGCCCGCCAAGAAGACAAGCCGCGCCCGCTGATCCTCCCCGCCCCGCTTCCGTTGCACCTTCCGTGAAAGTCGACCTCCACACCCACATCCTCCCCCGTGAGTGGCCGGACCTCCGTGAGCGGTACGGCTACGGGGAGTGGGTGCGCCTGGAGCACATCGATCCCTGCACCGCGCGGATGATGAAGGGGGACAAGCGCTTCAGGGACATCAAGCACAACTGCTGGGATCCCGGCGTGCGCCTCGCGGAGATGGACGCGACGGGCGTTCAGATGCAGGTGCTCTCCACCGTCCCGGTGATGTTCAGCTACTGGGCCAGGCCGCGCGACACCCTCGACCTGGCCCAGCGCCTCAACGACCACATCGCGGGCGTGGTGCGCGATCACCCCACGCGCTTCGCGGGCTTGGGAACGCTCCCGATGCAGGACCCTGCCCTGGCCGCGAGGGAGGCGGAGCGCTGCGTCCGCGAGCTGGGGCTTTCAGGCTTTCAGATCGGCAGCCACATCGAGCGCGACGGCGCTCCCGACTGGAATCTCTCCGACCCCGAGGTCGTGGACGTGCTCCGCGAGTGCGAGCGACTGAACGCCTGCGTCTTCGTCCACCCCTGGGACATGATGGGCGCCTCGCAGATGCGCAAGTACTGGCTCCCCTGGCTCGTCGGCATGCCCGCCGAGAGCGCGCGGGCCATCTGCAGCATCATCTTCGGCGGCGTGCTGGAAAAGCTCCCCGCCCTGCGCATCGCCTTCGCCCACGGCGGGGGCTCCTTCCCCGGCACCATCGGCCGCATCGAGCACGGCTTCAACGCCCGCCCCGACCTCTGCGCCGTGGACAACCCCGTCAACCCGCGCGAGTACCTCGCCCGCAACGGCCGCCCCGCACGCTTCTATGTCGATTCCCTCGTCCACGACGCCGCGGCCCTGCGGCTCATCCTCGACATGTTCGGCCCCCAGCGCGTCGCCCTCGGCAGCGACTACCCCTTCCCTCTCGGCGAAGAGCGCCCCGGCACGCTCGTCGAAAGCCTCGGCCTCGACCCCGACATCGCCCGCCGCGTCCTCCGCGGAACGGCCCTCGAGTTCCTCGGCCGGGCGGATGGGTAACGCGAAGCGCGCGAAGGGATGCAAAGACGCGAAGAGGAGGGTTGGGATCGGAAAACCCGACTCCGACGACCCCATTCACTTTTCCGCTTCGCGTCTTCGGTCTTTCTTCGCGTCCTTCGCGTTACCCCATACTCTTGTCCATGCAGCCCGAAGAACTTCACGCCCTTCAGCTCGACGAGCACGACCCGCTCCGCGCCGAGCGCGACGGTTTTCTCATCCCTCCCCACCCCGCGGACCCTTCCCGCCCCTGCGTCTACATGACCGGCAACTCCCTGGGCTGCCAGCCCAAGGCGACCCGCAAGCTCATCGAGCAGGAGCTTGAGGACTGGGCGAAGCTGGGCGTCACCGCCCACCTCCACGGGCGCGATCCCTGGCTTCCCTACCACGAGTGGTTCCGCGGCCCCGCCGCGAGGCTCGTCGGCGCGCGCGAGGGCGAGTGCGTGATGATGAACTCGCTCACGACCAATCTGCACCTGCTGATGGTCTCCTTCTTCCGCCCCACCGCCGACCGCTACAAGATCGTGATCGAGGACTCCGCCTTCCCCTCCGACAGCTACGCCGTCGCAAGCCAGCTCCGCTTCCACGGCATCGACCCCGCCGACGGGCTTATCCGCCTGCGCCCGCGCGAGGGCGAGCACACGCTGCGCACCAGCGACATCGAGGGCTTTCTCTGGGAGCAGGGCCAGCAGGTCGCCCTCGTCCTCCTCGGCGCGGTGAACTACCTCACCGGCCAGTGGTTCGACATGGCGCGCATCACCGCCGCGGCGAAGGAGCGCGGCTGCACCGTCGGCTGGGACCTCGCCCACGCCGCGGGCAACGTACCCCTGCAGCTCCACGACTGGGGCGTCGATTTTGCCGCGTGGTGCACGTACAAGTACCTCAACAGCGGCCCCGGCGCGGTCGCGGGCGCGTTCGTCCACGAGCGCCACTTCAGGAGCGCCCTGCCTCGCTTCGAGGGCTGGTGGGGCACCGACCCCGCCACGCGATTCCAGATGAAGCCCGACATCGAGCCCGTGCCGAGCGTCGAGGCGTGGCAGCTTTCCAACCCGCCCATCCTCGCCCTCGCGCCTGTGAAGGCCTCCATGCAGATCTTCGACCGCGTCGGCATGGCCGCCCTGCGCGAGAAGAGCCTCAAGCTCACGGCGTACCTGGAGCAGCTCATCGACCGCGAGCTGGCCGGAAAGGTGCAGATCATCACGCCGCGCGATCCTCAGCAGCGCGGCGCGCAGCTTTCTCTGGTCGCCCAGGGCGCGGCACGCGACCTGGAACGCCGCCTCCACGCCGAGGGCGTCGTGGTGGACTTCCGCGAGCCCAACGTCATCCGCGTCGCCCCCACCCCGCTCTACAACACTTTCCACGACTGCTGGCAGCTCGTGCAGGCCCTGAAGCGCGTGCTGTAACCCCTCTTTCCAGTCCCCGACTCGCCGTGCATGGAGGTCCGATGCCCCGCACCGCCATCATCTCCGACATCCACGGCGAGCTTGAGCGTCTCCACCGCGTTCTCCGCGACATCGACCAGCGCGGGTGCGACCGCGTTTTTTCCCTCGGCGACAACGTCGATGACCGCCGCTCCGGAGCCGCGGTGCTGCCCGTGCTCCTCGAGCGCGGTATCGCGGGCGTCCTGGGCAACTGCGACAACCACTGCGACCTTCCCGAAGGCTCGCCCGAGCAGGCCTACCGCGACGCGCTCCCTCTTGAACACCGCGAAGGGGACGTGCTCTTCATCCACATTTCCCCCATCCACAACCCACGCGGCGTGCGCGACATCCGCGACGCCGCCCAGCTCTTCGCCGGTTCGCGCCAGCGCCTCTGCTTCACCGGGCACGTTCACATTCCCAACATCTTCGCCGACGACCCGCACGCTGGGGCGGTCCTCGTCCCCTTCGAGTACGGCGAGCCGGTGACGCTCGACCCCGCCCACCGCTACGCCGTCTGCGTCGGCGCGGTGGGACGGGGGCGCGACGGCATCGACGAGCCCCGCTACGCCATCTGGGACGACGAAGCGGGCACGGTGGAGATCGTGCTGGTGCGTTGACCCCGTACCATGCACGCGATGGGCACCTCCAACGCTGAAGTCCACGTCCTCATCGCCGGCACGGGCCTCGCCGGGGCTCTCATGGCCTGCTACCTCGCCCGCGCCGGCTACCGCGTCTCCCTCTACGAACGCCGCCCCGATCCCCGCGCCGTCGGCTACGCGGGCGGACGCTCCATCAACCTCGCCCTCTCCGCCCGCGGCCTGGCCGGCCTTGAGGGCGCGGGCCTGCGAGAGCAGGTCATGCGCTCCGACGCCATCCCCATGCCCGGACGCATGATCCACCCCTTGAGCGGCGGCACCGTCTTCCAGCCCTACTCACACGACCCCAACGACGCCATCAACTCCGTCTCCCGCGGCGGGCTCAACCTCACCCTCATCAACGCCGCCGCGGCATACGAGAACGTCCAGCTCATCTTCGATCACTTCTGCATCGACGTGGACCTCGACGCCCCCGCCGCGATCTTCCAGCGGCCCGACGGCTCCACCGTCCGCGTCGAAGCGGACCTCATCATCGGCGCGGACGGCGCCTTCTCCGGCGTCCGCGGCCGCCTCCAGAAGACCGACCGCTTCGAGTACAGCCAGTCCTACCTCGAGCACGGCTACAAGGAGCTGCACATCCCCGCCCGCGACGGCTCCTTCGCGATGGAGCCCAACGCCCTTCACATCTGGCCCCGCGGCGGGGCGATGATGATCGCCCTCCCCAACCGCGACGCCTCCTTCACCTGCACCCTCTTCTGGCCCTTCAAGGGCCCCCACTCCTTCGAGAACCTCGCCACGCCCGCCGACGTCGAGCGCCACTTCCGCGAGCACTACGCCGACGCCGTGCCCCTCATGCCCACGCTCGTCGAGGACTACTTCCGCAACCCCACCCAGCCGCTCGTCACCGTGCGCTGCTGGCCCTGGCAGCACGCCGGGCGCGTCGTGCTGATCGGCGACGCCGCGCACGCCATCGTCCCCTTCTACGGCCAGGGCATGAACGCCGCGTTCGAAGACTGCCTCTGCCTCTCGCGGCTTCTCGCGGCACACCCGCCCCGCCGCGTCAGCGGGCGGCTTGACTTCTCCGACGCCCTCGAGGCCTACCAGGCCGAGCGCAAGCCCAACGCCGACGCCATCGCCGACATGGCCATCGAAAACTTCGTCGAGATGCGCGACAAGACCGGCTCGCCCGCCTTCCTCTACCGCAAGAAGGTCGAGCAGGCCGTCCACCACTTCTTCCCGGACAAGGTCACACCCCAGTACAACCTCGTCAGCTTCTCCACCGTCCCCTACACCCAGGCACGCGCCAGCGGCCGCGCCCTCGACCGCGTGCTCGACGCCGTGATCGCCGACCTTCCCCAAGGCAGTTTCGAGCGGCTGGGCGAAGCCGAATGGCGCGAGCGCCTCCGCGCCAGCGCCGCCCGCGCCCTCAAGGGTGGCGTCTCCGCCCCCACGCTTCTCGACATCCCCCCGCCGCTCACCCCGTCCATCAACGTCTGGCCCGGAGACACGCCGCTCACGCGCGAAGTGCTCTGCGACCTCGCGAAGGGCGACAACATCACCCTCTCCACGCTCCGCTCAACGGTGCACCTGGGCGCGCACGCCGACGGACCCAACCATTACGGCCCGAACGCCCCCGGCGTCGGCGAGATGCCGTTACACCACTACCTCGGCCCCTGCCACGTCATTGAGGCCCGCGTTCCCCGCGGCGAGCGCGTCACCTCCGCCCACTGCGGCGAAGCGCTCGCCTCCATACGTCACCCGCGCGTGCTCATCAAGACCTCCACCTTCCCCGACTCCAACAGCTGGAACGCCGACTTCGCCGCCCTCTCCGTAGAGCTGGTCGAAACCCTCGCCGCGAAGGGCGTCGTCACCCTCGGCATCGACACCCCCAGCGTGGACCTGCAGGACTCCAAGGACCTGCCCGCCCACAAGGCGATTCTCAAGCACGGCATCGCCATCCTGGAAGGCCTGAATCTGCGGGATATTGCGCCGGGTGAATACGAGCTCATCGCCCCCCCGCTCAGGCTGATGGGCTTCGATGCTAGCCCGGTGCGGGCCGTGCTTCGCCCGATCGCCTGACATCGTGTACCTTGGGCTCTAAAGGAGCCCATTATGAACAAGCTGAGTCTGTGGTCGCTGGCGGCTGTCCTCGTGCTGGGCGCGTCGCCCGCCTTCGCGCAATAAGAGAAAGAGGCGGCGCCAGCCGCCGCCGAGGCCCCCGCCGCGTCCGAGCCGGCTCGTCTGGTCGTAAAGCTGCTCGACCCCGGCGCCGAGCCGCGACAGGAGCTGCGCTACGTCCCCAAGGCCGGCGACACCGGCAGCGTCACGATGCGCACGAAGATGTCCAGCAAGGGCGAAATCGGCGGCATGCCCATCAACATGGCCCTCCCCACGATGGTGATGGTCATGGACATCGCCATCACCGAGGTCCACCCCAACGGAGACATCTCCTACAACGCCGTCATTTCCAGCGTGGATGTGGAAGCAGGCGAGGACGACCTCGCCGCGATGGTCAACGCCATGAAGGGCGCGATGCGCTCCATGATCGGGACCAAGGTGAGCGCCGTCATCACCGACCGCGGCGAGACCAAGAAGGCCGAGTTCTCCGTCCCCGAGGACGCGAACCCGATGTCCGTCCAGATGATGGACGCCTTCAAGCAGACCGCGAACCAGGTCTGCACCCCGCTTCCCGATCAGCCCGTCGGCAAGGGCGCCAAGTGGGAGATCGTCGCCACGATCAACGACGCCGGCATGACGATGAAGCAGACCACCACCATGTCGATCAAGGAGCTCGCCTCCGACGGCTTCACGGCGGACGTTGATCTCAAGCAGGCGGCGGACAAGCAGGACATCAAGCTCCCCCAGATGCCCCCCGGCTACAAGGTCGAGCTCGTCAACTTCAAGGGCTCCGCCGGCGGCGAGATCAAGGCCACCACCTCGTCCATCCTCCCCGTGTCGTCCACGATGAACATCAGCTCCGATCAGGAGATCAAGGTCTCCGACGGCACCGGCGAGTCCCAGGTCATGAAGCAGAGCACGAAGATCGAGCTCTCCCTGACCTCCGGCCCCACCCAAAAGCAGGAGACCCCCGCCGCCCCGACCGCGAAGTAACCCCGCCAACGCCCGGCGATCCCGTCGCTCTCGATGGCTTCCGGGCTCCCGCGTAATCCACCTTCGTGAGATCCTCTCATTGATGACCTTTGGGCTGGCGCACATCTACGCCGGCCCTTTTTTTGTTCCCGGTCGCACCCGCGCGGCGGCCACCCGCCCTCGCCTACACTCGGGAAAAGTCCTGCACACCCCTTTCATTTACGGAGTTTGAAGGCTTATGACCACCGCGCCCGCCGCCTCGTCCGCTGCTGACGCCGCCTTTTCCCGCGGCCTGGAAGGCATCATCGCCGGCGAGACCGCCATCTGCTCCATCGAACAGGGCGGCCTCTTCTACCGCGGCTATGAGATCCACGACCTGGCCGACAACGCCACCTTTGAGGAAGTCGCCTTCCTCCTCCTGGAGGGTCACAAACCCACCCCCGACGAGCTGAAGCGCTTCAAGGCCGAGATCGTCGCCGAGCGCCCCCTGCCCCCGCTCGTCATTCAGTTCCTCAAGGACGCGGGCCCCATGCTCAAGGCCGGCACCTCCGTCCCGATGGACGTGCTCCGCACCGCCGTCTCCATCCTCGGCCACCTCGACAAGGACTGCCAGGACAACTCCCCCGCCGCGAACCTCCGCAAGGCCAAGCGGCTGCTGGCGAAGATTCCCACCATCATCGGCCACATGCAGAACGTGATCGACGGCAAGGCCATCGTCGGCCAGGAGACGGGCGGCGATCCAAGCCTCGACCACGCCGCGAACCTGCTCTACCTGATGACGGGCCAGAAGCAGCCCGACCAGTACGCCCGCGTCATCGACGTCTCCCTCATCCTCTACGCCGAGCACGACTTCAACGCGAGCACCTTCACCAGCCGCGTCATCGCCGGCACCCTCTCCGACATGCACGGCGCGGTCTGCGGCGCCATCGCCGCCCTCAAGGGCCCGCTCCACGGCGGGGCCAACGAGGCCGCGATGGAGATGCTCAAGGAAATCCGCGAGTTCGTCGAGTCCGGCAAGGGCACCGTCAACGACTTCATGCAGAACGCCTTCGCCACCAAGCGCAAGCTCATGGGCTTCGGCCACCGCGTCTACAAGAACGGCGACCACCGCGCCCCCATCCTCAACCGGCTCGGCCGCGCCGTCGCCAAGTCCCAGGGGCCCGACTCCCTCAAGTGGTTCGAGCTGGGCGACGAGGTCGAGGCCATCATGCTCCGCGACAAGAAGATCCACCCCAACGTGGACTTCCCCTGCGGCATGACGTACTACGTGATGGGCATCCCCGTGCCCCAGTACACGCCCATCTTCGTCGCGGCGCGCATCACCGGCTGGTGCGCCCACATCATGGAGCAGCACGCCAACAACCGCCTCATCCGCCCGCTCAGCCGCTACACCGGCGAGCCCACGCGGAAGTGGTGAGCAGCGTCCTCCGCTCCTGCTGACATCTCAAGCGATTCAGCCACCCGCCGAGATGCCCGCATCTCGGCGGTGTGTTTTTTGCACCTTACACCAGCTCCCGCTCGCGGCCCCGCTTTTCGCGCTGCGGGTCGATCACCTCGCGGTACACCCCCACCACTTCCGCGAGGTACTCCTCGAACGTGCGCAACCGCGACGCCTCCCGCACCTCCGCCGGGCTGGGCACGCGCACCTGTCCGCGCACCAGCAACGTGATCGCTTCCGCCAGCGCCTGCGGGCTCCCCGCGGGCACCAGCATGCCGTTCCGCGGCTCGTTGATGAAGTCCGTCGGCCCGCCCAGGCGCGAGCCGATCACGAACTTCCCCGCGTGCAGGTGCTCCAGGATGACGAACGGCGAGTTCTCCAGCCCCGTCGTCGGCACGATCCCCACGTCAAACGCGCCGAGCGTCGTGGGCAGCTCCGCGGGCGTGTACCCGCCGTAGAAGCACGCCTCCGGCACGCCGCGGAGAAACTCCCGGTGCGGCCGCGTATCTCCCCCGGCGCGGATGTGGAAGTGGCACCGCGAGCGCGTGTCCAGCGTCAGCAGCGCAATCGCCCGCACCAGCACGTCCAGACCCTTGTTGTACCGCGTGCTCCCGAAGAACGCGAAACGCAGAGGCCGCGTGTCCTTCGCCGGGTTCCACGGCTGCCTGCGGTAATACGCCGACTGCTCCGCAGCCGCGGCGATCGCGTCAAAGTGCGGCTGTCCCAGCGGCACGTGCCGCATCACCGCCGGGTCCACGCCCATCGCCGCGTGCACGCCCATCAGGAATCGCGACGGGCACAGCACCAGCGTCGCGCTGTTCATCGCCGCCACGCCCGCCACGCGCCGATCCCCGTAGTTGTTCAGCACCTTCAGGTGATGCGTCGCTTCCAGCAGGCGGGAGTTGATGTCCGGCGGCGTCGAAGGCCGCGTGGGCAGCGGAGGCGGGGGAGGCGCGGAGGCTTCCTCCGTCGCGCCGAGCTTTCGCACCACCAGTGCCTTGCCCTTGTTCCACGCCAGAGACAAGCCGCGGGAGATCGATCCCGGCGTGGACTGATACCACGTCCGATGCCGCCGCTCCGCGCGGTAATCCGGTGCGGCCAGACACCCTTCGCACCTCCGCCCGCCGTCGTAGTCGTCGCAGACGTTCACTTCGCGGTGCAGCAGGTCCACCTGCGGGCACAGCGCGTAGTAGTTGTGCGGCGTCACCACGACCGGGATGCCCTCCGCGCGCAGCGCGGGGATCAGGTCGAACCCGTACCCCTCCAGCGAGTGAATGTGCACCACGTCCGCGCGGCGCTCCTTCACCCACCGCACCACCAGACGCGTGTGCGCGGGGCTGCTGATCTGCTCCCGCACGTTCCTGAAGTTGAAGAACCCCACCGACAGGTTCGGGCTGTTCACCAGGTCGTAGTTCTGCACCCCTCGCCACGGAGCACGCCGCCGGATGTACATCCCCGGCCGCATCGAGTAATCCATCCCCGAGCGCAGGTAGCTCACCTCGTGCCCCGCCGCGGCAAGGCCCGCCGCCAGCTCCGAGGCGTGCAGGTTGTATCCCGTCCCCTCTCGCTCCTGCAGCGCCAGCCCGGCCCATCCCAGGACCGCGATGCGCAGCAGTTGCGGTGTGGACTCGCTCATCCTGAAAGGCACTCCACGTACAGGGCCTCGATGTCGGTCACATGCTCCCGCATGGTCCGCACCGGTCGGACATTGGCCCGCAGGGCCGCGAGCTGCTCAGGCTCGCGCAGCACGCTTTCCAGCGTCCGCGCCAGGTCCGCCCGGTCGTTGCCCCGGTGCAGCAGCCCGTTCACTCCATGGTGCAGCATATCGGGAATTCCGCCCACGTCAGCCCCGATCACCGGCACCCCGCACGCGAAGAACTCCATCACCGTCTGCGGCCCGTTGTCCCACCACACGCTCGGGACGAGCCCCACGTCCTTCCCGTACAGCAGCCGCGGCACGTCTTCATACCGATACCCCGACCGGATCGACAGCCCCGCCATCCGCGGCTCCAGCCGGTCGAACCGCCACTGAATCTCCTCCACCGCCTTCGCGTACACGCACAGGTGCAGCCGCCGCAACAGCTCGGGCTCCACCAACTCCAGCGCGTCCGCGAGCATCGGCAGCCCCTTGTAGTAGTTGTTGTACCCGAGGAACACCGCCCGCACAGGCCGCGGCGGATCAAACCCCGGCGGCGGCTCCCGCAGCGCCGGCTCCGCTCGCGCCAGCTCCGCCATCCGCGAGCCGATCGTCAGCGTCGTCATCACGCTCCGCGGCACGCCCATCGCCTCGAACTTCCGCTGCACGAAGTTCGACACCGCGATCACGCGGTCGCAGCGCGACAGCATCTCCACCATCCCGCGCCGCCGCTGCCCGAACTCGTTCAGCGGTCCCGCATCGCTCGGATCGGGACGGGGCTCATTGGAAAGCGGCTCCAGCTCCGCGGGGTCCGCCGCTGCCGGCTGCTGCGACTCCCCCGCCGCCTCCCGCCGCGGCTTTTCTTCCTCATCCGGCACGATGTCCATGAACACTTCCGCCGGTCGCCCTGGGTACACGAGCGGCGGAGGCTTCGGCGGCCCCGGCGGCGCAACCACCGCCATCAGCCGCTCACCCAACCCCGGCCGCTTCGGCGGCGGCTCGATCCGCGGCATGTGGAAGCTGGCTCTGTGCGCACGCTCCGCCGCGGGCTCGCGCATGTTCGCCATGCACGCCACACAATCCTGCCCGCCCTGATAGTCGTGGCAGGCAATCCGCCCGAGCTTCATGAGGTACACCTGCGGGCAGATGGTGTGGTAGTTGTGCAACGAGTAGACCACCTTGGCCCCCGCCCACTGCCCCCCGCCCTCCTGGGCCACCCGCACGCACCCCGCGCTGAAGCCCTCGATGTTGTGAAAGTGCACGATGTCCGGCTGAACCAGCCGGAAAAACCGGGCTACCTCCGCCTCCAGCTCCGGGGCGGAAAGCTCCACCAGCGGCTCCTTCGCCTGGCAGGGCCCAGGGGCCAGCACGGGAGAGTTGATCACTTCAAAGGTGCGAATGCCGCGGAAGTCCTGCATTCGCCGGATCTTGCACGGCCCCAGCTTCCCGGTCGCCGGGTCGGGGACGTACGTCAGCCCCCCCGAAAGCCAGAGAACCTCGTGCCCGCGCTCGACCAGCTCCAGCCCGAGCTGCTGGGCATAGACGTTCGCTCCACCCCCGTTGGAGGCCCCCTCGGCTACTCTGGCCCAGTTCACCAGCACGATCCGCATGGGGCGCGAGTATATGGATGGGGCGACACACCGCCGGGAGTGAGGCCATGCAGATCACCTGCGACCGCTGCAACCAGCCCTTCGAGGTGGACAACGCTCAGCCCGGCCAGAAAGTCGCCTGCCCCGCGTGCGGCGATGTCGCGGTGATCCCCGGCGCCGTCGTCACCGGCCGCCCCGTCGCCCCCGACCGTGCCGCCGCGGCTGGCTACCCGCCCGCGAACGGACCCGAAGTGGACGTCCTGATGGTCCGCCCCGCCATGCTGCGGGCCCACCCCTTCCGCTTCATCATCCTGTTCATCGTCGGCGTGGGCGGCATGATGGCGGGCGTGCACCTCTGGCTCATCTCGAACCCACCAAAGACGCCCGTAGCCATCGGCTGCTTTGCGCTCGGTGCGGTGGCGCTGGGAATGCTCGGTGTCTGGAAGGTGCACACGCTCAGCGAGGGACTTCGGATAACCACCAAGCGGACCGTCGAGATCAAGGGGCTGCTGAGCAAGGCCACCAGCGAAGTCCTGCACGCCGACATCCGCAACATTCAGGTGGAACAGACCTTCTTCGAGCGCGTGTGCAACGTGGGCTTTTTGAGCCTTTCCTCCTCCGCAGAAAACCAGGACGTCGTGGAGATGAGCGACGTTCCCGACCCAGGAAAGGTCAAGTCGATCATCGACCTGTACCGACCGATGTAACCAGGCAGGAAATCCCCTTTCCGGAGGGGCTTGAGCAGCCCATTCCAGTTGCGGGGTGTGGTCATTCTGAATACTCTCCCCCCCATCGCAAGCGGAGGAGTGGTGCGTGACGTTCCTGCATGAAACACGACGCAGAGTGCTGTGGGTGGTCGCCGGAGTAGGGGTGACGGCTCTGGCCGTCGTGTCGTGGACCGCCCTGCCGGCGCTGCCCGTGGTGGGCGTCGCCGTCGCCGCCATCGCCCTGGTCGTCAACCGCATGACCGCCGGTCTGCGGGAGTCCGTCTGCCTGGGCTGTGGTCAGGACGTCAGCCAGCTCCCCCATGGCGAGCATGGTGTGATCTGCCCCAACTGCGGGCACATCACCTCCAACATGCACCTGGCTGAAGATCCTGTCGGCCCGACCATCATCCCGGACCCCGAGGATGACGAGGACGCCCTGGCCTGAGGTAAGCTGGAAGCGTCCCCCGGTCTTTTCACCCTTGGGGCTGGGACGCTGCCGATGAATCAACCCGTGAACCCCGAACTGCTCTCCCGGCGTGAACTGCTCAACGCGGGCCTGCTGCTGACCGGCGCGACCCTGCTCACCGGCTGTCAGTCCGCTCCCCGCTCCTCCTCCGGGGGGGGCGTGGTGAACCTGCCGCCGGGCGTCTGGCC
Source organism: uncultured Phycisphaerales bacterium (assembly GCA_937974035.1). Classification (GTDB taxonomy): domain Bacteria; phylum Planctomycetota; class Phycisphaerae; order Phycisphaerales; family UBA1924; genus JAEYTB01. Next base: position 29,515 of record CALJIV010000008.1, read on the forward strand.
CGACCCCAAGAACGTCGCCGACGCGACCATCAAGCCGCCCCCCGCCCCGCCGGTGACGGGCGGCCTGCCCGAGGGCGTCATCCCGCGCTCCCGCTGGACCAGCGCCAAGCCCAACTTCCGCGTCAGCAAGCCGATGAACGGCATCACGCGGATCACCGTCCACCACAGCGCGATCAACTCCACCAGCCTGACCAGCGAGCGGGCCGTCATCGATCACCTCGAGAGGATCCGCCGCAACCACGTCGCGCGCACGGACGAGCGCACCGGCGCTCACTGGGTGGACATTGGGTATCACTTCATCATCGACCCCGCCGGTCGCATCTGGGAGGGCCGCCCCACTTCCATCGAGGGCGCGCACGTCTCCCGCGCCAACGACCACAACCTCGGCGTCGTGCTCCTGGGGAACTTCAGCGAGCACCGTCCCACGTCCGCGGCTCTCGACAGCCTCGACCGATTCGTCGCCTCGCAGATGCGCTTCTACCGCGTCCCGCCGCAGCGCGTCTACACCCACCGGGAGCTGCGCACTACGGAGTGCCCCGGCCGGTGGCTCCAGGCGTACATGAACTCCACGCGCCAGAGCAGCGGCCGGCTCGTGCAGCTGGCCCTTGCCTGACGCGGGACCGCCCGCCGCGATTGACTCGTGCTTATTCCTCGTCCGGCTCGGGCAACTCCGGCTGCTCGGGGCCGGTCTTGGCCTCTCCGAAGATGGCAGTGCCGACGCGGACGATGTTCGCGCCTTCGCTGATGGCGACCTCGTAGTCGTTCGACATCCCCATGCTGAGGATGTTGAAGGGCGAGCCGGGCTCGCCGAAGCCCATCGACTGCATTTCCTCGAACAGCTCGCGCAGGCGGGCGAAGTGCGGGCGCGAGTCCTCGGGATTCTCGCTGTAGGGCGCCATCGCCATCAGCCCGCGAACGCGGACGTTGATCATGGACTGAATCTGCTCCGCGAGCGGGATCGCCGCGGGAAGCGGGCAGCCGAACTTCTGCTCCTCGCCCGCGACGTTGACCTGAAGCAGCACCTCGATGACGTGGTCCTTCTTCAGCGCGATGGCCTGCAGCTCCTCGGCGATGCGGAGCGAATCGACGCTGTGGATGAGGCGGACGAAGTCCGTCACCTTGCGCGCCTTGTTGCGCTGCAGGTGGCCGATCATGTGCCAGCGCACGCCGTCCTTGGCCCCGGGGAGCGAGGGCACGGGCTTGAGCTCCACGCGCTTGCCGGTGCCGAAGAGCGTGTCGTTGATGTCCGAGGCGAGCTTCTTGCCGCTGGGGACGATCTTCTGACGGTTCAGAAACTCCTCGACGATCGCGGCGTGCTGAATGAGCTGCTGCACGCGGTTCTCGGCGAAGTCACGATGCCCGAGCCGGAGCAGCGTTCGAATCTGCTCCGGGTCCGCGGTCTTGGTGACGGCGCAGAGGATGATGTCGGAGGGCTTCCTGCGTGCCTTGGAGGCCGCTTCGGCGATGCGGTCGCAGACCTCGTTGTAGCGAGCCTCCAGGGTGTCCGGCATGGTGTTCTTGGCCATGATGGGCTCCATCCCGTGGCGTGAGGCGAGTTCGCGGACTCCGCCGCGCGCTCGAGTAGGATACCAGAAATTCCCGCCTCGAATAAACGCGAACAACAGACCTGCAGGGAAGGATTGTACGAAGCCCGCGAATCCATCCCCTCATCCGGTTCTCACGCTCTAACCCAGGAGACACCATGCCAGCCAACGACCACCTGAAGCCCCGCACCGGCGTCATCAGCGCCGGAGAGCTTGCCCCCGACTTCGTGCTCCCCGATCAGAACAAGCAGGACTGGCGGCTGTCGGACGCCCTCAAACAGGGGCCTGTGGTGCTGTGCTTCTTCCCGATGGCCTTCACCGGCGTTTGCACCACGGAGATGAAGTGCGTGGACGCGGAGATGGAGTCCTGGCGCGCCAAGGGCGCCCAGGTCGTGGGCATCTCCTGCGACACCTTCGCCACCCTCAAGGCGTGGGCCGATCAGCTCGGCCTGAAGCAGACGCTGCTGGCCGACATGCACCGACAGGTGTGCAAGGCCTACGGGCTCTACTGGCCCGACCTGAACATCTCTCAACGCGGCACCATCGTCATCGGCCAGGACGGCAAGGTCCGCTGGTCCCAGGCGCGCGAGCCCAGCAAGGCCATGACGTGGGACGAGGTCCTCGCGGCTGTCTAAGCCCCTTTGCGCGAAGACTCGAAGAGCATTCAAGCAACAGGCTTTTCACACAAGCCTTTTTCGCGCCTTTTCCTCCTGCGCGTTTTTCGCGTTGCACAGAGCGGCTCCATGACCAAGGGCGAACTCAGAGCACACCTGAAGCAGACCCTGGCCGGGCTCTCGCCGGAGGCGTGGCGTCAGGGCTCGGAGGGTGTGTGCGCCCGCCTGCTCGAAGTGCTGCGACGGACGAATACCGGTACGGCGATGTTCTTCTTTCCCAGGCCGGGGGAGATAGACATAGGCCCCGCGGCGAAAGCAGCAATGGCCGCGGGGGTGCGGGTCTGCCTGCCGCGTACGGGGTGGGCGGAGGGCACGCTCACGCCGAAACTGGTGGATGAATGGGGGGAGAAGCTGTCGGTCAGCCGCCACGGGGTGCAAGAACCCGCAGAATCTGCGCCATCGGTGAACGTGACCGACCTGGACCTGATCGTCGTCCCCGGTCTCGGCTTCGACGAGTCGGGGGGGCGACTGGGCCGGGGCGGCGGGTTCTTTGATCGGTTTCTGGCGCGCCCGGAAGTTCGGGCGTGGAAGGTGGGCGTGGGGCTGGACGAACAGGTGGTGGAGCGCTTGCCGCGGGATCCGTGGGATATCCCGGTGGACGCGGTGGTGACGCCGACGCGAACGCTGGTGTTCAGGCCCTGGTAGTCCCTCGACAACTCACCGGAAGGCCGGGAGTTGGCCGATCTTGGAAGTTTCGGAGCACACACACGGAAGGCACAGCATGGCCCTGCCCTCTCAGACGGAACGGACGCACGAAACCAGCCGCCCGATCATGACCCGCTCCCGCGGCAGGAGAGGGCCGAGCAAGCGGATCGTCGGCGTGGTGGCACTGCTGGCGATCGCCGGCGGCGTTTGGGCGCTGTACTCGGCGCTGGGCGACGGGACCGGTCCCGCTCAGGCGAACGCCGAGCCGGCCCCCGCGCCCAAGTCTGCCCCGCCCCCGCCGCGGAGCATCGCCCCGGACATCGACAGCAACGTGCCCGCAACACCCACCGGCCCCTCGCCGATGGTGCTGACGCAGGGCCGCAGCGGCGGAACGACAACGCCCGCGACGGCCTCCGCCGCTCCTGCCTCCTCGGCTCCCGCCCCCACTTCCGCTGCCGAGCCCGACCCGACAAAGCCGCGCCCGGTGGACGTGACGAGCCCGCAGCCCCCGGCGACTTCTCCCAACCCCGGCACGCTGGCGAGCACGCCGACGACGCCCGTTCCGCAGGTGATGACCAGCAGCGCCGCCGGGCCGCGGGCGCACATCGAGGCGGGCGACGCGGCGATGCGGAGCAACAACCTGGTGCAGGCGCGCGTGAGCTACTCGCGGGCGCTGATGCACCCGGAGACCTCCCCCGGTGATCAGGAGGCGCTGCGGAGCAAGCTCACCGCGATCAACGAGGACCTGCTCTTCAGCCCGAAGGTCGCCCCCGGCGACCCGCTGGTGGAGACCTACACCGTCGTGGCGGGCGACAGCCTCGAGCGAATCCGGCGCAAGCGCGACCTGGCGGTGGATCACCGGCTGATCGCCCGCGTGAATCGGCTCGCAAACCCCAACTCCATCCGCGTGGGGCAGAAGCTGAAGCTGGTCCGCGGTCCCTTCCACGCCGTGGTTCACAAGAGCAGCTACCGGATGGACCTCTTCGCCGGCAGCCCCGACGACCAGAGCAGCTGGATTTACATCCGCAGCTTCCCCGTGGGGCTTGGCGAGAACGACGGCACCCCCCTTGGCACGTTCGTCATCAAGCGCGGCAGCAAGCTCATCAACCCGCACTGGGTGAACCCGCGCACGGGCGAGCGGTTCGACGCCGACGACCCCAAGAACCCCATCGGCGAATACTGGCTGGGCTGGGAAGGCGTCGGCGACAGCCGCGTGCACACGGGCTTCGGCATCCACGGCACGATCGATCCCAGCTCCATCGGCCAGAGCAAGTCCATGGGCTGCGTGCGGCTGGCGAACGACGACGTCGCGCTCGTGTACGAACTGCTCGTGGAAGCGGTGTCGGTCGTGCAAGTCGTGCCGAACTGACCCGCAACACACGATCAAAAACACAGGCCCGGCCAAGCCGGGCCTTTTTTTTGCGCACTGAGGAGTCGGAGCGATCCTACTTCTGCCAGAGGGCGGGAACGCTGCCGTGGGAGGCGAAGATGGTGGAACGGATGCCGCCCCGCCCGCGCCAATCGGAGCGGACGAGCAGCCACGTGGGGTTCATGAGCGCGGCAAGGTCGTCGCGGATGCGGTTCGTAACCGCCTCGTAGAAGATGCCCTCGTTGCGGAAGCTCTGGAGGTAGAGCTTGAGGCTCTTCAGTTCGACGCACGTGCCGCCCGCCGAGGCGGGGCGGGGCTCGAAGCGGATGGTGATGGTGCCGAAGTCCGGGTGCCCGGTCTTGGGGCAGGTGGACGTGAACTCCTCCGCCACATGCTCGATGGTGAAGGGGGAGTCGGTGGGCGTCGGAAACGTCTCAAGGAGGGAAGGATCGGGCATGAAGGATGGTACGGGGCGGGAAATGCGGAAGACGGATTCCCCCCCACCGGCCACATGATCCGGTAGGCTACGGGCATGGTAACGCTCATGCAGGCAAACCCGGACGGCGCTGCCGCGGCGGGGGTCATGGCGATCTTCGGCGGCTTCTGGTGCTGCGCGGCCACGGCAGGCATCGGTCAGTTCGTGATGGCGATCGTGGCGCTCGTCCAAGTATTGAGCCGACCGTCCATGAGCGGGCCGGACCGACTGCTGTGGGCGCTGATCTCGTGGTTCATCCCGCTCATCGGGCCGATCCTGTGGTGGACGATCGGAAGCAAGCAGTTCCCGCCGCCGGACAGACCGGGGCAGTGAGATTGAGCCAGCAGGACACCTGCTCAATGCGATGAAAGACAACGCGTGGCGAAGCAAGTTCGCCACGCAACCGCGCTGGCGCTGTTCGAGGTGAACAGCCGCCAGCGCCGGCCTCTTCCTGCCTGTAGGGTTACTTCTTGTTGTACTCGTAAACCCCGCGGCCGGACTTGTCGCCCAGACGCCCCGCTGTGACCAGCTGCTTGAGCAGCGGGCAGGGACGGTAGCGGTCGTTGTTCAGGCCGTCTGCGAGCACGTTCATGATGTTCACGCAGGTATCCAGGCCGATGTAGTCGGCCAGGCGCAGGGGGCCCATCGGGAAGTTGCAGCCCAGCTTCATGATGCCGTCGATCGACTCGGGGTCGGCGACGCCCTCCATCCACGCGTAGAACGCCTCGTTGATCATCGGCATCAGCACACGGTTGCTGATGAACCCCGCGCGGTCGTTGGCCTTCAGCGGTGTCTTGCCGAGCTTCGTCGCCAGGGCGATGGTGCGCTCCACAACCTCCGGCGAGGTCTGCAGGCCGGGGATCACCTCCACCAGCTGCATGAGCGGGACGGGGTTGAAGAAGTGCATGCCCACGACGCGGTGCGCGGCAGCCCCCGCCGCGGTCGCGATCTGCGTGATGCTGATGGAGCTGGTGTTCGTGGCGAGAACGACGTCCTCGCGGGTGAACATCTGCGCGAGCTTCTGGAAGAGCTCCGCCTTGACCTTCGCGTCCTCGACGACGGCCTCGACCACCCAGTCGGCCCCGGCGATGGCGTCCAGGGAGCCGACGAAGCTGATGCGGCTGATGGCCGCGTCCATGTCCGCCTGGGTGATTTTCTGCTTCTCGACGAGCTTGCCGAGCGACTTCTTGTGCACGGCCTTGCACTTTTCGACCGCGCCGGGGAAGGCGTCGAAGACGATGACGTTGAGACCGGCGGTGGCCGCGACCTGGGCGATACCGCCGCCCATCTGGCCGGCGCCGATGACTGCGAGGGTGTTCGGAGTGCTCATGCGTGCAGGGTAGGAAGGAAAAAACGCCCGTACACCCCCCGTCCCGCGAAAGACCGCCGCCCGCTACCCTTCGCCATGCCGTCGATCGAGTCTCTGATGAAGATGCTGGAAAAGGAGCCCGGGGACGCGTTTTTGCTCTACGGGGTGGCGCAGGAATACGCGAAGCTCGGCCAGACGGACAAGGCGGTGGAGTACTACGACCGCTGCCTCGCCGCCGACCCCCACTACTGCTACGCCTACTTCCACAAGGCCCGCGCCCTGCAGGACGCAGGACGGGAGCAGGAAGCCGCGGCGGTCGCACGCGAAGGGCTGAACGTCGCGCGCCGAGTCAACGACAATCAGGCCGCTTCGGAGCTGGCGGGGCTGCTGGACGAGCTGGAGTGACGCTGTTCGATCCGACATCACTGAGGACGGTGACGCGCCTCGTGGACCGCGCGGGATGGAGCACGGTGTACGTGGGCCGGCGGCGCGTGGCGCGTGTGCCTTCCAAGCGTGCCGCGGGATTGGGGATTGCTGTCGGCGTGGAGTGGACGGAGGCCCTGGCCCACGCGGCGGAACTCGCCTCGGAGACGGTGAAGGCGAAGAAAAAAGCCGTTGCCTTGCTGCGGGTGAAAGATCGAACGGAGCAGGAGCTGCGGGACAGGCTCCTCAGGGCGGGGTTCGGCAGCGAGGGCGTGGAAGCGGCGCTGGCGGAGTTGACACGCGAGGGGCTGGTGGATGACGCTCGCCTGGCGCAAGTGAGCGTGGCGAGGGACCTGGAAAGGGGACGGAGCATCGCCGCGGCTGCTGCCCGCCTGGAAACCCGGGGGGTGCGGGCGGCGGATATACCCCCCACCGGCGGCGCGGGGGAACTCGCGCGGGCGGTGGCCGCGGCCCAGAAGCGGGCGCAGAAACTGCCCGAGTCGCTCCCAATGCCTGCGAAGGCGCGGCGTCTGCTGGCGGCCCTGGCGAGACTGGGATATGAAGAGGAGACGGCGCGCGAAGCCGCGGAGCGGGTGCTAGGGTTCATTCCCCCCGATCAGGAATCGATATGAAGCGAATGCTCTTGCTGTGCCCGGCCGTCATCGCGATGGGGGGCTGCACGACGACGATGAACGAACGCCCGTGGATGGGGCAGCGCGAGAACGACGCCAGAAGCGGCGTTGTGCTGGTGGAGGTTCTGCGGGCGGATGAACGGCCCGAGGTCCCGCTGGTGGACGACGGTCCCTCTCTGACCAGCCTGGATCGGTCGAACTGGGCCCCGGTCGTGGTGACTCTGCCCGTGGACGGAGTGGCCGCGCATCGGAGCTACACGAACGAAAAGCTTCTCGTCCGCTCCACCGCGCGCCAGCGCGGGGACTACCCCACCGCTGTGTCCTCTGTGGACCTCTCCGGCAACACACGGGTGGAGCAATGGGCGGAAAGCTGGCTGAATCCGGGAATTGCGTTCCTGGACCTCGTCCTGCTGGCGCCGCGGATGATCGCCCATTCGCCGACGAAAGAGGCGTACGCCTTCACGACGCCCCACTGGCGGGCCTCCACAACCGTGCTGAGGCGGCTTCCGGATGGTTCCGCGCCGACTATTGATCCCGGAACCACGGGGGAGGCGAACAGCTCGCCCTCGCACAGCCCGGCATCCCGACCGGAAACCCCTGAAAATCAATAAGTTCGTTTCATATCCGGCAGCCGGCCGGCCCACCCCGACTTTGCATCCCCGAGCACAAAAAGGGGTTGCGTAGACGGGCATCGCGTCCGGTAAACTGGAATCGTCGTTCTCGTACGGCGTCCGCGAGGGTCCCGCGCGCCGTAAGGGGTCATTCAGGACCGGCGATTCCGCAGGAGTTGTACCTATGTGTACGTTCCGCTGGATTGTGTGTTGTCTGAGTACGTTGATCGCTGGGAGTTCGGCCTTCGGGCAGACCGGCGCCTGCTGCGTGCCGACACCCAGCGGAGCTTCCACGTGCGTCGTGATGACCGCCGACGCGTGCGCCGCGGCGGGCGGGACGTACCGCGGGGATGGCGTCCCATGCACCAACCAGACGTGCACGAACACCGCCTTGACGGGCGCGTGCTGTATCACGAGCGGCGGCCTGGCGACATGCATCCAGACCACGCAGGCGGACTGTGCCGTGCGCGGCGGGGTGTTCCACGGCATCAACAGTTCGTGCTCCAACACGATTTGCAACTCAACCGTCCCGACCGGCGCGTGCTGTATTCCGGGCGCGATCACGGTTCACTGCATCGTCACCACGGAGGCGCAGTGTGTCGCTTACAACGGCACGTACCGCGGGAACGGGACCACGTGTTCGAACTCGATCTGCGCCTCGACGCTGCCGGGCGCGTGCTGCATCCAGACGCCCAACGGGGTCACCTGCATCGTGACGACGGAGGCGAACTGCGGGCTCCATAACGGCGTTTTCCGCGGTGCGGGGACGGAGTGCTCGAACACCATCTGCCCGACGCTGACTCGCAACGGCGCGTGCTGCATCAACTCTCGAACCGGCGTGATCTGCGTGGTCACTTCGCCCGCTGACTGCCAGGCACGGGGCGGCATCTTCCGCGGTTCCGGCACGAGCTGCACCAACTCCACCTGTCCGACCCCGGCCCCGACCGGCGCCTGCTGCCTGCCTCCCACCGCCAACGCCCTTTGCATCGTGACCACGCAGGCGGACTGCGCCGCCCGCGGCGGAAGGTTCCAGGGCGTCAACACAACCTGCAAGAGCCGCGTTTGCAATGAGTGCCCGTGCGACATGAACTACGACGGCATCGTGAATGACGAGGACATCCACGCGTTCCTGATCGCGTACCACGAAGGGAACGCCGACGTGAACGGGGACGGGGTGACGGACCAGAACGACATCGCCGCGTTCCTGCACTGCTTCAACTCGCCCGGCCCCGCCTGCGGGCGGTAAGTCTCACAGCGTCAATACAAAGGCCCGCGCTGCACACGCGGGCCTTTTCTTTTTGCGATGACCGGCGGCCAAAGCCGCGCGCCCCCCCACCGGGGCGAATCAGAACTCCGCCTGCTTGGGAGCGCGGGGGAAGGGGATCACATCGCGGATGTTCTGCATGCCTGTGACGAAGAGGATGAGGCGCTCGAAGCCCAGACCGAAGCCCGCGTGCGGCACGGTTCCGTAGCGGCGCAGGTCGCGGTACCACCAGTAATCGGCCTTGTTGAGGCCCATTTCCTCGAGACGCTTGTCGAGCACGTCCAGACGCTCCTCGCGCTGGCTGCCGCCGATGATCTCGCCGATCTTGGGAACCAGCACGTCCATCGCGGCGACGGTCTTGCCGTCGTCGTTGAGGCGCATGTAAAAGGCCTTGATCCCCTTCGGGTAGTTCATCAGCACGACGGGCTGCTTGAAGTGCTCCTCCGTCAGGTAGCGCTCGTGCTCGGACTGCAGGTCCGAGCCCCACTTGACGGGGTACTCGAACTTCCTGCCCTCCTTGATCGTCTTCTCCAGAATCTCGATCGCCTCGGTGTAGTCCAGGCGACGGAAGGGCGTCTCCATGACATGACGCAGGCGGGCGATGAGCCCCTTCTCGATGCGCTCGTCAAAGAACTTCATATCGTCCGCGCGCTCGGTGAGCACCGCGTTGATGAGGTACTTCAGCAGGTCCTCCGCCACCTCGCTGTCGCGCTGCAGGTCGCAGAAGGCCATCTCCGGCTCGATCATCCAGAACTCGGCGAGGTGGCGACTGGTGTTGCTGTTCTCGGCGCGGAAGGTCGGGCCGAAGGTGTAGACGTTGGTCAGAGCGCAGCAGTACGTCTCGACGTTGAGCTGGCCGGAGACGGTCAGGTGCGCTTCCTTGCCGAAGAAGTCCAGGGAGTAATCCACCTCCGGCAGCTTCGAGCCGGCGCGGAAGGGAATGTTCAGCAGGTCCAGCGTGCTGACGCGGAACATCTGACCCGCGCCCTCGCAGTCGCTGCCGGTGATGATGGGCGTGTGGACCCAGTAGAACCCGCGCTCGTGAAAGAAGCGGTGGATCGCCATGCTCAGGCAGTGGCGCACGCGAGCCACCGCCCCGAAGGTGTTGGTGCGCACACGGAGGTGCGCCACCTCGCGCAGATACTCAAAGCTGTGAGGCTTGGGCTGGATGGGGTACTTGTCCGGGTCCTCGACCCAGCCGACGACGCGCACGGCCGACGCGGCGATCTCGGCCCCGCCCTTGGGGTTCGTGACGATGACGCCGTCGCACTCGATGGACGCGCCGGTGACGAGCCGGGCGATCTCATCGGCGTAGTTGGGCAGGTCGGCCTTGGCGACGATCTGGATGGTGTCGAAGCAGGAGCCGTCGTGCAGCGCGATGAAGGAAAGGCCGCCCTCGGCCTTGCTGTCGCGCCGGGTGCGGACCCAGCCCTTGACCGTGACCTGCGTGCCTGGGGAAGACTTGAGCGCCTGGGAAATGGGGAGCCAGGTGGACATAGGGCGGGATCGTAGGTCGAGCCCGGCAAAGAGGCCGTCAAAGCCGCCGCCGTACAGCGACGGAAACGCCGGAGCCCGCTACCGCATCAGGTTGTACTTGATGATGCACCAGATGGCCTGCACGCCGTCCCGCCAGCCGATTTTCTTGCCTTCTTCGTAGGTGCGGCCGCTGTAGGAAATGCCGACCTCGTACACGCGCCAGCGGCCCTTGGCGACCTTGGCGGTGACCTCGGGCTCAAATCCGAACCTGTCTTCCTCGATGGTGATGGTGCGGAGCACTTCCGCCCGGAAGAGCTTGTAGCACACCTCCATGTCGGTGAGGTTGAGGTTCGTGAGCATGTTGGAGAAGGTCGTGAGGATGCGGTTGCCCACGGAGTGCCAGAAGTACAGCACACGGTGGGACTCGCCGCCCACGAAGCGCGAGCCGTAGACCACGTCGGCCTTGCCGTCGAGGATGGGCTTGAGGAGCTTGGGGTACTCGGCGGGGTCGTATTCGAGGTCCGCGTCCTGGATGAGGATGAGGTCGCCGGTCGCCGCGGCAAGGCCGGTGCGGATGGCGGCCCCCTTGCCGCGGTTCACCTCGTGCTTGAAGACTCGGAGATTGAACGTGGGCGCGAGCCGCGTGAGCACGTCCGCGGTGCCGTCGCGGGAGCAGTCGTCGATGCAGATGATCTCTTTCTCAATATCCCCGAGGTCCACGGCATGGACGGCGGCAAGAAGCTTCTCGATGGTCGGGGCCTCGTTATAGACGGGGATGAGAATGGAAAGGCGCATGAGAAAACGGCTCCGATGGCTGGCCATCGTACCGTGAAACGGCACCCATTACTCCGGGTAAAGAGCTGAGTGATTACGTCAGCGAGGTGCGTTTGCCCAGCCGTACGGGAAGTTGACGGGCGGGTCAGACAACTTGTACCAGCTCGTATTCGTCAGCTTGGTGCTGATGTACAAGTCGTTTGCCTCGAAGTCCAGCGTCCGATTCTGGGTGGCTTCCATCCGATCCGTCGGCGGGCGGAACAAATTGACAGATCCATCGATGTAAGCGATGTGGCCGCCGTAATCGTGCCTCATCGTGATCTGGTCTTCGTTCCCGAACATGCCGTCCCGGTAAACCTGGTTCCAGATGATGGTGCTCTCCTCAACAAAGAGAGGCACGCTGTAGAACAGTGTGAGTTGGGGCACCATGGCAGGCGACAGAACATTCCCTCCGGTGTACTGCGGCGGGATATATCCGACCTTGGCCTGCGTACCGAGCTTCATTCCCTCGAGCTCGTCGATCATGGTGTAGTCAAACTGAACCCCTGTGCGGTTGTTCCACATGTTCGTCGCGGTCTGGCCGTTGGCTCGGCGACGCTTATTGGTCGGACACTCAGCGATCTCGTGGGCGTTGGAGGCGTACTCGAAGAGGAAGCCGGGCTGACGGTATCCCTGGTTCGGCAGGTGACGTCCCCAATATGGACCAGGAACGATCTGAGCCCACATGGCGACGTTGCGGTCGTCGGGCTCGACAGTGGGATCGACGGTAGGATTCCACTGCCGGTTGCCGTTCGGCCACGAGATCCTCGGTGCAACCGGCCAAATCTGATCGCCGTAATCCGATGCGTAGGCAAGTGCAGCGGCCCCGATCTGCCTGATATTGGCAAGGCACTTGACCTGCCTACCTGATTCCCTCGCCTTCCCCAATGCGGGCAGCAACAGCCCGATCAGCAAGGCGATGATCGCAATCACCACGAGGAGTTCGATCAGCGTGAAGGCGCGCCCGAGGGTCTTCATGCTTTGCTTCCCGCACGAGAGGGGTCGAAATACACCGGAACCGGTGGTTTCCTAGTCTACCTAAAGAGGGGCGGGCGTGGAACGCCCCTCGCCTGGATTGGGAGGAAATTCCCACAATGGGCCCCGGAGGCCCCCCACCTAGACTTGGCCCGTGGCACGGCAGACCCCCCCATCCACAATCACGGCGGACCCCTTCGGCCTGACCAGCGAGGAGTTTGTACAACACGCGCAGGGGGAGGGATTCAGCGCCACCCACGCCCTGGAGCTGTACAGGGGGCTGTACCGGGCGGGGGAGACCGCGCGGCTGTCCGTGCGCCTGCCGCGGGTCACAAAGGTGCTCCGGGAGGACTCCCCGGAGGGGGAGGTGGTGAAGTTCCTCGTCGAAGTTCCGGGGCCCGAGACGGGGCCGGAGGGGCTGCGGGCTGCGGCGCTCGAGGTCGAAAGCGTCCTGATCCCGATGATCGGCTCCACCGGGTTGCGCACGTACACGCTGTGCGTCTCAAGCCAGGTCGGCTGCGCGATGGGGTGCCGATTCTGCGAGACGGCCCAGATGGGGCTGGTCCGCTCCCTGACGCCCGGCGAAATCGTCTCCCAGTGGTGGGCGGCGCGGCACGTCATCGGGATCACCCCCAAGAACATGGTCTTCATGGGCATGGGCGAGCCCATGCACAACTTCGACGCGGTGATGCAGGCCGTGGCGGTGCTGAAGGATCACAACGGCCCCCGCGTGCCGATCAGCAACATCACGATCTCGACGGTGGGGAATGTGGACGGCATCCGGCGGATGGCCGAGCAGATCAAGCGCGATGGCTGGCACCGGCTGAACCTGGCGCTGTCCCTCAATGCCCCCAACGACGAGGTGCGCGCCCAGATCATGCCGATCAACCGGACATGGTCGATGAAGGACCTGCAGCAGGCGCTGCTGGAGTGGCCGCGGTACGCCGGGAACAAGCTGTGCATCGAGTACGTGCTGATCCCCGGCGTAAACGACCGCCCGGAGCACATCGAGCAGGTCGCCGAATGGATGCGCCCCTTCAAGACGGCGGACAGAGGCAAGCCAAGGGCACTGCTGAACCTCATTCCCTACAACCCCCGCCGGGACTCGCCCTGGCCCGCGCCCAGCGAAGAGCAGGTGGAGTGGTTCCTGAACGGGCTGATCGCGGCGGGGGTGTTCGCGAAGCGCCGGCGGACCAAGGGACGCGCGATGATGGGCGCATGCGGGCAGCTCGGCTCTGCGCACATCCGCAACCGGCGATTCGTGCAGCCGACGATCTCGGGCGCGGGCGGATAGCGTGGGCGAGGCCAGGAGCACACGCCTAAGCCCGCGGCGGGCGCGGGGGCGCGGGCTCCCGACGCACCGGCTGATTCCGCACCGGATGCGTGCACCGCAGAAACCGGATGGAGTCGAACGCCGGGCGTGGAAGCGCTGGGTGCTGGCGGTGTACGCCCTGCTGCTGGCCGCCTCCCACGCCACGCAGCACTTCCAGGAAGAGCCTCCCCCACTGCCGGGCACGTACAGCGTGATGCTTCCAAGCCCCAGACAGGGCCGGCCACCGGAGAGACTGGTTTACCTGGAGTGGTCGGAAGAGCGAATTGAAGAAGAACCCGGGGGCGAGCTTGCGCCGGAGGACAGGCCGCCGGTGCTGCTGATCCACGGCTCGCCGGGGCGCGGGGCACTCTTCGCCCGGATGGCGCCGCTGATCGCCGATGCCGGCTATCGGGTCATCGCGGTGGATCTGCCGGGATTCGGCGATTCATCCCATGACATCGTGGACCGCTCCATGCGCGGGCACGCGGGGCGGATGCTGCGGTTCATGTCCGAGCTGGGCATCGAGCGTGCGCACGTCGTGGGCTGGTCCAACGGCGGGGGAGTGGTGCTGCACATGGCCGGCGAAGCACCGGAGCGAGTGGCGAGCCTCACGATGCTTGCGGCTGTCGGCGATCAGGCAATGGAGGGATCGGGGGATTACTGGTTCGAGCACTTCAAGTACGCGCTGGGGATCGCGACCTTCGGCGGTGTGCCGGAACTGCTCCCCCACTTCGGACGCATGGGGACATTCGGCTCGCGGACTGGGTTCCTGCGGAACTTCTGGGAGAGCGACCAGCGCCCGCTGCGGGACATCCTGCGGCGGCTGGAAGTGCCCATGCTGATCATCCACGGCAGGCAGGACTGCTTGCTGAAGGTGAGCGCGGCGTGGCGGCACCACGAGCTGGTCAATAACAGCAGCCTGGTGCTGCTGCGGGCGAACCACTTCCTGCCGCTGACGCACCCTGAGCAGACCGCGGAGGCGATCGTCCCCTTCCTCGAGCGGCACGACGCCCCGGGCGTGCCTGAGGAACGAACGGTGACGGTGATCGACCCCGACCCGCCGCGCACGGGCGTGCTGGGGGCGATGCACCGCGGCGCGGAGTGGTTCGCGCCCCTGCACTGGACGGTGCAGGCGGGAGTGCTGGCCGCGGGAACGGCGCTGCTGCCCCCCGTGGGCGCGGTCGCCGCGGGCTGGCTGGCGACCGTGCACGGCGTGGACTACCTCGTCGCGCTGGTGGGTGTGAGCGCGGGGCTGGGCTTGCACAGCCTCGTGCTGCTGGCGGTTGGCCCTCGCCGCGCCGGAGTGTCGCGTCAGGACTGGACGCGGCGGATGCGAGTGCAACCGCTTCGCGAAGGATGGGCGTGCACGTTCGTGCCGCCCCTGCGCGGTGTGAGTGCGGCGGGAGCGGCGCTGGGACGAAGCCGGGAGATTGCCCGGTTCGCCCTGGGGCGTGCCGCGGGCGTGGCTGTGTGGGGGATCGTGGCGTACGGGGCGGCGCTGGGGGGCATGGTGGCGCTGTACAGGCTGGCGCGCCCGGTGACGGAGTGGAAGCTGGGGCTTGCTGGCGCGGTGCTGCTTTTCGCGGCGTGGGCGCTGCCAGCGCTGCTGACGGCGCGTGGCCGCGGCTGGCTGATGGGACGGCTCGAGCGGGTGGTGCGGTACGAGTACTGGCCCTCGTTCGTGTTCTACCTGCCGCTCCTGCCTTTCGTCGCCTGCCTGGGGCTGAAGCACCGGGGCGTGCGGGTGGTGACGTGCTGCAACCCAGGCATCGAGAACGGCGGCGGGCTCATCGGAGAGAGCAAGGCGACGATCATGCGTCGCCTGGGAAACTCCGCGTGCGTGCTGCCGACGATGCTCATCGAGCAAGGCAGCGTCGAAGAGCGTGCGGCGCAGGTCGCGCAGGCGATGCGCCGAGCGGAGATCAGCTTCCCCATCGTGATGAAGCCGAACGCCGGGCAGCGAGGCTTTGCCGTGGCGAAGGTGACTTCGGAGGCAGGGGTACGGGCGTACCTGGAGAGGATGACCGCGCCCGCGGTGGTGCAGCCCTTCAGCCCCGGGCCGCGGGAGTGCGGCGTGCTCTGGGCGCGGCACGCCGACGGGCCCCGGGAGGGGCTGCACGGGTTCATCTTCTCCGTGACCCGCAAGGAGTTCGCTTGGGTGGAGGGTGACGGCGCACGCACGCTGGAGGAGCTGATCTACGCCCACCCGCGTCACCGGCGGCAGGCGGCGACGTTCCTCACGCGCCTCGCGGACCGCGCGGGAGAGGTCGTGCCCGCGGGCGAGCGGGTCGAGCTGGGCATGGCGGGGAACCACTGCCAGGGGACCCTTTTCCGTGACGGGGCGGACCTCATCACACCCCAACTGGCGCGGGCGATCGACGCGCTCGCGGCGGGTTTCGACGGCGGGCTGGACTTCGGCCGCTTCGACCTGCGCTACCGGAGTGATGAGGAACTCCGCCGCGGAGAGGGGTTCGATATCGTCGAGCTCAACGGGACGATGAGCGAATCCACGAACCTGTACGACCCGGACAAGGGGCTGTTCTGGGCGTACGGGGTGCTCTTCTCACAGTGGCGGTTGATGTTCGAGCTGGGAGCATCGCGGCGGCGGACGGGAGCCAAGCCGATAGGCATCGGCGCACTGCTCACAACGGTGTGGGAGCACTACCGCGGGCGAGCCGGGAGCCCGGTGTCGGACTGACCCCAGAGTGTTCCTCACGCGGCCTGCTGCATCACGAACTCTGATAGCCGCTGGCGTTCCTGCGGATCGCTGATGTCCAGGTCGAAGGCCTCCGCCAATGCGCGGGGAGCTTCGGGGTCGCTGCTGAAGCGGTGGGCGAGCAGACGCTGCCCCAGGGAGTCATACAGGTAGGCGATGAACGTACCGTCGTCCTGGCGGCGCAGCTCGATGCTGCGGCCCCCGATGAGGAATCGGACAGGGCCCGCCGCCTCCTCCCTGGCAAGGCTGCGCTCCACGGCGTCGTCCACGCTCCTCACCAACGCCGCGCTCACACGCTCAAAGAGCGAGTCCACGTCGGCGATGGACGCGGCCACGTCGGAGAAAAGCTCAACAGTGGCGGTGTACTCCGCGATCGTGCGCGGGAAGATCTGCGCGGCCTCAGCGTGCGTCACTCCCAGCAGACGCTGGGTAGAGACGACCCCGTCCGCGCTCTTGACCTTCAGTTCCTCGTTCTCCCGAACGGTGTCGTGCTCCAGCGTCAGCATCCCCACGGCGTAGGCGATGCGGTGGAGCCGATGCACGGGCTCCGCGCGACGCAGATCCGCCGGGCGGGTGTGATGCCAGGTGAGCGGGCCGGCGAGCAGGTCAGGGAAGCGCCAGCGACGGGCCATCACCGTGACAACGTCCACGTGTGTGAAGCCCAGAGTCTCGTTCTCGCGCCGGAAGAGCGCCCCGGGAGAGCGCGACTCGGCGTAAAGGGTTGGGTAGCCCTCGCCGACCAGGCGGGTCATGAGAGGCACGCCAGCGTCGAGCATCAGACCGATGACGAAGGCCTCGGGAACAAAGGTCGGCGCGATGATGCGGGCCGCCTCGGCGGCGAAGCACGCGCGGAAGACCGACTGCCCCCAGACCTCCCGGGAAATGTCGCGTCGGCTCGCACACGCCGCGGCGTGGCTGAGCTGCAGGCCCAGGCAGACGGCCTTGATGCGTTCCAGGCCGAGCACGAGGCACGCCCTGTCAAGGCTGGAGACGGGCGTCCGCTGGACGAAGAGCGCCGAGTTCGCCAGACGCAGCACGCGCCCGGACATCGCCTGGTCCGTGCGGATGACATTGGCGTAGTCCTTCATCTCCGAGCGCGGATCGTTGGAGAGCTCCAGCAGCCGCAGCGCCACCTCCGGACGGCTCGGAACGCCGATGCGCTCCAGCTTCCGGTCGAGGAAGTCGTGCAGCTCTGCGATTTCAGTGCCGGTAAGTGCGCTGCGCGGCTTCATAAAGAAAGACGATCGGCCCGGAACAGAAACAAAGCACAGGCCCCCACGGGCCCCCACCTAGATTCGGCCACCTGCGGGGATGGCTCAAGGCGTGGGCAACCGAATCGGGGACGCAACACGCCCCATCCTGGGGAGACGCGTCCAATAAGAGCGGGCGTGCTCAGGGCTGCAAACGGGTCGCGGACCACACCCCTGCCGTAAATCCATCCGGCGCAGGCGTCAGCGTGCGCTCCCACACCGCGCGGTCGTGCATCCGCCCGCCCCCGCCGATCCACAGTTCCACGCGGCTGGCCCAGAGGCGATAACCACCCCAGTACGACGGGCGCGGGATGCGGGCCTCGGAGCGCAGAGACAGAAGCTCCTGCGGTGTGAAGCCCAGCTCAACGATCGCTTCGTGGTACTGGTCGATGAGCTGCTGGCGGTCGCGCAGGGGCCGGCTCTGGCGGCTCGCCCAGGCGGAGAGGCGCGACTCCCACGGACGCTGGGCGAAGTAAGCGTCGCTCTCCTCCGGCGGGCTCTTGACGACGAGGCCCTCGACGCGGACCTGGCGCTCGGCGTGGTCCCAGTGGAAGGTCGCCGCGGCACGGGGGTTCGCCGCCAGCTCGCGCCCCTTGTCCCCGTCGTAGTTGGTGTAGAAGACCAGATAACCCACAGGGTCGATGCCGCGGCAGAGCACGGCGCGGCAGCGGGGCGAGCCGCCGAGCCCGATCGTCGCGAGGTACATGCACGAGGGATTCGGCTGGCTGGGCTGCGCCGCCTGCTGCTGGAACCACTCGATGAAGATCGGGAAGGGGTCCGGCGGAAGCGGCGTGGGCAGGGACGCGGCGGGCGTGAGGATCGCGAGCAGTTCCGGCGGGAGCGTGGCGGCCATGAGAGAAGCGTAAACGCGCCGACACACGGGCGAGCGGGCGCGAGGGGTGTTCTATCCACGAACTTTGAGCGCCCGGCAACTTGTCCCGCTGCGAGAGGTCGTTATCTTTTTGCTGGTGGTGGCGACCGGGCGGGCGACCCGCGACTGGCGGGCGACCCGTGCACGGATCGGTCGGGGCGATGCGGCACGCCGCGTATTACCGAGCATGGCCATTGACAGAGAGCTTATCGCCGCGGCAGCGGTTGAGAGGTGTTGACCACGATGGCCACGGTTTCCACGCGGAGCGCGTTCATCCACGGAAAGTGGTCGGCGGAAGATTCGGCCCGGCTGTACGGCGTGCCCGACTGGGGCAAGGGGCTGGTGTCGGTCAATGCCGCGGGGCACCTCGTCGTGCAGCCCACCAAGGACCCCAGCAAGCAGGTGGACCTGCTGGAGCTGGTCGAAGGGCTCCGCGAGCGCGGCATCCATACGCCGGTGCTCCTCCGCTTCAACGACGTGCTCTCCTACCGGATGCGGGAGATCCGCCGCGCCTTCGACGACGTGATGGCCGAGCAGGGGTACACCGGCGGCTACGCCTGCGTCTACCCGATCAAGGTCAACCAGCAGCGCCACGTCTGCGAGCAGATCGCGAGCATGGCCGTGGACCTGGGCTTCGGCCTGGAAGCCGGCAGCAAGCCGGAGCTGCTGGCGGTGCTGGGCCTGAGCGCCGCCGCGGGCGGGCCGGGCGTGAACGGCATGCCGATCATCTGCAACGGCTTCAAGGATGACGAGTTCATCGAGACGGTGCTGCTGGCCACCAAGCTGGGCCGCAACATCATCCCGGTGGTCGAGAAGTTCAGCGAGCTTGAGCTGGTGGTCAAGCACGCGAAGAAGTACAACGCGCGGCCGAAGATCGGTCTGCGCGTGAAGCTCTCCAGCCGCGGGGCGGGCCGGTGGGAAGGCTCCGCGGGCGTGCGCTCCAAGTTCGGCCTCTTCGTCTCCGAAGTGCTGAAGGCGGTGGAGTACCTGCGCCAGCACGACATGCTGGACTGCCTGAACCTCCTCCACTGCCACGTCGGAAGCCAGCTCTACGACATCCGCGTGCTCAAGAACGCGGTGAACGAGCTGACGCACATCTACACGGAGCTGCACCGCCTCGGCGCCGGCCTGTCGATGCTCGACATCGGCGGCGGCATGGGCGTGGACTACGACGGCAGCCAGTCCGCCTGGCACAGCTCCATCA
The DNA here is from genome assembly GCA_937974035.1 of uncultured Phycisphaerales bacterium. Classification (GTDB taxonomy): domain Bacteria; phylum Planctomycetota; class Phycisphaerae; order Phycisphaerales; family UBA1924; genus JAEYTB01. Next base: position 49,078 of record CALJIV010000008.1, read on the forward strand.
ACTACACCGTCCACGAGTACGCCGCGGACGTGGTGTACAGGATCAAGAGCGTCTGCGACGCCGCCGGGGTGCCGCACCCGATGATCATCAGCGAGTCGGGCCGGGCGATGGTCGCCTACTCCAGCGTCCTCATCGTGGACGTGCTGGGCACCAGCCGCTTCGAGAGCAACCCCGACATGTCCGCCATCGACGCCGCGATGAAGGCCGAAGTAGCCCGCGGCGGCGAAGTCCCCCAGCCCGTCCTCGACCTCATCGAGGCCTACGGCAACCTCAGCGACCGCAACCTTCTCGAGACCTACCACGACGCCACCCAGGCCCGCGACGAGGCCATGAGCCTCTTCAGCCTCGGGTACATGTCGCTGCCGATGCGTGCCGCGGCGGAGCAGATCTTCTGGGCCATCGGCCACAAGCTGCTGGAAAAAGCGAGCAAGAAGGGCGGCGAGCTGCCCGACGAGTTCGAGAACCTGCCCGAGCTGCTCAGCGACATCTACTTCTGCAACTTCTCCCTCTTCCAGTCGATGCCCGACTCCTGGGCCATCGACCAGCTCTTCCCCATCTGCCCGATCCACCGGCTGAACGAGGAGCCCACCCGCCGCGGCATCCTGGCGGACATCACCTGCGACAGCGACGGGAAGATCGACCACTTCGTGGACAAGCGGATCGACAAGAAGATCCTGGAGCTGCACGAGGTGCGCGAGCTGCCCGGCCCCGGCGCGGGCGTGGAGCCTTACTACCTTGGTGTCTTCCTGCTGGGTGCGTACCAGGAAATCCTGGGCGACCTGCACAACCTGCTGGGCGACACCCACGCCGTCCACATCGCGCTGGACGAGAACGGCCAGTACTCCATCGAGGAAGTGATCGAGGGTGACACGGTGGAGGAAGTGCTGCAGTACGTGCAGTACGACCCCGAAGCCTTGAAGCGCGCCATGAGGCTCGACGTGGAGGCCGCGTCACGCCAGGGCCGCCTCACCCTCGCCGAGGGCAAGGCGCTGCTGAAGTTCTACGACGACGGGCTGGAGGGGTATACGTACCTCGAAGGCTGAGAACGCGGCGGTACAGCCCGGACTTTTGCAATCCGCTCGCTCGCCTCACTGCGGCAGCATCCTCAATAAAGCGAGCCTTGCAGCATCGGCTGCCGCGCGCGAAGGCTGTTTAGCTTTCCGGCTCCTCCACCATGATCTTCGCCGCGGCGCGGGTGGAGATCACGACCCGCTTTTCCGAGGCGTTCAGCTCCAGCGCGTCGGCGTTTGGGTCGTGGCGGTCGAGCGTGAAGTCGCTGCCCGGCTTGAGGTTCTGGTCCTCGATAAACCGCAGAAACGCGGGGTCCTGGTCGAGCACGCGTGCGACCCGCAGGCGCGAGCCGGGGGTGCAGGCGCTCAGGGGGACAAGCGCGCGGCGGCGGAACTCGCCGTGGGCGTCGGGGATGGGATCGCCGTGGGGATCCACCGAGGGCCGGCCGAGAAACTCGTCGATGCGATCCAGCAACAGATCGGAAACGGCGTGCTCCAGCCGCTCGGCCTCGGCGTGGACCTGGGACCAGTCCAGGCCCAGCGTGGTGACAAGGAACGTCTCCAGCAGCCGGTGGCGGCGCAGCACGCTCATCGCGAGCTTGTGCCCCTTCGCGGTCAGCCGGACGCCGCCGTACCGGCGCGAGCTGACGAGCTTTCGCGCGGCAAGCCGCTTCACCATCGCCGTGACGGTGCCGGGCGTGACGCCCAGGTGCCGCGCGACATCCCCCACCGCGGCTTCCTCCCCCTCCCCCTGGAGGGCCAGAATCTGCTTCAGATAGTCCTCGACGGCCTGGGTGGGCATGGGGTTCGTCCTGGCTGGGCCATCCTGCTTGACCCGGGGATGGGGGGTTCGTATGTTTGACTCGTCAAACTTTCAAGATTCATCGGTCAAATCCAGGAGTTGGATCATGCAGGCATGGTACCGCTTGTCAGCCGCGGCGGCGATGGGGCTCGCGGCCTACAGCGCGGCTCAGGCCCCGGCGGACAAGTCCGGCTACACGCTGGTGAACCCCACCCCCCGGGAGCTGATGCGGGAGATGAGCCCCGACCGCCCGGACACCACCGAAAGCCCCTTCACGGTGGACGCGGGGCACTTCCAGATCGAGCTCTCCTTCGTAGACTTCGTCTACGACGACACCGACGGAGTGCGCACGCGCTCGGCCTCGGTGGCACCCCTGCTGCTGAGGGCGGGCCTGACGGACCGGATGGAGGCAAGCCTGGGGCTTTCGCCCTACACCTGGGTGCGCACCGAGGACGACTCGGGCAAGACCACCGACGACGGCTTCGGGGACGTCGTGCTGCGCCTCAAGGTGAACCTGTGGGGCAACGAAGAGGGCCGCACGGCCTTCGGCGTCATGCCCTACGTGAAGTTCCCCACCGCGAGCGACGGCCTGGGCAACGACCACGTGGAGGGCGGCCTGATCCTGCCCTTCGCGATGGACCTGGGCAACGAGTTCTCTCTCGGCGCGATGGCCGCGTTCGACGTGGTGCGGGACAGCGCCGACGACGGCTACGTCGTGGACTTCGTGCACTCGGTCACGGTGGGCCGACCGCTCTTCGGCGACGTGGGCGGGTACGTGGAGTACGCGGGCATGTACAACTTCAACGCCGACGAGGACTATCGCGCGTACTTCGACGCCGGCCTGACGTGGGGTGTGACGGAGGACATTCAGCTCGACGCCGGCGTTCGGATCGGGCTGACGGACGCGGCGGATGACTTCGGCGTCTTTGCTGGGATCTCGCTGCGCTATTGAACAAGGAAGCGGTGCGATGACGGCGTTTTCTCGTCGGACAGTGGCGGGGTTGCTGATCGGGCTCATCGCTATCGCGTTGGCGTGGGGGTGCAAGGACAAAGGCTCGCCCGGCCCATCCTCGAGCGGCACGCTGCGCGTCGTGGCGACGATCGGGATGATCGGCGACGTGGCCCGCAACATCGCCGGCGACCGGGCGCAGGTCACGTGGCTGATGGGCGAGGGGGTGGACCCGCACCTCTACAAGGCCTCGCCGGGCGACGTCCGCCTGATGGCGGACGCGGACGTGATCCTCTACAACGGCCTGCACCTGGAAGGCCGCATGGCGGACGTCATCGTGAAGATGGCGCGGACGAAAACCGTCGTGCGCGTGACGGAGGCGATCGACGAATCGCAGCTCCGCGAGCCGCCGGAGTTTCAGGGGCAGTACGACCCTCACGTGTGGTTTGACGTAGCCCTGTGGTCGCGCGTCGCGGAGCGCATCCGCGATGCGCTGATCGAGGCGGACCCGGATGGACGCGAGACATACGCGGCGAACGCGGAGGCATACCTCACGAAGCTCCGCGAGCTGGACGAGTACGCCCGCGCGACGATCGCGACCATCCCCGAAAACCGGCGGGTGATGGTGACCGCCCACGACGCCTTCGGCTACTTCGGCCGCGCTTACGGGCTGGAGGTGAAAGGTATCCAGGGAATCAGCACCGACAGCGAAGCGAGCCTGCAGGACATCAACGCGCTTGTGGACATGCTGGTGCAGGACAGGATTCCCGCGGTGTTCGTCGAAAGCAGCGTGTCGCGTAAGACGATCGATGCGCTGGTGGAAGGCTGCCGCGCACGCGGCCACACCGTGGCCGTGGGCGGCGAGCTCTTCAGCGACGCGATGGGGCCGGAGGGAACGCCCGAAGGCACGTACATCGGAATGGTGAGGCACAATGTGAACACGGTGACGCGGGCACTGGGAGGACAGGTCCCCCCCACCACTGCCGACACCGGGGCATCGCGTGAGAACCCATGAGCACCGCGACTCCTCAACCATCGGCGAGTTCCGCGCCGAAAACCGGCACGCCCGCCTCGCCGTCCGCGGTCGAGGTTCACGATGTGACGGTGGCCTACCACCGCAAGCCCGTGCTGTGGGACGTGGACGTGCAGCTTCCCACGGCAAAGCTCATCGCCATCATCGGCCCCAACGGCGCGGGTAAGTCCACGCTGCTGAAAGCGATCCTGGGGCTCGTGCCCCTGGCGAGCGGGCGCGTGGAGGTCTTCGGCAAACCGCTGAAGGAGGTGCGCTCGCGCATCGGGTACGTCCCCCAGCGCGAGACGGTAGACTGGGACTTCCCCGTCGATGCGCTGGACGTGGTGTTGATGGGGCGATACGGAAAGCTGGGGTGGCTGCGCCGGCCAGGCAAGGCGGACCGCGACGCGGCGATGCACAGCCTCGAGCAGGTGGGAATGGCCCCCTTCGCGCACCGGCAGATCAGCCAGCTCTCCGGCGGGCAGCAGCAGCGGGTGTTCCTCGCGCGGGCGCTGGCGCAGGACGCGGACCTGTACTTCATGGACGAGCCCTTCGCGGGCGTGGACGCCGCGACGGAGCAGGCGATCGTCGAGGTGCTCCGCCGCCTGCGCACGGCGGGCAAGACGGTGGTGGCCGTGCACCACGACCTGCAGACCGCGCCGGAATACTTCGATCACGTCGTGATGCTGAACATGCGTCTCATTGCCGCGGGGCCGATGGAGACGACCTTCACGGCGAAGAACCTCCAGAGCACCTACGGCGGACGGCTGACAATCCTTGAAGAGACGGCGGAGGCGATCCGCCGCGGAGGGAGGGAGCGCTGATGGACGCTCTGCTCCGGCTGCTGACGCTGCAGGACGCCAACACCCGGACGGTGCTGCTGGGCACGGGTGTGCTGGGCGTGGCGTGCGGGGTGATCGGCTCCTTCGCGGTGCTGCGTCGGCGGGCATTGGTGGGCGACGCGGTCTCTCACGCGGCGTTGCCGGGCGTCTGCGCCGCGTACTTCATCGTCGGCGAGCGCAGCTTCTGGGCGTTCCTGGTCGGGGCGCTGGTCTTCGGCGTGCTGGCGTCGGCGTTTATTTCGTTCATCTGGACGGCGACGCGGGTGAAGGAAGACGCCGCGGTGGCGCTGGCCATCAGCGGCTTCTTTGGGCTGGGCATCGTGATGTCGCGGATGATCCAGAACCAGCCGGGGGGCAATCGTGCGGGGCTGGACAGCTTCATCTTCGGCAAAGCCGCAAGCATGACCATGAGCGACGCGGGGCTCATCGGCGTCGTCGCGGCTGTTGTGCTGTTGGTGGTGGCGTTGCTTTATAAGGAACTGAAGCTGCTCTGCTTCGACCGCGACTTCGCCGCGAGCCTGGGATGGCCGACGCTGCTGCTGGACCTGCTGCTGATGGCGCTGGTCTGCGTGTGCACCGTGGTCGGCCTGCCCGCGGTGGGCGTGGTGCTGATGGTCTCGCTGCTGGTGATCCCGGGCGTCGCCGCGAGATTCTGGACCGAGCGGCTGGAAGTGATGCTGCTGATCGCGGGCGCGCTCGGCGGCGCGGCGGGGCTGCTGGGAACGACGCTCTCCGCGACCGTGCCCGCGCCGGAATCGGGCCTGACCCGCGGCTGGCCGACGGGCCCGCTCATCACGCTGGTTGCCGCGGCGTTCTTCGTCATCTCCATGCTCCTGGCCCCTCGCCGAGGAGTGCTGGCGGACCTGATCCGGCGTGTCTCGCTGCGGCGGCGCTTGCAGTCGCAGAACGCCCTGCTCGCCGGCGATGACCGTTCGCCCCTGCCTGAATCTCCGCACCCGACGGACCGGCCGCGGGGGGAGGCTCAGCCATGACAACCCTGGCCCAAACGCTGTTCACAGTTGCGGGCTATGACGTGCGCCCCCACGACCTGTGGATCGTCGCGACCGCCGCGGCGTGCAGCATCGCCTGCGGCCTGCTGGGGTGCTTCCTGGTGCTGCGCCGGATGTCACTGCTGGGGGACGCGATTTCGCACGCGATTTTGCCGGGCCTTGCCGCGGCGTTCGTGCTGACCAACAGCCGCGAGCCGCTGGCGATGCTCTCCGGGGCGCTGGTGGTGGGCGTGCTGACGGCGCTGCTCTCGCATGGGCTGACGCGCTGGGGGCGCGTGCCGGAAGACTCGGCGATGGGCGTGGTGTTCACGTCTCTGTTCGCCCTTGGCGTGGTGCTGATCACCCTGGCCGCCCGGAACGTGGACCTGGACCCCGGCTGCGTGCTGTACGGCCTGATCGAGTTCTCGCCCTTTGACACAACCACGGTGCTGGGGCTGGAGCTGCCGCGGTCTTTTGTGTGGTTATCCGTGATTCTCGCGGCAAACACAGCGCTGGTGACGCTCTTCTATAAAGAACTGAAGATCGTCTGCTTTGATCCTTACCTGGCGACGACGATGGGCATCAGCGCCGCGGTGGTCCATTACGGACTTATGACCGCGGTCGCGGCGACTTGCGTCGCGTCCTTCGAAGCCGTGGGCTCGATCCTGGTTGTTTCGATGCTCGTGGCCCCGGGCGCCACCGCCCACCTGCTGACCGACCGGCTCTCGCGGATGCTGTGGATCGCGGCGGGCGTGGCGGGGCTCAGCGCGGTGGTCGGCTACGTGCTGGCGGTGTGGCTGAACACCTCGGTGGCGGGGATGGTGAGCACCGTTGTCACGGGCCTGTTCGTGTGCGCGGTGTTATTTGCACCCCGATATGGGTGGGTGGCGAAGCAGTTGCGGCGGCTGGCGCTCTCGCTGCGGATCGCACAGGAAGACATTCTCGGGCTGCATTACCGCTGGCACGAGCGAGCCGCGGGACACGAGGCCCTCACGCCCAACCAGACGCTCGAAGCGACGCAAGGTGGGCTGCTGGGACGGCTGGCGATTGCGAACTTAATGCGCCGCGGCCACCTCCGACGCTCCTGCGACGGAACGCTTGTGCCCACGGAATCTGGACTTAGAGCGGCGCAACCGGTCGTGCGCGGCCATCGCCTGTGGGAAAGCTACTTAGCTCGACGACTGAATATTTCACCGGAGAGAGTGCATACGACGGCGCACCGCGCGGAACACTACTTGTCAGATGCGCTGCAAGCGAAACTCGACGAACATGTCGAAGGGGAAAGCGATCCGCACGGACGTCCAATCCCACCCATGCGTTAGGGCACCTTTTCCACAATTTCGCTGCAAAGTAGTGTCTTCAAGCCACAAACTTGCAGTCATGGCTAAACTAACTGCATGTCTACACTCAAAAAACTCCGTACTGAAGACTTGAAGGCCGAACTACGTCGCCGCATGCGTTCCATCGGGCCCCTGCAGCGGAAGCGTGCGCAGCTCCTGGCCAAGCTCGCCCAGATCGACAAGAAGCTCGCCGAACTGGGCGAGGTTTCCTCCAACGGCACGGCCCGCAGCGTCAAGGGCGGCGGCCGCCGTCGCGCGGTGAACAAAACTCCCCTCGTAGACGCCCTTTACAACGTCATGAAGGGCAAGACCATGACGGTGAGCGAGGCGGCCGAGGCCGTCCAGAAGGCCGGCTATAAGACCTATTCCTCCACGTTCAAAGTCATGGTCAACATGACGCTGGCGAAGTACACCGACCGCTTCAAGCGGGTCGGCCGCGGCCAGTACACAACCAAGTAATCACCCGATTCAAAATCGGGGCTGTCAAACGCCGGCGAGCGGAGTCAAAAGTTTCTTGAGCTCCGCCACCTGGGCGGGTGTCAGCTGCGCCATCCCGGGGACATCACCGGTGAGGTGATTAAGAAAGGATTCACGCAGCTTTCGACCGCCGGGCGTGGCTTGAAGTATTTTTACACGCCGATCCGCCGGGTCCTCCGTGCGCTGGAGCAGCCCCCGCTCCTCCAGGCGATCCACCACTCCGGTGATGTTGGAAGGGTCGCAGCACATCGAATCCGAGAGGGTGCGCATCGGCGCCGGTTCCGCAAGCATCAGCAGGAGCTTGGCTTGCACCGGAGTCAGGTCGTGCTGCCTGGCGACGGATTCAAAGTGCATCCGCAGCCTGTCCACGTAGGCGAACAGCAGTTCGATGACCTCGATGCGGGCCGCCGCCTCGGGGTCTTTGGGCTTGGGGATGCAGCACAACGCCATCGCCCGGATTCTAACCGAGACAGTTGAAATCCTCAACTATCAAAGATACCGTCTTTCCGCGCCGGGGAGGCCCGGCACATTGACCGGGCCCGCCTGCACCAAAGGTCCGCCCGGCCCCACCCACCCACCAAAGACATAACTCCCATGAACAAGAAGCCGTTGTTCGCCGGTATTGCGCTGATCGTGGTGGTCCTGCTCGCGGGCGGCGCCCTCGCGCTGGTCAAGTACCGCCGCATCCAGGCAGAGGCCAACCGGCCCGAGGTTCCGCACATCCAGACCGTCAAGGTCGAGAAGGCCGAGCGCATCGTTCACCAGCCCACCGCCCGTCTGGTGGGAACCGTCGTGGCGAAGCGCTCCGTCCTGCTCGCCAACGAAGTCTCCGGCGTCGTCAAGGAAGTCGGCTTTGAGACCGGCGACGAGGTGCAGCCCGGCCAGGTGCTCCTCCGGCTCGACGCCAGCACCGAGCTTGCCGACCTTGCCGCGGCGGAAGCCGCCCACGCGGTCGCCCTCCGCGCCGTCGAGGTCGCCGAGGCGGAGGTCCGGGTCGCCGAATCCTTCCTCGAACTGGCCGAGAGCAACCAGCGACGCTTCCAGACCGCCGGCAGCTCCGTCTCCGCGGCGGACATCGACCGCGTGAACGCCGACCTGCGCAAGGCGAAGGCGGATCATGAGCGGGCGCAGTCCGGGGCGGCCCGCGCCCGGGCCGTGGTGGACGAAGCCGCGGCGCGAGTGGCGCAGATCCGCACGATCATCGAGAAGAAGACGCTGCGCTCCCCCTTCCACGCGCGCGCCAGCATCCGCAACGTCCACCCCGGCCAGTACCTGACGGAAGGCACTTCGATCGTGACCCTGACGGAGATCACGAACGACATCTACCTCGACTTCGCCGTGCCGCAGGAGTACACCCCGCGCGTGCAGCCCGGCATGGTGGTCACGGCCCGCTCCGACGTGCTGGGCACCGACGCGATCAAGATCACGGTCCTCTCGATGGACGCGGTGGTGAACCCCAACACCCGGAACATCCGCATCCGCTCCTCCATCGCCGACCCGGAGCACAAGCTGCGTCAGGGCATGTTCATCGACGTCGAGGTGCCCACCGAGCCGCCCAGCGAGTACGTCGCCATCCCCACCACGGCCGTGCGTCGCTCGGCCTTCGGCGACCACGTCTACGTGATCCAACCCGGCGATCCGTCGAAGGCGATGCCCGGCATGCCCCCGCTCAGCGTTGCGAAGATGCGCATGGTGAGGCTGGGCGAGGACCTCGGGGGCCGCGTGCTCGTGCTGAAGGGGCTCGACGCGGGCGAGGAAGTCGCGACGGACGGCTCATTCAAACTGATGGACGGGGCCCTGGTGATGAGGGAGGCCCCGCCCGCGGGGGCGGCCCCGTCCGCCGCGGCCAAGTGAGACACGCGAGCAACGCATGAAGTCTTCTTTCACGGACATCTTCATCAAGAAGCCGGTCCTGGCGGTGGTGATCAACCTGATCATCCTCGCGGTGGGCTGGCAGGCGATCTCGCGCCTCCCGGTGCGGCAGTATCCGCGCCTGGAGTCGTCGGCGATCGTGATCACGACGGCGTACATCGGCGCTTCGGCCGAGACGGTGCGCGGGTTCATCACCACGCCCATCGAGAAGGCGGTCTCGGCGATCGACGGGATCGACTACATCGATTCGAGCTCGACCGCCGGCATCAGCACGATCAACGTGCGCCTGCGCCTCAACCACGACAGCAACGACGCCCTCGCGGAGATCTCCGCGCGCCTGAACCAGGTGCGCAGCGAGCTGCCCCCGGAGGCCGAGTCCCCCGTCATCGAGATCCAGCGGACGGACAAGCCCTACGCGACGTTCTACATCGCGATGACGACGGAGTCGCTGTCGCTGCCGCAGCTCAACGACTACATGATGCGGGAGCTGCAGCCCGAGCTGCAGGCGGTCCCCGGCGTCCAGCGTGCCGGAATCGAAGGCCCCCGTCCGCTCGCGATGCGCGTCTGGCTGGACCGGAAGAAGATGGAGGCCTTCGACGTCACCCCGCTGGAGGTGCAGACCGCACTCCTGCGAAATAACTTCGTGGCGACGGTGGGCCGCACGAAGGGCGAGTCCGTCCAGATCGACCTGATGACGGACACGGACCTGCGCACGCCGCAGGAGTTCCGCGACCTGATCGTGCGTCAGGTGGACGGCACGATCGTCCGCCTGGGGGATGTCGCGACGGTGGAGCTGGGAAGCGAGGAGCCGACGGGCCAGGCGGGCTTCAACGGCAAGCCCGCGATCTGGTTCTCCATCTGGCCTCTGCCCAGCGCCAACGAGCTGGACGTCGCCAAGGCGCTGAAGGCCAAGCTCGAGGAGCTGCGGCCAACGCTGCCCGCGGGCGTCGAGATGACGCTGGCCTACGACGGCACCTACTACATGGACCGCGCCATCAAGGAGATCGGCAAGACGCTGGCGGAGACGATCGGCATCGTCGCGCTGGTGGTCTTCCTCTTCATGGGCTCGATCCGGACCGTGATGGTGCCGCTGGTGGCGATGCCCATCTCGCTGGTGGGCGCGTGCCTGGCGATGCTGCTGATGGGCTTCTCGCTGAACCTGCTCACGATCCTCGCGATCGTGCTGGCGGTGGGCCTCGTCGTGGACGACGCGATCGTGGTGGTCGAGAACGTCGAGCGGCACATGCGCGAGGGCAAGTCCCGCATGCAGGCGGCCCTGATCGGCGCCCGCGAGCTGGTCGGCCCCATCATCGCCATGACCATCACTCTCGCGACGGTCTACGCCCCGATCGGCTTCCAGGGCGGCCTGACGGGCATGCTCTTCCGCGAGTTCGCCTTCACTCTGGCGTCGGCGGTGGTGATCTCCGGCATCGTGGCGGTGACGCTGTCCCCGGTGATGTCGGCGAAGCTCGCCCCGGCTGGCGGGCGTCATTCCCGCTTCCAGCAGTTCGTCAACAACCGCTTCGATGCCCTGCGCCGGCTCTACAGCCGCCACCTCGACTTCACGCTCCAGATGCGCTGGGCCGTGGTGACCTGCGCGGTGCTCATCACCGCCGCGGCCTGGCCGCTCTACACCATGTCGCGCAGCGAGCTGGCCCCCACGGAAGACGAAGGCGGCATCTTCACCTTCGTCCAGGCCGCCCCCGAGTCATCGCTCGAGCACACCGTGCAGGCCTTCAACAAGGTCGGCGAAGTGTTCATGTCGGTGCCGGAGCGGAAGTTCTACTTCCAGGTGGCCTTCACCAACAGCGGCTTCGGCGGCATCCAGCTCCATGACTGGAAGGATCGCAAGCGCACCACGCAGCAGATCCTCGACGGTTCGCCCGAGCTGCAGGGGGCCGACAGCCTCTACGCACAGCTCAGCACCATCGCCGGCGTGAGCGCCTTCCCGCAGGCGCCTCCCCCACTGCCGGGCGCGGGCCAGTTCGACGTCGAGCTTGTGATCACCAGCACCGACGAAGCGCACGAGATGGCGCCGATCGCGGCTCAGCTCGTCGGCGCGGCCTTCAAGACGCGCAAGTTCATGTACGCGGACACGGACCTCAAGATCGACCTGCCGCAGACGCGCCTCATCATCGACCGCGAGAAGGTGGCGGACCTGGGGCTCGACCTTGCCTCCGTGGGCCGCGACCTGGCCGTGCTCCTGAGCGGCGGCTACACCAACCGCTTCAACTACGAGGGCCGCAGCTACAAGGTGATCCCGCAGGTGGAGGACCTTGCCCGCAGCACGCCGGACAAGATCAAGGACCTGAAGGTCCGTGCCGCGGACGGCGGGCTGGTCTCCGTCTCCTCCTTCGTGGACCTGGAGACGAAGGCCGGGCCGCGAGCGCTGACCCGCTTCCAGCAGCGCAACAGCTTCAAGGTGTTCGGCGGCGCTGCACCCGGCGTGACCAAGGCCGAGGCGCTTGACGCTCTGGAGAAGGCTGCGCGCGAAATCCTCCCGCCGGGCTACTCCATCGACTATGCCGGCGAGAGCCGGCAGATTCGCAAGGAGTCTTCCTCGCTGGTGACGACGCTCGCCCTGGCGCTGGGGCTCATTTACCTGGTGCTGGCGGCGCAGTTCTCCAGCTTCCGCGACCCGCTGATCGTGCTGCTGGGCTCCGTGCCGCTGGCGATCACCGGCGCGCTGCTCTTCACCTTCCTGGACTTCACCACCCTCAACATCTACTCCCAGGTGGGTCTGATCACCCTCGTGGGCCTGGTGGCGAAGAACGGCATCCTGATCGTGGAGTTCGCCAATCACCTCCAGGAGCAGGGCCTGAGCAAGCTCGAGGCGGTGAAGCAGGCTTCGGCGACCCGACTGCGGCCGATTCTCATGACCTCCGCCGCGACGGTGTTCGGGCACTTCCCGCTCGTGCTGGTGACCGGCGCGGGCGCCGAGGCCCGCAACAGCATCGGCATCGTGCTGGTCTCGGGCATGGTGATCAGCACGCTGTTCACCCTGTTCGTGGTGCCGTGCATCTACCTGCTGATCGCGGGCGAGCACAAGCACCGCCGCCAGGAGGAGGACGAGCTCATTCCGGATGTGCATGTCGGCAGGCTCAACGAGCCTGGCCGTGGCGAGCCGGTGCTGGCGCACTGACGTTATCGGAGAACTCCCGCCTGGGGCGTTTTCCCTATCCTGCGGCGGAGAGCCCTCGCCTGCTCACGAGAAGATCGCGCGACTGCCGAAAGAAACACAGGCCGCTCCTTGGCGGCCTGTTTCTACAACTTCTCTTCGTATGACGCCCGCGTGCCCGCCCCCCCTCGCACGCGGGCGTTCTTCATTTCAGCGGGCCGCCCGAGGAAGGCGGCAATGACCCCGATGGGATTTGAACCCATGTTCCTACCGTGAAAGGGTAGTGTCCTGGGCCAGGCTAGACGACGGGGCCG
>CALJIV010000009.1 GCA_937974035.1 uncultured Phycisphaerales bacterium
CCCTGCGCCGTCAGTCTCGCCAGCTCCGCCGTCAGCGCGGCCATCTTCTCCTCGAAGGGCACCCCGTCGTCCTCCGCCTCCGGGGCGCCGACGTACCGCCCCGGCGTGAGGACGTGCCCGTGCATCCGGATCTCCTCGAGCGTCGCGGACTTGCAGAAGCCGAGGATGTCCGCGTACGCCTTCCCCGCCGCGCCGTTCTTCTTGTCGCCGCGCCAGGCGTGGTAGGTGTCGGCGATGGTGGCGATGTCCTCATCGGTGAGCGTCCGCTGCACGCGGTCGATCATCGTGCCCATCTTGCGGGCGTCGATGAACAGCACGTGCCCGCGGCGGTCGCGGAACTTGCCCGAGACGCCCCCGTTCTTCTTGTCGCGCGCCAGGAACCACAGGCAGACCGGGATCTGCGTGGAGTAGAAGAGCTGCCCCGGCAGGGCCACCATGCAGTCCACGAGGTCGGCCTCGATGATGTTTCTGCGGATCTCCCCCTCGCCCGAGGCGTTGCTGGACATCGAGCCGTTGGCGAGCACGAACCCCGCCAGCCCTGTCGGCGAGAGCTTCGAGATGAAGTGCTGCACCCAGGCGAAGTTCGCGTTCCCCGGCGGGGGCACGCCGTACTTCCAGCGCTTGTCCTCCCTCAGGAGGTGCCCGTTCCAGTCCGAGTCGTTGAACGGCGGGTTGGCGATGACGAAGTCGGCCTTGAGGTCCGGGTGCTGGTCGTTGTGGAACGAGTCGCCGTGGGTGATCTTGGCGTCGATGCCGCGGATGGCGAGATTCATCTTCGCCAGCCTCCACGTCGTGTAGTTGGACTCCTGCCCGTAGACGGCGATGTCGCCGATGCGCCCGCCGTGGTGCTCGATGAACTCCTCGGACTGAACGAACATGCCCGCCGAGCCGCAGCACGGGTCGTAGATGCGCCCCCTGTACGGCGCGAGCATGTTGACGAGCAGCTTCACGACCGGCCGGGGCGTGTAGAACTGTCCGCCCTTCTTGCCCTCGGCGCTGGCGAATTCCTTGAGAAAGTACTCGTAGACTCGTCCGAGCAGGTCTTTGGATCTCGATGCTTTGCCGCCAAAGTTGATGTTCCCGATGAGGTCGATCAGCTGCCCCAGCCGCTGCTTGTCGAGACCGGGGCGGGCGTAGTCCTTCGGGAGCACGCCCTTGAGGTTGGCGTTGCTGCGCTCGATTCTCCGCCGCGTCCATGTTGTTGCGCAGGGCGTCGGCGGCCTTCCAAAGACGTTGCTCGAGCGCCGAGTCCAGGTCCGCGGCGGATGAGGAGGCGGGGGTGGTGGGGGGAGCGGGGGCGGGTCTCTTGGCCATCGCGGTCTCCGGCGGGAGCCGCCGCGCGCATGCCCGCGGCTCGCTTCACCGAAGACATGGGCGGCGTCGAGCAGATGGTACAGAAGAAGCGGGGCCGCCGTCCCGGCTCGGGTGTTTGAGGCAGCGATGCAACGGGACACCTGGATACCTCGACAACAGGGCGCCGATGCTTTGCCACTGTCCGCTGCCCACTTTCCACCATGGAAGGAACTGGAGAGAGGGCGGGCTGCTCCCCCTCACCCCCTCACCGTCTCATATCCCGTTGCCCCGTTTGTCCCGGTGTTCCGCTGCGTCGGCGCATCGCCGCCCTCCTCCCTCCTCCCCCCGTCTACCGTTCCGGTCTCAAAGGCTCCGGCGTCAACGCATGGGCATCCTTCTGCTGATCCTCGGCCTTGTTCTGCTGGTCTTCGGTGCGGAGGTCATGGTGCGCGGGGCGGCGAGGACCGCCACGGTGCTCGGCGTGCCGCCGATGGTCATCGGCCTCACCGTCGTCGCCATCGGCACCAGCACGCCGGAGCTGGCGGTCAGCATCAGCGCCGGGCTCAAGGGCAGCGGGGGGCTGGGCGTCGGCAACATCGCCGGCGCCAACGTCTTCGTCATGCTCTTCGTCATGGGCCTCAGCGCGCTGTGGAAGCCTTTGCCGCTGCAGGCGCAGGTGATCCGGCTGGAGCTGCCCATGATCGTCGTCGCGGCGCTGATGATGACGGCGCTGGCGTGGGACGGGCGGCTCTCGCAGCTCGACGGCCTCATCCTGCTGGGCGGCGGCATCGGCTACACGCTCGCGCTGCTCCGCATGACCCGCCGCGCCTCGCGCGCGGCCAGGAAGGAGTTCCGCGACGAGTACGGGCCGCAGACCGTGCACAGGAAGCACCCGCGCTGGCTCGCCGACGCGGGGTACGTCGTGATGCTCCTCGGCGGCATCGCGCTGGTGGTGACGGGGGCGGAGCTGCTCGTGCGCGGCGCGGTCTCCATCGCCGAAGCCGCGGGGGTCTCCACCGGGCTCATCGGGCTGACCATCGTCGCCTTCGGCACCTCGAGCCCCGAGCTGGTGACGACGCTGGTGGCGACCTACCGGGACGACCGGGACGTCGCCGTGGGAAATCTCGTCGGCAGCGGGGTGTACAACATCCTGGCGATCCTCGCCATCGCCTGCGCGGTGACGCCCGGAGGATTGCCCGTCGAGCGGCGCCTGCTGTCCTTCGATCTCCCGCTGATGGCGGGGGTGGCGATCGGCGCGGTGCCGGTCTTCATCACCGGGCGGCGGGTCTCCCGCTTCGAGGGCGGGCTGGGGATCGCGATTTATCTCTCCTACCTGACGTGGCTGGTGGTGACGCGGACGTAGCGTCTCAAGGCCGGGCGGCGCGGTGCACGATCTCCACCGAGCAGTGCGCCTTCATCGCCACCGCCGTGGCGACGCTGCCCAGCAGGATGCGCTCCACGCCCCGCACGCCGCGGGCGCCGACGAAGATGCAGTCCGCGCCGCCTGTGAAACCCTCGTCCTCGCCCCAGCGCTCCGCGTCTTCGACCAGGGCGTAGCTGGGGTCCGCCAGCCGCACCGAGGTGGAGACCTCGATGGTGGGGCAGCAGGCGAGGATCACGCCCGCCGCTTCCGAGACCTTGCGCGAGGCCCACGAGTCGGCCAGTTGGCTCGTCAGCTCGGCGTCCACGAAGGGCACGCCCGCCTCCACGCCGGACATCCACGCGGCGTGGCTGTGCTCGATGCCCGCGATTCCCTGCGCGTAGCAGACGACCAGCACGCGCGTGCCCGCGGGCCACCTGCGGGCCGCCACCGCGGCCACCGCGGCTGCCGCGTCCGGCGAGCCGTCCACGCCCACCATGATCCGCGGCGGACGATGCCGGCCCTGCGTGCCGCGGCCGCGGGCGATGCGCAGCGACCCGCGCAGGTTGCTCAGGACTTTCTGCGTCACGCTTCCGAGCAGGAGCCGCTTGAGCGCTCCCAATCCGCGCGAGCCGACGACGGTGAGGTCCGCCCGCCGTCCGCCGCCGTCCACGCCCCCAAGCTCTCCTTCCGCGCGACGGATGATCGCCGTGGCGGGCGAGTCGGCGCAGGCCTCGGCGCTGATCTTCCAGCCGGGGAAGAGAGAACGCAGGCGGGCCGCTCCCTTCTCCGCGACTTCCCGCTGCGCACGGATCTGCTGATCCACCGCGGCGCGGAGCTTCTCCAGCGCCGGGAGCGATTCACCCGCCTTGCCCGAGTCAGAGTCCGGCACCCAGGCGTCGAGCACGGAGAGCACCAGCGCGGTCGCCTCGTCGGGCAGCCCGGCAAGGGCCAGGTCGTCGATGGCCGCGTCGGCGTGCTCGGAACCGTCGTAGGCGATCAGGATGTGCATGGGAGTGCTCATGCACCATGGTACAAGGGCTGAGCGG
Source organism: uncultured Phycisphaerales bacterium (assembly GCA_937974035.1). Taxonomy (GTDB): domain Bacteria; phylum Planctomycetota; class Phycisphaerae; order Phycisphaerales; family UBA1924; genus JAEYTB01. Next base: position 3,703 of record CALJIV010000009.1, read on the forward strand.
TCAAGCCGCGTCGCGCACGCGGCATGCAAAAAAGTTCGGGCCCGCGTCATGCTGGGCCCGGGGCTGAGCGTCTTCGCGGCTTACTTCAGCGCGGCAAGGTCCGCGCCGTGGTTGATGTGGAACGCCTGGCCCTCGATCACCAGCGCCGGAACGGACTTCACGCCCGCGCGCTCCGCCTCCGCCACGCGCGACTTGTCCTGGCCCAGGTGCACGATCTCCACCTCGTACTTCGAGCGGTCCAGGCCCTCCGCGACGGTGCGCTCCGCGGCGACGCACACCGGGCAACCCGCGTGATAGAACGTGGCTTTCCGACTCATCGGCAACCTCCCTTCGTGCTGTGGCGCGCGAGCCTCAGGCCGGCGCATCCGCTTTCGGCGCGCGTTCGTCGGGCCGCGCCGTCTCCCTTTCACGACCGCCTACGAACACCGGCCACACGCGCTTCTCCGGCTGCGCGGGCCGCATGTCGGCGCAGTCCAGCCGCAGGTCCGAGTCGGCCATCGGCGCATTGACGAACCCGCAGTGGTGGGGCTTGGGGCCCGTGTAGCGGTTCGGCTCGAAGAACGAGCACTCCACGCACATCCGCTGCGTGGGGATCAGCCCGCGTTCCTGCATCGCACGTATGAGGCCCACCAGCCCGCGCAGCATCGCGGCACGCTCTTCCTCGGACATCGCCGCCGCGGCTTCGGCCATTGCGCCGGGCCACTCCGGAGCGGCTTCCATGGCCCGCCTGCCGCGCGCGGTCAGGTGGAGCGTCACCGCGCGCCCGTCTCCGTCCGCCTCCCGCTTCTGGAGCAGCCCGCGGGACACAAGCGCCGACACCGCCTCGCTTGCGGTGGACATCGTCACCGCCAGTTCCTTGGCGATTCCCTTGATCCCGAGGGGCGAGCCCCGGTCTTCTGCGCCTGCCGCGGCTGCGAGGATCAGCGATTGCGTGGGGGTGAGCCCGCTCTTCCCCGCCGCCTGCCACTGCTGATGGCGGTACGCCAGGGCCACCTTGGCCAGCCCCGCCACGATCTGGTCCGGCACGGGGGTGGGGGAGGGGGTGCTGGGGGGCTCGGACTTCATGGACTAGATACTACGGACTCCGAAGTATCTGTCAACGCGCATGCGTCGACGGCCTTTCCGCGGCTGAAAAACGGGGCAGCCGGCTGCGATACCGGCGGTGGGCGGTGTGTGGAAGGCCTCGGGCTTGATGGAGGGAGAGGCTGCGCCTACCCTTTCCCCCCGATCGAAAGGCGAGCCATGAAGTCCGACATCCACCCCAAGTACTACCCCAACTGCAAGGTCTACCACAACGGCCAGGTCGTGATGACGGTCGGCGCCACGGTGCCCGAGATGCACGTGGAAGTGTGGTCGGGCTCGCACCCGTTCTTCACGGGCAAGCAGACCTTCGTGGACGCCGCGGGCCGGGTGGAGAAGTTCCAGCGCAAGTACTCGGGCAACTACTTCGACAAGAAGACGAAGAAGTAATCCCTGATCGAAGCTCAACGCAGCAGGCCCCCGGCGATCGGGGGCCTGTTCGTTTTTGGCTTCTTGGGGGTAGGGGGGTCAGGCGACGCGCCAGTGCTTGCCGTCGCGGATGACGCGCCGGTAGAGGGTGTCGCGCTCGACGGGGGTGAAGCCCGCTTCACGGATCGCCTTCTGCAGCGCCCAGACATCGACCTCCTGGTGGGTGGTTGCGCCGCCGACCTTGGTGATGTCGTACCAGACGACGGTGCCGTCGATGTCATCCGCGCCGCTCTGGAGCATGACCTGCGCCATCGGCAGGGTCTGCATGATCCAGAAGGCCTTGACGTGGGGGAAGTTGTCCAGCATCAGCCGCGCGATCGCCAGCGTGCGGTAGTTCTCCAGGCCGCTGGGGCCGGGCAGGTGCTCCAGCTCGCAGCCGTCGGGGAAGAAGGGCAGGGGGATGATCGTCTGGAAGTAACCCGTGGTCGGCTGCGCGGCGGAGGCGTCGCCGAAGGCGATGTGCTCGGGCAGCGGCGTGCCGGGCCGGGTCAGCGTGATCGCCTGCCCACTGCCCCCATACCCCAAACTCGCCAGCGCCTGGTCCTGGGCCTTGCGCAGCAGATCCATGTGCACGAGCCGCTCGCGCCGCTGCTCGATGTGGCCGTAGAGGATCGTGGCGTTGGTGTTGAGGCCCAGCTCGTGGGCGATGGTGTGGACGTCGAGCCACACGTCGCTGCGGATCTTGCCCTTGAAGGCCTCGTCGTGGACCCGGTCGTCGAAGACCTCGGCCCCGCCGCCGGGCAGGGAGCCCAGCCCCGCCTCCTTCAGCTTCTCAAGCACCCACCGGATGCCGCTGCGCCGGTCGCTCTGCTTGTAGACCTTCGCGATCTTGGCCAGGTGCACGATCTCCACGGCGGTGAAGGCTTTGACGTGCAGGTCGCTACCCAGCTTCGCCGCCTCTTCGCGGATCGCCGAGACCATGTCGGTGTAGTAGCTGAAGGGCAGGTAGGGGTGCAGCCCGCCCACGGAGTGAATCTCCGTCGCGCCGCTCTCCACCGCCTTGCGGGCCTCCTCGCGGATGTACCCAAGGTCGCGGGTGTACGCCTTCGCGTCCCCCTGCTTGGCGTAGAACTCGCAGAACTTGCAGGAGAGGGCGCAGACGTTCGAGTAGTTGAGGTGGCGGTTGATGTTGTAGTAGGCGTTGTTGCCGTGGAGCCGCCGCCGCACGAAGTCGGCCATCTCCAGCACCGACCAGAGGTCGGGCGTGGCGTAGAGCAGCTCGCCATCTTCCATGGACAGCCGCTCACCCCGCTCCAGCTTCTCCCAGATCGGGCGCAGGCGGGTGTCGAAGGAAGGCTTGGAGGGGACGACGGTGGGGGAGAGGGTGGTCATGGGGTGGTTTCAGAAAAGTTTGAAAGTATAGGTGGCGAAGCCCGCCCGCCCCCGCCTGCGTGCTACTTCCGCCGCACCACCCACACCGCCGCGCGGAACGCCCCATTGAGCACCCGGTTCGCGGCACGCTGGCGTCTCAGGAACTCCGCCAGCGCCCCGCGCAAGGCCGGCCGTTCCTTCGCCAGGTGCCGGGCGTTCGCGGCGAGACGTGCGTACAGGCGGGCGTTCATCCTCCGGGCGGTGCTCACCGGCACCCGGTGGGCATGCTCCACGACATCGCCGAGGGCTTCGAAGATGGCGCGTGATTCCGCGAACGTCGGGGGGCGTTCGAGCCCCCTGGGCACGCGCCCACGCCTCGGCTCGAAGTAGACATCATCCACGATGTACACCCCGCCGCGCTTCACGCATGTGCGCAAAAAGGCGGCGGCCACGTCCAGCGGCCAGAGGCCCAGCATCATCGCGGCGTTGTACCTGCGTCCGCACCGCCACCGTTCCAGGTCCGCGACCTCGAAGCGCACGCGCCGCTCCACGCCCCGTCGCCGAGCCAGAGCCCGAGCCTCTTCCACGAAGGGCTCGCACCCGTCCACGCCGTCCACGCGGCAGCCCAACTCGCTCGCGCACAAGACCGCCGCGGTCCCCTTCCCGCAGGCCAGGTCCAGCACGCGCGACGACTTTCCCACGCCCGCGCGCCGCAGCAGGTTCATGACTACCCGCGGCGAACTGCCCAGCGAGGGCATCCCGGCGAAGAGGCGGTCGAACACAGGCACCAGCGACACCGGCGCATCGACCGACTCCGCCACGCTGCGACGCAGCGCCCGCCCCGCCACTACAGCGCCACCGTTCCCTTCCGCAGATTCAGGATCAGCTCAATGTGCCCGGTGGGCTGATCGAGCTTCTTGGCGATCTCCACCGGCGTGAGCCCGGCGTCCGCCAACTCATAAACCTCCCGGTGGACGCTCTCCAGGGGAGAGACCTCGCGCCGGCGGGCTTCGGGCTTTACCTCGACCACACGGGTTTCGGCACGGACCGTGCCTTCCAGCCGCAGGATGCGCTCATCGGCCGCGGCGATCAGCTTTTCCAGGCGCTCAGCCTTGCGGTCCAGCTCCACGGCGAGGCGCTCGGTCAGCTCCTTCATGTCGCGGATCAGCTCCGCATCGACCGCGGCGCCGGGCTGTGCAGCGGGCGCGGCTTCCTTCTTTCCGGCGACCTTCCCGATCACCTTCCGTTTCATGGCGTAGGCGACCAGGAGCGCGCCGAGCACCATCGCCGCGCCCGCCCACAGGGACGCGTCGGACACACCCGCCGGTCCGCCACCCAGCGGGGCGGATTCACGGGTTGCGATCTGGGTTTGTGTCGTGGAGCTGCCTTCCTGGTCTGCGCTCATCGGAGCCCCTCCTTGGGCCTGCATGCCCCTCAACGTATCATCGGCCCGTGGGTCTCGCCAGGAACACCGTCAGCGCCCTTCGTGCGGACCCCGCGGCCGCGGCGGTCATCCGTGAGTGGCGGACGCTCACCGGCGGGGCCGCTGTCCGCGACCCGGAACGCCGGACGCTCGTCGCCTGCTCTGGTGGGTGTGATTCCTCGGCCCTGGCCCTGACGCTCGCCGCGGCGAGCCCGCACCTGGTCATCGCACACATCATGCACGACCTCCGCCCGCCGGAGGAGGCGCACGCCGACCGCGACGCCACCCGAGCCCTGGCGGAGTCGCTCGGCCTGCCCTTTGCCACCACGAACGTGGAGGCCCGGCGTGAGGGTGGGAATCTGGAGGCCACCGCCCGCACGCTCCGCTACCGGGCGCTGGTCGATCTTGCCCGGCAGAATCGCTGCCCTTTCATCGTCACCGCCCATCACGCCGACGACCTGCTCGAAACCATGCTCATGCGCCTGCTCCGCGGCACGGGGCCCGCGGGCCTGGCCCCGATCTGGCTGAGGCGCAGGATGGGGGGGCTGACCATCGTCCGCCCCATGCTCACCATCACCCGCGAGGATGCGGAGCGGCTGTGCAGGATCGCCGGGCACACCTGGCGCACCGACGCCAGCAATGAGGACACCTCGTTCCTCCGCAACGACCTGCGCGCCAACGTCATCCCGCACCTGCGCCGCCTCTCGCCGACCGTGGCGCAGCGGGCCGCGGCGACCGCCGCCCTGCTGGGCGAATCCGCGGCGGTCATCTCCGGCGCTGCCCGAAAGTTGCGCACGCAGGCGGCGAGCCCGGCCCCCGGCGTTCTTACCTGGCCCCGGCAACTGCTTCGGCGCGTGCCGGCGATCATTCTCGGGGCCTTATTGCGCCAGTCCGCCCAGGTGCTGGCCCGCGGCTGGCGTGCCGACCGGCTTTCACATCGCGTCTTGACGGCCGCCGCGGAAGCGATCCGCGATCACAGCACCGATCCTCGAACCTTCACCTGGGCCCCGGTGACGGTCACGATCACCGCTCATGACGTCACGGTGGCGGTGAATCCGCTGCCGGGGCCTGTGGACAACCCGTGAGCAACCATGTGTACAGCCGGTGTCCAAGCTGTCCGCAAGCCGCGCAGGGGTTGGGGAGACCGGTACCGTGCGGGCATGAGGTACAGCACACTGGGCCGGTCGGTCGCCGCGGGGCTCTGGGTCTTTCAGGTCCTGGCCTACATCTTCATCGCGGTGTACGCCTTCGCCGGGTGGACCTTCGCCGGCGAGCTGATCACGCTGAAGACCGTGGTCCTCTTCTTCCTGGCCATGGCCTTGCTTCAGCGGCTCGCGGCGTACATCCCCGGGCCGTCGCGCTACCGCAGCCGTCCGAACCGGCTGCTGCTGGCCAGCCTGTAACCCGCGTTCACCAGGGAGGGTGACTTTCAGGCAACCCACGGAGGTGGTGAGCCCCTGCGTCGATCGCGGGCTCAGTGTCCCTGCGCGCTTTTCAGTACCATGCAGCGCATATGTGGAAGCTCCTTCTGGTGCTGACGGCGACGATCGCGCTGCTGGCTCCCGCCGCGGCCTATGACGGCAAGGACGAGGACAAGAAGAAGGAGTGGCCCGCGCCGGTCGTCACCAATCACACGGTGACGATCAACGGCGTGGAGGTGAAGTACCGCGCCGCCGCGGGCACGCTCCCGATCAAGAACGACAAGGGCGACGTCAAGGCGTCGATGTTCTTCGTCGCGTACACCCGCGCGGACGAGCCGGACCTCTCCCGCCGTCCGATCACCTTCGCCTTCAACGGCGGCCCAGGGTCCTCGTCTGTGTGGCTGCACATGGGGGCCCTCGGCCCTCAGAGGGTGGAGTACGGCCCCGAAGGCGAGCCTTTGCCCCCGCCCAGCCGCGTTATCCCCAACGAGTATTCCTGGCTCGACCTGACGGACCTGGTCTTCATTGATCCGGTTTCGACGGGCTTCAGCCGCGCCGCCGAGGGGGAGGATCCCAAGCAGTTCCACGGCCTGTCGGAAGACATCCAGGCGGTGGGAGAGTTCATCCGCCTGTACTGCGTGCGAGAGAACCGTTGGGCGAGCCCCAAGTACCTCGTGGGCGAGAGCTACGGCACCACGCGAGCCGCGGGGCTCTCGGGCTACTTGCAGGACTCGCTGGGGATGGCGGTGAACGGGGTGGTGCTGGTCTCCCCTGTGCTCTACTTCCAGACCATCGCCTTCGACAACGGCAACGACACGCCTTACTGGCTCTTCCTTCCCACCTACACCGCCACCGCGTGGCACCACAAGATGCTCAAGGGCCCCCTCGCGGCGGACCTTGAGCTGGCCGTCGCCGAGAGCGAGAAGTTCGCCTCGGGCGAGTACCTGACTGCCCTGGCCAAGGGCGACACCCTGACGCCCGAGGAGCACAACAAGATCGCCCGTCGGCTGTCCGAGCTGACGGGGCTCTCCGAGGACTTTGTGAAGCGGAGCAACCTGCGCATCCGCATGGGGCAGTTCGCCAAGGAGCTGCTCCGCGCCCAGGGGCGCACCGTGGGCCGCTACGACAGCCGCTACAAGGGCATCGACCGGGACGGCGTCAACGACACGTACGAGTATGACCCCAGCTACGCCGCGGTGCAAACCCAGTTCACAGGGGCGTTCAACCACTACGTACGCACGGCGCTGCGGTATGAGTCGGACCTGAACTACGAGATCCTGACCGGGAAGGTCTACCCGTGGAATCACGGCGCTTCCAACCGGTACGCGGAGACCGCCGAGACCCTTCGCCGGGCCATGACCACCAATCCGCATCTGCGGCTGCTGGTCTGTTGTGGGTATTACGACCTTGCGACGCCCTTCTATGCCGCGGACTACACCGTGAGCCACCTGGGGCTGGATCCGAGCCTGCGCCCAAACGTGACGGTCGCCCGCTACCGGGCGGGGCACATGATGTATCTCCGGCTGGATGATTTGAAGAAGCTGAAGGACGACGCCGCGGCGTTCTATGCCCGCGGGGTCAAGGAATAAGGCCCGACTCGCCGACGAAGGAAGAGCCGTGTCAGCCTACTACACGCCAAACCCCGCTCCCTCCCGCACGCTGGTGCTGCACGACGGCGGCCCCGCGGCGTTGCTCGCCTGCGCCGTCACGCGCGAGGCTCTGTCGCTGGGGCCCGCTTCCAAGACCCCGGGCGACCTGGGCGCGGTGGTGTTCAACGCTCCCGCGGCACGCGCCCGGACGATTGCCCGCCAGTGCGAACTTTTCGCGGCGACGCTTCTGGAGCTGGAGCCGCTCCATCTTTCCGAGTCCATGCCCGGTCCGGATCGGGAAGTGCACGAGCTGATCCACGCGGTGCGATTCGCCGCCCGCCAGGGATTCGAGCGCGTGCTGTGGCCCGCCTCCGGGGCATTGGGCGATTACCTGGACCTCGACCGCATCGCGGCGATCACCGACCGGGCTTTGCTTGTGGGCCGGCTGGTCGCCCTGGACGCACGCGAGCACAAGACGCCGTCTATCCGGGTGGAGACGCCCTACGCCGACTTCACCGACCGTCAGATCGCGGACCTCATCGCGGACATGGAACTGCCGCTGGAGACGTGCTGGTGGTGGAGCGTCGCCGGCGACGGCGAGGCCGAGCGCGAGAAGCGCCGCTGGCTGAGCGCGATGGAAGCGGTGGGGTGGAGCGTGGCGGGGCGCTAAGGCCAACTGGGGGTGTATCACCCCTGCTTTTTGACGCTGCAGGATTCTCTCACAAGCGTTGCAACCACGCGTTTAGGTTGTCGGCCTGGCGTCGCGGCGAAGACTAATCGTTCGCCACCAGCTGCTCGCTCTGCTCCACGAACTTGTCCACGCTCCAGTGGGCATCCTTCGTCACGACGCCCTGAGCCCGCGCCCTTTCCGCGGCACGGGCCTCGGCCTGGCGGTGCACCAGGTCGGAGTGCGAGGTGAAGTAGGGGAGCGACCTGCCGCGGAAGTCGGACACGCTCTTGAAGCCGTGCTCGTCCATGAACTCCGACAGGCCCCGCTTCAACTCGTGGACGAGCTTGTAGCCGTGGATCATCACGCCGGTGCACACCTGGACCGTTCCGGCTCCAAGCAGGATGAACTGCGCCGCGTCTTCGCCGGTCTCGATGCCGCCGATGCCGCTCAGGCTGCGATCGGGGAACTCCTGCTCCATCATCCGGGCGCACTCCATCACCATCCGCAGCGCCACGGGGCGCACCGCGCGGCAGGAGTACCCGCCCGGGGTCGAGTATCCCTCCACCGTCGGCTCGGGGCGCAGCGTGCGGAGGTTCACGCCCATGACACAGAGGATCGTGTTGATCGCGCTGATGCCGTCGCAGCCTGCGCTCAGCGCCGCCCGCGCGGGCTCTTCGATGTGCGTGATGTTCGGCGTCATCTTCGCCCACACGGGCACACTCGACGCGGCCCGCACCCATCCGCACACTTCGTAGAGGATTTCGGGGTCCTGACCCATCGCCGAGCCCATTCGCCGCTCGGGCAGGCCGTGGGGGCATGAGAAGTTCAGCTCGAAGGCGTCTACCCCGGCTTCCTGGCACCGCTCGATGATCTCGACCCACGCCTCCTTGCGGTACTCCTCCATGACCGACGCGATCAGCACCCGATCCGGGTACTTCGCCTTGAGCTGCCTGAACTCCTCGAGCCAGGTTGCAAAGGGGCGGTCGCTGATCAGCTCGATGTTCTGCCAGCCCACGATCTCGCGCCCCACCCGCATGCGGGCGTACCGCGGTTGAACGTTCACGATCTTCGAGGCGTCCAGGCTCACCGTCTTGGCGACCACCGCTCCCCAGCCTTCGTCGAAGGCCTTGGCGATGACGTTCGCGTTCGTTCCCGGCGGCCCGCTCGCGATGACGAAGGGGTTCGGCAGCTTCAGCCCATCGACGGTCACGCTCAGGTCGGCCATTGCCCCCGGAGGGTATCAGCCTCAAGCCGGTCTGCCCGCCCCCTCGGAAGGGTGAAGGGCGGACGAATCCGGGTTCATCGCGCGGGCCGCCCCTGCTCCACGGGCTGCCGCCACGCTATCGGACCCAAGCGGAGGAGCTCATGCGCATCGCCCAGGTGTCCCCCTTGTTTGAAAGCGTTCCGCCAGCCTATTACGGCGGCACCGAGCGGGTGGTGTCCTACCTCACCGAAGAACTCGCGGCATTGGGCCACGAAGTTACGCTTTTTGCCAGCGGCGATTCTCATACCTCCGCCCGGCTCGTTCCCGGCTCGCCCAAGGCCCTGCGGCTGCACCCCATTTTTTCTGACCCTGCCGTGCCGCACCTGCTGATGTACGAGCGGCTGTCGCGGATGGCGCGCGAGTTCGACATCGTTCACTTTCACGCCGACTGGGCGGGCTTCACCTTCGCACGCCGGCTTCCCGTACCCAGCATCTTCACCATGCACGGGCGGCTGGACCTGCCCGACCTGCCCCCGCTCTTCCGCGAATACGCGGACGTGCCCCTCATTTCCATTTCCAACGCGCAGCGCCGCCCGCTCGACTGGGCCAACTGGGCGGGCACCGTCTACCACGGCATCCCCGAGCATCTCTACCGCTTTCATGCCGGGCCCGGCCGGTACCTGGCGTTCTGCGGGCGCATCTCGCCGGAAAAACGCCTCGACCTGGCGATCCGCATCGCCCAGACCGCGGGCATCGAGCTGGTCATCGCCGCGAAGGTGGACAAGCTCGATCGTGATTACTTCGAGCATGTCATCAAGCCGCTGCTCGGGTCACCCGGCATCCGCTTCATTGGAGAGATCGGTGACCATGAGAAGAACGATCTTTTCAGCAACGCCGCGGCGCTGCTCTTTCCCATCGATTGGCCGGAGCCCTTCGGCCTGGTGATGATCGAGGCGATGGCGTGCGGAACGCCGGTGATCGCGTTTCCCCGTGGCTCGGTGCCCGAGGTGGTCGAGCACGGCCTGACGGGGTTCATCGTGGATTCGGTGGAGCAGGCTGTGGAAGCGGTGGGGCGGCTGCGCACCTTTGACCGTCGCCGATGTCGTGAACGGTTCGAACAGCGGTTCTCCGCCCGCCGCATGGCCGAGGATTACCTGAACGTCTATCGACGCTTCATGCCGCGGATTCCGCAGGAGCGCACCGCTGCGTGGGACAGGAGCTTCGCATGGAGGAGGTGATCTTCGTCGGCGACCGCTTTTATGTGCTGGGCAGCAGACTCAGCAGCGAGCCCGCCCTTGTGCTCAAGGAGGGCGACACCTTCGCGATCTGCGGACCGCTCGGCGACATCAACTCCAGGCTGCACAAGAGCCACGGTCTTCTTCACGCGGGCACGCGCCACCTCTCTTACTTCGAGCTGCGCATCAACGGCGCCAGGCCGCTGCTGCTCGGATCGGGTGTTTCGCGCGACAACACGACCCTCACCATCGACCTCACCAATCCCGACCTCGTGGATCGTGGCGAAGTCATGCTCGAGCGCGGCGCGCTCCACATCCGGCGCGAACGCCTGCTCCAGGGCGACGCCATGCTCGAGCTGCTCACCATCGCCAACTACTCCCTCGCCCCCGTGCGCATCGAGGCGACCCTGCTCTTCGCCGCGGACTGGGCCGACATCTTCGAGATCCGCGGCACATCGCGCCCGCGCAGCGGACAGCAAGGAGAGCCGGGCTTCACCGCTTCCGGCGTGACGCTCTCGTATATGGGGCTGGATGGGATCGCACGCCAGGCGTACATCTGCTGCGATCCGCCGCCGCGGTCGCTGGCCGCGTCGAGCATGACGCTGGAGGCGATGATCGAGCCGCGGGCCCATCGCCGGTGGGAGGCGGGGGTGATGTGCCGGCCGAGCGGTGGACGGCTGCCGCCCTTCCGAGAAGCCAGCGAGGCGGTGCACGCCGAGGCCGACCGCTTCATCGGGATGGCGGATGCGAGAAGCGGTGACGAGCACATGGACGCCTGGCTGCAGCGCTCGCTCAACGACATCCACATGCTTCTGACCGTGACCGAGCACGGGGTGTATCCCTTCGCGGGTGTGCCGTGGTACGCCACTCCCTTCGGGCGAGACGGGATCATCACCGCGATGCAGATGCTGACGCTGCACCCGGAGATCGCGGCGGGCGTGCTGCGGTATCTGGCGGCAAACCAGGCCGAGGTTTACGACCCCGCGCGCGACGCCGAGCCGGGCAAGATCATGCACGAGCGCCGCACGAACGAATCAGCGAACACGGGCGAGGTTCCCTTCGCGCAGTACTACGGAAGCGTGGACGCCACGCCGCTCTTTGTCATGCTCGCGGGGGCGTACTACGTGCGCACGGGCGACCGGCCCCTGATCGAAACCATCTGGCCGAATATCGAGCGGGCGCTGGCGTGGATCGACCGCGACGGCGACGCCGACCGAGACGGGTTCGTCGAATACGCGCAGCGCTCCCGCGAGGGGTTGACTAATCAGGGCTGGAAGGACTCCCACGACGCCATTTTTCACCAGGACGGTTCCTTGCCCTCCGCGCCGATTGCGCTCTGCGAGGTGCAGGCGTACGTCTACGAAGCGCGGCGTTCCGCGGCGATGCTCGCCCGAACGCTGGGCGACTACACCCGCGCCGCGTCGCTGCTGCGGCAGGCCGATGCGCTGCGAGTCCAGTTCGAGCAGGCCTTCTGGCTCGAAGACTTGGGGACGTATGCCATGGCGCTGGACGGGGCAAAGCGGCCCTGCCGCGTGCGGTCTTCCAACGCGGGGCATTGCCTGTTCGCGCCGATCGCTGACCCGGCGCGTGCGGCGCGGGTGCGGGATCAACTCACCAGCGAAGAGATGTTCACGGGCTGGGGAGTGCGGACGATCGGCCGCGGCGAGGCTCGCTACAACCCCATGTCGTATCACAACGGGTCGGTCTGGCCGCACGACAACGCGATGATCGGCGCCGGATTCGCGCGGTACGAGTTTCGCGAGGCAGCCCTGGAGCTGTTCACCTCATGGCTCGAAGCCGCGTCGATGATCGCGTTTCACCGCCTGCCCGAAGTCTGCTGCGGCTTTGAGCGTCAGCGGGGGCGAGGCCCGACGCCCTATCCCGTCGCGTGCAGTCCGCAGGCCTGGGCCGCGGGCTCGGCCTTCATGCTGCTGGACGCCTGCCTGGGGCTGGAGGTGGACGCCATCAACGGCCATGCGCGGTTTGATCGCCCCATGCTGCCGCGGAACGTCGAGGACGTGTACCTCCGCAACCTCCGGCTCGGCCCGCACGTCGCGGACATCCGCCTGCGCCGCGTCCGCGGCGGGGTGCAGGTGCAGGTGGATCGCAAGGAAGGAAACCTCGACGTAGTGGTGCGGAAGTAGAGGTGTGCGCGTTACCGCCGCTCAACGTCCTTCACGAGCTTGGGGATGTGGCTGCTGAGGTTCTTGCCGCCGCGCTCGGTCACCAGGATGTCGTCCTCGACGCGGATGCCCAGGTTCTTGTTCGGGAAGTAGAGCCCCGGCTCGATGGTGACGACCATGCCGGGCTTCAGGGGGCCGTCGGGTGTGGCGTCGTGGACTTCCAGGCCCAGGTGATGCCCGATGCCGTGGATGAAGCGGTCCGCGACGCCAGCCTTCTCGAACACGCGGCGTGCCGCGGCGTCCACCTCGTGCATGAAGCGACCCGGCCGCACCGCGTCGATCGCCGCCTGCTGGGCTTCGAGGACCAGTTCATACATCTCTCGCTGCTCCGCGGTGAACCGGCCGCTGACGGGGTACGTGCGCGTGATGTCGGATGCGTAGCCGCCGAACGCGGCGCCCGCGTCGATCACGATGAGCTCGCCGGCGCGGCAGGGGCCGTTGTTCGCCATGTAATGCAGCACCGTCGCGTTCTTGCCGCTGCCGACGATGCTGTTGTACGCCGGGCCCGTTCCGCCCGCCTCGATGAACGCGGTCTCCGCGGCACGCTGCACGTCCCGCTCGTTTACGCCGGGCCGGAGCATCCGCTGAATCGCTTCATATCCCGCGGCGGTCGCCTTCAGCGCCCGCTCGATGAGCGCGACTTCCGCCGCGCTCTTGATCCCGCGCATGCTGTTGAGCAGGTCCGTCTGATCGGTGATGGAGACGCCGGGGACGCGCTCCGCCACCTTGCGGAAGATCGCAAGGTCCGGCGAGACCGGCGCGTCATACACCGAGAAGGGGTGCAGGCAGGCCAGGCTCTTGCGCTGGCGTGCCGCCGCGGTCAGCATCCGCGGCAGGGCGGGCGTGCGCATCACGGTGTCGAAGCCGGTCTTGTCCTTGAGCGCCTGGGAAATCTCGTCGCGATAGCCGTCCCACGCCTCCAGCTCCGGGTTCAGAGGCCGCAGGAAGAGGATGCACCGCTTCTTGGGGTCTTCGTGCGCGGGGTCGAAGAGCACAGCCGCGCCGGCTTCATCGTGGATGCCGGTGAGGTAGTAGAAGTGGGGGGAGGGCTGCCAGAAGCCCATGAGCGGCGGCGCGCCATCGCCCGCCAGCACCAGGCCCACACTCTTGCCCAGTGCCTTCAGCACACGCTCCCGCCGCGCGCGGTATTCCGCGGGCGGGATGGAATCGACGACGGTGGAGGAACGCGGGGAGGGACGCCGGGTGCGGATCTTCATAGCCCCGGAGGATACCCGCCCGCGGAGCGGGTGCGGCGCGGGGTCAAATGCCGTACACCGCCTCCGCCTTGCTCGTCAGGTGGCGCAGGAGCGGCTCGGCGGAGAGTTCTTTGCCCGTGACCTTCTTGCACAGCTCCGAGGCCAGATACCGCCGCCCGTGCCGGTGGATGTTGGTGTTGAGCCATTCCTTCAGCTCGAGGAACTGGCCCTTGGCGATCTGCTTGTGCAGGTCGGGAATCGCCTCCTCGATCGTCTCCCAGAACTGCGCCGCGTAGAGGTTGCCCAGCGTGTACGTCGGGAAGTAGCCGATCAGCCCAAAGGACCAGTGAACGTCCTGCAGGCAGCCGCGACGGTCGTCGGGCACGTCGATGCCAAGGTAATCCTTGTACCGCCGGGTCCACTCCGCGGGCACGTCCTTCACCTTCAGGTCTCCGGAGATCAGCGCCCGCTCGATCTCGAAGCGCACCATGACGTGCAGGTTGTACGTCCCCTCGTCGGCCTCCACGCGGATGAGGCTCGGCTGCGTGGTGTTGGTGGCCAGGAACAGCTCCTTGGGCGTGTAGTCCTTGAACTTCTTGTTCAGGTGCTTGACGATCTTCGGGTGCGCCCACTTCCAGAAGGCGCGGCTGCGGCCCACGAAGTTTTCCCACATCCTCGACTGGCTCTCGTGGATGCCCAGGCTGATGGACTCCGCCAGCGGCTGGCCGAAGAGCGGGCCGTACTTGTTGCTCGCGAGCTTGGGCAGCCCCTGCTCATACAGCCCGTGCCCCGCCTCGTGCATCGTGCCGTACAGGGCGTCGGTGAACTTCTCGTCGCGGTAGCGCGTCGTCAGGCGCGTGTCGCCCGGCGCAAAGCCGGAGCAGAAGGGATGGGTCGTAACATCCAGCCGCCCGGCCTGCAGGTCGAAGCCCATGTGCTTCAGCACTAGCTGGCCGAAGGCGTGCTGATCGTCCGGGTCGCAGCGGATGTTCAGCACCTTGGTGGGGATCTTGACCTTGGACTCGCGCACGCGCCCGATCAGCTCCGTGAGCTGCGCCCGCAGGGGCGTGAAAATCTTTTCGATCTCCGCCGCGGTCATGCCGGGCTCGTACTCGTCCAGCAGGTAGTCGTAGAGCTCACCCTTGCCCGAGCCGCGGTAGCACTCGGCCTTGCGGCGGGTCAGGGCCATCATCTTCTCAAGCCACGGGGCGAAGGCGCTGAAGTCCGACTTCTCCCGCGCGTGCTTCCACGCCTCCTGGGCCTGGCTGCCCGTGCGGGCCAGCTCCGCGACCAGATCCGCAGGAAGGCGGGTCGCAAGGTCGTAGTCCCGGCGCACTTCCCGCAGGTTGGCCGCGGTCTCCGAGCCCGCCCGCGTCAGCGATGGGTCCGCCTCGCACGCGGCGAGCAGTTCGCCCAGGCGCGGCGAGGTCTTGCGCTCATGCACCAGCGCCGCGAGCATCGCCTGCTGCTCGGCGCGATTCGCCGCCGCCGCGGGCGGCATGTACGTCTCCTGATCCCAGTTGAGGAGCTGGTTCACCGCCGAGAGCGTCGCTGTTTCGTACAGGTGCTTGCAGAGGGCGGCGTAAGGGGAGGATTCGGTCTTCGGGGACGATTGAGCAGAAGCAGGTGCGGCGGCAGTCGTCATGGCGGGAGTGTAGGTGCGGGCTTCCCGGTTCTGCGTTTTTCCACCGTCAGGCTGCGAAACTCCCTCCGTTCCATGAGGGGGTAGCGTGCGTCCATTTCCGCCCTTGCCCGCTCGGGGAGCGGGTTCCAGTTGGGGTTGTGGATAAAGGTGAAGGCGGGGGTGGGGTTTGTGCTGAGGTGCTGTTCCAGCGATTCCAGCGGATCGGCACCCTCGGGCAGCTCCACCAGCGTCGCTTCGGGGGCGTAGTAGCGCAGCGGCAGCAGGGGGCAGGTCGAGATCATCGGCTCGGGGCCAAGGGCACGGGCCGCGCCGCGCCAGTCCGGGTTGGGTGCCATCACCGTCCAGGCATCCGCTTTGACCGTGGCGATGAGCCCCGAAGCGATCGCGGCGGAGCCAAGCAAAGCTGCCGCCAGCACGCGCCGCACGCCCGCGCGCGAAAGGGATTCGATCCCCAGCCCAAGCACCAGAGGGAACAGAGGCACGATCACCGTCAGGTTGCGGTCCTGGTAAATGCGCGTGCTGTCGCCCGCGGCGTGCAAAAGGAACGACGCCGCCAGATAAAACGCGATCGGCAGCAGCAGCCCCGCGCGCACCAGCCGCCCCTGTGGCGTGCTTCCCGCCTCGCGCACTCCCAACGCCAGCAACGGCAGCACAATCAACGCGGGAAGGGCGACGTACAGCGGCCACATGTTCGGCCCCGGTGCGCCCGCCACGCTCCCCAGCGGCAGCCACATGCACAGCAGCCACAGCAGGTGCTTGAGGTGGAACAGCCCCAGGTAGTTCCGATGCAGGCGCGAGATGTGCAGAGCCTTGAACAGCACCCACGGCATGGTGATCGCGCCGGAAACGCCCACCGTCACCGCCAGCGCCCTGCCCAGCCCCGGCGTGCGCCGCGTCTCCAGCAATAAGACCAGCCAGCACGGCAGGATCGCGAGCAGAAGCTGGAAGTCGCAGAGCAGCGCGAGCACGGCAGTTGCCGCGGCACGCGCGACCACCCTCGGGCTCTCCGGCTCTCGGAGCAGCCTGTCGTGCGTCACCAGCGTGAGGACCGCGAAGAGTGCCGTGAAGATGGTGTTCTTGGCCTCTGTCGAGTACCACACGGGCACGGGCGAGAGCAGCAGCCACGCCGCCGCGAACCACGCCACCCATGGCGAGAACCGCACCTTTGCCCAGCGATAGAGCATCGCGATGAGAGCGAACCCAGCCAGCAGCGAGGGCGTGCGGATGCTCACCTCCGAGTCTCCGAACACTCGGACCCAGAGGAACATGAAGCCGTTGTAAAGGGGATTGTGAACGTCGTAGAGCAGCAGCTCACGCACTGTTTTGCCGCTCAGCATCACCCGCGTGCGGAAGACTTCATCGAACCACAGGCTCTCGAACATCCCCGGCAGGCGCAGGAATAGTCCCGCCAGCACGACCAGGCCGGTCAGAAGAGGGTGGGGTGTGGAGCGGCTTGATCCCGGCACGCAGGGATGCGAGCATACCGGCATGAGCGGCCCAGCTCCCATCGCCGTGACTCGCTTCAGCACCCCGCTTGGGGAAATGGTCGCAGCGGCGGTCGAAGAGGGCGTCTGCCTTCTGGAGTTCCACGATCGCCCCGAACTGCCCGCGGAGCTGCGCACCCTCAGCCTCGCGATGCGGCGCGACGTAATCGAGGGCGCGGACCCGCCTCCACACCTCACCCAGCTCGGACAGGAGCTGGAAGCCTACTTCGCCGGCGTTCTGCGCGAGTTCTCCGTTCCGCTCGTCACGCCCGGCACGGTGTGGGAGCGCAAGGTCTGGGGCGTGCTGCGGACGATTCCCTATGGCACGACGCGCTCCTACGGAAGCGTGGCGGAGCAGCTCGGCAATCCGGGCGGGGCCCGTGCCGTGGGCCTCGCCAACGGCCGCAACCGCATCGCCATCGTCATTCCCTGCCATCGCGTGATCAACGCCGACGGCGGGCTCCACGGCTACGCCGGAGGACTCGAACGCAAGCGCCGGCTGTTGGAGCTCGAAGGGGCGCTGCCCGCGCGCCTGGCTCGGGCCAACTCCTCTCAGGCCGCCGCTCCTACTACGCTCTGGCGTGACGTTCCTTGACCCCGCAGCCGGTCTGGTGGCCGCCGGCATCACCGTTCCGGTGCTGCTGGTGCTGTACCTGCTCAAGCTGCGGCGCAGGCCCGTGCGCGTCAGCACCATCCTCTTCTGGCCCCGCGCCACCGAAGACGTGCAGGCCAACGTCCCTCTCCGCATGTTGCGGCCGAGCTGGCTTCTGCTTCTGCACCTGCTGATCGCCGGGTGCTTCGCCGCCGCGCTCGCACGCCCCACGGTGATCGAGGGCGCCCCCGCGGCGGAGCGAGTCCTGCTGCTGATCGACACTTCCGCATCCATGGCCGCCGTTGACAATCCCGGCGGACCGACGCGCCTCGACCGCGCCCGCGAGCGAGCCTTGGAGCTGGTGGACCAGCTTCGCCGTGGGGGTGGGCGGCGGGAAGTATGCCTTATCGCATTTGCAGCGGAGGCCCGCGCGGTGACGGGGTTCACCAGTTCCCGCGCCGTCATCGTCGATGCGCTTCAGAGCATCGAGCAGACCGACCAGCCCGGCAACCTGGGCGAAGCGTTGAAGCTCGCCGACGCTATCGCCGCGGGCGTGAGCGACGAAGAAACCGAAGAGCCTCCCACGGCGGTGCTGCTCAGCGATGGTTCATTCCGCGATCATGGCAGGTTGCCCGCCTCCGCGCCGCGCCTGCGGTTCGAGAGCGTGGGGGGGATGGCGGAGAACCTCGGCATCGTGGGTTTCTCCGCGCGGCGAGACGCCGCGGACCCGGCCGTGGTGCGCGTCTTCGTGGATGTCCTGAACAACAGCCCTCGCTCGGTCGCCGCGCCCCTGACGCTCTCGGTGAATGGGGTGGTGGAGCAGCGGCGAGCGCTGGAGGTCGTCGCGGCGAGCGCCGAAGCCCCCGGCCGCGCGAGCACCATCTTTGAGCTGCGCAACCGCTCCGGCGGGGTCGTGCTGGTGCAGATCGGCCGAGAGGATGCGCTCGCGAGCGACAACAGCGCGGGCCTCGTGCTTCCCCCCGCCGAACGCCCCGCCATTCTGCTGGTCGTTCCGGACAGCGCCGACGGCTCGCTTGCCGCGGCGACGTGGATTCTAGAGGACGTGCTCGCGGAGCTTCGCGCCCGTGCCCTGCGGCGCGTGAGCGCTGCCGAGTATGAGCAGCTGGCGACCGAAGGCGGGCTCTCCGAGTACGACCTTGTCGTCTTTGACCGCGTGGCACCTGCCCGCCTGCCCAGCCTTCCCTCCATCAGCTTCGGCGCGATTCCTGAGATCGCGGGCCTGGACCCTTTCGAGGGCGAAGCCACCGGCGTGCTCTTTTGGCAGCGGACGCACCCTGTTCTGCGCAATGTCGCGCTCGACGCGGTGCAGATTGCGCGCACGATGGTCCTGCGCACCGAAACGTCTTCCGAAAACACCATCACCGAGCTTGCCCGCGGCGGGGACGGCCCGCTGATCGTGCTTGTTCAGGAAGGGCCGCCCGAAAGCGGCGGGGCTCGGCACCTTGTCGTCGGCTTCGAGCTTGCCGCCTCCAACTGGCCACTGCAGGCGGGCTTTGCCATCTTTCTCGCCGATGCCGTGGACTATCTCACTCTGCGGGCCGATTCCGCGGCAGGCCGCGCCTTCAAGACGAGCGAAGCCGCGGAGGTCCGCGTGCGGCCGGGCGTGCCCGGGCGCGTCGCGCTGCGTGGGCCGGTGAACACCGTGCTGCGCGAGAGCGGCGCGGGCGGCGGCACGCTGAGCGCCGGCCTGCTGCACCGGGCGGGTGTGTACGTCGTGGAAGGAGCCGCGGCGCTCGATCAGGCCATCGCCGTGAACCTTGTCGATGACGTCGAAAGTGCGCTGGCGACCCCGGAAAGCCTGGAAGTGGCCGGCAGGCCCGTCGAAGGCGTCCGCGGCGTGGCGGCCCCGGCGGAGGTCTGGTGGTGGTTTGTCCTTATCGCCTGCGGCCTGCTGCTGGTCGAGTGGGTGGTCTACGGCTGGAGCGTGAGGGCGTAGGTCACGCCCCAAGCAGCGCGGCGAGCATGCGCACCACCGCATCCCGCGGCTGGTTGTCACAATCGATGGTGTGCGTGGCGATGGCCCGGTAGAGCGGATCGCGCTGCGCGAAGATCGCGGGCACTTCCGAAATCGGGTCGCAGCCCAGCAGCGAGGGACGCTGGCACGGCTCCTCGCGCAGCCGTTGCTGGAGCGCGTCAGGTTGGGCACGCAGGTACACGACCGTGTACGGCTTGAGCAGTTCAGGGACTTCGGGGATCGTGGGCGTGCCTCCGCCCAGGGAGAGGATGTGATCCCGCACGGGGCTTGCGAGAAACTCGCGCAGGGCTTCCAGCTCCGCCGCTCGGAACGCCTCGATCCCGTGCGTACGCAGCGCCGCGGAAGCGTCCGCGAAGCCCAGCCTCGCTGCGGTCAGATCATCTAGGTCAGTGAATGGGCGTCCTGTGGCTTCGCCCACGAGCCTGCCGAGAGTTGTCTTGCCCGAGCCGCGCAGCCCGATGAGGATGAGCACGGAGGGAGCGTAGTGGGGGAGTGGTCGGTAATGCAAAAAGAAACACCGGCGCGGGAAGCGCCGGTGTGTTGGGAAAGTTTCGTTGTCAGGCCGTTCAGGCGCGGCTGAGATAGGACCGATCCGCGGTGCTCACCTTCAGCGTCTCGCCCGGCTTGATGAAGGCTGGGACGCGGACCACCAGCCCCGTTTCCATGACCGCGTCCTTGGTCTGGTTGGTGACGGTCGCGCCCTTCACTTCGGGCGGGCAGTCCTTCACCGTCAGCTCCACGCTCGGGGGCAGCTCCAGCGTCACGGCGTTCTCGCCGTAGAAGAGCACCGTCGCCTGGGTGTTGGGCCGCAGGAACATCAGCGCATCGCCCAGCACGTCAGGCGGGATCACGACCTGATCGAAGGTCTCGGGGTCCATGAACGTCGCGCCGGTGTTGTCGGAGTAGAGGTACTCCATCGGGCGGCGGTCCAGGTCGATGACCTCCACGTCATCGGAGGAGGACAGCCGCTTCTCGATCGTCTTGCCCGCGACCACGTCCTTGATCTTGATCTGGATGAACGCACGCAGGTTGCCCGGCGTGCGGTGCTCGAAGCTCGTGATCACGTACAGCTTGCCGTCAAACTTGACGCCCAGGCCGGGCCGAAGGTCGGTCGCTCGCATGGATCGCAGTTCCTGTCAATGAAAATGGTTTGTACTTGGGGCCCTGCCGGGCGGTCTTTGTCGGGGCCAAGTATAGGCCGGACCCCCTTCTTTGCTGAACTCTCCGGCCCCCCTGTTTTATGCTGGCGGACGCCCGGGTAGGGCCTCCATAATGAGGGACCTCAGGAGGTTGCCCATGCCACGCACGCTTGTACCCGTCTCCCGGCGTGAGTTCGTCCTCTCCGCCGCCGCGTTCGCCGGTGCCGCCGCGTTCCCTGCCTTCCTGCGAGCCCAGGAAAAAGCCCCGCCTCGTCCCGCCGAGTTCTACGACTGGAAGGAGGTCCGCCCCGGCTTCCACGTCGCCCTGGGGCGCACCGGCGACGACATGACCCTCGTGGGCGGCAACGCCACGCTGGTTGTCGAGAAAGGCCGTGGCCGCGGCGGGCGAGCCGTGCTCATCGACACCAAGCAGGCCGTCCTCGGCCCCGCCCTGGTTCGCGAGGCCATGTTCCGCTGCGAGGGCCTGCACCGCGTCGTCAACACGCACCACCACTTCGATCACGCGGGCGGCAACTCCGCCGCTTCCCAGGGCGGGGTGGTGATGTGGGCGCATCCCAAGTGCCGCGAGCGCATCAGCGCCTCCATCGCCCAGTACACCGCGCAGCTCGATCAGAAGATCTCCGCGCTGGAGCAGGCCGGCGTTGAGGGCGCACGAGAGGCCGCTGTAGAGGCCAAACGCTTCCGCGACACCCTCGCCGAGCGCAAGCCCGAGACCTTCATCCCCGAGGCCATCCCGGAGAACGTCAAGGACTTCGCCGGTCGGCGCGTCGAGGTCCACCATGCCGGTCCCGGCCACACCGACAACGACCTGTTCTTCTTCTTCCCCGAAGACAACGTGCTCGTCACCGGCGACCTGGTCTTCAACGGCTCCCACCCGTACTACGACAGCACCGCCGGGGCCGACAGCAAGGGCTGGATCAACGCCCTTTCCCGCGTCGTCAGCCTCTGCGACGCCGACACCGTCGTTGTCCCCGGCCACGGCCCCATCACCAACATCGACGGCGTCAAGAAGCAGATCCGCTACATCGAGGATGTCCGCGAGGCGGTCGGCAAGGCCGTGAAGGAAGGCCGCTCGCGCGAGGAGGTGGAGAAGCTCCGCCTGCCCGCATACGCGGAATATGGCCTCAAGCCCGCCGCGGGCCTCATCATGGCCGGCGTGTGGGATGAGCTCAACGGCAAGAAGGACGCCAAGTAAGGAGCCCGAAATGACACGACGCGAGTTTGTGGCGGCGGCCGGAGCGGCGGTCGCCGTGGCGGCGCTTCCTGTTTACGCGGCGGCCGATGATCCCGTCTTTACGTGGAAGAACGTCGCCGAGCCTGTGCGCGTCGCCTTCGGCTTCGGCGGCAACTCGACCCTCATCACCAGCAAGGACGCGGCGTACCTCATCGACACCAAGAACTCTCCCTTCGGCCTCACGATCCGCCGCATCGCGGAAGAGATGGCCGGGGCGGCAAAAGAAAAGCTGGTGGTCATCAACACGCACCACCACGCCGACCACACCGGAGGCAACCACGCCTTCACCGGCGACCGCCGCGTCATCGCCCATGAGAACTGCTCCAGGCGCATCCAGGGCAACGTGAGTCGGTACATCTCGCAGATCAAGGAGGCCGTCGGCGCCTTCCAGGGTAAGAAGGGGCCGGAGATCGACGCCGCGAAGGCGGACTGGCAGAAGCTCTACAAGGACGTGACCAGGCTCAAAGCCGCGGACTTCACGCCCACCGAGACGATCGGCGCGACCCACACCATCGATGCGGGCGTCAAGCTGGAGCTGCGCCACTTCGGCCCCGGCCACACAGACAACGACGTGGTCATCTTCATCCCCGAGCAGAACGTGCTCATCGCGGGCGACCTGCTCTTCCACAAGGTCCACCCCTACGTGGACCCCGACGGCGGCGGGCGTGTCAGCGGCTGGATCGAGTCGCTCCGCCAGGCGCTCAACCTGTGCGACAGCAAGACCCGCGTCATTCCCGGCCACGGCGAGCTCTGCGGCGTCGAGGGCCTCAAGGGGCAAATCGAGTACTTCGAGCGCGTCTGCGAGGCGGTCGAAAAGGCGGTCAAGGCGGGCAAGCCGCGACGAGAGGTCGCCGACCTTCGCCTCTCCTTCCCCGGCTACGCCAACCCCGAGCGGGCCAGCATGGCCTTGCTGGGCGTGTACGACGAGCTGACCAAGGAGTGATCGTCGCTCGCCGCTTTCAACGGCAGTGTCCGCGGTGGCCGCCGTGGTGATGGTGTCCGTGCGCATGAAACCCGAAGTGCGGGCCATGCACGGAGCATCCGGAAAGCACCAGCATCGCGATGCCCGCCGCGCCGAGCAGCGCGGCACGCAGGATTCGTGAACGGACCATCGCTGCTCCTTCCTGCCTGCAAGGTTTGTAGACACTAACCATCCGCTAGTAAACACTAGCAAGTAGCCCGTGTCCGTCAACCCTTTTTCAAACCTGCCCCCCGCGTACAAACCAGCCTTGAGGGCTCGTACGCTGGCCCGATGCCCGAGAACACGCCCTTCGTCCTTGTGATCCGCGACGGGTGGGGGGAGAACCCCAACCCAGAGCACGATTCCTTCAACGCCGTCAAGCTCGCGCGCACGCCGGTGGACGACGCCCTTCGGCGCGACTGGCCATGGACACTGATCCACACCAGCGGCGAGGATGTCGGCCTTGAGGCGGGCCAGATGGGCAACTCCGAGGTTGGCCACCAGAACATCGGCGCGGGCCGCATCGTGGATCAGGAGTCGCTGGTCATCACGAAGGCCTGCCGGCGCGGGTTGAGCGACAACCAGGTGCTCGTCGAGGCGATCGAATCGGCCAAGGCCCGGAACGCCGCGGTGCACCTCATGGGCATCTGCAGCGACGCGGGCGTCCACGGCCTGCTCCGGCACCTCTACGCGGTGCTGGAGCTCTGCCGCGTGCGCCAGGCCCCGCGCGTCTACCTGCACATGTACATGGACGGGCGCGACACCGGCCCCTTCCAGGGGCTGGAGTTCCTGCGCGAGGTCGAGGCCCGCTGCCGCGAGCTGGGCGTCGGCGAGGTCGTCTCGGTCATCGGCCGTTACTACGCGATGGACCGCGACAACCGCTGGGAGCGTGTGCAGAAGGCGTACGCCGCGCTCACCGGCTACCGCTGGCAGGAAAACGGCGTGGCCATCCGCGCTTCGGCCACGGAGGCGGTGCAGGCCTACTACGACAACCCCCGCACCGAATCGCAGAAGGGCGACGAGTTCATCCCGCCGACGATGATCGGGCGCGATGAGAGCGACGCCCTCTCTCGCCGCATCCGCGACGGGGACTCAGTCGTCTATTACAACTACCGCGGCGACCGCCCCCGCGAGCTGGTCCGCGCCTTCGTGCTCCCGCAGTTCGAGGGGCATGTCGCGCCCTCGCCCGATACCGGCCACAAGGGCTTCGACCGCGGCCCCAAGCTCGACCTGCACTTCGTCACGATGGCCGCGTACGAGGCGGCTCTGAACCCCTACGTCCGCGTCGCCTTCCCCAAGCCCCCCAAGCTCATCAACATCGCGGGCCAGCACTGGTCCAACCTCGGCCTGCGGCAGTTCCGCTGCGCCGAGACGGAGAAGTACCCCCACGTCACCTTCTTCTTCAACGACTACCGCGATGAGCCCTTCCCCGGCGAGAACCGCCGCATTCTGCAGTCACCCAAGGTCGCAACCTACGACCTGCAGCCGGAGATGTCCGCCCCCGCCGTGTGCCAGGCCGTGCTTGACCGGCTCGCCGCGCCCGATTGTGAAGACGTGATCGTCGTCAACTTCGCCAACGCCGACATGGTGGGGCACACCGGCAGCCTCACCGCCGCGATCGCCGCGTGCGAGGCCGTGGACGCCTGCGTGGGCCGCATCGTGGAGGCCACGCTCGCCCGCCGCGGCGGCCTGATCGTCACCGCCGACCACGGCAACGCCGAGCAGATGTGGGATCCCCAGAACAACTGTCCCCACACCTCGCACACCACCTACGACGTGCCGCTGTACGTGGTGGGGGAGGCGTTCAAGGGCCGCAAGCTGCGGGAAGGAGGCCGCCTGGGGGACATCGTGCCCACCGGGCTGGCGATGATGGGCCTGGAAAAGCCCGAGGAAATGACCGGAGAGTCGCTGCTGTAAGGGCTACAGAAGCTCGTCCAGGGGAGGTTCCCGCCCCTCCAGCGCTTCGCCCAGCCGCCCCACGTTTTCCTCGATCCGGCGGAGGCGCTCCTTCAGATCGCGCAGATTCTGCTCAAGCGCCGCCATCTGCTCGCTGAGCAGGTCCATGCGCCGCTCCGCGAACATCTGGGCTTCTTCGATCCGTTCCATTCGTGTGCTGTCCGACGAGCCCTCCACGCCGACCTCCGATGTATAGTCTACGCCTCATGCGGAACGCCCTGTTCATGCTGACTCTCGCCGGCGCGTGCGCCGCGCCCGCGTTCGCGGCCAACGAGCTTTCGGTCGCCTTCGAGCCCGTGGCTCTGCACCAGCCGGAGCCGCAGCCCGCGGCGGAGCCCGCGCCCGTCGAAACAACGCTCGATCCACGCTCCGGAGGCGTGGAGTTCGGCGCTGCCGGAACGAGCTGGATCGGCATCGGGTTCGGCGGGGCCACCGGCGGCGATAACCTCGACACCAACCTCTATGGTCGCTACGAGTACTTCATCGCCAAGGACATCTCGGTCATCGGCGAACTGGGCGTCTGGAACTTCGACCAGGAGGGAAAGGACGCCACGGGCTTCAACACGTCCTTCGTCCTTCGCTATCACTGGTACAACGAGGGGCCGTGGACGCTGTACGTGGATGGCGGCATCGGCCTGCTCTTCAGCACCGACCCGGTGAACCGCTCGGGCTCTGACGAGGGCACCAGCTTCAACTTCACGCCGCGTTTCGGCGGCGGCGTCACCCGGGCCATCGGCGACCAGGGGGCGCGTGTGGAAGTCGGCCTGCGCTGGGCGCACGTCAGCAACGCGCGCATCGGCGGCAACAACGACAACCCCGGCCGCGACGGCCTCATGCTTTACGCAGGCATCATCCTGCCTTTTTAGCTCGCGATGCGCGTGATCCGCGGCGCGGGCAGCGTCAGGTCCGCGGCGATGATCGTGTTCCGCCCCGTCCGCTTCGCGGCGTAGAGGTTGCGGTCCGCCTCCTCCACCCACTGTTCCGCCGAGACCGGGCACGGCGCGCTGCACCCCGCCACACCAATTGACACCGTGACCCGCAGGTCGGGCTCACGCGCCCAACGCGCCTGCTCCACGGCCTTGCGGATGCGGTCGCACACCGCCACCGCGTCCTCCGTCCGTGTGTCGGGCATCAGCAGCGCGAACTCCTCGCCGCCGTACCGGCACGCCAGGTCGCTCTGGCGCGACTCGCGCTGCAGGATCTTCGCGATCGTCTGCAGCACCATGTCGCCGACGGGGTGGCCGTAGTTGTCGTTCACCGACTTGAAGTGATCCAGGTCCAGCAGCGCGACGGACATCGGGTGCCCGTGGCGCATGCAGCGGGCGTGCTCCTCCGACCAGCGGCGGTCGAAGAAGGTCCGGTTCCACAGGCCCGTCAGTCCGTCGATCTGCGCCCGCTGCGCGAGCATCTGCACGAGCTGCTGCATCCGCAGCGCCGAGCGCACGCGCACGCGAAGCTCCGTCATCTCGAAGGGCTTGGTCACGAAGTCGATCGCCCCCAGGTCGAACGTCGCCACCTTGTCCGCGGGGTTCTGCTGCCCGGAGAGCACGATCACGGGGATCTGCTGCGTCGCGGCGCATTCCTTCAGCTGCTTCAGCACAGACACCCCGTCGAGCCCCGGCATGTCCAGGTCCAGGATGATGAGCGATGGAATGTGCTTCTGCGCCGCCGCGAGCCCCTCTTCGCCGTCGTAGGCGCTGATGAACTCCAGCTCCTCGTTCTTGAGGTTCAGCCGCAGCAGACGGTGCACGTCCTGGCTGTCGTCCACGATCAGCACCGTCGGACGCTGCTCTTCGGTTCGCGAGATGGGGGGGAAGTCGGTCACGCCGTGCGGTCTCCGGGCGACATCGCCCGCCGGCACAGCGCCAGCAGCTCGTCCACGTCCTTCGCGACCTTTTCCAGCGGCGCGTCCCCCGTCAGGTCCGTCTCCACGCTCGCCGCCGCCGCGCCGATCGAGGGGTACCCGTAGCCCGCGCACGAGCCCTTGAGCTGGTGCGCCAGCCGCTTCAGCGTCGCCAGCTCACGCTCCTCCCACGCGCGGCTCACCGCGTCGATCCGCTGCGGCAACTCCGACAGGAACAGCTGCACAAGCTCCGTCATCTCCGGGTCGTTCGCGAGTTGGCTTTCCAGGCGTTGGGGGGGCGTGCGATGCAATGCGAAACCTCCATTAGGAGCATCGGCCGGGCCGCCGGGCGCGATCAGCGCAGCCCCGCTTTTTTCTCGGCACTGCGCGACGCTCACCCCCATCCGTGCACCCTGCACGGCCCGCTTATCGGTCCGTATCCTCCCCCGCCCGGGGTTTCCAGAATGAGACGTGAACCCGCGGGAATCTCTTCCGCGGCTCCCGAACTCATGGCCTGCCGCGTCACTGGTTCGCGGCAAGCCGGGCCTGCAGGTCCGTTAGCTTCTCCTCCGCGCCTTGACCTGTGAGACCATGTCCGGATGGCTCGAAAGCTCTCCGCTCCAGAACGCATCACCCCTTCACCCCTTCGTTGAAGCTTTACAGCTTCTTCAGCCTTCTGATCTCCGGCCAGATCACGGCGATGCCGAGCACGACGAGGATGGTGCCCACGCCGCCGCTGATGACGGAGAAGACGGCGCCGCCGACGGGGCCGAGCCAGTGGCCCGCCGCGGCGGCGACGGAGCCGGACTTGAACTCACCGAGCTGGTTGCTGCTCTCGATGAAGACGCTGTTGACCGCCGAGACGCGCCCGCGGATCTGATCGGGGGTGCGCGTCTGCACCAGCACGTGCCGGATCACCACGCTGATCGCGTCCACCGCGCCGGAGATCAGCAGCGCCGCGAGCGAGAGCCACACGTTCGTCGAGACGCCGAAGACGATCATGCACACGCCGAAGGCGGCGACGGACCACAGCAGCGTCGCCCCCGCGCTGCGGAAGGGGGGCCGGTGCGCCAGCCACACCGACATCACCAGCGCGCCCACGAACTGGCTCGCGCGCAGCACCCCCAGCCACACCGGCCCGGCGTGCAGAATGTCCCGCGTGTACACCGGCAGCATCGCCGTCGCCCCGCCCAGCAGCACCGCCAGCATGTCCAGCGTCAGAGCGGCGAGGATCGTCTTCTCCCGGTAGACGTGGGACATCCCCGCGAACATCGAGGAGAGGGAGAAGACGCTGCCACCCTCGGGACGCTCCGGCGCCGAGACCTGAATGCCCTGCGCCGAGAAGGCGAAGGCGGCGCACCCTAGGGCGGTGACGAGATAGACCGGCCACGCCGCGGGCTCGCCCGTGGTCCAGCGCGAGAGGTCGATCAGCAGCCCGGCGAGCAGGGGGCCGCTGATCGCCGCGGCCTGAAAGACCCCCGTGTTCCACGTCACGGCGTTGTGGAAGGCCGGGCCGGGGACGATCATCGGCAGCAGGCTGCTCCGCGCCGGGCCGTTGAAGCAGCGAGCCGCCCCGCTCACCAGCAGGAGGAGGTAGTACACCCACACCGGCGCGTGGAAGTAGGAGGCCGCGGCCATCGCCCCCGCCGCAAGGGCGAAGATCGTCTGCGTCACCACCAGGATCGTTCTGCGGTTGTACAGGTCCGCCACGTGCCCCGCGGGCAGCGCCAGCAGCAGCACCGGGATCGCACGGGCCAGCCCCGCGTAGGCCAGCGCCATGTAGCTGTCCGTGCGCTCGTACACCTCCCACCCCACGGCCATCGCCAGCATCTGCAGGCCGATGGAGGAGGGGGCGAACCCCAGCGCGAACTTCCGGTAGTCGCGTGAGCGCAGGGCGAGATAGGGGTCGTGCGCGGGGGGTTCGTGTGATGTCGAAGAGGGCTCCATCCTCGCGCGGGCACCTTTGAGACGCCGCCTCCCTCCCCAGGGGCGTCGGGCGGCATGGTAGTCCCTTACAAGGATGCCTAACCGATGATTCTCCGCCGCTGTTTCACGTAATCCCACACGACGAAGCGGTCCAGGTCGCGCCCGCCCGTGAAGAAGACCCGCCCGGCGGTGGCCTCGGCGATCTTCTGCGCGAACTGCACGTCCTCGCTCGTCTGCCCCCAGTTGGGGAGCAGGAAGATGTTGATGGTGATCCCCTCGCGCCGGCAGAGCATCGCCTCCCGCATCGTCGCCGACTCCGTCGCCGGGTCGGGCGGGTAGAGCAGGTAGAGCATCGAGCCCTCGAAGTGCGCCGTGGGCAGGCCGTCGGTGATGAGGATCACCTGCCGGTTGGGTGTGTCCTGCACGCTGAGCACGCGCCGCGCGAGCGAGAGCGCGTGCTGGATGTTCGTGAAGTGCTGCGGGACGCGCAGCTCCGAGATCTCCGGGTCGCTCATGTCCGCCTTCAGCCGCACCACGGGGGCGTGGATGGAGACGGGCTTGGGCATGAGGGCGGGAACCTCGGAGGCCCGGCGGGGCCTGGCGAAGGTCGCCATTTCCACGAAGCCGAGGAAGTCGCCGGGGTATTCCGAGCGGATCAGCCCGTCGAGCGCCAGGGCCATCCGCTTCACGTTGATGTACTGCCCGTCGTACCGCATCGAGCCGGACATGTCCATCAGCACCATCGTGGCGCACTTGGGGTTGTTCCGCGTGCGGTGGATGGTGATGTCCTCGACGCTGAAGCGGGCGCTCCCGCGGCGGCCCTCGGCCCTCCGCGCGGCGGCGTTCACCACCGTCTGCACCACGTCCATGTGCGTCGCCGAGTCGCCGAACTCGTACTCCTTCGTGCGCTCGATCTCCACCGCCCCTTCGCCGATCACCGGCCCGGTGTGCCGCCCCGACCGCGCCGCCTCAAGCTCGGAGAAGATCTCCTGCAGCAGTTTGCGCTGAAAGAGGCGCATCGCCCGCGGCGAGAGGGAGTACCCCTGCCGCGTGAACTCCAGCCCCTGCGCCCTGGCCTGCTCGCGCAGGTAATCCTCCACCTGCTCGCGGAGGCGGTTGAGGTTCTCCAGCTCGCCGGCGTCGGCGAACTCGGCGAGCGATTCCATGTCGATGATCGCCAGCTGCGCCGTCTCCGCCGCGCGGCGGAGCTGCTCCAGCAGCCGGTCGATCGTTTCCAGCTCTTCCTTCACCTCCAGCGCCTTGGCGACGCTCATCGGCGTGCGGCCGGTGAACTCGTACTTCGAGGCCAGCTCCTCCACCTGGTACTTCTCCCCCAGGCGCTCGATGATCTGGACGAGCTGGCGGGCGAAGGGGCTCTCGTCGCTGTGCAGGTGGAACCAGAGCCGCTCCAGGTCCGCGATCTGCTCCTCGCGACGCAGCTTGTCGAAGAGCCCGCGCAGCTTGTCCGGCGGCGCCGCCGCGGCGGCCTGCTCGGCGTAGGCGCGGGCCGCTGCCTCGCGGGCCGCCTCCGTCTCGTAGGTCGCCAGCAGCTTGCGTTTGCGCTCCTCGAGCAGCGCCGTGAGCTGGTCGAGGCTCGGCCCCAGCCGTGGGAACATCGATGGATCCAGCGGCACGGCCCGGGCCAGCTCCTCGTCCGTCAGGTGGCGCATCGAGCCGAACTCGAGCATGTGCTCCAGCGCCGCGGAGGCGACGTCCGGCGGCGGAGCGGTGGGGGAGGGAAAGTTCTTGGGGTCGTAGCGCTGATAGGTGTGGACGATGCCGCCCAGAGCCCGCGGCGGGCCGGAGGGGCCGGGGCGGGGGCGTTCGCTTTCAGGTGATCCGGGCACGGGGCGCTCCACACCCACCGTTTCGAGGTCCGGCACGCAACCGGATCCACAAAGAGCGATCATAACCCGCAACTCACCCGGGCAGGTTACCAACAATCACTTCATGCTCATGCTTGCAAACCGGCTCGGGCTTCTGCTGGCTGTGGCGGTGTTGCTGCTGGGCTTCACCACCCCCGTCGCGGCGCAGGTCACCTACCCGCCCCGCATCGGCGAGCGGGAGTTCGTCGGCGACTTCGCCGATCTCATCGACCCCGCGGACGAGGAGCAGATCAAGGCCGCGGCTTCCAAGCTGCTCACCGAGCAGGGCATTCCCCTCGTCGTCGTCACCATCAACTCGATGGCCGACTACGGGGCGAAGAACTGGCCCATCGAGCGCTACGCGATGAATCTCTTCGCGGAATGGGGGATCGGCTCTCCCGAGCGCAACGCCGGCGTGCTGCTGCTGGTTTCGAAGAACGATCGGAAAGTACGCATCGAGATGGGCGCGGCATTCACCCACGAGCGGGACGTCTTCGCCGCGGAGGTGATCAACCGGACCATCATCCCGCACTTCAAGGCGGGGCGCTTCTCGCGGGGGATTCTGGAAGGCGCGCAGGCGATCGCCGCGGGCATCGGCCAGCCCTCGGGTCGCATGAAAGCGGGTGGCATGACCGGGAAAGGTTCCGCGCCCGTGACCGCTCCGCCCGCGAGCGCTTCATCGCCCACACGCACGCTCAGCAGCGGCAAGGTGTTCAGCTCGCTTTTTGGTCCGCTCGCGTGCCTCGTCCTCCCGCTGATCGCGATTGTCCTGTTCATGCTGATCCGCCGCGTCGGAGGCGGACGCGATCGGTACACCACCATCGGCAATTACGGCCCGGTGGGGTGGAGGGGGCCCAACTCTTACGGCCTCGGCGGCTTCCTCGGCGGCATGGCGCTGGGCGGGCTGCTGGGCCACACCTGGGGTTCGCGCAGTTCCCGCTCGAACGATGACTCCAGCCACTTCGGCGGGTTCGGCGGTGGTGGGGGCGGGTTTTCCGGCGGCGGTTTTTCGGGCGGTTCCTTCGGTGGCGGCTTCTCCGGCGGCGGCGGAGCTACCGGCTCCTGGTGAGGGCGTATGAAACGAGCTTCCGACCATTTCACCGCCGAGCAGCGCCGGCGCATCGAGCAGGCCATCACCCAGGCGGAGCAGAAGACCGCCGCGGAGATCGTCGTCGTGGTCGCGACGCGCTCGGGCCGCTACGACCGCGCGGAGGACGTCTTCGGCCTGCTGCTCGCCCTGATCGCCGTCGCCGCGGCGTGGGTGCTCTTCCAGGGGTTGCAGCCGTCCTCGGCCCCGTGGATCGCGGGACATGAGCTGACGTTGGGCCTTCTGCCGGTCCTCCTGCTCTTTGCTCTGTGGTGGCTCGTGGGTGTCGCGCTGGCCTCCCGATTCCCTGCGCTGGCCCGGCCCTTTGCGTCTCGGGGGAGGTTTGAGGCGGAGGTTCGTCGCCGCGGGTTCGAGGCCTTTTACCTCTGCCGTGTTTCCAATACCCGGCAGCGTCACGGCGTGCTGGTCTTTGTCTCGCTCTTTGAGCACATGGCCCTCATCTCCGGGGACGAGGCCATCAACGCCGCGATTCCTTCGGAAACCTGGTCCGCCGCGACGCGGGCCATCGCCGACGCGGCGAAACGGGGCGAGCACGAGCAGGGCATCATCCGCGCCGTCGAACTTGTGGGAGAGGCGCTCGCGCCGCGGTTCCCCAAGGACCCCGCCGACCAGGACGAGCTGCCCAACGTCGTCCACTTCCTGGATTGAGCGGCTGCGGTCGAGGGCCGCGTTCAGTCGCCCCAGCGCAGGATTTCCTCGCGCTTGCGCACGTACTCCATCACCGTGATGACGTACGTCGCGTGGCTCCAGGTGAGCGGGGCCACGGAGATCGGCTCGCCGGTGTAGGGATGGTGCTGCTCCGCCAGGACGCCCGAGGGCTCCGCACGCGACACGCACCACTCCAGCAGGCCCTCGGCCTCCTTCAGGTCATCCAGCGTGCGGGCCTTGGCGATCACGTACTGCGCCCGCCACAGGGTGCAGATCACCCACGGGTTGCCCGGCACCTGCTCGATGTTCTCGCGCTCGACCTGGTGGTAGTAGTCGTGCTCGTACCGCGCGTAGCCGCCGACGCCGGTCTTGACGCTCAGCCGCCGCTGGATTTCCTCCATTTCGCGCTCCACCTGCGGGTCGTCCACGGCGAGCCCGCCGAAGGCGTAGATGGCGAAGTTCGCCGAGTCGGCCGTCATGTCCAGCCGGTACTCGCCGTTGTGCGGCGTCGGGATCGCGTTGCGGGCGAAGCGCTGCTGCTCCGGGTTCCAGAGATACCGCCGCATCGCCGCCTGCATCCGGCGCGCCCCCTCGCGGTACGCCGAAGCCCGGTCATACTCGCCGAAGTCCTGCGCGAAGGCCGCCGCGGCCTGCAGCGCCCCGATCGTCGTCGCCACGGTGAATGTGTGCACGCCGCGGCGCTCTTCCCACAGGTCCCAGGTCGGCAGCGGCAGCCCGTGACTGTCGCGGAACTTCAGCGTCCACTCCGCGGGTCGCACGATCAGCGGCGTGTACAGCGACTTGACAAACTCCACGTCGCGGAACGTCTCGAAGTGCCTCCGCAGCGCCCACATCACCAGCGAGGTTTCGTCCTGCTGGATCGGCAGCACCCGCTGCCCCTCGATCATCCACGGGTGCCAGCTGCTCGCCAGCTCCGCGTTGGGGTTGTACTTGTGCAGGAAGTACGACTCGCCGCGCAGCGCCCGGGCGCAGTACCGGAAGAAGTTACGCGAAAGCTCCCCCTGCCCCGTCAGGATCAGCGCGTACGCCACCAGCGCCCCGTCCCGCGGCCAGCAGTAGGAGTAGTGGTCCCCGCCGAACTGCGTGATGTCGCTGTCGTTCGCGGCGATGATCGCGCCGCCGTTGTCGATCTGCGTCCTCAGCACGAGCTGGCTGCGGCGGAACAGATCCATCACCGCGTCGGAGAGACCACCGCTTCCCTCCGGGGGCTCGCGCCGGACCCACAGGCTCCAGTACGAGGCCGTGCGCCCGATCATCCGGTCCGGGCCCGTCTCCAGAAGGCGGGCGTTCAGCGCCTTCACCTCGCCGTAGGAAGAGCCGCACGCCATCCAGCTCGTCACGTAGGAGGTGCCGTTCGCCGGAACCTGCAGGTTGTACCCGATCGTCGCGTCCACCGATCCCTGGCTGATCGCGTTGCGGCCGAGCTGGCCATCCTCGGCGTCGCGCCAGGTTCCCTCCGCCCCGCGCACGCGCTTCGTGCCGATCGCCCAGTTGTCGATCCCGCACTTGTTCTCGTCGCACGCACTGAACAGGAAGTAGGCGTCGTCCTTGTAGATCACCACGCTGCTCGTCGTGGGGTCGTAGTTCGCCGTGTCTCCCACCGGCGTGCCGCGGATGGAGAGGTCCCAGTGGCTGAAGAGCCGCACGTCCCGGTCCTTCCCGATCAGGTCGCGGACCACCGCGCGGCGGAGGTACACCGGCTCATGGAAGTCCACCGCGTCGCGACACTCGATCTCCAGGCCCAATCCCTCGTGCCGCAGCAGCACCTCCGTCACCAGCGTGTCCTTCTGGTACTTCAGCGACCGCTGCCAGCCGGGGTCCTCGATCCACGCGAACTGCCCGTCCACCCACACGCCGAACCGCTGCACGTGCCCGTCCGTGTGGTCAAACCGCCCGACGTGCGGGTAGTAGATGTCCCGCACGCGGTACAGCCTGTCGAAGGTAATCAGCAGATCTCCGTTCCCGACCGGAATATCACGCGGCATCGCAGTTCCCTGATCTCCCCGACCCCGGCCGGGCCCGTGGAGACTACACCAACCTCGCCGGCCGTGCGTGCTCACGCCGACCGACGCGAACGTAGGTCACTCTTCACCGCCGCCCGGGGGCGGTGCGGCACATCGATTGTGCAAGAAGTTACGCCGCCACGGAGGGAGGATTGTCCCCGGCCATCGCCTGAATGCGGGAGGCGACGTCGCCCAGGTACGTCAGCCGCAGGCCGAAGTTTTCTCCGACCTTCACCGCGACCCCGCACCCGATCGCCTTGTTGTTCACCAGCAGGTCAAGCTCCGAGTCCGCCTCCTTGGGCAACTCGATGATCGACCCCGGGACCCACCCCAGGACCTCCTCGACCTCCATCGTGCGTTCCCCCAGCCGCACCACGATCGGCACTTCCAACTTCAGAATCTGGGCGATGTTGGGCGTCTTCTCAGGATTCATGGGTTCTCGGCAGGCGCAGTTATTCCCCTTCTCAACCCGCAACCAGCGTGCCAGCCGCACGCCTCATCCGTTGCGGGTGAAGGTAGGTCACGCCCCGCCATACCCATTCCATCGGCCCAAACCCCAAGTGCCTGAGCCCCAAGGCGATGAATCTACGTGGCTGAGCCGTGGACCGCCGCCTCGATCCCGGCGACGTCGATCTTCTGCATTTCCATCATCGCGAGGAAGGCACGTTTGGCGACGTCCCCCCCCGACGCGAGGGCTTCCATCAGCACCCGCGGCGTGATCTGCCAGTGCACACCCCACTTGTCCTTGCACCAGCCGCACGCCAGCGCCTCGCCGCCGTTGGAGATGATCGCGTCCCAGTACCGGTCCGTTTCGGACTGGTCCTCCGTCGAGACCTGGAAGGAGAAGGCCTGTGTGTGCGGCCAGCCCGGCCCACCGTTGAGCCCCACGCACGGAATGCCCAGCACGGTGAACTCCACCATGATGACGGCTCCCTCCTTCCCCGCCGGGTAGTCCGTCGGGGCGTGGTACAGCCGCGTGACAGCGCTGTTCGGGAACGTCGCGGCGTAGAAGCGGGCCGCCTCCTCGGCGTCGCCGTTGTACCACAGGCAGACGGAGTTCTTGGGAACGCTCATGAAGCCTCCTTTCGGCGTGGGCGCAGCGGCAAGCCGCGGAACAGGAAAAGGAAAGACGGTGACGAAGCGCCGCGTGCGGCGACGGTCACTCGTAGCGGCCGACGATCAGCGTGACGTTGTGGCCGCCGAAGCCGAACGTGTTGTTCATGGCGTAGCGGATGCGACGCTCGCGGGCGTGGTGCGGCACCAGGTCGATGTCGAACCCTTCGTCGGGGTTGTCGAGGTTGATGGTGGGGGGCACGATGCCGTCACGGACCGCGTGGATGCACGCGATCAGCTCCACCGCGCCCGAAGCTCCCAGGCAGTGCCCGTGCATGGACTTGGTGGAGCTCATGAGCAGCTTGCCGCCCGCCGAAGCCCTGGCGTGGTCGCCGAAGACGCGCATCACCGCGGCGACTTCGGCCTTGTCGCCCAGCGGCGTGGAGGTGCCGTGGGCGTTGATGTAGTCGATCTGATCGGGCGTGAGGCCGCCGTCCTGGATCGCCATCATCATCGAGCGGGCGGCCCCGGAGCCCTCCGGGTCCGGCGCGGTGATGTGGCCGGCGTCGCCGGAGTTGCCGGCGGAGATCAGCTCGGCGTAGATCGTCGCCCCGCGCTTGCGGGCGTGCTCTTCGGTCTCGAGGACGAAGATCGCCGCGCCCTCGGAGAGCACGAAGCCGTCGCGGTCGCGGTCGAAGGGACGGCTGGCCTTGGTGGGCTCGTCGTTGCGGGTGGAGAGCGCCTTCATGACCATGAAGGCGCCCACGCACAGGGGCGTGCAGGCGGCTTCCGCGCCGCCGGCGAGCATGACATCCGCCCAGCCGCGCCGGAGGATGTTCATCGCGTCGGCGATGGCGTGGCCGGAGGAGGCGCACGCCGTGGCGTGGGTGGAGGCCGGCCCGCGGAGGCCGTAGCGGATGGAGATGTTCCCCGTCGCGGCGTTGGCCATGAGGCGAGGAACGGTGAAGGGGTTGATGCGGTGCGGCCCCTTCTCCCTCATCACCAGCACGCCCTGCTCGATCGTGCTGATGCCGCCGATGCCCGAACCGATGACGACGCCGCAGCGGTCCTGGTTTTCCTTGGAGAAGTCGATGCCGGAGTGCCGCACGGCCTCTTCCGCCGCGCCCAAGCCGAGCTGGCTGAAGCGGTCGAGGCGCTTGGCCTCGCGGGGGTCAAGGATGGGCCCGATGTCCCAGCCCTTGACCTGCCCGCCGATGCAGACGTCCCAGTTGCCGCTGAAGCGGGCGAAGTCCTCGCCCTCGATGCGGCTGATGCCCGAGCGTCCCTCGCGCATGCCTTCCCAGGTGGACTGGGCGTCGTGACCGAGATTCGTGAGCGCGCCCATGCCCGTGATCACGATGCGTGAACCGGGGTCGCGGGTGAAGGAGCTCACTGGGTCAGCACTCCCTGCATGGGTGTCGGGCGCAGGCTTTGCGCGGTTCCGTCAGTCACAGGAATTGTGGCCTGGAATCGCGCATTCTCAAGGGGTCCGGCAAAGACCCTGGGGTTCAGGAAACCCCGTGCTGCTGCTTGATGAACTCGATGGCGTCGCCGACGGTCTTGATCTTCTCGGCCTGCTCGTCAGGGATATCGGTCTCGAACGCTTCCTCGAGCTCCATGACCAGCTCGACCTGGTCAAGGCTGTCGGCGTTGAGGTCGTCGACGAAGCTCATTTCACGCGTGATCTTCGACTTGTCGTGGCCCATCTGCTGCGCCACGATCTCGACGACCTTCGCTTCAATCTCTTGCTCGGTCACGATCGATCTCCGTAAGTCTCTTTCTAAGCGCTCCTCCCGGGCCTTACACCGATCGCACGGCCGGGGGAGTCCCCATGCGGGGCGGATTATACGCCATCGGGCAATCCTGCCAACTCGCCCCTGGGGCGGCGGGGGCCTGGGGGCGCCGGTCGGAGAGGGTGGGGGATCGTGCGGGCCCTTGCGCCGGTTCGGGATATGACGGCACTTGAACGGGCTAAACCCGAAAGTCAGAACAGCTACTTCTCCTGCTCGTATCGGAATCCGATGTCACCCCTTGCAGGACGATCCACGGGCGAGGGCGCCCCGGTCCTGTGGCGAGGGTGGTCGGATGGGCCCCGCCGGATTGTCCTTCAGGAAGAGAGGCAGGGACTGGGCTATGGGCGTGATGCCGCGGGAACCTGAAGCGTTCGCAGAAACCGTCGCCGAGATGCTGCGTCGGATGCAGCCGGAGTACTCGATCAACCTGATCGGGCCCCGCGAGCTTCTGGTGAACGGCCGGAGGCTGGACCTCGAGAACCTGTACCGGATGGTGACGCACGAGCCGGCGCGGGGGACGGAGATCGTCGAGCACTATCTCGAGCAGCTCTTCGCGGGCGATGCCCTGCAGCTCATGGCGATGTCGCTGGACTTTGCGCGCAACCGGATCATGCCGCGAATCCAGCCTGAGAGCATCTTCCAGCACCTCTCGCGCGATCAGGTGGCCCACGTGCCCTTCGTGAACGACACGGTGATTGTGTTCGTCACAGATCTCCCGCACATGACCGTTTCCATCACCGTTGAGCAGCTGGTGCGGTGGAAGCTGTCGCTGGAGGAGGTCGAGGACATCGCGCGGGCGAACCTGGACCAGTACGCGCCGGACCTTGAGGTGCAGATCGTCGAGAGCAAGGAGGGCGGCAGGGCCGCGATCCTCTCGCAGCACGACGGGTACGACGCGGCACGCCTGCTGATGGGCGGCCTGTACGAGCGGCTGGCCCCGCAGCTTGGCGGAAACTTCTACGTCGCAACCCCGGCCCGCGACATGTTCGTCGCCTTCAGCCTCGGGCCGGAGGCGTTCGTGAAGCGGCTGCAGGAGCGCGTCGAGCACGACTTCAAGCGCCTGCCCTACCCGATCTCGGCGGACTTCTTCTACGTGACGAGGGACGGCGTCTGCGGCACCAAGCCCGAGGAGGCCACGCGGGACGAGGCGGCGTAAGCGGGAG
Source organism: uncultured Phycisphaerales bacterium (assembly GCA_937974035.1). Taxonomy (GTDB): domain Bacteria; phylum Planctomycetota; class Phycisphaerae; order Phycisphaerales; family UBA1924; genus JAEYTB01. The sequence continues at coordinate 41,895 of CALJIV010000009.1, forward strand.
GAAAGCCGTGGTGGGCTCCGAAGCACGCCGCGCCACGTACGCTTTCCCGTGGTCCTGCTGATCGACAACTACGACTCCTTCACGTGGAACCTCGTGCAGGCGGTGGGGGCGCTCATCCCCAACGCGGCGGTGGGCCGCGATGTGGTCGTGGTGCGTCACGACGAGGTCACGCCCGAGCAGGTCGAGACGCTGGACAGGGGGCGGCCCCCGTCGCGGATCATCATTTCGCCCGGCCCTTGCACGCCTCGGGAGGCGGGGGTGTCGGTGGCGGTGATCGAGCGGTTCGCGGGGCGCGTGCGGATCCTGGGCGTGTGCCTGGGGCATCAGGCGATCGGCGCGGCGTTCGGCATGCGCGTCGTGCGCAGCCCGCGCCCGATCCACGGCAAGCCCAGCCCCGTCCACCACGACGGGCGCGGCGTCTTCGCGGGGCTGCAAAGTCCGCTGGGGGCGGCGCGGTATCACTCCCTGGTGGTGGAGGAGGCGTCCGTCACGCCAGGATGGGAGGTTTCGGCCTGGACGAATGGGCCGGAGGGGCGGCTCGTGATGGGGCTGCGGCGGCAGGGGCCGGGCGCGCCGGTCGAAGGCGTGCAGTTCCACCCGGAGAGCTTCATGACGCCGGAGGGCTCGGGCCTGCTGCGGAACTTTTTGAACGGCTGAGGAGAAGCCGCCGCGGAAGTGAAGACCTCTCTGCGGTACGGATACACTCCCAGCCCATGATCACGCCTTCCCCGACCTCGAAGATCGACCCCACGCTCGCCCGCGGCGAGCTGCTCTCGTTCGGGCCTTCCAACGCGTACATCGTGATGGGTGTGCCCAACACGAGCTACCAGTTGCATCTGGTGCCGACCGCGCCGATCAATACGCCCGTGGGCAAGCGGCTCATCGGGACGATTCGGCTGGAGGCGCGCCGGGTGGACGCCGTGGGCACGGGCGGGCAGTTCGTGGAGCCCGTGTTCGGCCGGCCGCGGCGGGTGCAGGGGACGGTGATCGCGCACGTGGGCGGCGCGCTGGTGGTGGATGCGGGCGTGCCGATTCACGCGAAGCTGACCGATGCACGCCAGAAGCCGGAGGACTTCCCCATCGGGCAAATGGTGGGCTTCGACGCCGTGGCGGGAGCCACGTTCACGCCGGCGTAAGCGCTTTTCGGCTCAGCGCCCCGGTTCCTGCACCGTCGTTTCGTAGCGCACGCCCTGGGGCATCGGCACGGGGACCTGAACGGTCGTGCCGTACTCGCCCGTGGTGCGGACGGACGAATCCACGGCAACAAATGCGGTGAAGTCGGACATGAGGTTGTAGTCGAGCGCGGTGCGCTTGGCGGCCTGCATGAGTTCGGCCTGATTCCTGATGTCCCACACGAACTGATCGGCCAAGTGCGTGAGCTTGGTACGGGCCCAGACCTGAGCCAGAGCCTTGGACGCCAGCGGGTCGTTGGTGGTGGTCACGCTCACGGACAGGTCGCGGCGTTCGGTCCCCACGCGACCGCTCACGAGGACGCTGGAGGGCAGCGGGCCCGTGAAGCGCCCGGTGATGATGACGGGACGCTCCGCGAAGAGGTCCGGGACGCGGCTGGGGAAGACCTCGCTCACTTCAGCGCCGCGCCAATCGATCTGGATGTCCGACAGAGGCGCGTGGCTGATGCGGTCAAAGAAGGCGTCCATCACCGTCGCCGCGTCGTCGGAGAGATTGAGGTAAGTCGCAAAGCCGTTCCCCATGCGGGCCATGCTGTCCATGAGGTAGCGGTTTACGGCAGGGCCTACGCCGAAGCTGAAGACGCGGCTGGCCCCCAGGCGGGTGTGAAGCGTGCCCAGGATCTCGGCCTCGTTGCCGATGTAGCCGTCGGTGCAGAAGACGACGAACCGAAGCCGCTCCGGATCGTGCGGGAAGTCGAGCGCTGCCCGGAGCCCCTTCATCATGTGGGTGCCGCCCTCGGCGTTGAGTTTGGCCAGGTGCTTCCGCGCCTTTTTGATGTTCTCGCTCGTGGCTGGGAGCGGGGCGGAGCCCAGCGTGCTCACGTCGTTGGAGAAGTCGATGATCTGGAAGCTGTCGCCGGGCTGGAGACGGTCCAGGCCGCGGGAGATGGCGTGCTGGGCCTGCTCGATGGGGCGTCCGCTCATGCTGCCGGAGCTGTCGAGCACGAAGACAAGCTCCACGGCGTTGCGCGGGACGCGAGCCGAATCCCTCGGCGGAACCAGCATCATCGTGAAGCACCCTGATTCGGGATGCGCGAGGATGGCGGACTTCACCGCGTCGCCCACGACCGTCCAGCGCAGAACGAAGTCGCGGTTGGGGATGCGGTCGTCGGGCGCGAGGGTGACGGTCGCGCGGCTCGGGCCGGTGCGCTGAACGTTTGTCTTGTGCGTGCGGCACTCGATGGCCTCGATGCTTACGCCCGCGTCAATGTCGATGGTGAGCGCGATGTCGTGCCCGCTGCGCTCCTCGGGCCGCAGGTACTGGACTTCAACTTTCTGGCCGGAAGCGCCGGGGTTGTCGCGTGCGACGGCGCCGATGCCGGAGTCGGGTGGAAGGTCCGCGGGGTTGAAGCGGGGGCCGACGACCATCGGGAAGACAAACTCAAATCCGCCATCGCTGTAGGCGAGCGTGTTGTAGTAGGTGATGTTGATGTCGATGGCCTTGCCGGGCTCGATGTTGGCGACCTTCTGCGTGAAGACATTGGGGCGTTCCTGCGTGAGCAGCGAGGCGGTGTAGCCCTGGGCGCGGGCGTGGTTGTAGATGCGCTGGGCGTCTTCGCGCTCGCGGATGATGCCGCGGATGGTGCGGTCGCCGATGGTCATGAGGAAGTCGCTGACCGCGGCGTTCTCGGGAAGGGGGAAGACGTAGACAACTTCGATCTTGCCGTCGAAGGGGTTGTGGAACTGCTGCGTGACGGAGACGGCGGAGATGTAGCCCGTGACGGACGCCTTCACGTCGGTGTGCTTGAGGGGCACGGTGACGTGCTTGCCCTCGACCTCGCACACCAGGCCGCCTGTGCCCAGCGCCGTTCTTTCGGCGAGGGTGGAAGCGTTGGCCTTTTCTGCAGCCTTGCGACGTTCGATGACCAGAAGCTCATCGGGGGCCTGGCCGCCTCGCATCGGCGGCGCTGGTTCGGGGCTGGCCGCCTCCCGCACTGGCGTGCGTCCCACAAACTCCGTGGCGACCGGCGTTGCGGGCAGCCCGAAGACGTCTTGCGGCCTTGCTTCCACGCTGCTCGCGGTCGCACGGGCCGAAGGCGGGGGGCTGCTGTGAGCCGCGCCGAGGTTGCTGCACGCGGCGATCATCAGAAACGTCGTGATGACGAACAGCAGGCCCGCGGCGAGGGCCGCCTTGGCTTGGATCTTCACTTGCCGTCTCCTTGCGCAGTCGGTTCGAGCGTGGCGCTCGCGTTGAGCTTTCTGCCGCCGGGCGCGCCGGCGGTGGTGAGAACGAGTCGGAAGTCGGGAGGTCCGCCCTCGCTCATGATGTGGAGGCGGGCGACGCGGACCTTGCCGCGAGGAAGGTCCGCGGCTGTGGAGAACGCGCCGAGGATGACGTGGTCATTCCGCATGGCCCGCGGGTCGTAGTGGGGCGGGTCGCGGAAGGGCTGGGGCGCGCCGCCTTCGATGCCGACGATGCGGGCCCGTCCGAGCACGTCCTTCAGCTCGACCTGGTACGCGGCAAGCGGCTCCGAGCCCGTATCAACGAAGACATCGAACGCGCCGAAGACGACCTCGGGCTCCGGGGCGCTGGTGCGCTCGACCTGCGGGCTCACCGCCGCGGCGACCGCGATGCAGAGCAGGGCGAAGATGGACGCCAGCGCACGCTTCACAGCGTCCCCCGTTCGAGCTTGACGACGTCCGCGGCAAGAGCTTCGGCGTCGCCGAGGTCTTCGCGTCCGTCGCCGTTGAAGTCCAGCCCCTTGCCGCTGCGTTCTGCGAGGATGAGGGCGTCCAGCATGTCCACGCGCCCGTCGCCGTTGAGGTCGGGCGTGAGCTTCAAGGCAAGACCCGCGACGGTCTGAGTGCTCTGGTGCCGGGGCCAGGCGATCCAAGCCGTAATGGCGCCGGCGACGACCGCCGCGAGCGCGCCCAGCCCCGCCAGCCGCGTGCGCCGAAGTCCGATCTTGCGGCGGCGCACCTCCTGAGCCGTGCCGATCTTGAGGGTCATTTCCAGCACGGCGCGGTCAGTCTCTGGGGAAACGCCAGGGCCGCCGCCGAAGGCGGCGCGCAGCTCCCGCTCCAGGGCTGAGGGGATGCGGGGTTCGGAGTCGTGCGGGGTCATGGGGTTTCCGTGTGTTGAGTGCATAGAGGGCGGAATGGGTTCACGAAAAACGGTGGGGAAAAGCAGCCGGGCCGGTTATTCCGACATCCAGGCCCGAGCCCGCTCGTCCTGTCGCAGCTTTTCCAGGGCCAGATGCAGGCGGGACTTGACGGTGCCCTCGGCAATGCCCAGTGCCGCGGCGACCTCCTCGACGGACATGCCGTCCACGGTCCGCATGAGGAGGACTTCGAGCTGGCCGGGCGGAAGGGCCGCGAGCACCTCGCCGAGAACCCCTTCGGGAAGCGTGATCTCCGGCTCGTCGGGCGCGGGCTCGGGAACGTCGCCGAAGGTGAGCTTCCGCGAGCGGCGCTTGATTGAAAGCGCGGTGTTCTTGACGACGGGATAGAGGTACGTCGTCAGTCTCGCGGTGAGCTTGAAGCCGGGGAACTGGGCCAGGAGATACGCGAAGACCTCCTGCACGATGTCCTGCGCGGCGTGGTGATCGGCGTAGCGGGAAGCTAGGCGGAAGACCCAGTTCTTGTGGCGCTCGTAGAGGATGGCGAAGGCGTCGTAGTCGCCGCGGTTGACGGCGGCGATGAGCTGCTGGTCTGTGCGCGGGTCTTCGGGCACGCGGGACAGACTAACGCGCGGTCAGGCGATGCGCGGATCCACCCAGCGGTACAGCACGTCCACGATGAGATTGAAGAGGATGAGCATCGTCGCGAAGATGAGCACGACTCCGATGATGAGGAACAGGTCCTTGTTCTGCACGGCGTTGACGAAGAACTGCCCCATGCCCGGCACAATGAAGACGCGCTCCACGACGAAGGAGCCGGTCATCGCCATCGCCGTGGCGGGGCCGAGATAGCTGAGCACGGGGAGAAAAGCGTTCTTGAGCGCGTGGCGGAGGAGGATCGCCGACTCGGAGACGCCCTTGGCCCGCGCGGTGCGGATGTAGTCAGCGTTGAGGCATTCGAGCATGCCCATGCGCGTCAGGCGAGCGATGTACGCCGCGAAGGGAAGGCTGAGCGTGATGGTGGGCAGCACCAGGTCCCGCGGCTGGCCCCATCCGCCGAAGCGGAACCACCCCAGCCACACCGCAAAGACCACCTGCAGCACGGTGCCGATGACGAACGTCGGCAGGCTGATCCCCACCAGCGCCAGCCCCAGCGTGCAGAGGTCGGCGAAGGAGTTGGGCTTGACCGCGCCGATGATGCCCGCGGCAAGGCCGATGACCAGCGCCAGAAGAATGGCCGCGCCACCGAGCGTCATGGAGACGGGGAGCGATGCGGCGATGATCTCGTTGACGTTGCGGTCGCGGTATTGGAGAGAGGGGCCCAGGTCGAAGATGCGCCGCTCCGGGGGCGCGACGCCCGCCGCGGCTGCCGCTTGGCGCTCGGCTTCGATCCGCCCGCTGAGGCGGTCGCTGAGGTACGTGATGCCCGAGGCGTTCTTGAGGTAAGAGCCGTAGAAGGTCCAGAAGCTGTCGAGGTTGTACTGCCGCTTCATCGCCTCCACGACTTCCTGCGGCGGGCGGCGTCCCTCGGGGTTCTCGAGGGGGTTGCCGGGGACGGCCCAGGCGAGCGCGAGCGTGAGGGTGTAGATGACCGCGAGGATGAGCGGAAGCTGCGCCAACCTGCGGAGGACCAGACGAAGCATGTCCGCAATCCTACACGGAGCGGGGCGAAGGCTCGGAGCAACAAAAATAACGCGGGCCATGAGCCCGCGTTCGTGTGTGCGTCGTGTGCGTTTGGATCAGTAGTCGTAGGGACTGGGGGCGTAGTAACGCCGCTCGATGATGGTGGTGGATGGGTAGTAGCGCCGCTCGTAGTAGTACGTCCGAGGGGCCGGATCGACGTAGTAGTAGCGCGGCGTGCTGGCGTAGCTCGCGTTGCGGGCGTTCTGGTCGCCCAGCACCGCCCCGCTCAGGCCGCCGATGATCGCGCCCGCGGCAGCGCCCTTGCCCATGTCGCCGCTGAGGCTGCCCAGCCCCATGCCAGCCAGCGCGCCCAGCCCGGCGCCGGTCGCGCCGCCCGAAAGCGCGTTGTTGCACCCGCCCAGACCCGCGGCAAGGAGGCCGCCGAGGGTCACCGCCGCGAGGGGGCTCAGTCGCTTGTGATTGGTCGCCATGGCTTCACTCCTTGCGTCCGGACGTGGGCCAGTTCACCACGCCTAAGTATATGACGCATTAACTTCAACGCCGGTTGCGGCGGAAGATTGCCCAAACATTGCCCAAAATCTGGGCCGGTTGTTTGGGCGGCGGCCGGGGGAAGTCCGGTTATCGGTCCTAGTGGTGTCTAGTTCCAGCTCATGCCCTTGGGCCAGTCCTGGGGGCGCTGGTCTCCGGCTCGGCGGATGAGCTTTGAGAGGTGTTGAAGCTCGCCCATGATCATGTTGGCGCGGGTCTGGATGTTGGGCTCGGCCAGGAGCCTGTAGCGCAGCCCCTGGTCGGTGATGAGCATGAAGGAGACCAGCTCCAGCAGCGGCGCGGTGGGCACCTCTTCGTTGCGGACGAACTCCAGAACTGGCTCCGCGGCGACAAGCTGCGTCAGCGGCCCTTCCTCCAGCATCTCGCAGAGCTTCCGGCGCACCTCGACGAGGGGCTCGGGCTCCGGCGGCGGAGGCAGGCCAAGGTCGGGAGTCTCCTCCTCCTCATCCTCTTCATCGCCGGTGATGATCGTGGCGGTGAGGTCGAGCCCGACCGGTTCGAGCATCGCCATGCGGTACAGGCGGCCCTCCTCCATCGGCAGCTCATAGAGCACGCGGGCGCGGCAGACGCCCTGAATCAGAATGTTGTAGCGGCCGTCCGGGAGCCGCTCGTGCTGGACGATCTGACCGACGCACACCGCGGGGCGGATGGGCGGCCTGCCGTGGTAGTTCTGCTTCCACTGGTCGCCTTCGAAGACGGCCATGGCGATCTGGCCCGCGCCGTCGAGGGCGTGGTCGATCATCTGGCGATAGCGCTCCTCGAAGATGTGAAGAGGGAGAAGCTGCTGAGGCAGAAGAGTGACCGAGTCCAGCGGGAAGATGGGCATGGGCTTGCCGAAGTTCACCTGGATGGAGTTCTCTTCGGACATCGCGGCCGAATGGTAGGGGCTGGGGTTGCGCGGAAGTAGTAGACCGGGCGAGCTTCGAGCCGAACCATGAACTTGTGACGCGATGGATCGAGCTTGGAGCGCTGCCGATCGCGGCGGTGGGGGTGCTCATGCTCGCGTGGGCGGCGGTCATGCTTGCGCGCCCGCGCGAGGGGCGGTGCCCCGGCCCGCGCGAGCCGTGGTACGAGTGGCTGCTGCCCTGGAGGTGGGCGGTCTACGGCTGCGGGTATGACCTCTCCGGTCTGGCCCTTCCGGTGCGGTGCCCGGAGTGCGGCACGGAGCACACAGGACGCATCGCGTCTCGTCCGGTGGGGCGGCGGGTGGTGATGGGGATGGCGCTCCTGGTCCTCGCCGCGGCGTGCTGGAACGTGCGCTGGATTCGGCGTTGTGAGTGGTTGCGGTATCTGCCCACGGACGTGGTCATCACGCTGGAGCGGTATACACCCCTGCCGAACCTCGGGCGGGAGGTGCTGTCGCAACGTCTGCAAAGCATGTCGGCGCGCGAGCGTGCACGCACCGCGCGGCTGGCGGTGCACTCGCTCGGGACGGACGACCGGAAGTGGAATGCCTGGTGGGCGATGGATGTCCTGGAGCGGCTGGAAGCGGAAGCCGATGCGCTCCTGATTCGTGCTCTGGATGATGAGGATTACCAGCGGCGACAGCTCGCGGCGGCGCTGCTTCGCCTACGCGTGAAAGCACAGGTGAACCCGGCCACCCCGACGGATCGGCTGTTCGCGGTTTCGGTTGAAGGTCTGAAGGACGACTGGATCGACGGAACCTCGGCGTGGTCGAGCAACGCCTCCGAAGCGTTTTTGTTTTTGCTCCGATATCCGGAGCAGACAGCCCCGCACCTGAAGAGCGCGATCAACAGCGATGACCGGCAGCAGGCGTTTCTCAGCGCGGCGGTGGCGGGGTTGACACGCCGGATGGAGCTGGCCGATATCGCCGTGCCTTTGCTGGCGGAGCATCTGGCGTCAGACGAGAAGTGGGGGAACGCTGTGGTGGCACTGCCCGCGATTCTGGGGTTCGGCGAGCGTGCGAGGCAGATCCTCGCGACGATCCAGCCGCGGGACGAGCAGCAGCAATCCCTGCTGGAAATCGAGCTCAAGCTGCTGGATGGAATCCCGCTCTCGCCTCAGGATCAACGAGCGCTGCAAGAGGTGACAAGGGCCTACCGCGACCCGCGGGAGGTCTTTCACAGGCCGGAGATGCTGCGGGGGCAGCTGTAGCGGGCGAGACGCTCAGACCGTCTGAATGTCTTACGCCAACGGATCCGGCTTGTACAGCTTCGTGTCCAGCGCCCACTGCTTCTCGGTGAAGTTGCCGCCCAGGTCGTAGGCGTTGGCGCGGTCGGGGCGTGCCGCGGCGAGGGCCATCGTGGTCTTGGCGTCGAGGTTGTCGAGCTGGGAGACGAGGATGGCCTCGGGGGTGGCGGGGATCTTGGCCGCGCCGAACTCGGGCAGGGCGTGGTGAGAGATGATGATGTGCTGCAGGACGGTGAGCAGGCCGTGGGGCAGCCTGATGCCCTGCTCGCGCATGACGAGGTGGGCCTTGTCGTGGAGCATGATCGCGCCATCGACGATGTGGCCGATCAGCTCGCCGCGGTCGGAGTACCCGAAGGCGCGGTCGTAGACCAGCTCGCGGGTCTTGCCCAGGTCGTGCAGAAAGAGCCCCATGATGACGATGTCACGGTTGATTTTGGGGTAGAGGGGGCAGACCAGGTCCGCGAGCTTGCAGAGCGTGAGAGTGTGCTCGAGCAGGCCGCCGAGGTAGGCATGGTGCATGCTCTTCGCGGCGGGGGCCTGCTTGAAGGCGTCCATCAGGTACTTGTCGTCGAGGTACGCCTTCGCAAGCGCCTTCACGGCGGGGTGCTTGAGCGTGTCGAGGATGGCCGTCAGCTCCGCGAACATCTCCTCGCTGTCGCGGGCGGAGCAGGGGAGCAGGTCGCGCATCTGCTCCGGGGTGGGCTGGATGGGGCGGATGCGCTGGATGATGAACTGAAGCTCGCCCTGGTAGGCCTGGGTCTGGCCCTCGACGTAGACGAAGCCGTCGGTAGGGAGGCTGGAGTAGGTGGCCTCGTCGATGGTCCACATGCGGGCCGGGATCTGCCCGGTCTTGTCGCCGATGAGGCACTTGAGGAAGTACTTGCGCTGGTCCTTGGTGGTGCCGAGCTGCTTGTTGATGATGGCGAACTCGCCCGCGATGTCCTGCGGGGGCTCGCCGAGGTCGCGAATGTAGATGCGTTCGCGGGCGGTTTGGTGAGGGGCAACGCTCATGGGCTCGGCTCTCGAAAGTGAAAAAACCCCGCGTCGCCGCGGGGTTGAAATGATAGGTCCGATGCGGGCACGGGCTTACTCGGGGATGAGGCTCACCGAGTCGGGCGTGCGGTTGCGGACGGGAGGAACGGTGCGGAGGTACGCGAAGATGGCACGGATGTCCGCTTCGTCCATGTCCTTATAGAACGGGGCGGGCATGGGGGGCAGGATCGTGCGGGGGTACTTCCAGTGCCGCCCGGTGCGCCATGCGCGGATGAAACCTTCGGCGTCGAGCACGCCCATGCCTGTTTCCATGTCGGGTGTGAGGTTGGGCGCAACAGAAGTACCGAAGGGCCCCGCGAAGGCTGTCAGCGTGGGGGCGGTGGTGGCGACGATGCCCTTCTCGAGCATCGAGGGATCCCACACCGGGAGCGGCGCGTTCTCGGGATGACCGGAGAAGGCCAGATGCGTGAGCATTTCGCCGCGCTCGTTGCGAGGCGTGTGGCAGTCGGCGCAGGCCATGATGGTGACGAGGTACTTGCCCCGTTCCACCGGGTCCACGTGAACGGGCTCGGGCTTGGCGGCCTCCCGCGGCGACCTGGCCGCCCAGACGATCGCCGCGGTACCAAGAAGAACAACCAGCACAACGGACGCCACGCGCATGCTCAAGCTCCTTTTGGCCGGCGCGGGCGGTGACACGCATCCCTGCGACGGGGGGGAGTTCTTAGGGGGGTATGGCCCGGGTTTCAACCGCGGCTTGCAAAGTGTTCAGGCGCGCGCCGCACAGTGGCCTGACCGAGCCCCTCAACGAGGAAAGGAAATCGCATGAACAGACTGAACCGCTTTGTGACTGTCGGCGCGCTGGTCGCGGCGGTCGGGGCCGCCGTGTCGCTCGCGTGGCAGGAATCGCCCACGCGCCCGAATCAGCCCGGCCAGCCGGAGCCCCAGCCGCGTGACCCCACACGTCCGGACGACCCGTTGCAACCAGGAACCCAGCCGCGTGACCCCACACGTCCGGACGACCCGTTGCAACCAGGAACCCAGCCGCGCGACCCAACCCGGCCCGACAGTCCGACGATCCCGCCGCGCCGGGACCCGATGCAGCCGGGCACGCCGCGTGATCCCATGCAGCCCGATCCGATTCCCGGGCGTCAGCCGGACCTGATACGCCCGGACCTGACCCAGCCGCGGGGCACGACGCAGGTCACGATCGGGCAGCCCGTGACGCGCGAGGTGGTGGACCAGGTCATCTCTTCGTGGCCTGCGGAGACGAAGCGCTTCGTGACGACGAGCTTCGAGAAGTTCGGCCCTCCCGCGGCGGTCACGTCGGACACCGTGGTGTGGCAGGACGTGGGGCCGTGGACAAAGGTCGTGGTTCTGAAGGAGTCGGTGAAGACGAACTTCCCTTCGCCCCACGAGGAGTTCCTCATCACTTACCTGCCGATGAAGGTGCCCGCGGAGAAGGCGTGCGAGCTGATGAAGTTTGACGGCGGCATCATCGTCAACCGCACGGCGGGCGAAGTGGGCGTGCTCGCCAGCCGCGAGGAGCTGAGCATCGCGACGTTCAACCTGGCGTACGACATCATCCAGGGAACGAAGACAGCCCAGCAGGCCCGCAGCGAGCTTGCCCGCGTCTCGATGGGGCTGGATCAGGGCACGATGGACCCGATCACGCAGGACCTGAAGTTCGAGGTCGCCAAGGCCGGCGAGACGGGCGACCCCGACCAGCCCTTCGGCGGCACGCCCGGGCTGGACCGGCCCGGTATGGATCGCCCTGACATCGATCGGCCTGATCTGCCGGGGCTGGACCGCCCCGACACGCCGGGCACGCCCAGGCCCATCGAGCCCAGGCCGACCGACCCGCCCCGGCGTCCCGGCGGAGGTTGAGCCGCGAGCAAAATGAAAGTTCCGCAGCCCCTCGTGCAAGCGCACGGGGGCTTTTTTTGTTGTTCGCACAAGCAAGTCGGCGTTGCCCCCCGCGGGAGAGCCTACTTGCTCTACGGGTTCGGTTGAGACGGCGGGGACGAGACGGGATCAATGCTCTCGACCTCGCCTTGGGGGAGGTTCGGCGCGCTGTTCGAGTCCAAGCCCGGCTCGGATGTGATGGTCAACCCGGATTGATCCCGAGGCCAGAAGTTGATGATCGCGGCCGCGCCCGCGGCGTTGATGGCGAACAGGGCAACCGCACGGAGCAGCAGGCGGCGATTGCCCATAAGGGCGCAGATCCCGACCTTCGTCACCATGCTGCTGATGAGTGCGATGGCGATCGCACGCCACGCATCATCGGGGTGCATGAGGCCGTTGGTGACGGCACGCCCGGATGAGAGGGTGATGGCGTCCATGTCCGTCAGGCCGGAGATCGAGGCGACGACGTAAAGCCCGTGGGAGCCGAAGTGATCCTGCGCGGCGACGGCGCCGAGAGTCACGAGGGAGTAGATCCCACCGAAGATAAAGGCGGTTTTGAGGTTGGTGGGGTTCTGCTGGGGCGGCATCGACTGGCCGTCGGAGCGGGTGATGGTGTAGAGCAGCACCGCCAGCAGGGCGGTCAGCCCGCCGATCACGGCCAAAGGCGGGCCCATGCGGTCCAGGTGCTGTGGGGCCACTGCCGAGAGCTCGACGAAGAGCCGCACGAACACCATGGAGGAAGCGAGCATGATGGCGGTCATCGCCGAGCGGGCCACGTAGCGGTCGCCCTCGCGTGCGCGGCGGGCAAAGCTCACGGTTGTCGCGGTGCTGGAGATCATGCCCCCGAGGATGCCGCCCAGCATGGTCCCCGCGCGCTCGCCGAAGAGCTTGTACGCGATGTAGCCTCCCAGCCCGATGCCCGAGACAAGGACGATGACCATCCAGATGTTGCGCGGATTGAGAACCTTGTAAGGGCCGAAACCCTCGTCGGGCAGGATGGGAAGGATGACGCACGCCAGCAGGAGGAACTGCATGATCGCGTGCACGTCCTTCTCGCCCAGGCTCTGCACGAAGCGGTGGAGGAGCTGCTTGGCGTAGAGCAGCAGAGCAACGCCGCCGGTGACGGCGAAGGCGATGACCGTGGGGCCGAAGACCACGTAGACGCCCACGGCGTACATGATCAGGATCGCCATCTCGGTGGTGATGCCCGAGCCCGTCTTGGGTTCCCCCTGGGCGTTGACCTGCGGGGAGGCCCACGGCCGCGCGCGAAGATAGTTGCCCAGCCCGCTCGCGGCGATGACCCCGACGAAGCCCATCACGATCATCAGCGAGCCCAGAAGCTGATTAAACGTGAAGAGCATCCCCGAGAGGGTGCCCAGCAGCGTGATGAGGGGGAAGGTGCGGATGCCCGCGATGCGCGATTCCGCGTGCTGCCGCTGAAGACCGACGACGCCGCCCAGCCCCATGGAGATCGCGAGTGTTTCAAGCGACTCACGGACAGGAGGAGTGGCGACTTCGGCAAGGTCGATCATCAAGGGCGAAGGGTAACACAACGGACGGGAGCGAGCGGCGCTGGCGTGCTTCGGCCACACCGGATGCCCGCGGGTTTCTCGCTCGTCCGGTGGTGTGCAGGGCGAAGGCATCGGGAGTTCAGCGTGCCGCCGCGGGACAGGCGGCAAAAAAGCCCCTAACCCTGCCGCGATATAGTTGTGGCATGACCACTACCTCCCGTCCCCAGGTCTCGCCCTCCCTGCCTCCGATTGATCCCCACGCCGTGACCATTTCCGGCCTGGTGCTCAACTCTTCATATGGCCCCGCCGAGCAGGGGTACGCCGAGGCTGACTCGCTGCGGAACATCCAGCGCGACCTGCCTCCGCCGGGGCAGTTCCCCTTCACCCGCGGCCTGTTCCCGGAGGGGTACCGGACGCGACTGTGGACCATGCGGCAGTTCGCCGGCTTCGGGTCGGCGGACGACACCAACAAGCGGTTTAAGTACCTGCTCAGCCAGGCCAAGGGAACGAAGGCCAACACGGGTCTCTCCACCGCGTTCGACCTGCCCACGCTGATGGGCCGCGACAGCGACGACCCGCTCTGCGTGGGCGAGGTGGGCAAGTGCGGCGTCGCCATCTCCACGATCGAGGACATGCACCGGCTCTACGCCGACATCCCGATCGACAAGGTGACGGTGAGTCAGACGATCAACGGTCCCGCGGCGGTGATCTGGGCGATGTACCTGGCCCACGCGACGCAGCGGGGCATCTCGTGGGACACGCTGGGCGGCACGCTGCAGAACGACATCCTCAAGGAGTTCCACAGCCAGAACGAGTTCATCTACCCGCCCGAGCCCAGCGTGAAGCTGGTGGTGGACACGATCGAGTTCCAGAGCAAGTTCGTGCCGAAGTGGAACAGCGTGTCCATTTCCGGCTACCACATCCGCGAGGCGGGGAGCACCGCTCCGCAGGAGCTGGCCTTCACGCTCCGCGACGGGATGGAGTACGTCGAGGCGTGCCTGGAGCGTGGGCTGCCGCTGGATTCCTTTGCGCCGCGTCTGTCGTTCTTCTTCAACTCGCACAACGAGTTCTTTGAGGAAATCTGCAAGCTACGCGCGGCGCGCCGCATCTGGGCGCGGATGATGAAGTACCGCTACGGCGCCACGTCCGAGCGATCGATGTACATGAAGACGCACGTGCAGACGGCGGGCTGCTCGCTGACGGAGCAGCAGCCGCTGAACAACATCGTGCGCGTGGCCTATCAGGCGATGGCCGCGGTGCTGGGCGGCTGCCAGAGCCTGCACACCGACTCGATGGACGAGACGCTGGGCCTGCCCACGGAGCAGGCGGTGACGGTGGCGCTGCGGACGCAGCAGATCCTGGCGCACGAAACGGGCGTGACCCGCACGACCGACCCCCTCGGCGGCTCCTGGTTCATCGAGCAGCTCACGGACACGATGGAGCGGCAGGCCCTGGACCTGATCCACGAGATCGATTCGATGGGCGAGTACAAGGACTGGTCGCCGGGCGAGCGGCCCTCGCCCACGTGCCCGCTGGTCGAGCACCCGGCCTACGCGCCGCGCCGCACGTACGGGCGCGCGGCGGTGGCGGGCATCAACCGCGGCTACTTCCGCCGCGCCATCGCCGAGGCCAGCTACCGCTACAGCGAGGAGTGCGAGGCGGGCGACCGCATCATCGTCGGCGTGAACGCCTACACCGAGGGAAGCGAGGAGCGCCCCATCGACATCCTCACCATCCCGCACGAGGTTGAAGTGCAGCAGAACGCTCGCCTGAAGGCGTTCCGCGAGAAGCGCGACCAGAAAGCCGTCGCGGCGGCGCTGGAGCGCATCCGCAAGACCTGCCGCGAGGGCGATCCCAAGGCCGTCGAGATGGGGCTCAACAAGTTCAACGTGATGCCCGCGCTGGTGGACGGCGCTCTGGCGAACTGCACGCTCGGCGAGATGGTGCAGGCGATGGCGGACGTCTACGGCCGGTACACGGGCGGGCCGGAGTGGTGACAGGAGCGGCCGGGGTATGAAGGGCCCAACCGGGTGCCCGGCCGTGAGCGTGGATTTCGTATGGCGAGGTGTACGTCGTGGGGCGGGCCGCTTTCCCGCCCCGAAAACGCGCTCACCTCACCCCGCCCAGGTGCTTCTTCAAGAACGCCGCCATCCGTCCCTGAAGGCTGACCGTCACCTCCGGGTCCGGCACCATGTGCGTGAACCCCGTCAGCGGGAGGAACTCGTGCTCCTTGCCCGCGCGGAAGAGTGCTTCGCTCATCTTGAGTGAGTGCATGAAGTACACGTTGTCGTCCGCCGTGCCGTGGATGATGAGCAGGGGCACGGAGAGGTCCTTGCAATACGTCAGAACATTGCTGGCCTCGTACCCCGCCGCGTTCTCATCGGGCAGGCCGAGATGACGCTCGGTGTAGTGCGTGTCGTAGTCCAGCCAGTCGCACACCGGCGCGCCGGCGATGCCGGCCTTGAAAATGTCAGGCCGGCGCATGACCGCCATCGCGGAGAAGTATCCGCCGAAGGACCAGCCGCTGATGCCCACGCGCTTCAGGTCCATCTCCGGATACTTCTTCCCAAGGGCCATCAGCCCGGCGACCTGATCTTCCAGCGGCAGATCGATCACGTTGTTCTTGATCGCCCGCTCCCAGTCGCGCCCGCGTTGCGGTGTGCCGCGGCCGTCGATGCTGACGACGATGAAGCCCTGGTCCGCCAGCCATTGGTGGAGCAGATACCCCCGCGCCGTGGCGTTCACGACGTTCGCGTGCGGCCCGCCGTAGACGTTGTTGATGACCGGGTACTTCCTGCCCGGCTGGAAATCCCGTGGCCGGATGATCGCCGCACGCAGACGGAGGTCCGTCACCTCCGTCCATTCAATCCGCGGCATGAAGGGGGGCTCCTCCGCCTTGGATGCAAGCTCGCCGACGACCTCCCAGGTTTTGGCCTTGCTCTCGGGCAGACGCTCGACCCGCGCGCCCATGCGCCCGTCGGCGAGGTTGTATGTGTGAACCCACGTGTGCGTCTTCTTCGCAAACACGCCCGAGTGCTGCCCTGTCTCTGAGGACAGGCAGGTGGCGGTCCGCCGACCCCTTCCCCATGAGATCATCCACACGTGCCTCTGCAGCGGGTCGCGTTCTCCGGAGAATGGAGTCAGAGTGGCGCTGACAAATACGGTGTCACGCCCGTTGGTGCCCAGGATGTCCACTACGCCGAAGTCGGGGCGCGTCAGTGTTTCGATCAACGAACCATCCCGGGCGCGAAGCTCCAGCGTCCAGTCACCCCTGCGCTCCGTGAGCCACAGGAAGCTCTCCCCATCCTCCATCCACACGGGGCTGCTCTGCTGCAGGTTCAGCCACGCGGGGTCCTGCTCACGAAGAAGCACGGTGGTCGAACCGGTCGTGTGGTCCACGCCAAGCAAGAGCTGCTCTGTCTGCGTCCGGTTCTGCACGAGGATCGTGAGCGGCGCGTTCTTGCTCCACTTCACCGTGGCGAGGTACGGGTACTGCGCACGATCCCACTCCACCCACACGGGCTCGCCGCCTTCCACGCTCACGATTCCGAGCTTGACGTCGGCGTTTGCCTTTCCGGGACGCGGGTAGGGCCACGCGTGCGGTGCGCTCTCCGGATGGACGGGGTCCGCGATATGGAAAACCTCCATGCCCGCGGTGTCCGTCTGCTGAAAGGCGATCATCTTTGAGTCCGGCGACCACCAATAGCCCCTGAACCTTCCCATCTCCTCCTGTGCGACAAACTCGGGAAGGCCGTTGGTGATGGTGCCGCCCGCGCCGCTGGTGAGGCGCCGCTCCTCGCCCGTGGCAAGGTCGGTGATGTACACCTCCGAATCGCGCACGCAGGCGAGCAGCGAGCCGTCGGGCGAGAGGTGAGGGTCCATCGGCGAACCCGCCTCGCTCCTGATCTCGGTGCTCTTGCCCGTCGCGCGGTCCACGATGTACAGCTTGCCCGACAGCGGCACCACGATCTTGGAGCCGTCGTCAGAGAGCTGGTAGCTGGAAATGCCGCGAGTGGCCAGGCGCAGGCGCTCGCGCCGGGCCTTCTCTTCGGGGGTGAGCTGCTCCTCTTGCCCTGCGAGCACCTGCTCCGCGGTGAGCAGGAGACGCTCTGTTCCGATGGTGGCGTCAAACTCGTACAGATCCTGCACGAAGCTGCGTGGGCCGGAGCGGAGGAACAGCACCGCGCTTCCGTCGGGCGTCACCGTCACCGAGCGCGGGCGGCCGAGCGAGAACCGCAGTGTCGCCGCGTACTGACGCAGGAACTCTTCGTTATGGGTGCGGATCGCCACGTTCGCGGGCGCGTTCCCGGACACAGGCTGTGAATCGGCGGGGCGGGGCCCGCACGCCGTGAGAAGAGCAGTCAGAGCGACGAACGCCGCGGCAGAGCAACGAGCACGGTGCTGCATGGAAGTCTCCACTTGAACAGGCGGGACAGCTTACCGGCACGGCTGCTTGCCCGCGATCTCTTCGCGGCGTGCTGCGCGGGCTTTACGCTGCGCGTTGCGCGTACGATCGGCTTGTGGATCATCCGCGTCGGTATGAAGTCATCGTGGTGGGCGGCGGGCACGCGGGCGTCGAGGCGGCCTGGGCCGCCGCGAACCTGCTCCCGGGCGAACGGACGGTGGCTCTCATCACGCTCGACCCCGGCAAGATCGGGGTGATGTCGTGCAACCCGGCCATCGGCGGGCTGGCTAAGGGCCAGCTCGTCCGCGAGGTGGACGCGATGGGCGGGCTCATGGGGCTCGCGACCGACGCCACCGGCATCCAGTTCAAGGTGCTGAACACGAGCAAGGGGCCCGCCGTGCACGGCCCGCGGGCGCAGTGCGACAAGCACGCCTACGCGGAGGAAGTGCAGCGGCTGATCGCCTCTCGCCCCGAAGTCGAGATCATCCGCGGCAGCGTCGAACGCCTCATCGTCGAAAATGGCGCCATCAAGGGGGTGGAGGTCAAGGGTGAGAGCGGCACCGCCACCCTGCCGGCCCGCAGCGTCGTGCTTACGACCGGCACGTTCATGCGCGGGCTCATGCACACGGGGGAGCAGAAAACCGAGGGAGGCCGTTACGGCGAGGGCGCTGCGGTCGGAATCTCCGCCGCGCTCAGAGAGCTTGGCTTTGAGCTTGGGCGTCTGAAGACGGGAACCCCGCCGCGCCTGAAGCGAGGCACGATCGATTGGGACGCGCTCCCGCAGCAGTGGGGGGATACGGAGCCCACGCCTTTTTCCGACCTGACGGGCGCATTCCCGACGATGCCGCAGGTGGCGTGCGCCCAGACCCACACCACGCCCGAGGCGCACGAGCTGATCCGCGCGAACCTGCACCGGGCCCCGATGTACTCGGGGCAGATCGAGTCGGTAGGGCCGCGCTACTGCCCGAGCATCGAGGACAAGGTCGTGCGCTTCGCCGAGCGCGAGACACACGGCGTGTTCCTGGAGCCCGAGTCGCTGCGCGATGACTGGGTGTACTGCAACGGCATCTCCACCAGCCTGCCCGCGGATGTGCAGGAGCAAATCGTGCGGACGATGCCCGGCTGCGCCCGCGCCGAGATTTACCGCTACGGCTACGCGGTGGAGTACGACATGGTGCGCCCGCACCAGATCCGGGCCACCGGCGAGACGAAGCTGGTCGAAGGCCTCTTCCTCGCGGGGCAGATCAACGGCACCAGCGGCTACGAGGAAGCGGCGGCGCAGGGGCTGGTGGCGGGGATCAACGCCGCCCGCCGCGCCCGCGGCGAGGGCGAGTTCACGCTGGGGCGCGATCAGGCGTACATCGGCGTCCTCATGGACGACCTGGTGACCAAGACGCCGGTGGAGCCCTACCGCATGTTCACCAGCCGCGCCGAGCACCGCCTGTTGCTGCGGGCCGACAACGCCGCGGACCGGCTCACGCCAGTGGCGGAGTCGCTGGGCCTGCTGTCCAACGACCTGGGACGCAGGCGGCTGGCGCTCTTCGCCGAGCGCCGCGCCCAGCTCGAAGCCATCCACGCGACGGTGACAACCACCCGCGTCGACGGCGTGCCGCTCGCCAGGGCGATGATGGCCGCGGAATACACGCTGGAAGACTTCCGCGCCGCGCTGCCCGCGAGCTTTCCTCGAGGTGTGCTGATGACCGCGTTCGCGGATCGGAGGTACGAGCCTTATCTTGCCCGCCAGCGGGCGGAGATTCGCCGCCAGGCCGAGCTGGAGCACCGCCGGTTGCCCGAAGACACGCCCTACGAAACGTTCCATCAGATGCGGACCGAGGCGCGTCAGGCGCTGGCCAAGTTCCGGCCGCGGACCTTCGGCCAGGCCGGTCGGCTTGAGGGCGTGACGCCCGCGGACCTTACACTGCTCGCCGTACTTGTGGGGAAGAGGTAACTGGTGCTTCTGATCGCTCAGCAATCAAGCGGCGGAACGGCCTTGGGCCTGCTGATCGTTCTTTCCACGGCGGGGCTGATCGCCCTGCTGTTCAACCGGCTGAAGCTCTCGACCATCCCCGGATACCTGATCGCGGGGGCGCTGATCGGCCCCTCCGCGCTCGGACTCATCAAGTCGCCGGAAGCAACCCGCGACATTTCACAGCTCGCGACCATCCTGCTGATGTTCATCATCGGAATGGAGCTGGACACCTCGCGGGTGAAGAGCGGACTGATTCCCATTCTCGCGGCCACCATCGTTTCAACGGGGCTCTCCATTCTCCTGGGGTGGGGGCTCGCTGCAGGGTTCATCCCTTCCGCGCCGGGGGCGCTCGTCGTTGCGATGGCGATGTCCGCCGCGGCGACCGCACCGCCGCTGCACGTTATGGAAAAGCAGCGGGAGCTGAACTCCACCTACGGACGTCTGGCCTTCGGCATCACGCTTTTCCAGGACCTCATCGCCGTGGCGATGCTGACGACGCTGCCGCTGCTGGCGTTGTGGGCCGGCGTGGGCCGCGAGGGTGAAGTGGACCCGCAGAAGCTGGTGCGCAACGGTGCGCTCGCGATCGCCGGGCTAGTCGCGATGGTCGCGGTGGCGAGGTTCGTCCTGCCGCGTCTGCTCACCGAGGCCAGCCGCGTGAGCAGCGAAGTGCTGATCGTCGTCTCCGCGGCGGTGGCGCTCGCCAGCGCGATGTTCACCGCGTGGCTGGGGTTCAGCCCGGAGCTGGGGGCCTTCCTCGCGGGAATCACGCTGGCGAGCACACCGTTCCGGTATCAGCTCGCGGGCCAGCTCTCGCCGCTGCGGGACCTGTTCCTGGCGGTGTTCTTCACCGCAGTGGGGCTGCTGCTGCCCTTTGGCGAGGTGGTGAAGGGCGTGCACATCGTCGCCCTGGGGCTGGCGGCGCTGATCTTCATGAAAGTGGTGGGGATCGGCCTGGGGTCGTGGGTGCTGGGGGCCTCGCCACGAGTGGCGCTGCTGACGGGGTTCGTGCTGATGCCCGCGGGCGAGTTCACGCTGGTCATGATCTCGCACGCCACCAACCGCGGTCTGTTGGACGAGCGGCAGAGCGGCTATGCAATCGCCGTCGTCGTCGTGTCGATCCTGATCTGTCCGACGTTCGCGGCGCTGGGACGGCGCATCGCCCCCAAGGTTGACCGAGTGCCCAACGCGCCGTGGTTCCGTCAGTCGGCGCTGCGCGACGAGACCCCGCCTGCCACGGAAGAAGAAGGCGAGCCCAAGTTCCGCGCCATCATCGCCGGCTTTGGCCCGGTGGGGCGTGCCGTGGCCGATGCCTTGCAGGCCGAGGGCGTGGAAATCACGGTGATCGAGCTGAACCCCAACACCGTGCAGCGGCAGGCGCTGCTCGGGCGCAAGATCGTCTACGGCGACGCCAGCAACCCCGGCGTGCTGATCTCCGCGGGGCTGGACACGGCCGACGCGGTGATCCTCACGATGCCCGACGAAGAGGCGATGCTCCGCGCCTGCCGAACCGTGCGTGCCCTGAAGAAGGATGTCTTCATCGCGGCACGGGCCAACGCGCTGAGCAAGGGGCTCACGGCGATGCAGCTCGGCGCCGACCACGCCGTGGTCGAGGAAATGGCGACCGCCGAGGCGATGGGACGCGAGGTGCTGCTGAAGGTCCGCGACCGGATCGCGGGCAACAACACCGGCCCGCGACTCTACGAGTACCAGACCTGACGCACGCGCGACAGGCTCAGCCGGGGGTGTCCTTGAGCTGCTTCAGCTCATCCCGCAGGATGGCGGCAAGCTCGTAGTTTTCCTGCTCGATGGCCTTGGCCAGACGCTGGCGAAGCTCCGTCTTCTGGGAGATGGGGAGCTTGGGGACCAGCGCTTCGCGCATGCCGCGGAGGAGCTCGACCTCGCTGGACTGCTCGAACATCTGCGGCTTGCCCATCTCGTTGTAGTAGTTGCGGAGCGCTTCGAGCCCCTCATCGAGGGCATGGATGGCGGCCTTGGGCTCGTTGTCCTTGAGTGCCTGGCTCGCCAGGGCGCGCGTCCGCATCATCGTGATGTAGGGCCGGAACTGCTCGAGGACGGTGCGGTCTTCCTCCGTCTGCGCGTACTTGGCGCACAGGTCCAGGACGCGGAGGTTCCGGGTCGTGTCGCGCACGACCCGGTCGAAGTCCTCGAGCACCATCAGCGCGAGGTACCGCTGGTAGAACTGCGCCGCCTCCTCCCTCAGTGCGCGGCAATCTTCCGGCGTGAGGTATTGTTTATCGGACTTCATGTCCGGCCCGACGAGGTCATCCTCGTCCTGCTCGAGTAGCACTTCGTAGTAGTCCAGAAGGCTTGGATACCCGAACGGGCGTTCCCCATCCGGACGACCATCGGCGTGCATCTGGATGATCCCAAGGTCGAGGCGGACCTGCACCCGGGGCTCGCCGTCGGTGCCCATGATCATCCTGGCGTTGATCCGGCCCGGTTGGAAGGGCCATTCTTTCAAGAGTTTAGAGATATCCTGGTGCATGGCGTGTAGATCGGCACGGTCGATAACCACGCCCGGCTCTGGGGGCCTGAAATATACGTCGGCCCTCGGACACGGGTGCTGGGGGGAGGGGTGAGCAAAAAGTCGAGCTTGAGCGCAAATTTTTCCGGATGTTCCTTGCATTTCGCGCAAGTAGGGTCAACTTCATACTGGGGAGAGGTGCGCGAGAGAGATCCTTCAGCCCTATTGCCCCAGAGACGATGAAACCCCAGGACGGGGCGTTGCGGATATTGGGATACTACCTGGGCGTGTGCGCCCCTGCGTGATGTGAGCAGATCAGGTGGTACGGCGGTTCTCGCCGGGAAGGGTGGAGACGTGAGTCGAGTCAGCGGTTCCGCGGGTAAGCCGACCACCGGCAGCCGGTCAGTTCAGACCGACCTGTCGCTGTATCTCAAGGAAATCAACCGGTACCCCCTCCTCACCGCCGAGGAGGAGCGGGAGCTCGGTTGGAAGATCATCAACGACAACTGCGCCGAGTCGCGCGAGCGGATGATCCGCTCCAACCTGCGACTGGTCGTGTCGATCGCCAAGAACTACGTGAACCGGGGATTGTCCCTGACGGACCTCATCGAGGAGGGCAACATCGGCCTGCTCCGCGCGGTCGAGGGCTTTGACCCCTCCCAGGGCGCCCGGTTCAGCACCTACGCCTCGTGGTGGATCAAGCAGGCGATCAAGCGTGCGCTGATGAACGCCACGCAGCCGGTGCATATCCCGGCGTACATGGTGGAGCTGATCGCGAAGTGGAAGATCGCGTATCGCCGCCTGGAGGCCGAACTGGGCGCGCCCCCGTCCCTCCAGGACCTCGCCAAGGCGATGGACCTGCCCCTCAAGAAGGTCCGCATCATCCGCCGCTCCATCCGGGCGTTCCAGTCGCCCGCGACGGCTCGGGATTCCTCCGGTGAGCTGATCAACCTCAGCGAGATGGTCGCCGACAGCCGCACCGGCACCCCCGAGGAGCGGGTGTTCCACCGCGAGGAGTTGACTCTGCTCAAGAAGCTGCTCGAGTCGATCGACGAGCGCGAGGCCGCGGTCCTGCGGATGCGCTTCGGCCTGGATGGTTGCGAGCCGCTGACGCTCAAGCAGATCGCCGACGAGATCGGCATCAGCCGCGAGCGCGTCCGCCAGATCGTGGACGAGGGCCTGACCAAGCTCAACGCGCGTCTGAACGACGAGCGGCCGTCCCGCTTCTTCCGCCGCATCGATCCGGAGCTTGAGGCGCTGCTCGAAGAGTCGGCGCGCAAGGGCGACGAGACGACGAACTGACGCCCACAGGGCGACCCCAACCCAGCACAAGCATCCGCGGCCCCGGGCTTTCTGCTCGGGGTCGTCGTTTTTGGACCGCTCCGTCGGCCCCCGGAGCGCGGTTTGACGGAATCAGGTCCAGGGGGGAACATGCCGGTCCCGCGTGGGAGGGATCAGGCCGTGCTCTGCCCATACTGCAACACCAACGACGACAAGGTGATCGACAGCCGCGCCAGCGACGGCGGGAAGATCATCCGCCGCCGTCGTGAGTGCCTCGGGTGCGGGCGGCGGTTCACGACCTACGAGCGGGTGGAGCAGACCGCACGCCTGACCGTCGTCAAGCGCGACGGCTCGCGCGTCCCCTTCAGCCGCGACAACATCATGCGCGGCGTGCAGGCGGCGTGCGGCAAGCGGCCCATCCCCGAGGACGTGAAGGAGAAGATGGTCAACGAAATCGAGGAGTGGCTGCACCGCGAGTACGACCGCGAGGTGGAGAGCAGCGTGATCGGCGAGCAGGTCATGCTCCGCCTGCGGGACATCGACGAGGTGGCCTACATCCGCTTCGCCAGCGAGTACTACAAGTTCCGCTCGGTGGAGGAGCTGCGGCAGCAGTTGGAGCTTCTGGACGGGCGCGTCAAGGATTCCAAGGACCAGGGGCGTCTGTTCTGAGGTTGGAGGACGTGATGAGTCGTTGGCTCTGGGCGATCGTGGGCATGGCGATGGTGGGAGGGTGTGCTTCTCCGCGTCCCGTGGCGGAAAACCCTCGTTCCGCGTCGGCGAGCCCGGCGCCCGCACGCCCCGAGCCCGCGGCGACGACGCCCTCGCGCCCCGTTCCCAGCCTGGAGCAGGCGCAGCGGTCGCAGGCGGAGCGTGCCGCGGCGGCGCTCAGCAAGCGCGTCGGCGTCGAGCTTGAGCCCGTCTCCGGCCCCGCGCCTTCGTGGTGGGCGGCCACAGCGAGTCAGCCCGGCAGCGGGCGCGGCCAGGGCGGCACGCTGGAATCTGCGTATCAGCAGGCGGTGCGTCAGGCCCGCGCCGGAGGCAGCACGGCACCGGTGAAGCGTGCCGCGTATGCGCGGCTCAGCAGCGGGGAGTACCTGGTGTGGGTCTCCGCGGGCGAAGCCGCGGCACGCGTTGATACACCGGCTGCGGCTCCGGTTGTGCAGACTCCTCCGCCCCCGCCTCCCCCTTCTCCAGAGCCCACGCGACCCGAGTCCGTGCCGACGGTGGAAGGAGCGCCGGCGTGGTTTTCGACCGCCGCGAGGGAGGTTGATGGCCGCGTCCAGGTGGGGGCGTACGCGGACGCGCCGACGGTGCGGGAGGCCCCGCGGATGGCGACGGAAGCCGCGCGTGCGGCGCTCGCCGAGGTGATGGGGCGCGAAGTAACGGACCTGCGGTTGGAATCGACCTACGTGAGGAAGGTCGGCGAGCATTACCGCGCGTATGTTCTGGTGAGCGCGCCGGGACGGCTGCGGAAGTAAAAGAGCTGAAAAAGAGCCGACGGCGCACGGCACGTGCGGCGGTGGCGAGGAGCGTGGTTGATGGCGACGAAGGTGTTTGCTGATGCGAAGGCGGCGATGGCGGACCTGCGGGACCTGGGGGTGCTGCGGGACGGGATGACGGTGATGGTGGGGGGGTTCGGCCTCTGCGGCATCCCCGAGACGCTCATCGCGGCGCTGCGCGACAGCGGCGTGAAGGATCTGACGTGCATCAGCAACAACGCCGGCGTCGATGACTTCGGCCTGGGGCTGCTGCTTCAGACGCGCCAGATCAAGAAGATGATCAGCAGCTACGTGGGCGAGAACGCCACGTTCGAGAAGCAGTTCCTCTCCGGCGAGCTTGAGGTCGAGTTCAACCCCCAGGGCACGCTGGCGGAGCGCATCCGCGCCGGCGGCGCGGGGATCCCCGCCTTCTACACCGCGACGGGCGTGGGCACCCCGGTGGCCGAGGGGAAGGAGACGCGGGAGTTCTACCGCCCGCGCGAGGACATCGGCTTCCACAACCGCCCAGGCCAGCGGACCGGCAAGGCCGAGAAGCGCGAGTTCGTGCTTGAAACAGGGCTCTTCGCCGACCTGGCGCTCGTGAAGGCGTACAAGGCGGACCCCTTCGGCAACCTTGTGTACCGCAAGACCGCGCGCAACTTCAACCCGATGATGGCGACCGCCGCGTCGTTCGTGATCGCCGAGGTCGAGGAGTTGGTCGAGCTGGGCGAGATCGACCCCGACCAGGTCCACACCCCCGGCAACTACGTGAAGCGCATCGTCAAGAGCCGCCCGGAGAAGCGGATCGAGCAGCGCACCGTGCGCGCGGGCTGAGTCGCAGGCCGCCCCAATGCGGCGGCCGAGGACTACGCAGCCGGTCCCCCAGGCGTCCTGGAGGTTCATCCCCCGTCCCTGTCGAATCGGGGCGAGGGCCTTTTACATGGTCAAAAAACGCGGTCCGGGCGGATGAAGCCTTTGTTCGCTACCCTCTGCGTTTCACGAGGGAATCCGCATGTTCCGCGACATTGACAAGGTGCTGATCGGACGAGAACGGATCGCGGAGCGCGTCCACGAGTTGGGGGCGCAGATCGCCCAGGACCTGCAGCGCGAGCTGGGCGATGACGGCGACCACACGGGAGAGATCGTGCTGGTCTCGGTGCTCACCGGCTCGATCGTCTTCGTGGCGGACCTCATCCGCCAGCTCCCGGTGAAACTGAGCCTGGGGCTGGTGGCGGTGTCCAGCTACCCCGGCACGTCGATGGAGAGCAAGGGGGCCATGCTCCGCAGCGAGCTGCCCAAGAACCTGACGGGCAAGCACGTGCTGGTCGTGGATGACATTCTCGATTCGGGGCAGACGCTGGATGTCCTGTCCCGTCTGATTCTTGAGCAGAAGCCCGCGAGCCTGCGGCTGGCGGTGCTGCTGCGCAAGCCGGGCAAGGCCAAGGTTGCGGTGAAGGTGGACTACGTGGGGTTCGATATTCCCGATGAGTTCGTGGTGGGCTACGGGCTGGACTACGACGGCTTCTACCGGAACTACCCGGAAATCGCGACGCTCAAGCCGGAGGTCGCGCTGCGAAGCACTGGGGGGTGAATGCAGGTCTGGATCAACCCGGACAACCCGGAAGAGCGCGGGAAGCTCGGGGAGCCGCTGCGGGGGATCTTGAGGAAGTACGTGCCCGCGGATGAGCACGTGGTGCTCTGGCTGCACCCCAGCCCCTGGTTCATCTTCCTGCGTTCCCTCTGGGTTGTGATCCTCGTTGTTCTCCTCGCGGCGGGGGTGAGATACGCGGCAGGGGTGGCGGACCTGCCCCAGGTGGTGGAGTGGGCCGGCTGGGTCGGGGTGGTGATCGTCGCCGGCGTGGTGGTGTGGCAGACGCTCGAATGGCTGTCGCGCCTGTACGTGCTGACGGATAAGCGCATGATCGCGGTGGCGGGAGTGATGCGCCAGAGCGTCACCGACATGCCGCTGCGCAACATCCGCAACGTGGTCATCGTGCGCAGTCTCCTGGACCGGCTGCTGGGGTTGGGTACGCTGGGCGCGGCCACGGCGGGCACGTCGGGCTACGAGATGGTCTGGGTCGAGCTGGACCGCCCTACGGAGGTGATGCGGGTCGTGCGCAAAGCCGTGGACGAGTCACAGGGAATCGCGCCGCACCGGCATGAGGACGCGGGATCGCGCGGCTTGCTGGTGCTCGGGCTGACGGGTGGCATCGGGGCGGGCAAGTCCGAGGTGGCGAGCGTGCTGAGCGAGCTGGGGTTCCTGGTGGTGGACTCCGACAAGGACGCCAAGGAGGCCCTCCAGCGCCCCGAGGTTAAAGCCGAGCTGGTGAAGTGGTGGGGGCCGCAGGTTCTGGACGCGGACGGCAACATCGATCGCAAGGCCGTCGCCACGATCGTGTTCGCGGATCCAGAGCAGCGCACGCGGCTGGAGGGGCTCATTCACCCGCTCGTCAAGGCGGGCCGGGCCGAGCTGGTGCGCCGTGCCGCGGCGGAGGGTCGGCCGGGGGTCGTGATCGATGCTCCGCTGCTCTTCGAGGCCGGCTCGGATCGGGAATGTGACGCGGTGATGTTCGTGGATGCACCGCGGGAGCAGCGGGTGGAGCGGCTGCGAGCCAGCCGCGGGTGGGACGAGGATGAGCTGGCGAGGCGGGAGAAAGCCCAGCTTTCGCTTGAGGAAAAGCGAAAAAGGTCCGATGTGGTGGTTGTGAACGACTCCACGCGCGAGGTGCTCAAGGGGCGTGTGGAGGCGGCTTTGCAGAAACTGAAAGAAGCCGGGACGCGAAGAGAGGGACGGGGGACGGCCCCTCCGCTTGGCGGGCCCGCTGCGGGTCGGCTATAGTGAAGCGAACGGGCAAGGCTCCCGGTGGCCGCGAGCGCCGGGCTCAGCAACACCCGTCCACTCCCTGAACTCATGAATCACTCGTGCGGGCGGCCGATGTACGGCCGCGGCAGCGCGTGAGTCTCAAGCGGTTGATTTTCAGAGAGCTGCCCTGATCACGGCGGCGGGGACGCCGGGCGCGTCTCCGGAGAGAGCGGGCCAAGCCCCCAAACCCCAGTTCACAACCAGGTTTTCAGGCCGGCACGATGGCCGGCGTTCGCGGAAGGACTCAATGGCGAAGGCAACACAGGCGAAGGCGGGCGAAGAGAAGACCAAGCACGGCGAGGAGGCGAAGCCCCGCCGGGCGGCTGCCAAGAAGGAGAGCGAGGCTCCCGCGCGGGAGCAGGCCCGCGAGACGGCCAAGTCCGAGGCGCGGGAGGCCCGCCAGGAGCCCGCCCGCCAGCAGCAGGATCAGCCCCGTCAGGAAGCTCGGCAAGAAGGGGGGCGTCCGCCTCAGGACGGCCGCCAGGGAGGCGCGATGCAGGAACAGAAGCAAGAGGCGCGCCCGCAGGGTGAACAGCGCCAGGAGCAGCGGCCGTTCAACCAGCAGCAGGCCGGCGACCGCACCAACGGCGCTCAGCCCAACACCGCTGGCGGCGGCAACGCAGCCGGGCAGGGAGGCGGGACCGGCGGCGCGTACCCGTACAACGGCGGCATGGAGCGCGGCTTCCGCCGCAAGAAGAAGCGCCGCAAGGGCGGCGGCATGGGCGGGGGGCAGGGAGCTCCCGGCATGTCGCTCATGAGCCAGGGGCAGCGCCTGGACCAGTTCCTGCCCAGCGATGAGGAGCTGGAGCGCGAAGCCGCGGAGCTGGAGCGGGCGATCAAGAGCGGCGAGCTCAAGCCCGGCACCGAGTCGGTGAGCATCGCCGAGCTTCAGCAGATGACGCTGGAGGAGCTGCACCGGGTGGCGCACCGCGAGGGCTTCGCGGATGTGGCGTCGATACCCCGTCAGGACCTGGTGTTCAAGATCCTCAAGGCCCGCGCGGCTCGCGCCGGGCTGATGTACGGCGAGGGGACGCTCGAGATCATGCAGGACGGCTTCGGCTTCCTGCGCAGCCCCGAGCAGAGCTACCTGCCCGGCCCGGACGACATCTACGTGAGCCCGACGATGATCCGGCGGTACGGGCTGCGGCGCGGGATGGTGGTGAAGGGCGCGGTGCGTCCGCCCAAGGAGAACGAGCGCTACTTCGCGCTGCTGCGGGTGGACTCGGTGAACGGCCGCGACCCGGCGCGCGTCCACGACCTTCGCGCGTTCGAGGACCTGACGCCGCTGCACCCGGAGAAGCGGTTCGTCCTGGAGACCACGCCCGACGAGATCGAGTGCCGCGTGATCGACCTGGTGGCGCCGATCGGCAAGGGGCAGCGTGCGCTGATCGTGGCCCCGCCGCGGACGGGCAAGACGGTGCTGCTGCAGAAGATCACCAAGGCCATCAGCAAGAACTACCCGGAGACGAAGATCATCGTCCTGCTGGTGGACGAGCGTCCGGAAGAGGTGACGGACTTCAAGCGGAATGTCGCCAAGGACGTGGAGGTGGTCGCGAGCACGTTCGACGAGGTGACCAGCCGGCACGTGCAGGTGTGCGAGATGGTCATCGAGAAGGCCAAGCGGATGGTGGAGTTCGGGGATGACGTGGTCATCCTGCTGGACTCGATCACGCGCCTGGCCCGCGCGTACAACGCCGAGATGCCGCACAGCGGCAAGATCATGTCGGGCGGTCTCGACAGCAACGCGCTGCAGCGGCCCAAGAAGTTCTTCGGCGCGGCACGCGCCATCGAGAACGGCGGCAGCCTCACGATCATCGGCACCGCGCTGGTGGACACCGGCTCGAAGATGGACGAGGTCATCTTCGAGGAGTTCAAGGGCACCGGCAACAGCGAGCTGCACCTGGACCGCAAGCTGGTCGAGAAGCGCATCTGGCCCGCGATCGACGTGGCGGCCTCCGGCACGCGGCGCGAGGAGCTGCTGCTGGACCCCAAGGAGCTGGAGCTGGTCTACCGCCTCCGCAAGGTGCTGAGCGACATGAACGTCGTGGAGGCCATGGAGCTGCTCAAGTCTCGCCTGAAGAAGGTCAAGACCAACGCCGAGTTCCTGGTGACCATGTCGATGGGTTGATCCGCCGGGGCGCCGGCGGGCAAAGCGCCGCGGGCTCCGGTATCTTCTGTTGTGGGGGCCGCTCGGCCCCAGGGCGTGTGTCCAATTCTGCGGAAGGGACTGCATGCGGCGAGCGTGGGTATTGGCGGCGGTGCTGGGGCTGGTCGCGGGTGCGCCCGTGGCTCTGGGCCAGGGCCCTCTCCCGGAACGGGCGGGGCAGAATGAGCAGCAGGCGATCGAGCGGTACGCGGCGGACACCGTGCTGCGTCTTGCGCTCCTCGACCTGCGCTCCCTCAAGGAGCGCACGCCCACCGACTTTGACGTAACCACGGCGCTGCTCCGTGTCGCGCAGGGGTTCGCCCCCGGCGATGCCGATATCGCGCGCCGGCGTGCCGAGGCGGCCTTCCAGGCGGGCAACGAGGCCGAGCTGCTCGCCGCAACCGAGCTGATCGTGCGCCAGGATCCCGCCGATGAGGTGGCGCTGCTGCGCCTGTTGACGCGCCGCATCGCGGCCCTGCAGACCTCCGAGGAGCGCCTCGCGGCGTACGACCGCGCCATCGCCAGCGAGCGGCTGAGCCCGGCGGTGCGTTCGCGCATGGCGATGGACGCTGCCCAGCTGCTGAAGGAGCGCGGGGACGATGAGGGCTACCTGGATCGCCTGAAGCAGGCGTGCAAGCTCGACTCCACGAACAAGGACGCCGCGCTGCTCGCCTTCATGTACTACGCCGAGCGCTCGCCGGACACGATGGGGCGGCTGGAGCTGCTGAGCAACCTGCTGATGGCCGACCCGCTGGACGCGCGGGTGCTGGAGCAGATGCGCGACGAGCTTGCCGCCGGCGGGGCGTTCCAAGGGGCGCAGCGTCTGCACGAGATCGCCTTCGCGACGTACCGGATGATGGGCGTGCGCGACACGATGGCGCTGGAGGTCAAGTCTCTGGTGCTGCACTGGCGCAACAGCGGCGCGCGGTCAACGCTGGACTCGCTGAACGCCGAACTCGCGAACCAGCGGGCCAACGTGGACCGCATCGCCCGCCAGCAGGGCGCCGCGTTCATCCAGAATCCCGAGGACGTGCGCATCGCCGAGCCCTTCGAGGAAGTGCGCCTCGCCGCGGCGATCGCGCTCGGCCGCGCGGAGGACGTGATCGCTTCCGTCAACGACATGACCAAGACCCTCGAGGGGCGCTTGGAAGTCCTGCGCGACCGCATGCGCTGGCCCAAGGGCGTCACCGAGGAGCAGGTTCAGGAGCTGGTGCGTGAGACCGCCCAGCAGCGCGTGCTGTGGCAGTGCCTCGCAGCGACGTTGATGCCCGAAGGCGGCGCGGCGGAGCGGATCGAACGCACGCCCCTGACGCCGGAGGCGACCTCGCCCCTCGTGGAAGCGTGGATCGCGCTGCGTGACAGGGAATACGAAAAGGCCGGGCAACTGCTCGACAACGCGGGCGACTCGTTGTGGACCGAACTCGGGCGCGCGGTGCTGGCGGAAAAGACGGTAAACGACGGCGAGGCGGCGCGTGCCTTCCGGGCCGTTGGGCAGCAGGCGCCGCTGACGCCGCTGGGAGCGATGGCCTCCGACCTCGAGCGTGCCAAGGCCATGCGCGACGGCGGCGCTCGTCCGCTGGAAGACACGGCCAAGCTCGAAAACTGGGTCAAGACGATCCCGTCCTGGGTGGACACGATGGCGCTCAAGCCCAACAGCTTCCAGTCGCTGATCGTCGAGCCCCTCGCGGCTCGTGCCGGCGCGACGGAGCAGGTGAAGGTGCGCGTCCGCCTGCGGAACCTCAGCCCCGTGCCGATGGCGCTCGGGGCGGGCCGAACCATCAACACGCGCCTGCTCTTCCTGCCCTCGCTGATGGGCAACAAGACCATGGGCGCGAACATGCTCGATCCCGAGGTGATCGAGGTGGACCGGCGCCTGCGGCTGATGCCCAACGAGGAGATGGAGTGCGTGGTCTCGCCCGAGGTCGGGCTCGTCGGCTACGCGCTGGAGCAGGCGTCCTACTTCCCTTCGCGCCTGCGGTGGCGCGTGGTGCAGGGCTTTGAGGTCACGTCCGACGGAGCGATCCGCCCCGGCCTCGGGTGTCTGGAAGCTCAGATCGATCCCGGCGTGCTCCACGAGTCCCTGCCCGAAACCCGTCTGAGCAGCCAGGAGCTGGAGCGGCGGCTGAACCAGGGCGGCGGTGGGCGTCTGCCGGAGCTTCTGGTCGCTGCTCGCATCAAGCTGCTGGTGGGCAACGCCCCGGGCAACGACCGCCTCGCCGACACCATCGTGCGTCTGTTCCCGACGTGGAGCCCCGCAGCGCGTGCCGCGGCGCTCGCGTCGCTGCCTTCCGCACGCCAGGTGCCCGCGCTCATGGAGCTGGATCGCGGCTTGGCGCGGGAGCAGGACATCCGCGTGCTGACCGTGGCCCTGGTGACCCGCACCTACGGGCCTGATGATCCCGTCGTCCGTGCCGCGGAGGCGACCGGAGACCAGGTGCTGGTCAAGGCTGTGGCCGCCCTGAAGGCTCGCTACGTCCGCAGCGAGAAGCCTTCGGAGGCTTCGCAGCGCGTCGCTCCCGACGTGCCCGCCGAACCGGCTCCAGTTCCGACGCCGGAACCGTCGAAGTAAGCGTGTGGACTCTGCCTCTGCGTCCCTGAACGAAGAACGGCCGCCCTCGGCGTGGCGGAAAGCCGCGGGCTTTGCGCTGGGCGTGACGCTGCTTGCAGCGGCGGTGTACGCGGCATGGGGGCAGCGTGAAGTCGTTATTCAAGCTCTGGCCGAAGCCGCGGGTGCGCGGTGGTGGCTGATCGCGCTCGCGCTGACGCTGCCCCTGTGCAACTGGGTGCTGAGCAGCGCGCTGTTCATGCTGCTGATGGAGCCGGGCCAGGCGAAAGCGACGCGACGGGTGCGGTTCGCGGAAATGCTGTGGCTGATCGGGGCCTCGTGGCTGCTGAACTACCTGCCGCTGGCGCCGGGGCTGTTCGGGCGCGTGGCGTACCACCGGCGCGTCCACGGCATCCCGGTGCGCTTCACGGCTCAGGCGATCGGCACCGGGATGGTGGTCAGCGCGGGCGTGCTCGGATCGGCGCTTCTGGTCGGCGCGGTGGGCGTGCTTCCTGAAAAGTGGGGGATGTTCGCGGCGCTGCTGTCGCTCGCGGCAATCGCTTTTCTGTGCGGCGTGATCGCCCGCGCACGCGGCCGCGCGTGGTGGTGGGCGGCGATGGCCGTGGGCGTTCGCTGCCTTGACATTGCAACATGGGCGGCCCGTTACGCCACCGTGATGGCGTTGCTGAACGTCGAATGGACGATCGCGAGCGCCGCGGCGATCGGCGTCGTGAGCCAGGTCGCGATGCTCGTGCCGATGGTGGGCAACGGGCTGGGGATTCGGGAATGGGCGGTGGGGCTCCTGGGGCCGGTGCTGCCCTCGTGGTTCCGCGGGGCCGCGGCAATGACGCGCGGCGTGGGGCTGACCGTCGATCTTGTGAATCGGGCGTGCGAACTGGTTGTGGCGGTGCCCGTGGGGCTTTTATCTGCCGCGTCTCTTGCGCGGGGTGTGCGAGCCACGCCGCCTGACTGAAACCGATTCCCGGACCTTGGCCTCAAGAGCATCCAATGGAGCGCCGAAGTCGTAAGGGATATTGACGGGGCTTTATGGCCGCGGCCAGGAGCCAGGGTGTAGGGTGGAGCAGGCTGCTTCGTCTCGCCAAGGTCGGCACCCATGGTCAACAAGATCGAACAAGACCACCAGCGGTTCCGCCAGATCGTGCGCGGGCTTATCCGCAAGGACCTGCGGCGGTTCCTGTCCAGGGGCGAGCTCCTGGGCCGCGAGGGCAAGCGGGTCGTCTCGATCCCGGTGCACGACATCGACATCCCGACCTTCCGCTACGGCGACAACTCCGGCGGCGTGGGCATGGGCGAAGGCGAAGAGGGCCAGGGCGTCGGCCAGCCTGGCCAGGGGCAGGACGGCCGTGGGGGGGAACAGGAAGGCCACCACCTGCTGGAAGTGGACGTCACGCTGGAGGAGCTTGCGGACATCCTCGGCGAAGAGCTGCAGCTGCCGAGGATCGAGCCCAAGGGCCACCATCGCCTCACGACGATCAAGGATAAGTACACGGGCATCCGCCCGGTGGGGCCTGCCTCGCTGCGGCACTTCAAGCGGACGTATCGGGAGGCGCTCAAGCGTCAGCTCGCGATGGGGCAGTACGACCCCGAGCACCCGGTGATCATCCCGATCAAGAACGACCTGCGGTATCGCACGTGGAACGAAGTCAAGAAGCCGCAGAGCAACGCGCTGATCGTGTACATGATGGACGTGTCGGGCTCGATGGGCGACGAGCAGAAGGAGCTGGTGCGCCTGGAGGCGTTCTGGATCGACACGTGGCTGCGGCGCAACTACGAGGGGATCGAGAGCCGCTACATCGTCCACGACGTCCGCGCGGGCGAGGTGGACAAGAAGACCTTCTTCTCCGTGCGCGAGGACGGCGGCACGCGGATCAGCTCCGCCTTCAGCTTCTGCCGCGACCTGCTCTCGGCGAACTACGACCCCAACGACTGGAACATCTACCTGTTCCACTTCAGCGACGGCGACAACTCCAGCGACGCCGACAACCGGCTCTGCGTGAAGCTGCTGAAGGACAACCTGCTGCCCATGTGCAACCTCTTCGGCTATTGCCAGGTGGCCAGCGCCTACGGCAGCGGCAGCTTCTACGGCGTGCTCGCCGAGGCCTTCCCCGACGGCGCGGCGGATGAATACGGCCCCAAGCTCATCACCAGCAAGGTGAACGGGCGGGACGACCTCTTCGAATCCCTGCGGACGTTCTTCAAGGGCGGGCGGTAAGACGCCCGGACGGCCTGAAGAACTGGTGAACCTGAGGGCTTGTCTCCCATTTCCGCCAGGCCCTTACACTCCCCCCGGTGATCCTCTTCCCGATCTATGCCGTGCTCGTGTGGGCCCTGGCGTGGCGGTGGCGGCGCTCCTGGCTGGGGTACGTCGCCGTGCTGATGGGACTGCTGGGGGTCGGCCTGCTGGGGCTGCTGTACCGCTTCTCGGTGATGGTCTACCCCGCCTATCTGGAAGGGCCGATCTTCCCGCTGCTGCTGGCGACCGAGGCGGTGACGGTGCTGGTGGTGGGCACGTTCATCGTCTGCCTGCCGCGGCACCGGGTGGATCGGCCCTGTCGCCGCTGCCGTTACGAGCTGAGCGGACTGGAGGAGGAGAACCCCACCTGCCCGGAGTGCGGCATCGCCCACGCCGCGAGAAAGGTGAGGCCGCGCCGCTGCCGGCGGTGTGCGAGCGTGCTTTACGCGGCACGGGGAGACAATCCACCGTGCCCCGCCTGCGGCCTGATGCACGCGCTGCGGGAGGTGCGCCCTGAGAAGCCGGGCGTGATCTGGCCGGCCGTGGTGAGCGTTGTGCGGGCGGTGTTTTACCCGCGGATGAGCCGGTACACGACCCCCAACGCCAGCACCGCCAAGGGCAGGCCGATCATCATGGTCATCCGCAACCCGGACAACACCTTCACGTCCATCGGCTGAATGAGCGCGACGGTCTGGGCGCTGGGGCTCTGCGCGATGAGGTCATCGTGCCCCGCCAGCCAGAAGACGGAGGCCTCGAACAGCTCCATGTTGCCCGGATAAACCGCCGCGGAGCGCCCGTCGATGCTCACCCGCGGCGAGACGGCCATCGTGCTGAACCACTCGCGCGATCCCACGGCAACAAGGCGCTGTGTCGGGGCGCGGGTATGGCGAAGCTCCACCGCCGCGGCCACAAGCCACGTGGACTCGCGCTCGCCCGACGGGCTCGTGGGCTGGCGGACATCGCGCCCTTCGTCAAAGACGGGCGGATTGGGCATGAGGTGACGCTGATTCCGCGGCGTCTGCCACAGCGGAAGCCACTGCGACTCCGCCCAGATGCGCTCCAGCACAGGGATGGAGTACAGCCGCCAGACGGAGTGAGGCGTCTTGGGGTCGCCTGGCTTGATATGCAGGGCCACAGGGCCGGGCATGAGCATCGGCAGGCCCTGGATCGCGCCCGCGAGCACGCCGGTGGTCTCGTCCGGGAAGACCACGTGCTCGGTGTGCACGATGCGGCCTTCGGGCCGGATTTCTTCCCGCAGGATCGGACGCCCCGTCGCCGCGATGAGGTTGAAGTGCTCCAGCGCGGGGGCCATGGGGTCGGGGCTGCCGTAGGTCTGGAAGAAGGAGGGATTGACGGAGATCAGCAGGTTCTTGCCCTGCTTGGCCAGCTCCGTCGCGACCTCGCCCAGCTTGGTCGCACGCTGGGCGCCGCTGCTGCCGGTGGAGTCGCTGCCCTCGGTGGAGTCGGCGGGGAAGATGATGTAGACGACCGGCCTCTTGCCCTCGGGGTTGAGGGAGGCCAGCCGCGGCGGGGCATTGTCCTGGACGACGGCCCACTCGATGATGTCGATGCCGTGGAACTGGAGACGGTTGAAGACCGCGCCGAAGTTACGCTCGACGATCTGCGGCTGATCGAAGAAGGGCCGCTCCGCATGAACCAGCACGGCGATGGGCCGGAAGGGGCTGAGCATCGAGCCGATGCCGGTGGTGATGAGCTCCTCGACGCGTCGGTTCAGGTCTGCCTTGCCCAGGCCGGTGGCGTCAAGCCACGCGGTGGAGGGCATGAGCAGGTCGAGGTCCATCGCGGTGATGCCCAGCGACTGCGGGCCGATGATGAGGGCCGCGTTGCCGGAGCGGAGCGCGTCGGCGATGCGGAGCAGATCGAGCCGCTTGAGACGGCGGAGGCTCTCGAGCAGCACGGCGGTCTGGTCGCGCTGGTGGTCAACGGTGGTGATGATGGAGCGCGCGGCCTGTGCGGGGACACCGGCGTTGGCGGGCTGCTCGGCGAACTTGCGCAGCTGACGGGAAAGCTCGCTGAGCTGATCGACTGCGCGGGAAAGCACATCGCCCATCGTCCTTGCCGCGGCGTCGGTGGCGGGCAGCGGAATGTCGTCCAGCTTCCTCGCCAGCAGCTCACTCGTCTGCGTCACGGCGGCGCTGAGGTCCTGGCTCATCACGCGGGCGTTCGCCGCGGCGGTCTCAAAGAAGCGCCGGTTGGGGTCCGCGCCCACGCCGGGGATCAGGCTCTGGACCTGGAGCAGGCTGTTGGACAGTTCCGCGCCCATGTACGCGGAGAGCGCCTGGGCGGCGGTGGAGGAGAGGTTGATCGCGGCGGTCTGGTCGTCGATCAGCGAGCGGTCGCGCCGGACGAGGTCGCGCAGGAGCGCTTTGTACGCCTCCAGCCCGCTGACGGAGCCCGTGTCGATCAGCGAGTAGTCGATCCTCCGTGAGGACCGCTTCATCTCGCTGAGCACGTCCTTGACACGGTCGCGGGCCCGCGGGTCCACGCCCTTGTAGTCCGCCGCGACCACGATGCGGATCTGGTCCTGCAGACGCACCAGCAGCTTGGAGGTCCGCGGAGAAAGCTTCTGCGTGCCCGCGGCGGTCATGTCGAAGCGTGCGTGGTAGCGCTCCGAAACGACGTTGCCCACCACGACAAGCGCGGTGACGGCCAGGATCGTGACCGCGGTGGTGAAGTACACCTTCATCCGCCGCTGCGAGCCGCTGACGGCGGGCCCACGCGGCGGCGCGGGGGGCGGGCCCTGGAGGATCGTTGTGCTTAGCGCCATCGACGCAGCTCCACGCTCGCGACCGCCAGGAGGAGGAACCAGACGGTGACGCTGAGGAAAAAGACGATGTGGCCGGTGTCGATCACGCCGCGGGCGAAGTCCTCCACCCGCGGCTTGAGCAGCATCGCGTAAAGGATGGGCTTCGCCACGTCCGGCACGCGCGCGTACGCGGCCTCAAGGAAGATGAGGCCCAGGATCGCAAAGAGCGTGATCATGAACGCCAGCGTCGCGTTGCTCGTGAGCGACGACGCGAACGTCCCGATCGACAGATACAGCAGCCCCAGCAGAATGAGGCAGGTGTAGCCGGAGATGAGCGGCCCGATGTCCGGCTCGGGCTGCGAGACGCGGAAGAGCACCGCGACGTAGGTCAGCGTGGGCAGGAGCATCATTACGAGGAACATCGCCCCGCCCATGAACTTGCCCAGCACCAGCCCCGGCCCGGAGAGCGGGGACGTCAGCAGCGGCTCGATCGTGCCGTGGCGCAGCTCGTCCGCCAGCAGGCGCATGGAGATCGCCGGCACCACGGGCAGCAGCAGCCACCCGGAGAGCACGAAGAACGAGCGCAGGCTCGCCGGCTCCCCAGGAATCAGGATCGACAGGGCGAACACCAGCCCCGTCAGGAACAGGTACAGGGCGATGATGATCCATCCGGCGGGTTGCCGGAAGTACGCCCCTAGCTCACGCGTCGCGATGGCGGCGGTGGCGCTCATGCTGCATTCTCCGCGGAGGTGTCGGGCCTGATCACGCCCGCGCTCTCTTCATCCTCTGCCTCCGGCGTCGGCGTCTCGACCTCCTCGATCAGCCGCAGGAAGACGCGCTCCAGCGTCACCGCGTCCGTGCGCAGCTCGCGGAGCATGATGCCGTTCTGCATCGCGGCCTGGGCGATGGCCTCCCGGAGGTCCGGAGCCCCCTTGCGCGACTGGATCACCCAATGCGTCCAGTCCGTCAGGACGCCCGGCCGGTCAGGGTTGGTGCGTCGCACGCTCTGGACATACGGCACCTGCGTCATCGTGCGGATGAACCGGTCGTCGTCCCCGGCGCGGCCACCCTTCGCCTGGACCAGGTACGTCCCCTGATCCCCCGCGTCGCGGATGAGCTGGGCGGGCGAGCCGTCGGCCCGGACCTTGCCCGCGGCGACGATGATCACCCGGTCGCAGATCTTCTCGACCTCCGGGAGGATGTGCGAGCTCATCAGCATCGTGCGGTCCGAGGCCAGCTCCCGGACGAGTTGGCGGGTCTCCCGGATCTGCGTGGGGTCCAGGCCGTTGCTCGGTTCATCCAGGACCAGCACCGGGGGATTGTGCAGAAGGGCGGCGGCCAGGCCGACGCGCTGCCGGAACCCCTTGCTCAACTTGCTGATACGACGCTTGCGGACCTCCTTCAGCCAGCACCGGGTGATGACGTGCTCCACCGCCATCTTCCGGGTGCGGCGGTCCATGTTGAAGAGCTTGCCGCGGAAGTGCAGGAAGTCCACGACCCGCATCTCGGGGTAGAGCGGTGTGGATTCCGGGAGATACCCCAGCCGAAGGTGGGCGAGGCGGGGCTGGTCGATGGTATCGAAGCCGCCGATAAGAACGCGCCCACGGTCGGGGAGGTAGTAGCCGGTGATCATCCGGATGGTGGTTGTCTTGCCGGCACCGTTTGGTCCGAGCAAACCCGCAACCTGTCCGGGCTTCAGCTCGAATGAAATACCTTGGACGGCCTTGACGTCCCCGAATGACTTGTGAACGTCGTCAACGAGCAGCATGAGAGTTCTGGTCCAGTTCAGTTGGGCGACCCGATAAAAGTCCCGAGGGTCGCAGCATTCGTTATCGGTCGCGGTTAGGAGATTGGATCGGCCAGTCGGCGGGCCGAGGCCCAACACTTCGCTACACTTCTCACGGCAGGAGGCCGAGGTCCCCTGAAATGTCCGGCAGGAGCCATGAAACTCATCGAACTCCGGTCGCGGCGGAACCTTCCGACGGGCCGGTGGCCGTCCGTGTTCGGCAGAGCGTCAGTTTGAGCGACTCGTCCGGCCATCCCGGTGGACCAGACCCGACCGACCACTCTACGCGGGAACCCTCACCCGGTTCTGAGCCCGCTTCTCATTCACCCGTGCCTACTCCGCAGGATCCTGACAACCCGTCCCAGCAGTCTCCCGAAGGCCAGGCTTGGGATCATTCAGTCGGCACCCTGGCGCTCACGCTGCTCAACGCCATCGGGGAAGGGGTTGGGCTGTACACCCGATCGGGCTTGCCGATCTGGTCCAACGAACTGCTCAAAGGCATCACGGGCGCGATGCACGAACGAGTGGGGTGGGCGTGCCGACAGTTCGACCGTGATCACCCCTCGCCCCCCCTTGACCTCCCATATCCCGTTCCTTCTGTCCGGTCCGAGTTTCTGCTTGCAGACTCGGACCGTTTCTTTGAGGTGTCGATCACGCCCCTGCCTCGGAGCACGCTTACGGCCCTGGGCGAGGGAATGAAGCGGTGGGGCGACAGCCTGGTGGTGATCCTCCGCGACGTCACCGCGGCGAAGAAGCTCCAGCAGCGGATCAACGCCATCGACCTGGCCGGCAGCGAGCTGGTCCGCTTCGACGCGGATGTGGTGCGCAAGTACAACGCCCACGAGCGCTTGAAGCTGCTGGAAGAGAAGATCATCCGCGTCGCCCGCGACCTCCTGCACTTCGACCACTTCGCCATCCGGCTGCTGGACGAGCGTTCCGGAAAGCTGGAGCTGGTGATCGGCTACGGCCTGCCCGCGGAGTTCGGCGAGACCGTCATCCGCCCCTCGCTGGAGAACTACGGCATCAGCGGGCACGTCGCGGCTTCGGGCCGCAGCTACATCTGCAGCGACACCAGCCGTGATGACCTGTACCTGCCCGGCGTGGAGGGGGCCCGTAGCTCGCTCACGGTCCCCCTGCGGGTCCACGACAAGATCATCGGGATCATGAACGTCGAGAGCCTCCAGGTGGAGGCCTTCGACGAGGAGGACCGCCAGCTCGGCGAAATCTTCGGCCGCTACGTGGCCGTGGCGCTCAACCTGCTGGACCTGCTGGTGGTGGAGCGCAGCAGCACCAACCAGACCATCACCGGGCGCGTGGCGGTGGAGCTGAACGAGCCGCTGCAGGACATCGCCCACGAGGTCGAGGTGCTGGAGATCGAGACCGCCAATGCCGGCCCCTCGACGCACTCGCACCTGGAGCGCATCAAGCGCGACCTGGAGGCGATCCGGAACCGCATCCGGGAGTGTGCCGCTGGCCCGGCCACGTTGCTGGGCGTGGAGCAGGCGCTGGCGGACAAGACGCAGGACCCCTTGCTCAAGGGCAAGCGCGTGCTCATCGCCGACGACGAGCCCCGCATCCGTCGCATCATCGGGGACGTGCTCTCCACCCGCGGCTGCACGGCCACCGTCTGTAAGAACGGGGCCGAAGCCATCGCCGCGCTGGAGGAGGCCGGGCCCAACGGCTTCGACCTCGTGATCAGCGACATCCGGATGCCCGACCACAACGGCTACGAGATCTTCGCGGCCTCGCACAAGCAGAACCCCGGCGTGCCGGTGATCCTCATGACCGGCTTCGGCTATGATCCGCACCACTCGATCGTGCGGGCCAGCCAGGAGGGGCTCCAGAGCGTGCTCTTCAAGCCCTTCCAGGTGGAACGCCTGCTCGATGAAGTGCGCAAGGCGCTGAAGAAGTAAGCCGCGCGGTCTGATCTCGCTTCTTCCTGCCGCGGCTGCTCAACCCGCCCACTCAAAACGACGAAAAACCGGTCCGGAAGGCCCCGATGCCGGGCCCACTGTCCTTACGGCCTGAGGTGTTGCGTTGCCGCGGCGTCTAAATGCCGGGGTGAAAGTAGGTTCATGCGCGCAGGATCCCGGTGGAGTTTGAACGAGGGCGTCGTACATATGAGGGCTGGCGTCACCGATACCCACGAGGAGAGCGATATGGAGACCCTCTCAATCCCCCGCGCCCTGACGACTTCCCTTCGGTCCTTCGCCCGCAAGGCGTTCGTGGTGGCGGTGATCGCCGCCGCCGCGGGGGTCGCGTCCTCCGCCCTTCTCGCGGGGTGCGAAGAAAAGGGCCCTGCCGAGAAAGCGGGGGAGAACATCGACAAGGCAGCCAAGGACGTAGGCGACGCCGTGAAGGAAACCGGCGAGAAGATCAAG
Source organism: uncultured Phycisphaerales bacterium (assembly GCA_937974035.1). GTDB lineage: Bacteria > Planctomycetota > Phycisphaerae > Phycisphaerales > UBA1924 > JAEYTB01. The sequence goes on from CALJIV010000009.1 coordinate 83,254, forward strand.
GACGCCGGCAAGTAACCGTCATGCGCGTGCGGCGACGATCACCCGCGGCTTGCCGAAGTCATCCTTCAGCGTGCGCACGTCTGTCAGGTCCGGGTGAGCCCGTGCCAGCTCCGCCGCTTCATGGGCGCGCGATTCTGCGACCTCGATCAGCATCAGCCCCCGCGGCCGCAGGTGCCGCGGCCCGTCGGCGATGATGCGGCGGACGAACGCCAGGCCGTCCGGCCCACCCCGGAGGGCTGTGTGTGGCTCGTAGTCCTTGACGTTGGGCTCCACCGCGGGCCATTCATCGTCGGGGATGTAAGGCGGATTGCTGACGAGATAGTCGATGGAAGCGGCGGCGCGGGCGATGGGGTGCTCGTCCAGAGGCGCGAGCAGGTCGCCCTGCAGGAAGTCGATGCGCTCGGTCACGCCGTGCCGCTCGGCGTTGATGCGGGCCACGTCGAGGGCGTCCGGGCTGATGTCCGAGGCAACAGCCCGCGCGCCGGGCAGGTTCTTGAGCAGGGCGATGGCGATGCACCCCGATCCGGTGCAGATGTCGGCGATGAAAAGCCCCTCTCCCTTCGCCGCGGCGCTGCCGTGACGGGCGCGGTGGTGCTGCAGGACTTCCTCGACGATGGTCTGGGTCTCGGGGCGCGGGATGAGCACGCGCCGATCAACCAGGAACTCCAGGCCGAAGAAGCGCTCCTTGCCCACGAGATACTGGATGGGCTCGTGCTTGAGGGCCCGCTGCACGAGGTTGCGCAAGGTTTCACGTTCGAGAAGGGAGGCTGGGCGGTCGGGGCTGGTGTACAGCTCGAGCGTCTTGCAGCCGATCACGTGCTCGAGCAGCATTTCCGCCTGCTTGCGCGGCGCGTCGAGGCCCTTCTTCTGGAAGGCCTCCTGCATCCACGCGAGAAGCCGGCGCGTGGTCCAGGGGGAGGTGTCGGCGTGCGCGCTCACGCGAAGATGGTAGTGCAAAGGTGGGGGACTGGGGTCAGACGCCCACGCCGCTGGTCTCCAGCAGCGTCTTGAAGAGGCCGCTGAAGACGAAGTTGTGACGCGGGAACTCGGCCCCGGCCATGTTGTGGTCGATGTGGCTGAACATCAGGTCGATCGCGCCGATGGTCCTCGCCCGGCCGTCCGCGGGGTCGAGAAGCTCGACCGTGCCCGCCGTGGAAGCCCCCGCGGCGTCGAGCTGCTGGATCGTCGCCGTGTACCGGAGCGTGTAGCCCGGCGTGGCGTCCTCGGTCAGCTCCACGCGGCTGATCTTGGCGAGGGCCACCTTCTCCTTGAAGCCGTTGGCGTGGCCGACGAGAATCCCCGCCGTCTGGGCCATGCCCTCGACGATGAGGCTCGCGGGCATCACCGGCCGCGGAAGGTCGTGCAGATGCTCCTCCGCCATGGAGATGTTCTTGAGCGCGACCAGCTTCTGCCGCGGCTCAAGCAGGACGACTCTGTCGATCCACATCCACCGCATGGCGGCTCCAAAGCCCAAACGCTCAAGCTAACCAGAACCCGCAAGAGCCTTGAGGGCGAGATTCCGGCTCACGACGCCTGCAGCTTGTTCTGCACGAACTTGACCAGCGCCTCAACGGTGAACACGTTGGCGACGTTGCTCAACTGCGGGTCCTGCTCGAACTTGGAGAAGTCCACGTGCGGCATGCGGGCCTTGAGGGCCGCGATGCCCTCGGGGGTCACCTTGCCGTCCTGGACGTACTTGGGGTCCTGGGCGACGTTGTCGGGGAAGAGCTCGCCCTGGTTGATCTTGATGCCGAAGGCCTGCTCGAGTTTGAACACGATGTCGAGGAAGTCGATGGACTCGGCTCCCAGGTCGCGCGTCAATACAGCGCTCATGGTGACCTCTTCCTCATCCACCGCGAGCGCGTCCATCAGCACCGTGCGAATCTTCTGGAATACCTCGTCCTGCGTCATCGTGCGTCAACCCCCAGTTCTGGGAAGGGAAAGGTGCAATGGTAGACCGTCGCAAGTGAGCTTGTACAAACATCGAGGAAGTTGGCGGGGTGATCTTCCGTCGGACTTCGCTCTAAGTCACTGATGGCTCCGCAGTTCCGTTCGAGACAATCAGCGGGCGAAGCGTGAATCGGCCCGACGCCGCGACCCCCGGCTCACCCCCCTGGGGGTCCAGAAGGGTCGCCTCCCCCTTCAGGTCGAACGTCCCCGCCTCTTCCTTGTGCAGGGTGACCTCCACCCGCAGGGTGGCCCCGGGCTTGACGAAGCGGCCGAACTTGAGGGCCCGCACCCGCCCGAGGGCCAGCGGCCCTGGGTGCCGCGTCGCCAGCAGCCGCTGCCCGGCCTGGACGAGCGCTTCGAGCATCATCACCCCCGGCAGGACCGGGAAGCTGGGGAAGTGGTCCTGGAGGTACTCCTCCGCCGCGGTCACGTGCTTGAGGGTGATGATGCGGTCCTGGGACTGCTCGAGGATGCGGTCAACAAGGTCGAAACGCATGTGCGCAGGGTAGCGGAAGAACGGGGGCGCCGCGGGCTGTATCCTCTGACTCCCCCCGGAAGGAGCGTGAGTTTGGCGGCGAAGCGGGCGAGCATGGGATTCATCGTGCTGACGGTGATGCTCGACGCGATGGGCATCGGGCTGCTGATCCCCGTCTCCCCGCGCCTGGTGCAGATGCTCGGGGGCTTTACCGACGCCCAGGCCGGGCCCTGGGTGGGGGCCCTCAACGCCACCTACGCCCTCTCGCTCTTCTGCTTTTCGTCGCTGATGGGGGTGCTGTCCGACCGCTTCGGACGCAGGCCGGTGCTGCTGGCGGCGCTCTTCGGGTCCGCCCTGGACTACTTCGTCGCGGCGTGGGCGCCGACGCTGTCGGTGCTCTTCGTGACCCGGGCGATCAGCGGTGCGACGGGGGCGAGCGTCACGGTCGCGAACGCCTACATCGCGGACGTCACCTCTCCCGCCAAGCGCGGCGCGGCGTTCGGGATGACGATGGCCGCGTTCGGCCTGGGGTTCGTGATCGGCCCTCTGCTGGGCGGCGTGCTGGGCGACCCCACGCACAATCTGCCGCTGATCGGCGCAGGAAGCGTGCGCTACCCCTTCATCGCGGCGGGAACGCTGACGGTGTTGAACTGGCTGTACGGGCTGCTGGTGGTCCCCGAGTCGCTCGCCCAGGAGCGGCGCGCGCCGCTGCGGATCGAACGCGCCAACCCGATCGGCGCTTTCCGCGGCTTGAAGGGCTACCCGCTGGTGCGGGAGCTGGGGCTCGCCCTCTTTTTCCTGAGCATGGCCCAGTACGCCCTGCACGCGACGTGGGTGCTGTACACCGGGCACCGGTTCGGTTGGGGGTCGCGTCATGTCGGCCTGTCGCTGTTCGCGGTGGGGCTGACGACCTTCTTCGTGCAGGGCGTGCTGACGAAAAAGATCATTCATTGGCTCGGCGAGCGCAGGACGCTGATGGTCGGCACGGTGATCAGCGTGCTTGCATACGTGGGATACGGCACGGCGTGGAAGGGATGGATGATGTTCGTGGTCATCGCCTACGGCTGCTTCGCGGGAATCTCCCAGCCCGCATTGCAGGCGATGATCACCAAGACGGTGCGCCCCGACGAGCAGGGGGCCACGCAGGGGGCGCTCTCGGCTCTGGCGAGCGTCGCGGCGATCATGGGGCCTGTGGCCGGAGGTCTGGTGTTCGAGGTCTTTACGGAGAACCAGGACGCCCTGTACCTGCCCGGCGCTTCGTTCTACATGTCCGCGCTGCTCGCGGGCGTGGGGGCGATGCTCGCGTGGCACGCCGTGTGGCCCGGCAGGCACCTGGCCCACGGCCAGAACAGCGTCGCAGCCCAGGACGCGGCGGGGGGTGAAGCGTGAGCGCCGCGCAGACCATCGGGCACTACGTGATCGAAGGCGAGCTGGGCCGCGGCGGCATGGGCGTGGTCTACCGCGCCGTGGATACGAAGCTGGGGCGCACGGTCGCCATCAAGAGCCTGCCGCCCGAGTACGCGGGCGACATGATGTGGCGCACCCGTTTCGAGGCAGAGGCACGAACGCTCGCGGCCATCAACCATCCGAACATCGCCGGGATCTACGGCATCGAGACCGACGCCACCGGGACGTACCTCGTGCTGGAGCTGGCGGAAGGCCCCACGCTGGCCCAGCGCATCGCCTCCTCGCCTCCGGGTGTGGAAGAAGCGCTCGGCATCGTGCGTCAGGTGGCGCTGGGGCTGGCCGAGGCGCACGCGCAGGGAATCGTGCACCGAGACCTCAAGCCGGGGAACGTGAAGGTTCGCGCCGACGGGCTCGTGAAGGTGCTGGACTTCGGCATCGCCAAGTCGGGCAAAGCCGATGCCCCCGTGGACCCCTTTGCCCCCACGATGCAGCAGCAGGTGAAGCACACCACCGTGCCCGGCTTCATGCTCGGCACGCCGGGGTATATGTCCCCCGAGCAGGCCCGCGGTCACAACGTGGACGCGGCCACAGACGTCTGGGCCCTTGGGTGCGTGCTCTACGAGTGCCTCGCGCACCGTGCCGCCTTTCCGGGAGACACGCTCGCGGACGTGATCGCGGTGACGATCCTGGGCGAGCCGGATTGGGCTGCCTTGCCTCGAACCACGCCCGGGCGCGTGTTGCGGCTGCTTCAGTCTTGCCTGAAGAAGAACGTTTCGGAGCGGTCCGTCACCATGCGGCAAGTGGTGGGGGCCCTGGAGGAATCGCTGCGCGAGCTTTCGGTCGGGCGGGTGTTCGTGACCACCACCTCGGGCCCGGCCGACGACGGCCCGCCCGAACGCGGCAACGTGCACGCCCCGGAACGGCCGCTCGCCGGGCGAGATAGCTTCCTGCGCGACATCGCCGGGCTGCTGGAACGGCGGCGTCTGGTGACGCTGACGGGCGGGCCGGGCTCGGGCGTCACGAGCGCCGCGGCTGCAGCGGCGATCAACGCCGCGAGCGGGCTTCGCGGCGGTGCGTGGTGGGTGACGCTGCCGGCGCTGGGAGACGCCACGCTCCCCGCCGTGCTGACGGCATTCTCCATGCGCGTCCGCGGGCGCGGCGCAGGGGTCCTGGAAGAACTGGTGGAGCGCATCGGCGCCCGCCCGGCTCTGCTGGTGCTGGACGGCTGTTCGCACGCGCCGGCAGGGGCCGCGGGCACGGTGGTGCCGCTGCTGCGGGCATGCCCCAACCTGCGCGTGCTGGCGACCGCACGGTCGCCGCTGGGCGTGGACGGCGAATGGGCCGCGCCGGTTGGCACGCTCGGCGATGACGGGCCTCCGGCTTTGGCCTGGGCCCGTCTGTTGCTGGAGCGCATCCCCGGCAACGGCGGCGCGTGGCGTGAGCGGGCGGGCGAGGCCCTGCGCGTCGCGCAACTTCTCAAGGGCAGCCCGCAGGCCATCGCCCTGTGCGCCGGGCTCGCGGCCACGATGCCCCCCGCGACTTTCGAAGCTCAACTCCGCCAGCGTGCCATGGTGATGGGCTCGACTCTTGAGCACGTGAGCGCGGAGCAGGTGCTGACGCTGCTCGCCTCGTGGGCGGTGGACATTCAGCCGCCCGCGAATCTGGCCTTGCTGATGCGTGCGGCGTTGTTCGTGGGGCCGTGGTCCGTGCGTGCGCTCAGGGCCGTTTCCGGCGCGGCGGACGCCATGCCCGGCGCTCCCGGATGGGAAGGGCCCGCCACGCTCGCCGACCAGCGGACGGCGGAACAGCTCTCGCGCCTCGCCGCGGCGGGGCTGGTGAGGCGGGTCGTGCCGGGTGACGACCCCTCGCAGCCCGCCTGGATGCTGCCGGAAGTAGCCCGCCGCGAAGCGCTGCACCGGCTTGCTTCGACGCCGGGCGCGGAAGCGCTGGTGAAGCGTGCGTACCTGGCATACGCCCAGGCGCTGGCCGAGCACGCCGGCCAGGCCCTCCGCGGATCGCACGCCGAGATGGCGGCGCAGCGGCTGGAAGGGGCTTATGCCGACCTCACCCACGCCGCGGCACAGGCAGAGGACGGCAGCGGCATCCGCTCCGTGCTGGCGGAGCTGCTGGCGTACCGGGGCCTGGCGGTTTAAGACGCGCTCATGAGGTGGTGTCTCGCGCCGTTGCGTGGCATGGTGGGGCTATGAAACCGGTACACGAAGGGCAGTGCGGGCTCTGCGCGCACTTTGGCGAAAACCAGCCGCAGGAGCAGCCGCGGCTGGTTCAGATCCGGGTGTCTGGCATGGCCCCGGAGGACCTGGTGGAAGAATGTGGGCACCCGCGTCACGCGTCACTCCACCTCGTGGTGACGCCGATCAGCGGGTGCCAGGGATTCGAGCCGGCGCGGGCGCCGGGGCGCACCGCCGGCGCTTGATCACTTCTCTTCCGGCAGGCACAGGCACGACGCGTGCAGGGGCGTGTCGGCGTGCTCCCAGGCACGCTTGAACTTCTCCTCCACGTCGCTGGCGTCCTTCCCCTGCGCCTTGAGGGCGCGGGCGAGGCCGAAGTACGCCCACCCGTTGTTGGGGTTGCGCTGCAGGTCGTCGCGGTAGACCTGCTCGGCCTCCTTCGCACGCCCCGCGTCAAGCAGGATTGCCCCCAGGCTGTGACGCACCGGCTGCACCCAGTCCGGCGGCTCGATGTACCGCAGCGAGTCCTCGATCTCCGCGGCCTTGGTGAGGTCCGCCACCGCGCCGTCCACGTCGCCGCCGAAGTACTTCAACTCGCCCGACAGCACGAGGTCGGCCAGGTCCAGGATCTTGTGCCCTGGGTTCTGGACCATCATCGCGTCCGGAGGAACCGCCGCCTTGGCCTTGCGAAACTCGGCCTGCTCCGCGAGGGCCTCCTCGCGCTTGCCCTGCGCGTTGTACGCCGTGGCACGCGCGAAGCGCCACAGCGCGCGGGTGATGGGCAGGTACTCGGGCGGCTCAGGGAAGGCGAGCACCTCGTCCCACATGGCGAAGCGGACGAGGACTTCGGTCTGGATGGGGGTGTAGCCGTCCACGTAGAACGCCGCGGAGCGCATGAAGTCCTCGGGGATCTTGCGCACCATCTCGTTGGCGGCGCGGACGGCCTCCTCGCGCCGGCCGAGCATCATGCAGGCGTAGGCGAGGAAGTGGTCGTCGTGCGCCATGTAGAGGTGGTACGCGCCCTGATTGGGCGAGAGCTCGCGATACGCGCGGTCCACCTCGATGGCCTTGCGGTTCTGCTCCGCCGCGAGGGCCCAGCGGCCGGTGCGCGCGTCGATGTGGCTGGGCATGTGCACCATGTGTCCGGAGGCGGGCACCAGCGTGCGGAGTCGGTCGGCGACCTCGTCGGCGCGCTCAGGGGTGTCGGAGCCTTCCATGGCGTGGATGTAGTAGTGGTTCGCGCCGGGGTGGTTGGGGTTGAGCTTCAGGGCTCGCTCCAGCGCCTCGAGCGCAGGGCCGGTCTCGGGGCGGGGCTTGTAGGTGATGACCTCGTACAGGTCCCACGGGCGCAGGTCCATCAGTGCTTCGGCGTAGAGCGTGGCCACGTCGGCGTCATCCGGGAACTGCGCGTACACCTTCGCCATCGCGTCGGCGTAGGCTTGGTCGAGCGGGCGGCGCTCATCGGCGGTCAGGGGCAGCTTGCCGCCCGGCGGATTGTCGGGATCGACGTAGCGGGCTTCCAGCGCGGTGATGAGCGCGGCCTCCACCGGCGAGGCGTGCTTGATGTTCTCCTTGGCACGCTGCAGCGCCTGCCACGCGGCACGCGCCTGGTACTCCTCGATCGTCGGGGCGTTGATGTGCGGGCCGTTGCAGATCGCCACGCCCCAGTGGGCCATGGCGCAGGTTGGGTCCAGCTTCGCGGCGTACTCGAACGAGCGAATCGCCTCGTCGTGGTTGAAGGAGTACATCCAGTTCAGGCCCTGGTCGAAGTAAGCCTGGGCCTTGGCGTTGCTTGTAGAGACCTTGCGCGTGTGCGGGCCGAGGCCCTCGAACAGACGCGGCTCGGCGGCCTGCTCGGCGGCAGCCTGCGTCTGAGCAAAGACAGGGAAACTCTGGGCGCAGCCGGACATCACAGCCAGCGCCACGCAAATGCGGGTCAGCGACATGGCGATACCTCAGAATGTGCTGGCGCAGGGCATTGTTGTGCGGGGCCGCCGGATCCCCTGCGCAATGGCACACACACCCGGCGGCGAGTTTCGGCCGCCAACCTAGGTGGGTATCGTGATTCGGGTCAAGATTTTTCGGACTTGATTACTTCTTCTTGGCGTTCTTTGTAACGCCCCGGAACCGCTTCTGATCGCCCAGGTTCGGCCCCTTGTCTACGGGCTTGGGCACGCTGCGGAGCTGCGAAGCGCCGGTGGCGATGCTGGTCACCTTCTTGTTGATGGTGGGGGGCTTGAGGTTGGGACCGGAGGCGGGCTTGGGCAGCGGATCGAACTTGCTCGGGTAGGTCGTCAGGATCTTGCCCGACCCCTTCTTCAGGACCAGCGTGGTCTCGGTGACTTTGGCGTTGAAGGTCTGGCCGTTCTGGGCGACGCGGGCGATGGGGGCGGTGCGGCCCGCGCTGCCGGAGATGGTCATGGCCTGGTGCTGGTTCGCGCCCTTGGCCTGCGTCGCGAGATTCTTCATCTGCGACGTGCCGAGAACCTTGGCCACCGTCTTGTTCTGGTCGTGCGCGGTCTTGAAGCTCGTGGCGACCGGGATGTTGCGGTTCTTGAGCTGCTGATCGCTCATGCCGACGTGCCTGGAGCGGCTGTGGCCGCCCGCGGTTTCCGCCTTGTTCAGCTTGGAGTTGGCCAGCTGCGTCTTGGACTTTCCGGGCAGCGGCGGGGGTTTGGGGATGGTGCTCTTCGGACCGCTGGGCTTGGCGTTCATCTTGGACATGGCGAGGCTCCGGTACAGGGGCGAGGGTGAAGAACGGACCTGAGCATGGTGTAACCGGGAGCGAGGGGAGAACGCAAGGACACGTGAGCAGAAATCGCCAAAAACGAAAACGGCCTCCGCGAGGGCGGAGGCCGTCGTGATTCGCTCGTAAACAGGTCAGCCTTGGAACGGTCAGCCTTGGAACGGTCAGCCCTTGATGGCCGTGACCTTCAGCTTCGTGTAGCGCTGGCGGTGGCCGGTCTTCTTCTGCCAGGCCTTCTTCGCCTGGAAGTGCTGGATGTGGAGCTTCTCGCCCTTGACGACGGGCTCCACGACCTCGGCGGTGACCGAGGCGCCGGCGACGTACGGCGTACCGATCTTGGCGGTGCCGCCGACCTCGCCCACGACGAGGACGTTTCCGAAGGTGATCTTCTTGCCTGCCTCGGCCTGGCCCTCGTCGATGAGATCCACCAGGATCTCATCGCCCTGGGTGACCTTGCGCTGGCTGCCGGACTCTTCGATGATGGCGTACATGGGGGGCTCCGAGAAGGGCCGGAATAGTAGCGCCGGACAGGCAGGGGGCAAGACCTTTGGCCCTCCAAGGCCCTTTACAGGGGCTTGGGCATGGAATCCCCATTCTGCCACGAATACACTCCCTCCCCCCGCGGGTGCCCCCCAAAAGCCCCGCGAGGAGCCCTGGGCGTGTGCCGGAGTGGCCAAACGGGGCAGACTGTAAATCTGTTGGCGAAAGCCTACGGGGGTTCGAATCCCTCCGCGCCCACTTCCACCAGCCTCCGCAAGTGCGGGGGCTGGTGCTTTTTTGGGGGGGTGGAAGGGGCTGGAAACGGCCCGCCCGCCCGTCAGGGCGGGGAGCCGCGGGAGTCAACGGTGGCCGCGCCGGAAGTCCCGCCGGTGCTCAATCCGGCGGTGGTCGTGACGCCGGAAGTCCCGCCGGTCGTGGAACCGGTGGTGGCAGTGGTCGCACTTGCCCTTGGTGACGTGAACGTGCTTGGGGATGACGCGGACGGTGACGGCCGCGCGGGGCATGACCTTGCGGAGCACGATCACGGTGTTCGGGTGGCGGGTCGTGCTCGCCTCGGCGGGGGCGGCGGCCAAGTTCCCCACGAAGGCGAAGGCGGCGACGCAGAGGCCGGCGATCTTCTTGCTCAGGAACATGGCTCGAGTCCTTTCAGCGGGGCGTTCGGGACGGCGTCACAGCGCACGCCGCAACGAGCGGCGCAGGCCTTGTTGTCTGCCTCACGAAAGCCCTTGTTTATCGGCCGCGATCATCCGCGGCTCGTCGCCATGTAGAACGTGCGTGCTCCGCGCGTATTTCACGCGCCGCTGCATGGTGGACGGCCAGAAGTGGGGGCTCAGTACGTGTACGCCGGTTCTTCCGAGGCTTTCTTCGCAGCGAGGGCCGCGGGTCCGACCACCGCGCCCACGGCAAGCGCCGTCGCGATCAGCGCGACGGCGACACGCACAAGCGGACGCTTGATCGGCAGCAGCGTCGCGGCGGGGGTGATGAGCGTTGCCAGCAGCAGCACGACGACGCCGTACATGGGCACGCCGGGGTCGGGGTAGTGGTACCCACTGGCAAGGAAGCCCGCGAGGAGCGGCAGGGCGTACACGGCGACGGCGCGAGCGGCGGCCGGCGTGCGGAAGGCCAGCAGCGCCGCGGGGCCCAGCGCCGCCGAAGCGGACATGGCGTAGATGCCCACGATGCGCAGGTTGGAGGCGACCACGAGCACCGAAGCCCCTCCGACGATGATGCAGAGGGAGAGCATGGCCGCGGTCGCGTTGGTGCGTGTCGAGCCCGCCTGCACGCCGAGGCACAGGGCAGGGGCGACCAGAGCCGCGGCGATGGAGGTGATCCACAGCGTGGACATCGGGACCGCGTGCGGCGTCAGAGGCTTGGTGATGAGAAAAACGACCGCCCCCGCGGCGGCGGCCAGAACCCAGCCGACGCGGGGGCGGACAATCGCGTCCAACAACCCCAGCGCGATCAGCACCGGGGCGCACCAGAAGAGCCAGTCCGTGCCGTCACGCGGCGGGAACTTCGGCGCTCCTCCGGCGATGAGCAGGTAGCCCGCGAGGAAGCCAGCGCCCACGCCCAGCGGCATGAGCCAGGCCCACCGCCGCCACGCGGCGATGAGCGCAAAAAAGGTGGCGACGCCCACGGGGACGCCGGCGCCGAGCAGCAGCTCGCGAAGCTCCAACATGCGTGTTTCCCGGCCCAGGGCGGGCGGCCCCGCCCCGGGCGCAGCGGTTGAAACTCAGGACTTCACGCCGGCGATCCCGGCGATGAACTTCACCTCGTCGGAGAGGCCGGGATTGCCCTTGAACTCGAAGTCGCTCATCTTGATCGTCACCGTGGCCTCGATGCCGGCGCGCTCGCGACCGCCCTGGCCCGCGGCCTTGCCCGTGATCTCGATCGGGACGGTGAGCTCCTTCTTCACGCCGTGAAGCTCCAGCGTGCCGGTCACCAGCAGGGTGTCACCCTCGCCCTTGGCGACCGAGGAACTGGTGAAGCGGATGACGGGGTACTGCTTGGCGTTGAAGAAGTCTGGGCTGCGGAGGTGGTTGTCGCGCTTCTCGTTGCCCGTGAAGACGTTGTCGGCCTTCAGCTCGATGTTGAAGCTGCACTTGGCCGGATCGTCGTCGAGCGTGAAGGTGCCGCTCGGGCCGCTGAAGAGGCCCCAGAAGGGAGAGGCGTTGGCGTGCTTCACGCGGAAGACCACGTTGGAGTGCACCGAATCGATGGTGTAGGTGCTGCTTTCGGCCGCAGCGACCGCGACGGGGCTGGGCTCCTTCGCGGGGACGGCGGCGATGCCGACTGCGGAGGCGACGGCGAGCAGAGGAACGATCAGAATGCGGGCCATACAGACTCCTTGCGTTGTTCGGCGTTGAGCCGGAATCAGATTATAAGACGAGCACCAGCTCCGTAACGCAAGCCGCGCACCCCCTTTTCGTGCGGGTCTGTGCGCACAGCAGCGAGGCATCGGCGAAGAAGCGACGCGGCATGTCGAGCTTTGTTTCAGACAGTGTTCAGGCTGCCCCGCCCAGGCGCATCGCGCTGGTCTGGGCCGGGAAGCGCACGCGGAGGACCGCGCCGCCGCGGACGCCCTCCCGCCCGGTCAACTCGATGGTCCCGCCCATGCCCTGCACGACGTTGCGCGCCACGGCAAGACCGACGCCCGCGCCGCGGGGCTTGGTGCTGAAGCCCAGGTCAAAGACGCGGGAGGCGTTGCCAGGCGGCACGCCCACGCCGTCGTCGGTGATTTCGAGCAGGTACCAGTCGCGCGTGTCGCGCCCGTAGCCGCCCACGACCGGCGGCTTGTCGTATCGCGCTGTGATGTCGATGCGCCCGCGCACGCCCCGCCGCGAGATGGACTCCACGGCGTTCTGCAGGCCGTTGAGCACGACGGTGTACAGCGCGCCGCAGGGCATGCCGGCAACGCCGGGGGAAAGCTCCGTGTGGATCTCGATGCCGCGGTTGCGGGCGGTCGGCGTCAGGACCTCGACCGCGTGGGCGATGGCCTCACCGAGCGTGACCGGGCGAGAGCGCGAGACGGCCGCCGACCCCAGCGGCAAAGAAGGGCCCTGCATCGCCGTGTGCACGAGCTCGCTCATGCGCTCCAGCGCTTCCGCGGCGGTGGTGAGCTGACGCTCGACCGCGCCGGCGGTGGCGACGGCAAGCACCCCCTCGCCCGTCAGTCGAGTCTTGAGGGTTTCAAGGCTGGCGCGGGTTCCGTCCAGCAGCTTGCTCAGGCGGTTGATGAGTTCGGAGAGGTGCTCGACCTCCTCGTAGCTGGCGAGAGGCCCGACCACGGCGTTGTTCGCGCCGGTCATGGGGGGACGCTCCCGTCCTGGCCGGCCGGGCGTGGGCTTCTGGGGGTCGCGCTCCATCGCCGTGTTGATCGGTCCTCGGTCGGGACCGGGCACGGCGCGCGCAGGAACAGAGCGGCGGGGTGGTGGGGTTATGCCGTCTTCAACGCCGGTAGGGGTTGGAAGGCCGCCGCGAAGGTCCGAGATTCACCGTCTCAGTTGAGGGGGGAGACGGTGAACGCGGCGCGGTCCAGGCCTTCGACGCGGGCGATCAGGTGGAGCTTGATGCCGGTGTCGAGGAGCGACCGTCCCTGGCGGGCGTCCGAGAGCATGAGGTGCAGCGTGGCATCTCCGGCCTGCTTGAGGGCGGGCGAGGCGACGGAGAGCAGCGGGGTGTGGGCGTGGGCCCACGCCGCGGCGGTCAGCAGGCGCTGCACCCCGATCTCGACGGGCAGGCTCGCGGGGGCGATGAGGTGGAGTGATCCAGCCGCGTCAGCCGCAAGCGTGATCCCGTCGGCGTAGGGGCAGGAGATGGAAAGCGGGGTCAGCCCTTGGGGCAGAGGATCCGCAGCGGGGGCGGGCGGGGTCAGGAGCGAGAAAGGCATAGAGGCAACGACCGGCTCGCCGGCCGCGGAAGGTTCGGAGGCAATGAGAGGCTCAGGGGCGACACGAGCCTGCGGGGCGGGCCGAGCCTGCGGGGCGGGCCGGGCCTGGGGCTGCGGAGCCGGCGTGCGGATGGCCCGGACGATCTCGTCGAGGGATGCGTCGGTGGCGGCGCGGTAAAGCTGCAGCGTCACCGAGCTGTGAATCTTGGGGATGCGCGTCGCCGCGGGCGGGACCGTGTCGAAGAACTGGGTCACGGCGCGGCGGAGCTTGGCCTCCGCGGCGTCGGCCTTCTCGTCGGTCGCGCCCATGATGACCAGCTCCAGAGGCGGCGGCTCTTCCTTGCTAAGGGAGAGCGAAAGGCCTTTGATGCTCTGGAAGCTGGCGAAGACCGCCGGATCATCCGCCGCGGTGAGCAGCGCGATCGAGGCGAGCGGCTGGCGGAAAAGGTCGCTTTCCGCGGCTTCATCGACGCGGAGGATCCACCGCGTGAATCGGCCCGCGATGGAGGAGAGGACCTGCGTCAGCGGGGTGCTGGGCGCAAAGGCGGCGTCCGCGGGCAGCTTGTGGCCCGAGGGCAGCACGAGGTCGATCAGCACCTGTCCCCCGGCAAGACGCAGCAGGACGACGGGCTTGGCGTGCGTGTCCGCCTGATGCCGCGCGTACTGCGTCACCCACGCCGAGGCGAGGACGGGAAGGTGTCCCGCGATCACGCCGTGGATCGTCGTCGCGTCATGCGGCGCAGGGCCACGACCGGTCGCGTGCTTCGGTTGTGTGGGATGGAGTGGATTCGCCGGGTAAGCGTCGGCGAGAAAGAGGTCGGCGAGGGCGTCGTAATCCGCCGGGGCGACATCCATGTCGAGGGCAGAAGGTGGGGTCACAGGGTTCCTCCGAACCGCGAGTGTATGGACGCTGCTCAGACCGTTCCTGGCGCGGTGACGGTGAAAGCGGAGTTGGTCTCGCCGAAGGGATTGGGCTGGGTGAAATCGTTGTAGGGGTCGGTACACCATTGGCCGTCAACAACAAGGCGATAGGTGTAGGTCCCCGGGGGAAGTTTTACACAAAGTTCCCACACGCCCAGCTCACGGTTGGCCGTGAAGGGGTGAGATGTCGGGGACCAGTTGTTGAAACTCGCCGCAAGGGCGAGCGATTCGCCCATCGTCAGCGGCTGCACGAACAGTACGCCTTGCGCGGTCTGTCGTACACCCAACAGGCGATGAGTTGCGGAAGAAATTTCCGCGGGCTTGGTCTCCGGCGTCTCAACAAGCTGAAGAACCGTGGTGCTCGGGCCCGCCACAGCGGTGGCGGCGCCGGCGTTGTTCTCGATGATCGGTGTGTTCTCGGTGATCGGTGTGAAAGCCGATGGAGCGGGCGGCGTCGACGCGGAAGGAGCAGGCGCGGGCTGGGACGAAGCCTCGCGTCCCTGAGCGACGCGGCGCAGGAACTCCTGCGCTCGCCGCGCGACATCCTCCGCGCGGGAGATGGGCTTGACCTCGCCGACGGGCGGAACGGCGGGCGCGGGCGTCGGCGCAGGAGTCAGCGGTTCAGTCTCGCTGGTCAGCTCGTCGCCCTGGAGCAAGGTCCGCGGCTTGAGGTTGTCCGCCACCCAGACCGCCAGGTTGTGATAGTCCTCCGCGCCCGTGGACTCGGGGGCGTAGTCGAGGATCGACTGACCGAAGCTCGCCGCCTCGCGCAGCTTCGGGTCGCGCCGGATTACGACCGGCAGCGCCTTCTCCTTGAAGCGGCGGTGAAGCTCCTCGAGCAGGTCGATGGAGACGGCGTTGGTGGTGTCGTGGATGGTCGGGAGTACCCAGACCGGCAGGGCCACGCCCAGGCGGCGGGAGATCGTCTTGACGGTCTGAAGCTGCCGGTTCGCCCCCTGAAGGGAGAAGAAGCTGGTCTCGACGGGGATCAGGACCGTGTCCGCGGCGGCCAGGGCGTTGTAGGTGAGCAGGCCGATGGAGGGGGGGCAGTCGATGCAACAGACTTCGTAGTCGTCTTTGAAGTGCTGGAGGACTGAGGCGAGACGCTTGTCCTTGTCGGGGAGGTCGGCGAGCCCGCCGCGGGGGGCCTCAAGCCCGGCCAGCCTCATGCGGCTGGGGGCGAGGTCGAGGTTTCGGACGGCACGCCAGAGGAGGCGGGAAGGGTCGAGGGGGCGCTGGCCGATGGCGAGCATCGCGTCGCCAATGTCCATCTCGATGCGCTGTTCAGGGATGCCCAGTCCCGCGGCGCAGTGGGACTGGGGGTCCATGTCTACGAGCAGGGTCCGGCGGCCTTGACGGGCCAGAGCCGCGGCGAGGTTGATGGCGGTCGTCGTCTTGCCGCAGCCGCCCTTCTGATTGATGATCGCGATGGTGCGCATGGAGACGGGGCCCTCGGCGAGGCAATTCGAGAGGAGTTCCATGCGTGTATCGGGTCGGCTGGGAAGCGGGCTTGAAAGCGCAGCGAACAGCCTCCACGCATGCCGCGTCCTGCACCCGTGGTGGGTGGTTGTGTGCGCAACTCATTGACGGGATTGGCTATTCGTGGGGGGCGTTGCGCGGGCGGGCGATGAAGGAGATATTCGCGTCGGCCCAGATCTCGACCTTGCCGGGCACGACGGGGTTTGCCTGGTCGCCGCCCTCCGCCATGGGCGAAGCGACCATCTGGGCCATGCGGTTGGTCTGGCCCATCCAGGCACCGACCTGTGCGTTGGTGCTGGCATTCTCCACACTGACGATCTCCAGGCCGAGGGCATCGGCCAGCACGTAGGCCTTGCGGCGGGCGGCCTGAGCGGCCAGCCGGATTGCCTCCTCGCGGGCCTCGATCGCTTCCTTGATGCCGAAGGTGACGTATTCCACGCGGTTGCACCCGGCCTGCAGCGCCGTGTCGATGATCCGCGGCACGGCCTCCAGATCAGTAGTGCGGACGCGGATCGTGTTGGAGGCGGTGTAGCCCACGATGATCGGCTCGCCGCCGGGGAGGCGGTCGGGGCGGTGCTCGTAGTTGGGGTGAAGATCGACGCGCCCGGTCTGCAGGTCCTCGCCGGGGAGTTTGAGGGCGCGGAGGGCCTTGATGGCCGCGTCCATCACTTGGCTGGCCCGCTGCTGGGCCTGCGACGCGGTCTTGTCGGGGGCGGTGATGCCCAGCGACACGTCTACGTAATCGGGGGTGCGTTCGACGCGGGCGGTGCCGCTGACGGAGATGGTGGGGGGCTTGGGGCGATGCCGGTCGGGCTCGGGCTGAGCGAACAGCGGAGCCGTCAGGGCGGAGAGAGCGAGCACGGCGAGGGCGAGTGTGCGCATGGGGTGCCTCCTTCGTGGGAGTTGTAGGGGGGAGCAGGGCGCGGAGTTCTTAAGCCGCCGTGTTGGGCGTGCACAAAACAAGGTCACGCGCGAACGTGCTCCGGCGCGTGGGGTAACCAACGCAGGTCAAACTGCCGGTTACTTGCTGAGCGCGACGACGCTGTCCACGAGCTTGCCGATGCCCTCGAAGACTTCGTGGGGCTTGGCGTTGCCGAACATGTACGCGGGCGTGGTGACGAGGCGGTTGGCTTCGTCGGTGTACGCCTCGGTGACGGAGCGCGGGACGTGCGTATTGCCCATGGTCGCCACCGCCGCGGCGGTCTGCTCGTCGGTGCCGATGGTGAGCTTGACGCCGGGGCCGCCGGCACGGGTGCCGAGGATGCGTGCAGCCAGCACAGGGGCGATGCAGCAGCAGCCGATGGGCTTCTTCGCGGCGTGGAAGGCCTTGAAGACGCGCTCCACGTCGGGCAGGGTGGTGCACTCGACGCCCTTGAAGGCGAAGTCGCAGAGGTTCTTTGCCGCGCCGAAGCCGCCGGGCAGGATGAGCCCCGCGAACTGGAGCGGGTCGAGCTTGTCGAGGGGCTGGATGTCGCCGCGGGAGATGCGGGCGGCTTCCACCATCATGTTGCGGGTGTGGCCGGATTGGGTCTTGTGCGTCGCGTGGTTGATGACTTCGGTCTGCGGCGCATCGGGGGCGAAGCAGCGGTACTGACGCCCGTGACGGGAAAGGTGGATCAGCACGCTGATGGACTCGGTGATTTCAGCGCCGTCGAGGTGCCCGCAGCCGGAAAGCAGAATGGCAAAGGGGAGGTTCATGGCAACTCCAGTGTACAAGCAGAGAATGGGGAAGCGGGCGTGCTTCCGCCGCTGCCGCTTCTAGATGCGCAGCGTGCCGATCAGTTCGGCGATTCCCGCCGCCTTCTGCCGCTGCACCCAGGCGGTGAGCCCCTTGGCGATCCTGAGCGGGGTCCGAGGGTCGGCGAACAGGGCCGTGCCGACTTCGACCGCCGCGGCGCCGGCCAGGATGAACTCGGCCGCGTGCTCCCAGCGGGAGACGCCGCCGACGCCGACGAGAGCGGTCTGGGTCTGCTTCGCGATGGCCCGGTAGACATCGTGGACCAGCTTGAGCGCCACCGGGTGCAGGGCGGGGCCGGAGAGCCCGCCGGTGACGTTGGCGAGGCGCGGCGTGCGGGCCTCCACGTCAATAGCCATGGCCGGGATGGTGTTGCTGATGCAGAGGGCGTCGGCCCCGGGTCGTTGGTTGGGGCCGCCCGGCTCGCCTCCGGGCTCGATCGCCGCGCGGGCGATGTCGGCCATCGTGGGGCGGCCGGAAGCGATGGGGGAGAGCTTCACCAGCAGTCGCTTGGTGCGGAGGATGGCGCGCACTTCGCGGATGAGCTGGGAGAGCGCCTCGGGATCGGCGGAGAACTCGCACCCGCCGTGGACGTTGGGGCAGGAGACGTTCAGCTCGACGGCCGGGATGGACGGGATCGGCTCCAGCGCGGCGCAGACGCGGGCGTAGTCCTCGATGCAGTCCGCGGCGACGGAGACGATGACGTTGGTGGGGACCTGCGGGATGAGCGGCGCGTAGTCGCGCACGAAGGCCTCGATGCCGACGTTGGCAAGCCCGATCGCGTTGAGCATCCCAGCGTCGGTAGGAAGGATGCGCCACGTCGGGTTGCCCTCCCGAGGCTTGGCCGTGATGGACTTGGTGACCAGGCCGCCCACGCGGGACAGATCGAGCACGTCGGAAAGCTCGTTCAGCGTGCCCGCGGTGCCCGCGGCGAGCAGCACCGGGCAATGAAGCGGGATGCCGGCAAGGTTGGTAGCGAGCAATGGCACGCCGAGAGCGTACCCGGCTGAACGCGCGCATGGCGGGCCTGGCGGCGGAGTCAGTCGGTGCGGTGCGAGCCGGGCGGGTCGCTGGCGGGGAATGACTCCTCGCTTGCCTCGTCGATCACGTCGTCGATGTTGGTGGTGCTTCGCGGCTCGTCGTTCTTGCCCGCGACGGGCGGGGGCTTGGGGTACTGGTGCGGGGGCGGGTTGATCTCGCGTCCGGGCGGAGTGGTGGGGGCCGCGGGCGAGGGTGTGGTGGTGGGGGTGTTGTAACCCTCGGCCTGCTGCTCCTTGCTTTGGCGGTCGCGGTCCTGCTGCGGGGTGTGTTCCTGCATAGGTGACTCCTTCGCGGTTGAGTATGAACGCGCATGGGGCGGCTGCCGCGGCGTGAGCGAGGCTTCATCGCCAGCCGGGCTTGAGAAGCGCCGCACGGGGTGAATCACCCGGCGTTTCTTCCAAACACTGGAGATTCACCAGTGCTTTACGGGGGCCGGGGCAGGATGAAGGCGTGCGGATGAGGAAGGCTGCCCGCCCGGAGGAGGCGGCCACAGAAAAGGAACACGACGATGAACACGAGAGTTTGGCTGTTGGCGGGCTCGCTGATCGCGGCGGGTCTGGTCGGATGCGAACGGGCTGAGGACGCGAACGCGAATCGGGGCGGCGTGCCGCGGAACAACCAGCAGGGCACGGACAGGCCGGGCGCGGCGACTCCAACCCCGACGCCCTCCACGCCCGCGCCCCGGCAGAACGACGTGAACACGGTGATGCACGAGCAGGCGCTCACGGCGTGGCGCGGGCAGATCATCGAGCTGCGCAAGAAGGTGGACGGCCTCAAGGCGCGGGTGGACGGCTACCCCGGCCAGGACAAGGTGCAGATCCAGGACCAGTACCACACGCTTCAGACGCAGGTGGCCTCGCTCGACGAGCGGATCAACAGCTTCAGGCAGACGGGCACGGTGGAGTTCGACGCCTTCCGCAGTGACATCGAGACTCAGATGTCGCGCGCCAACAACCAGTACCGCGACCTGGAGCAGAAGCTGAACCAGGCGGGCGATCAGCCGCAGCAGCCGCAGACGCCGCCCGACCAGCCCCAGACGCCGCCGGAGCAGCCGCCGACGCCCCCCGAGGAGCCGATGCCCGAGCCTCCCGCGACGCCTCCCGACCAGCCTGACAATCCTCCGACCGGCCCGCAATAAGCGAGCCGCAAAGGGTGGCGAACAGGGCTCCCGCCGAGGCGGGGGCCTTGGTCGCGCGCGGGCGGTACGATGCGCGCGTGGCGAAGCGCGTGAAGAAGTCGTCGGAAGTTGAACTGCCCCCGCCGCCCAAGCCGGAGGGGCCGCGCCCCATCCTGCTCTCGGAGGTTGTGGGGCAGGACCGAGCCATCGGCGTGCTCACCGCGGCGCTGCGGGCCGGGCGCGTGCATCACGCCTGGGTCTTTCACGGCCCGCCGGGGGTGGGCAAGTTCACCACCGCCCTCGCCTTTGCCGCGCTGCTGCTGGACCCCACGACGCAGGCGACTTTCACCGGCGAGATCGCGGCGGACCCGGACAGCCAGGTGCAGAAGCTGCTGCGGGCGGGGACGCATCCGGACCTGTTCGTCGTGAACAAGGAGATGGCGGTCTACGCCTCGGACGAGAAGGTCCGCAAGAGCAAGCAGATCTCCATCGCGGTGGACGTGATCCGCGAGTTCGTGCTGGAGCCCGGCCTGCTGGGGCCGACGCTGCGCAACGAGGCCGCGGCGGGCAAGGTCTTCATCATCGACGAAGCGGAGCTGATGAGGAGCGAGTCGCAGAACGCCGTCCTCAAGTTCCTGGAAGAGCCGCCGGAGCGAGTGGTCATCATTCTGGTGACCAGCAGCGAGGAGCGGTTGCTGCCCACGATCCGCAGCCGCTGCCAGCGGGTGTTCTTCGGAGCTCTCCACGACGCCGCGATGGAGCGGTGGCTGGAGCGTCAGAGCTGGGACATGAGCCCCGAGGAGCGGGCGTGGCTGCTCAAGTTCGCCGAGGGCTCGCCGGGCGTGTTCGCGCTGGCGAGGGAGGGTGGGCTGTACGAGTGGTGGACGCGCCTGGCGCCGATGCTCCGCAACATGGAGACGGGCGTCTTTGCCGTGGAGCTGGCCCCGACGATGACGGAGCTGGTGAAGGGCTGGGCGGAGGCGTGGGTGGACGCCCACGAGAACGCCAGCAAGGAAGCCGCGAACAAGGCCGGCGCGGACTGGATGTTCCGCCTGCTGGCGAACTACTGGCGCGCGAGGCTTGCGAAGGCCGCGCCGCTGGGCAAGTCCGGCCCCTATCTCGCCGCCATCGACGCGGTGCGCAACGCCGAGCCGGAAATGGACAGCAACGTCAACATCGACTTCGTGATGGAGAAGCTCAGCGCGGAGATGACCGCGGCGTTCAGCGGCGGCTGACGCTCAGCCCTGCACGCTGAGGGCGACGCGGGGCTCGTTGCTGTTCGAGGCGGCGGCCCGCTCCTGCGAGACCTTCTGCATCAGCAGCACCCACGTCTCGCGTTCGTACTGCAGCAGCTCGATCGCCTTGTCCAGCTTGGCGATGTCCTTCTCGAAGGCCGCTTCCACCAGCAGCTTGAAGATGAAGGAGTAGAGCGCCCGCACCTTCTCGGCCAAAGCCGGGTTGGGATCGCTGCGGATGGAGGTGAGCAGTTCCGTGACGATGTTGCGGCAGCTCGTGAAACCCGAGTAGATCGCCTCGTGGTTCTTCGACTCGAGCCCTTCGCGGGCCTTCATCGCGAACTTGATGGCTCCGTCGAGGAGCATGAGGCGCAGCTCTTCCGGGCTGGCGGTGAGCACGCGGGTACGAAGATACTCGTGGGCAGGGTTGGAAGGCTGCATGGAACGGATATCGGGCCGAGCGAGGGGCGACTTGAGGGTTGATTAGCGGCGGATGACCATGGAGGAGAGGGCGTTGCCCTGGTTCTGGATCTGGCCGATGGCCTGCTCCATCGCGATGAACTGACGGGTGAGCATCAGCCGCTTGGCCTCCAGGCGCACGTCCAGGGCGGCGATGCGGTCGTTCTGGAGCTTGATCTGGGAGTCGATCCCCTTGCCGCGGATGGTGAGGATGCCGTCGGTGGAGTCGAGGTACTTGTCCACCATCTGCTCGAACTTGCCCATGATGCCCAGGGACGAGAAGGTCCGTCCTGCGTCGGGGTTGCGCACGCGGACGCCGTCGCCCATGTCGATGAAGGTGTCGTCCGCGGCGACGCGCGCGGCGAAGAGCGCCTCCACGCCCGCCGGGTCCGCGGCCATGGCCTCGCGGAAGCGGTCCTCGTTGAAGTCGATCTTGCCGCCCGCACCGATCGAGAACCCGATGTCGGTCAGGCGGTCGAACTGGCTGGTGACGCCGGTGGCGGTCTCGGTGAGGGTGTTGTAGAGGGTCGTGCGCAGGTCCAGCGTCGTGCTGTCGCCCGTCAGCGGGCCGGCGCGGTTGGTGGTGGTGTCGTAGCGGGTCTGCGTCGCTATGCGGTCCACGAGCGTGTTGAACGCCGTGACGAAGGCCTTGACCGCCGCGATGATGGCGGCGTCGTCCGTCGTGACGTTGAGGTTCACCGGCTCGTCGGAGGTGCTCCGCAGGTCGATCTTCACGCCGGGTACGAGCGTGTCCACGGTGTTCGTGGTGGAGACCACGGCGACGGCGCGGGCGGGGTCCGTCGAGCCGAAGAAGACGCGGGAGTTGTTGCCCCGGTCCAGCACGGTGAAGCCCAGCTCCGCGCCCACCGTGTCGACGATGAACCGGCCCGCCTCGCCCGTCGCGGTGCTGGTCAGGTTCAGGCGGAAGGGCGTGATGGCGGAGCCGTCGTTGATGATCGAGGCCGTCGCGCCCACCTTCGCCGCGTTGATCTTGTCCGCGATGGTCTGGAGCGTGTCCGCGGCGGAGAAGGTAATGGTGCGCTCGAAGGTTCCGTCGATGCGGTTGTCGTCGCCCGTGCCCTTGGCCTCGCCCGCGATGTTGAGGTTGCGGGCGACGGAGCCCTCGGTGTCCTCGATCTTGATCTTGCCCGCTCCCGGCGGGCCGCCGTCGGTGAACTCGTAGATCTCGATGCCGTCGCCGGTGGCGTTGATGCGGGCGCGGACCTGGAGCGTCGCCCCGCTGGGGGTGACGGCGTTGGAGTTGATCTCGTTCACGAGGTCGGCGATCGTCACCGTGTCGCTGCCGATGTCGTAGACGACCGAGACGCCGAAGGCGTCGGTGATCCTGAACTTGCCCGTGCCGATGCCGCGGCCGTTGTTGAGCGAGGCCACGGGGGTGGCGTTGGAGATGTACTGCCGCTGAAGGTTGCCCGAGGCCTTGGTGTTGGAGGCCACGCCGGTGTCGCCGGTGGAGATGCCCAGCGACGCGGCGGTGTCCTGGCCGTCGGTGCCGGTGATGATGAGGTTGGACGAGCCGCCGGTGTTGTCGGTGATGACGAAGCCCGTGCCGCGGGAATCGAGCGAGATGGAAAGCCGGGGCTGGCCGTTCGCGCCGGTGCCCGATGCGGCGACGATCTGGGCGAAGATGTCGGTGAGCGAGGCGGTGGTGTCGATGGTGGTGGTGAAGGAGTAGCCGTCGCGCGTGGTGATGTTGAGCACGCCGTCGCCGGAGACGCCCGCGCCTCCGTTGAGGCCGGTGGCGAGCGTGGTGTTGAGTCCGGCGAAGACGCGCCGGCCCACGACGCTGCCGTCCACCGGCGTGGTGGTCAGGCCCAGGTCGCGGGCGGTCGTGCCGCCGTTCTCGGAGATGGTGAGCGGCTGCGTGCCCGTGGTGTCGGTGATGAGCAGGCGGCCGTTGGTCGCGTCGATCGAGGCCGTGACGCCGGTGACGCCCGCATCGGCGAGCGCGGCGTTGATGCGGGCGATCGCGCCGCCGACGGTGGTCACCGCGCCCTCGGTCTTGGTCACAGAGCCGTCGTCGTTGGTGGTGTAGACGTCGCCGAGGTTCACCTGCACCGTGGCGGGGTTATCGCCGCCCACGGCGATGGAGAAGCTGTACGCGCCCGTGCCGACGATGTTGCGGATCGCCACGCCGTTGCCGTCGTTGAGCGCGGAAAGCGGCGTGTTCTCGGTGAGCGAGTAGACCGTCGCGCCGGTGATGGTCGTGCCCGTCGCCATGCCCGCGATGCCCAGGCTGGTGGCGGTCGTGTAGCCCACCGCGTCGTTGATGCGCATCGTCCCGGCGCCGCCCGCGATGTCGCGGATGATGAACCGCCCGCCCTCCACCGAGGCCTGCACCTGGGCCGAGCCGTTGTTGTTGATCGCCTCCAACACTTCCGAGACGGTGACGGTGCGCGAGAGGTCCACAGTCGCGGAGGCGCCGGTGGAGTCGGTGATGACGATCTTGCCACGGGCGATGCCCGCGCCGCCGTTCAGCTCCGTCAGGGCCACGTCGCGGTCCAGGCGGGCTTTGGTGGACTCGAAGGTCATGCTGGTGATGCCGACCGCGGCGGAGTCCTTGTTCGCAAAGCCGCCGCTCAGGAGCTGCTGCGTGGACACCAGCCGGTCCACGATGAAGGTGTACGCGCCCGGCGCGGCGGAGGTGCTCGCGGTCGCTGACAGGACCGACTCCGCCGACGAGACCGCACGCTTGGTCTGGAAGGTCTTGGCGGTGCGGAACGCCGCGGCGGCGCTCTTCAGCGCGCTGAGCTTGGAGTTGAGGTCCAGGTAGGCGGTCTGCTGGAGCTGCAGCGCGGTGATCCGCTGCTGGACGAGCTGCTTCGGGCGGGCCTCGATCGCCATCAGCTGATCAATCAGCGAGGCGGTGTCGATGCCGCTGAAGATTCCGGTGGTGGAGGTGATGCCGGCCATCGGGAAACTCCTCTCAGATTCAGGCAGCGCGCCAACGAAGGGCCGCGGCGGGGTCGAAGGTGGGCCAGCGGGAACTGGTGATGCTCAAGCCGCGGCTGGGGACAACCACGTCGGGGTCGCCCGGTCGGTGGCAGGGGGTTAGCAGCCCCGCCCGGCGAAGCCGCAGCAGGTCCGCCGCCCATGCCGACAGCACGCGCACAAACATCGCTCTGGCTTGAACTTCCGGCGAAGATGGGGTGGGTTGCCTGGGCATGCGCAGGGAATCTCCCGCAAACGGCGTGCAGGACTGGGAAAGCATCGGCCGCGAGGGGGAGGGGGCTTCACTCCCAACTCCCGATAACAGGGGGAGTTTGCCGGAAAAGGGCCCGCACGCAGGGTCTGCGGGGTGCGTACTGATTCCCGCCCGGTTCGGCAACGGGGAAGCGCAGGAATGGCCGAAGATTGGACGCGATGACGACGGCCCCAAAGCAGGTGAGGATCGTGGTGGGGGTGGTGTGCGCTGCCGTGGCGCTGAGCGCCCTGGCTCTCGGCCTTGGCGCGCTCTTTGTCGCCCCCAAGGTCGTCTGGGTGCTGCTGGGGTTTGAGGTCGTAACCCTCGTCGGCGCGGTGCTCGGCCTTTTCTTCGCCCTCGGGCGCTTCCAGGAGGGGCAGGGGCTGGCGATGGCCTGTGTTGCCGGGACGTTCTTCGTCGCGGCGGTGCTGGGCTACTTCGGCGCGGGGCGGCAGCTTCCGACCTCCGACGGCGGCATCTCTCTCAAGTGGCTGCTGCTCGGGCGGTTGGGGGCGTCCTTTCTGCTCGGGGCCATCGGGGCCGGGCTGGTCCTGGCGCGGGACAAGCGGAGCTGGGGCTACCTGGCGAAAAGCGCGGCACTGGGGGGGCCGGTCCTGATCGCGCTGGGTGCGTACGTCGTCAGCCCCGGGCGCGTGACGGGGATGCTCGGATCGCTGCCGGGGTGGGCGCTGGGGCTGGGCCTGACCGTCGCGGGGCTGCTGTCGGTGGTGATGGTCTCCGCCAGCGTGCACCTGCTGGTGCGGGCCTTCGAGCTGGGCCGGGTGGAACAGAAGCCGTGACCTGACCGCGTTAGACGGTCATGATCTCCCTGGTCTTTTCCTCCACGCGCTTGTCCACCTCTTCCTCGAACTTCTTGAGGAGGGCCTGGATCTCTTCGTGGAGCGTCTTGACCTCGTCCTCGGGCAGGCCGTTGGCCTTGAGGGCGTCGGCGTGCTTGTTGGCGTCGCGCCGGACGTTGCGGAGCGCAACCTTTGCCTCCTCGCCCATTTTCTTGATGCGGGCGGCGTCCTTCTGGCGGCGCTCCTGGGACATGGGCGGGATATTGAGGCGGATCTGCTTGCCCTCGATGACGGGGTTGATGCCCAGGCCCGACTTCTCGATGGCGGTCTTGATGGCGGGCAGCGCGCCGGCGTCGAAGGGCTTGATGAGCAGCTGGCTGGGCTCGGGCACGCTGATGCCGGCGAGGGACTTGATGTCGGTCATCGAGCCGTAGTACTCGGCCTTGATGTACTCGACCATGGCGGGAGAGGCTCGGCCGGTGCGCACGCCGCGAAGCTCGTGCTTGAGGTGCTCCAGGGCCTTCTCCATAGACTCTTCGGTTTCGAGGAGAATCGTGTCAGGATCGGTGGACATGCGGGACTCCCGTAGAGGAGGGGATCATAGGGTGGCAGCGGACGTGCCTTGTAAAGTCGGGCGAGAACCTGTTTGATCTCGATCGCCTGCGCGTCGGTGATCATGCGTGAAGCACGCCGCTCGGCGCGGGTTCGCAACCTCCCTCCCCTCCGTCAGTACACCTACGCGGAATGGAGGTACGTGCCGATCCTTTCTCCTCGGGCCACGCGGGCGATGTTCCCCTTGCGCTTGAAGTCGAAGACCATCACGGGCACCTTGTGCTCGCGGCACATGGCCAGCGCGGTCATGTCCATGACCCGCAGGTTCTTGTCCATCGCCTCCTTGAAGGTGAGCGTGTCGTAGCGGGTCGCCGCGGGGTCTTTCTTCGGGTCGGCGGTGTAGACCCCGTCCACCTTGGTGGCCTTCAGCAGCACGTCGCACTCGAGCTCCGTCGCACGCAGAGCCGCGCAGGTGTCGGTCGTGAAGTAGGGGTTGCCCGTGCCCGCGGCGAGGATCACCACCCGGCCCTTCTCCAGGTGGCGGACGGCCCGGTTGCGGATGAAAGGCTCGGCCACCGCGCGGATCTCGATGGCGGACATCACCCGCGTCGGCACGTTCATGGAGACCAGTTTTTCCCGCAGCGCCAGGGCGTTGATGACCGTCCCCAGCATGCCCATGTGGTCCGCGGTGGCCTGGTGGATGTGGCCCTGCGCGGCCAGCTCGGCGCCGCGGATGATGTTGCCCCCGCCCACCACGATGGCGAGCTGGGCCCCCGCGCCAGCCGCCTCTTTCAGCTCCCCGGCGATGTAGTCCAGCTCTTCCGGGTCGATGCCGAAGGCGCCGGGCTTGGCGAAGGACTCGCCGCTGACTTTCAGGAGAATGCGCCGGTAGGTGGGGTTGGAGACGGTCCCCGACGGGGCGGGTTTGGCTGCGGGGGATTGGGGAGGTGTGGCGGAAGAAGGCAAATGCAGACTCCTCAGGATCGGGGGACAGACTGCTGAAGGATACAGGGGGATGGGAGGGTCGAGCATGGACGGGCTCAACCGGCCGGAGGGCGGGTGCGTAAGGGTCATGGTGGGCCGGGCGCGTGAAGGGCGCGTGTTTGGAGCCTCAGACAAAGGGCTCGAACCGGCTGACGGGGGCGCAGGCCTGTGCCGATACACTGGCAGGGCGGCACGGGTCGATACCTAGATAGACAGGTTGGCGCGGGGTCCCGGGCGGGGCCGCCGCGGCCGGGGACTAGACGTGAGCGATCACAGTCAGGCCAGTCTGACGATCCAGCAGCCGCCGTCGTTCTGGCGTCGGGTGGCGGGGGACGCACGGCGCGCATCGCTGAGCGCGATGGCGATCTCGCTGGCCCTGCACGCCTGTTTCCTCATCATCGCGATGCTGGTGGTCGTGGGGGGAGGCGGTGGTGGGGGGGACGGGTCCGGGGGCGGCGGCGAGCCCGGCCCGATCGAGATGGCGGTCATCACCGAGGGCGAACTGGCCCAGATCGAGGACCGGTCGATGGGGCTTCAGACCCCGTCGGTGCCCGACGCCTTGGGCAGCGCGATCGAGGTGGACATCAACATTCCCGACGTCGGGCCCGCGGCGGGCGGAGGCGGTGAGTCGCTTGGAGAGATCGGCTCGCTCGCCGGCGGCGGGGACATTTCGCTGGGCGGGTTCGGCGGTGGGGGGCTGGGCGGCTCGGGCGGCGGCGGTGGTGCGAACTTCTTCGGGCTCGAAGCTCAGGGCAACCGCTTCGCGTACATCGTGGACATTTCTGGCTCGATGGATCAGCCCGTGGCATCCGCCAATGAAGGCACGCGCATCATGGCGCTGAAGTCGGAGCTCTCGCGCTCGATCAACGGGCTGCTGGAGAACTCGCAGTTCATCGTGATCACGTTCTCCAGCGATGCCGCGACACTGACGGAGAAGCGCGAATGGGTGACGGCCTCGCCCGCGGGCAAGCGGCGGATGGCCCCGCTGATCTACGGGATGACCGCCGGGGGCGGCACCAACCCGCTCCCCGCCTTTGAGATCGTGTTCTCCATGAAGCCCCGGCCGGACGCGATCTACTTCATGACCGACGGCGAGTTCGATCCCAGCGTGGTGGAAGCCGTGGCGGCCTTCAACGAGCGCTCGCGGATTCCGATTCACTGCATCGGCCTGGGGCCCGCGGCGGCGACCGAGCACATGCGCAAAATCGCGAAGACGTCCCGCGGGACATTCATCTCCATCGGTGGGAAGCCTTGAAGCCATGAAGCGGATGCTCTGCCTGGGACTGCTGATTGCCGCGCCAGCGTGGGCGCAAAGCCGCGTGGTGATCCGCGGCGGCGCAAGCCCCGCGGAGGCGGTCGCCGTCTCGGAGCAGGGCGTGACGCTGGCGACGCAAAATGGTCGGCAGGTGGTGGTGAGCTGGGACCGCGTGGCGCAGGTGCAGGGCGAGCTTGCGGACGAAGCCGCGGCGTATGCGCTGGTGGCGGAGTCGATGTGGCGTGCCCGCGCGCGCCTGGAGCGGGGCGACGGCCTTGGGGCCGAGCCGCTGTTTGAATCGCTGGCCGGGCGGTACGCGGGCAAGCGTGGTCCGTCTGCCGCGGTCGTTCACGCGGGGCTGCTGCGGTGCCGCCTGATGGCGGGGGCGCAGACTGCCGCGGTGGGCTCGTGGCTCTCGTACATCAACGCGCTGGGTGAAGGCGATTCGGCGCACCTTTCGATGCCGAGCCTGGACCCGGCGGTGCTGGGCGCGGTGGCGGTGGATGGCTCGACGCAGCTTGCGCCGCTCGCGCCTCCGGTGTGGGTGGACCTGCCCGCGGTGCAGGGACTGGCACGCTCTACGTGGCCGCTGTCGGAGGGTGCTTCGAACAAAGCCCTGGCGCTGCAGGAGTATTACCGGCAGGCGGCGCGCTTTGAAGCGGGGCTCGAGGCGGTGCTGCCCGACCCGCCTCAGTCCGCGGATGAAGGCATCGCGCTGGTGCGCGACATCGTGACGGCGCGGATCGGCGACCCGGCGCAGCGCGCCGCGGCACGCAAGGGGCTGGAAGCGCGTCTGAAGAAGAGGCCTCCGGCGTGGATGGAGGTGTGGTGCCGCGTGGGGTTGGGGCGCTCGCTTCTGCGCGAGCAGGAGCGCGACGCGCAGCTTCTGGGCATCAACGAGCTGCTGGAAGTTGCGGCTCGGGTGGAGCGCGTGAATCCCTACCTGACGGGGATCGCGCTCGCCGAATCCGCGGCGGCGTTGTACAGGCTTGGAGACATGGCCGGCGCGGTGCGTGTACGCGCTGACCTGTTGGAGCGGTTCGGCGGCCACCCCGCCCTGGAGTGGGACGCGCTGAGGGGCTGGAGCACAGCACCACAGCCGGCTCCGGGTGGGAATGACAGCAAGGGAGGATCTGCTTGACATCGACCCTGTTTCAATGGATGACCCTGGCCCAGGACGCGGCCGCCAATGCCGCTCAGGCCGCCACGGGGAGCAACAGGACGGTCTTCGACTATCTGCGCGAGGGCGGCGTGATCGGCGCGTTGCTGATCATGCTCTCCATCGCGGCTTTGACACTCTTGATCATGCACCTGATCCAGGTGCGGCGGCCCCAGCTTGTGCCGGTGGACGCGGCGACGGAACTGCAGCGCATGTTCCGCGAGAACGACATCCAGGGGGCGATCCGCTACTGCGAGCGGGGCGATTCGTTCCTGGTGCGGGTCTTCGGTGCGGCGCTGACGCGCTGCTCCCGCTCTCCCTTCGGGTTCATGGAGATCCGCACGGCGCTGGAGGAGGCCGGGCAGCGCGAGGCCGACCGCCTGAACAAGTCGGTGGATTACATCGGTTTGATTGCTGCGGTCGCACCCATGCTCGGGCTGCTGGGCACCACCATCGGCATGATCGGCGCGTTCAACAGCATCGGCCAGCTCGAGGGCGTGGCCCGCTCGCGCGAGCTGGCGAGCTTCATGTCCCTGGCGCTCGTGAACACGGCGGAAGGGCTCGCGGTGGCGATTCCCTGCACCGCGGCGTTCAGCCTGCTGCGGCGGCGGCTCGACCGCCTGGTGAGCGATGCGGGCGAGGTGATCGAGAACCTTGCGGTTTACCTTGAGAACCCGGCGAGCGGGGCGGCTCCGGCGCGTCAGGCTCCGGGCGTGCGTCCCGCGGCGAGGCCCGCGGCGCCGGGGCTCGCGCCGATGGCGGTGCCGGGAGTGCGGCCCACATGAGGATCCGCAAGCCTCCAGAGCTGGCCGAGGCCCACTTCGACCTCACGCCCATGGTGGACGTGGTGCTGCTGCTCATCATCTTCTTCACGCTTACGGCACAGTTCGCCAACACGCTTAAGACGCCGCTGGAGCTTCCCGTGGAAAAGGGGCACGGCAAGCCGGACACCAGCGAGACCTCGGTGGTGGTGGACATCACCAGGACCGGCGAGCTGCGCATGGCGGCGGAGCCCATCACGTTCGAGGCGCTGCTTCAGGCGCTCAACAACGACCTGAAGGTCTCCCGCGCCGCGGGCAAGACGCTGGACCTGACCGTCCGCGTTGACCGGGCGTGCCCCGCGCAGCACCTCAACGCGCTCGCGTCGGCCCTGACGCAGCTGGGCGTGCGGAACTGGAAGCTCGCCACCGCGTCGGAGGGAGCGTGATGCTGATTCAGCGCTCGAAGAAGAAGGAGTTCAAGGTGCCGCGCCTGCCGCTGGCGGCGTTCATCGACGTGACGCTCTTCCTGCTGCTGTACTTCATGCTGGCCAGCGACTTTTCCAAGCAGGAGTCGTGGATCGACGCGTCTCTTGCGGCGGAGCAGCGGGGGGCCCAGGCGGGCAACCTTCAGCCGCAGGTGGTCACCGTGGGCGTCAGCGGCGAGACGCCGGTCTTCCGGCTGGGAGACCTGGTGCTCAATGATCGCGCGGGGCTCGAGGGGGTGCTGCGGCGGCTTCCCAAGGACGGCGGCGTGTTCGTCAAGGTTCCGGGAGAGGTGCCGGTGTGGGCCGCGGCGATGGCGCTCCAGGCGGCCCGTGACGCGGGTTTCAACAAGGTCAGCTACGTTCCGATGAGGTAGGCGGGGTTCGAGGGTTACGGCGTGCGGGCAGGTTGGGCGAGCGTGGTGCTTTGGATTCTGGCGGGCGCGGCCGCTGCGCAGCCGGTGGAGTCCGAGTCTTCCCTGCTCCCCATCGCGGCACCCGACGATGAGGCGGTTGAGAACTACCTTGCCGAGCGCGGGCTGCTGGATGTGTTGGCGGCGCGGCTGCGGCGGCAGCACCGCGAGGGAACGCACGAGGAACAGGTCCGAGCCGCGGAACTGCTGGGCAAGCTCTACGTGCGGATGCTGACGGAAGCCTCGACTCCGGAGCGGAGGCAGGAGATCGAGGCCCTCTGCCGCGAGCTGTTGAAAGATCAGCGCGCCGATTCCTTCGAACTGCGGTTGAATCTGGCGAAGGCGACGTACCTGCGCGTGGAGGAGATCGTCGAGCGCGATCGGCTCCGCATGGCCACCAGCGACGAGCGGGCGGAGGCGGAGCGCGTGCTTCGCACCGTCAAGCCGACGTTCGAGGAAATCAGCCGAAAGCTGGACGCGAGGGTCCGGAGCCTCGAAGCGAAGGAAAAGAGCGTTCCGGTCGGAGACATCGACCTTTTGCGCGCAGAACTGGCCGAGCAGCGGCGGCTGCGTTCGCTGGCGCTGTATTACTCGGGCTGGAGTCACTACTACTCGGCGGTGCTCACGGGTTCGAAAGCCGACGCCCTGGACGCCATGCGCCGCTTCGGCGGGCTGCTGAACTCCATTTCCCCGGACCGGCTGCCGACGATCGACCGGCTTCCCAAGAACAACCTTCGCTATGAGCACGTGGCCCGTGCGGCGATGGGCTGCGCCTTGTGCGCAGCGTT
Organism: uncultured Phycisphaerales bacterium; assembly: GCA_937974035.1. GTDB lineage: Bacteria > Planctomycetota > Phycisphaerae > Phycisphaerales > UBA1924 > JAEYTB01. The sequence continues at coordinate 114,794 of CALJIV010000009.1, forward strand.
GCTGGAAAAGCCCACCGAGGCCGCCCGCTGGCTGGACGAGGTGGAGCACGGCGAAGACGTCGTCCCCATCGTGCGCGATCAGATTTTCTCGCGCCGGCTGATCGTTCACGCCGCAGCGTCGCAGTGGGCGGACATCGACCTTGCCGTACGCAGGCGGCGTCGCCCGGACCGGGACCAGCCCGAAACACCGCTGAGCGTCCCCGATGCGCGTCTCCTCGCCGTCATCGCGTTGGAGGCGGCGCGTTCCACGCCCTCCGCGACCATCCGCGCGGAGGCGGAACGACTGGGGCAGGTCGCGCTCGCTGACCTCATCAAGCGCGGCGAGGTGGGGCACGTCCTGGACCTTGTTTCTCTTTACGGCACCACGCCCATCGGTCAGGAAGGCTTCATCGTCAACTACGTCGTCAGCCTGCAGGCCTACGAGCGTGCCCGCGCGGCGCACAAGGCCGCGGGAGGCGACGAGGAGCCCGCGACGGACACGGCCCTCGTCAACATGTACCGCGAAGCCGCGGACCTGCTCGGCTCCGCCGTTTCGAGCGACGATGCGCCGGACTTCCCCAAGGAGCGCGAGAAGGCGGAGATTCGGCGCGGGCTGGCCCTTTTCTACGCCGGCGACCTGGAAGCCGCGGCGACGCAGTTCCAGTCGGCGGCGAATGTCGCGGTGACGCCCGAGCAGAAGCGCGATGCGCTGTGGTATGCGATCGTCGCGCTGGACAGGGCGGTGGAGCGCGGCAACCGCGGCGTCGTGCCCGAGCGAGACCGCGTCGCCACGCTTTATCTGGAGCAGTTCCCATCGTCGGAGAACGCCGCACGCCTCCTGCTGCGGCAGACGCGGGCGGATCGCCTGAGCGACGCGGCGGCGCTGGAAATCCTGCTGAAAGTGCCGCGGGACTCGGGCATTTACGAGGCGAGCCGCAAGCAGGCGGCGCGTCTGCTCTATCAGGCGTATCGGCGTGCGCCGGAAAGCGAGCGGGACTTTGCCGCGCTGCGCTTCGCCGAAGTCGCCGAGGGCGTGCTGCGGCTGGAGCAGGCGCGGGCGATGGCGGGGACGGACCAGGTCGCCAAGGACGCCGCGGCGGATGTTGTGGTGCGCGTGCGGCAGTTGGCCGATGCGCTGCTGGGCGTCTCCACGCCGGACGTAAGGCGCGTCGAGGCGGCGCTGTCCGTGCTTGAAACAGTTGCCGCGTTCCACGCGATGGACCTGGATAGCCTCAAAGGCGAGCTTCTGTTCCGGCGCGTGCAGATGGCTGTCGCGCTGGGCGACGAGGCCGCGATCACGAAGCATGTGGACATGATCCGCGCCGTGGGCGGACCATTCGCTGATGCGACGGATCGATTGCTGTACCGGCGTGCGCTCACGGCGTTCAGGCGTGCGGATTCCGACGTGGAGCTTGCACGCCAGGTCGTACGCTACGGCGCGCGGATTCTGGAAAGCCAGAACATCGCCGCGGACTCGGGGCTTGCGGCGATGCGTGACTCGGTGGCACAGGCCGCGGCGGTGATCTGGCGGGCGGAGAACGACGTCCGCATGCGCGATCTTGCGATCAAGATCGACGGCGAGCAGCTTGAGACGGGCCAGCGCACGGCCTCGAGCCTCCGGCGGCTCGGCGAGCTGCTGGACGCCGCGGGAGATCAGGCCCGGGCGCTGGCCGCGTGGCGTGAACTGCTCAACGGCTTGCAGGTGGGCTCTCCGGACTGGTACGAGGCGCGTTACGAGTCTCTGCGGCTGCTGCTGGAGACTTCGCCCGCTGAAGCCGCGGCGGCGATGCAGCAGCACAAGGTGCTCCACCCGGACTTCGGCCCCGAGCCGTGGGGGACGAAGCTGAGAGAGCTGGATGCGAAGATCGGCGCGATCCCGCCGCCGCAGCCCGCGCCTGCTCCGCCCTCGAAAGGTGGGCCGGGATGACGCGCACCGAGACCAATCCATTCCGCCGCTTCCTGGGTGTGGATGGTCCGCACGAAGGCCCCGCCGCGCTCCTCGGGCTGAGCAGCGAGCCGGTGAGCGAAGGGGCGATCATCCGGGCGCTGCAGGCGCGCCTGATGCAGGTCGCGGAGCATCCCGACGGCCTTTCACCCGAAGCGGATGATGTGAGGCTTGCGCTGCACGATGCCGCGACGCGCCTGCTGAATCCTTCCGGCAGCGGCGATGCGGACATCGCCAAACCGGATGAAAAACGCGCGATGCTGGAAGCGGCCGTGGGGCAGACGCTGGCCTCGATGGGCGGCTGGAACAAGCGCTCCATGGAGCGGATCGCGGCGCTCGCGCAGCTGTACGGGGTTCCGGTGCCGGAAGCGCTGGAGCTGGCCGAGAAGAAGATCGGGCGGCCGCCGATGGTCGCGCCGCCACCGGCTCCGAATATTCGACCGGCAGACCTCAAGGCCGCCGAAGCGGTGACGTCTGCCGGGGGGCTGCACTCGATACGGGAGTTTGAACCTCTGCCCGTCGAGGTGGACCCGAGCCGCAACGTGGTGCGCAATCTCGTCCTCTTCGCGGGCGGGGCGCTGCTCGCCTCCGCGGCGTTGATCGTTCTCTCCGCCACGCTCCTGGCGAAAAAGCCGGCCCCGCCCGCGCCTGCACCGGCTCCCGATCCCAAGCCGGTGGCGGAGAAAGCCGCCGAGCCGCAGGAGCTGTTCCCCGTGCGGCCCAAGGAAGAGAAGAAGCCCGTGCCGGCTCCGGTCGCCAGGACGCGCATCGGTGATTGGGACGACGTGCTGCGCGACGCCACGGCGGCGGTGGGGGAGTTGGAGAAAGATCCGGACGCGGCCTTGGCGCGGTTCGAAAAGGTCTACGTCGAAATGAGCCGCCGTTGGCGCGAAGCAACGCCCGACCGTCACGTCGCCGCGGTCGATCGGCTGGTGGAGTTTCTGTACCGCGCCGCGTCGAGGCCGGAAGTGGCCGAGAAAGCGGTGGGGGTAATGGTGATGGCGAGCGCGCCGCTCTCCGGCGCGGGTCCACTGAACGCGGACCAGGTTCTGAGCTCGGCGTGGAGTGCGGGCGTGCTGGCGCGCGTCGAGCGTGAGCGGGATCTTCCCTCGGCCGTGCGTCGCAAGGTGCAGGAGGCGCTGCGTGCCGCGTTCCCCGGCACGAGCGGGCCGGGCGAGGCGACATTCCGCTCCGGCTGTGTGGCGGCGCTGGCGACGATGCCCGCGCGGATCATGCCCGATCCCAAGAACTCCAACGACGCGGAGGTCAAGCGCGCGATGGAGAGTTGGCGGGCGTGGCTGGATGCGGTCGCCGCGGTCGGCGGGCACGAGAGCCCGCTCTACATGCGGACAACGCTGCTGGCGCTGGATTCGCTGCTCACGAACGGCGCGGACCCGATGCTGGACAAGGCCACGTTCGAGGCGATCACGCTGCTGGCTACTTCGGTGACATGGCGGAAGGACGATGAATCGCGCCTATGGCTGCTGCGCTGGTTCGAAACCCCGGCCATCACGTCCGCGGACCTGTACGCGGTGACGGCGGCGCTGGCGGGCCGCAGCGGGGCCGAGGGCGTGGACATTTCCATGGTGCTTTCCGCGAACGCGAGCGAGGGCGCACGCGCCGAGATGCGCGATCGTTACGCCGCGGTGTGGGGGATGACTGAGGGCGAAAGCCGCGACGTGCTTGTGCAGCGGTGGATCGACGCCGCGAGAGACGAGCTTGGCGCGATGGACGCGGGCGGCACGACGACGCTGGCGATCTTCGAGTCGGTCTATCAGTTGGCCCGGCTGAACAAGGCGGCGGGGCTGCTGTGGGCGGGCGCCGTGGAGGACATCGCGGACCTCATGAGCCCGATCGCTCGGATCTCGTCAGGTTTCCCGACGCAGCGTGCCGGCCACATCCCGATCGATCTGGGCCGATACATCGGCACCGATCAGCAGCAGGGAGGCACGGAGGCCGAGTGGGTAGTCCGCTACCTGGGGGCCGGACACAACATCCCGGTCAGGCGCGAGCTGCTCCGCGAAGTCTTCCTTGCGCCGGACGTGAGGATGGCGGAGGTTTTGGTGCAGGAGGCCTGCCGCGGCAGCCCGGCGCAGGTGCGTCTGGAAGCTCGCGAGGTCGTGCGCAAGCACGCGAATGAACCGACGATCGTGCACGCGCTGCTCGAGTTTGCGCCGATGATGCCCGCCACGCGAGAGAACTCGGCGCTTGTGGAGGAAGTTACGCAGGTGGTGCTGCCCCCTGTGCGTCACGCCACGTGGCGCGTGGAAGTCCGGCGGGCTCTGGTGGAGCGCCTCATGCAGCTTCTGGCCGGCGAGAGCGAGCTGGCGCAGGTGGACCGCATCGCGGAGGTCCTGGCGGGCATGTACTTCGATCCACCGCCCGCGCCGCCGAATCCGGACGGCAGCACATCCGCGGCCCCCGTCACGCCGCCGGTGGAGGAGGCCGTCGTTCATCAACGGCTGAAGTGGCTGCGCGAGGCCGAGCAACTGGTGCCCAGCAATCGCGAGCCTTTCAACCTGGCGCAGATCGAGCGGCGGCGTCGTGCCCGCGCCGAGCTTGCACGCGGACGCGTGCAGGCCTTCGCGGCGGAGCAGATCGCAGTCTGCGAGCTGATGGCGTATGTCTGCGTCGCGGAGCAGCCCGCCCGCGCGCCGCAGGCCGCAAGGGTGCTGGATGAACTCACGGAGGAGCGGCGACGCGCCCGCCACATCTTCGAGCAACTGCTCGCTGGTGAACGCGCACGCATGAGGCTCTGGCTGCTCCGATTCGGCGGAGGGAGCACATGATCCTGCCCGCGGTCCTCATGCTGGCGTTGGCGGCAGGGCAGCCGGAGCCGCAGAGCGAGCCGGCCCCTGCTCCTCAGGCGCGCATCCCGCTTTCCGTGGCGCTCGATGCCCGCCTTGCCGCGCTCAACCCGGAGCAGCCCGAGGGCTACTTCCTGCTGGGCGAGGAGGCGATGGAGGCCGTGGCCACCGCCGAGGATCGTCAGCTCGTCGTGGAGCTGTTCGTGCTCGCGATGCACCTGGACGCGGCACGCGGCGGCGTGCGCACCACCGCGGCGTCCGCGTGCCTGGCGCTGGCCGAACTCTCACGCAACGAGCGCGACCGGCGCTGGCTTGTGTTCGTCGCCAGGACGCTGGATCCGCGGCGGGTTCCGCCCCAATGGCTGGCGGTGGATGCCCCCGCGACGGTGGACTCGGCCTCGTACCAGGTCGCGACGCTGATCGGGCTGGTGCGTTCCGGCAACGGCGTCCAGGCGCGGCAGCTCCTGTCCAAGGACGAGGTGAAGGCGGCCCTGGAGGGGTACGACTCGATGCTCGACAATCTGGGCGCGGGCAGCGCCACGCGCATCACGCGCGATGCGGATCGCTGGCCCTGCTCCGAGTGCGGCAACGCTCGCGTTGTGCGTCGCGGGAGCCCGCCCGAATATCGCCTGTGCCCGCTGTGCAAGGGCGATCCCGGCCCGCACCTCACCGAGCGCGAGTACATGGGCCAGCTCCTCTTTGAATCGCTGCTGCTGCAGAGCAACCAGCGCTCCTGGGCGGCGCAGATCGTCTCCGACGGCGGGGCCCCCCTCATGGACGCGGATGTCACCACGGTGGCGCGCGTCTTCGGCGTGGACACTTCGCTCGTGCTGTGGCGCAACGGCCGGTGGGTGCGCGACCCCAATGCCCCGCAGGGAGAAGAGCCTCCGCCCCCGCCACCCGAGGAGCAGCCGAAGGACGCCGGCGGCGGGGCCTCGGGGGTGCGCGGCCAATAGACGCGGTCCTACGATGGCTGCCTATCGAAAGGACCGCCATGAGCGACCCCGCGACTCCCTCCACGACCCCCGCACAGCCCGAGCCCAAGCCGACCATCACCTTTGATGAGTTCGCCAAGGTTGACCTGCGCGTGGCGAAGGTGCTTTCCTGCGAGCCGCACCCCAACGCCGACAAGCTCTACAAGCTCCAGCTCGACGACGGCAGCGGCACGCCCCGTCAGATCTGCGCCGGCATCCGCCAGGCCTACACCCCGGAGCAGCTCATCGGCAAGAGCATCATCATCGTCGCCAACCTCGCCCCGCGCATGCTCCGCGGCGAGGAGTCCCGCGGCATGCTGCTCGCGGCGAGCGATGCCCCCAAGGACGGCGGCGGCGAGCGGCGCGTGGTCGTGCTGACCACCCTTTCCGAGATCGCGCCGGGATCGATCGTGTCGTAAGTCTCAGCGCGGCGACTTCTCGCCCTGCTCGCGCTCCTGGCGCGGGCGGAAGGTCCGAATGCGCTCGATGGTCGCGTCGAGGCTCGCGTCGCGGTTCGTGCGCCGCTTCTCTACGTCCGCCTTCAGATCTTCGAGCTGGCGTGTCAGCGCGTTGATCTCGCGCATCTGAAGCTCGATGCGGATATCCATCTGCCGGGACAGAGCCTCGCGGAGCTTGGCGCGGGTCTCGGTGATGCGTGTCGGATCCTCTGCCGCGTCGGCCTCACGGAACGCGCGGATCGCCTCGGCGACATCAATCGTTCCCTCGATTTCCGCGAGCTTGAGCTTGAACAGCTCGGGGTCGCGGTGAATCAGCGATTCCGCGTCCAGCACCCGAGGTACGAGGCGTGCGTACCCGCCGTCCACGGCTTCCGGGCTGCTCTTTTCCAGGGCATCGAGCCGATCCGCGACCCGCGGCAGGTGCTCGCGCAGGAACGCCAGCGCATGGGCCCGCTGCTCGGGAGTTACCGGCTGCCGCGGACGCTCCCGCTCGCGATCGGAGAAGGGCCGCGCTTCGTGCCGATCCGGGCGGCGGTCAAAGCCGGGAGGTCCGTCGCCCCGGGGGTCCAGGTCGCGCATCGCCTCGCGGACGGGCACGCCCTCCCGAATCTTGCGCAGCGCCTCGCGCATGCGCTCACGCCGCTTTTCCAATTCCTCGATGCGGCGCTCAAGGTATCGCTGCGCCTCCTGCGGATCGTCGGGCGTGCGTTCCTGCGACATCGGAGGACGAGGCGGGGCGTCCTCGGGCTGGGCCAGAACAGGGCCGCCGAACAGAAGCACGGTCGCGATCAGGGGCAGCATTCTCATCACATCGCACCTTCTTCGAGCAGGTCGCTGAAGCCCGTCGAGCGGATGGAGGACTCAAGGCTCGTGGTCGCGGCGAAGATGGCGTCCAGCTCCGCGCTCATGCCGTCATCGAAAATGGAGGAGACGATGGCCCACTCCTCGCCCGCGGCGACCATGCGCACGCCCGGCTCGGGCGTGGTGGGGACGGGGCGGGCGGCCATGTACGTCAGCACCGCGGTCGCGACCAGGCCGAAGCTCGCCGCGATGCGCATCGGCGTCCAGGACCACAGCACGCGGCGGCGCGGGGCGGGTCCATCGCCCACCAGCCGCAGCGTGGGCTGGGGCTGAGCTTGGATCAGTGGGAGGGTTGCCGCGAAGACGCGGTCCTCCAGCCCCGGGCGGGCGCCATCAGCGGCGGCCAGCATGTCCACCTCAGCGGCGAGGCGCTCAAGGGCGGCGTCGTTGAGGTGCGGGTTGGTGCGGTCATTCATCGCGTGCCTCCCGGACGGGTCCAGTCAGTCGTTCCACGCCCTCTTCGAGCAGATCCCTCAGCTTCTTGAGGGCCCGGTGGTGGCGGGCCAGCAGAGTGCCCACCGGCTCGTTGAGGATGTCGGCAATTTGCTTGAAGCTCAGCCCGCCGTGGTGGCGGAGCTCGATGATCTCGCGGTCGGCTTCGGAGAGATCGGCCAGGGCAAGGCGGAGCCGGCCGATGGCCGCGGCGTCGAAAGCGGGTGCGTCCGGCTCCCGCTGGGCGGTGTGGACGAAGGCCGTCTCGTCGTGGGTCTCGGGGTTGCGGCGGGCCTTGCGGATCGCGTCCCGGACGCGGTTCATGGCGACGCGGAAGAGCCAGGGCTCGAAGCGGCCCGATTCCGTGTACTCCCCCGCACGGAGCTTGACCGCGATGGTCGCGAACACGGACTGGGTGATCTCCTCGGCCACGTCGTCGTTCCTGCACCGGCTTCTGGCGAGGGCGTACACCCTGCGGCTGTACCGGCCGACCAGCTCACGCCACGCCTGGGGGTCGCCAAGCGAGGCCGCCTGAAGGAGTTGGGCGAGTTCTTGCGAAGGGTCCACACTCACGCCCGACGCTCCATCGCGGTGCCTAACGCACCGAACCGGACCCTATTGCCGGGCCTCGAAAGAGAGCCATGGGAACTTGCCGCGCCGGCCCCCCCAGTCCGCACAGACCCACCCCCCGGGTTTGTATCCTCTGGCCCCATGGCCCGGGTAGCGTACACAGTGACAGCCACTTTACCGGACGAGCCCACTCGGGATTCTTATCTGGCGTGGCTGCTGGGAGGGCACCTGGAGGCCGTGCGTCAGGGCGGGGCGGACGTGGCCTATGCCGTCCGCCTCACCGAGCCTCCGCTGGGTGTCCAGTGCCGGTATGAGTTTCCCTCCGAGGAAACCTTTGACCGATATGTCCGGGAATACGCCCCGGCTCTGCGGGCCGACGGCCTGGCACGGTTCGGCTCGATCCCCGGCGTGACGTTCAGGCGTGAGGTTGGGACGATCCTTCAATAGGGGGCCGGCGTACGTCCGCCGCTGTTCGGACGGGCTTTGAAGCAGGAACACGCTCCTTGGATCAGGTCTCAGATGAGATTCTCTTCGAGCGATACCGGGGGGGCGACCGCGCCGCGTTCCGAACGCTTATCGAACGTCACCAGCCCGAGCTGCTGCGCTTCCTGATTCGGCTGGTGGGGGACCAGGCCGGAGCTGAAGACGTTTTTCAGGAAGCGTTCCTGCAGGTTCACCTCGCCGCGGACACATTCGACACTTCGCGCAGGTTCCGTCCGTGGTTATTCACGATCGCCGCGAACAAGGCGCGGGACTACCTGCGTAGGAAGGGACGGCGACGGACGCTCGAACTCTCCGCCCCCGTGGACAGAGACAGAGGTGACGGGGGCGAGGCCGGGTCGTTCGTGGACCTCATGGAGGTGCGTGTTCCAGCGCCCGGAGACGCGCTGGACAAGGACGAAACGAACCGGCTGGTGCAGCGGGCGCTGGACGAGTTGCCGCTGATGCTGAGGGAGATTCTGCTGCTGGCCTACTTCCAGCGGATCAGCTACGCACAGATCGCCGACGAGCTTGGGATCCCGTTGGGAACGGTCAAGTCCCGGCTCCACGCAGCGGTGGCGGCGTTCGCAAAGCGGTGGAAGGCGATCGACGACGAGCGACGGAACGTCGGACGGGGTGGACGGGACGCATGACGGATCAATCCAACACGATGCACAACCACCGGCTCATCGGCCCTGACGCCGACGCGGTGGATGCGCTGGTGGAAGCGCAGTTCGATCTCTCTCGCGTGCCCGAGGAACAGCGAGCCCGTGCGGAACACGCGGCGGCGCTCTTCTCGCTCGCGGGCGGGCCGCAGGTCGAGGTCTCTCGCACGCTGACCGACGTGACCATGGCCCGGCTCATCCGTCTGGCCGACGATGACGTAGGGGCCACGCTTTCCCCCGAGGATGCTGAAGCGCTCGATGCGCTGGTCGCCGCGGACTTCAGGGTGGGCAAGGTGCCCGGCGCGCTGCGTGCCCGTGCCGAGCGCATCGACGCGATGGCGCAGCTCGTGGCCGATGCCGGGCCGGAGGATGCCCGTCCTCTGCTGGTCGAGCGCACGATGCGTCGCATTGCGACGGCTCGGCGCAGCGGGCCTTCGGAGCGGGCCGTCCGTTCCGGCGGGTTACGCTTCGCGGACCTGGTCTCCGTGGCCGCGGTGCTGCTCATGGGCGTCGCGGTCATGTGGCCGGTGCTTTCGACGGTGCGCGGCTATTCGCAGAAGGCCGACTGTGCTTCGAACTTCGGGGGCATCGCCTCCGCGCTCTCCAGCTATATGGGCGACTTCCGCGACCAGATGCCGGTGGCCACAGCCTCCTTCGGCGGGTCGTGGCTCAACGTCGGCTCTACTCCGGAGCAGTCCAACTCCTCCAATCTCTTCACCATGGCCCGCGCCGGGTACACGCGTCTGGACACCCTCGCCTGCGCGGGCAACCCCATGGCGGCCCGCGGCGAGTGCGCCCAGGGCGCGATGGACTGGCGCAGTCTGCCCGAAGTCTCGTACAGCTACTACATCATGTTCGGCCCGGCGCGGCCCAACCCCGTCACGAGCCCACGGACCATCGTTCTTGCCGACCGCTCGCCCGTCGCCCTGCGGGCCGCCAACGGCCAGGGCATCCCCTTCCCCGAAGAGAACTCGCCCAATCACGCCGGGCAGGGGCAGTGGGGGCTGCGGCTGGACGGCAGCGCCGTGTGGCTGACTTCCCCCCAGGACGGGCGGGACAACCTCTGGCTGAACGCCGACCAGCAGGCGGTCTGGGACACCTTCGTCAAGCCCCACCTGCCCCGGATCAGGCAGATGTACCCCAACGGCAAGGTCGTCATTGAGGTCTCGGGGGTGCGTCGGCCCCTGATGCAGGGCGATGAGCTGCCCGCCTCCGAATCCGACAGCTTCCTTGGTCCGTAAACCGACCCCTTCCCTCGTGGAAGGGCCCCAGGGGCGTGTCTATAGTCGTGGCCCGGCCTTCCAGGGCCGGGCTTTTTGTCAGCCTCGGAGTTTCCCGCCCATGCCGAAGAACAAGAACCACAAGGGCCTGCAGAAGCGGATGCGCATCACCAAGACGGGCAAGATCCGTCACCGCTCCGCCAACCACAAGCACCTGCGTTCGGGCAAGGGCGGCAAGCGCCTCCGCCAGCTCCGCAAGGACCCCTACATGTCCTCCGCGGACGCGAAGCGGCTCGAGAAGCTTCTGTTCCGCCGCCTCCGCGGGCGCAACCAGCCCCGCGCCGCCATCCGCCGCAGCCCCTCGCCCGCCGAGCGTGCGGCTCTGAAGGCGGAGAAGGCCGCGGCTGCCCAGAAGTCCTGATCGTCCACCCGCCTGCCGGGTCGCAAGCCGATGGGATGGCCCGTCGCCCCGTTCAGGCACAGTTTGGGAGTTTGACTCATGCCACGCGTTCGTAAAGGCGCCGCCCGCGCTCAGGCCCGCAAGAGGATTCTCCGCAAGGCCCGCGGCTACTTCGGCACCAAGCACCGTCACAAGTACCAGGCCGAGAACGCGGTCATCCGCGCCGGCGTCTACGCCTACCGCGACCGCCGCCGCATCAAGCGCGACTTCCGCCGCCTGTGGATCATCCGCATCACCGCTGTGTGCCGGATGCGCGGCACGCGCTACAGCCAGTTCATGAACGGCCTGCGCATGGCCGGCATCACGCTCAACCGCAAGATGCTCAGCCAGATCGCCATCGAAGATCCCAAGCTCTTCGACGTGCTCGTGCAGACCGCTCTCAAGGCCTCCAAGGCCACGCCCGCCAAGGTCGCCTGAACGACCCTGCCATGAAGCACCTTTGAGGCCCCGCCCGCGCGGGGCCTCTTCGTTTTTTGCTGTTTGCTAGGATGGCCGAACAGGAGACGCGGGTATGAGCTGGTGGGTCACAGAGTTCTGGCAGATAGACCGGATGCTCCTGGTCTCCTGGGTCTTCTGGGTCATCACGTCGATCTGCCTGCACGAGCTGGCCCACGGCTGGGCCGCGATCCGCCAGGGCGACGACACGCCGATCCGCACGGGCCATATGACCTGGAACCCGATGGTGCACATGGGGCCCACGGCTCTGATTCTCTTTGCGCTCTTCGGTTTCACTTACGGCATGATGCCCGTGGACTCCAGCCGATTCCGCAGCCGTTACGGCGATGCGTTCGTCGCCGCGGCGGGGCCCGTCTGCAATCTGCTGCAGTTCACCGTGCTGATGCTGCTGGCGATTCCCTGGACCGCCTTCGGAGAGCGGTGGGGGATCACCCCCACGTTCTTCGCGAACATGCAGACGTTCCTGACCGTGGGCGCGGCGATCAACCTGCTCGGCTTTCTGTTCAACCTGCTCCCCATTGTGCCGCTGGACGGCTGGCGGATCGCCTGCGACTTCAGCCGCGCATACGCGAACCTGTGGCAGGGCGAGCGCGGGGCGGTGCTGGGCTTCATCGGCTTCGCGGTGATCTTCCTGTTCGCCGGCGGCTGGATCTTCAGCTTTGCCATCGGCACGACGCTGGTGGCGCGGGAGTTCGGCGCGGGCCTGCTCAGCGCCCTGTTCGGCTAGCGCGGCATCACCAGCCCGCAGAGCTTGTACAGGATGCGTGCGCCGACGTTGGCGTCCCACTCCGGGCCGTCCTCGGGGCCGGGGGCGACTTCCACGAGGTCAAAGCCCACGACCTGCTTGCGGCTCCGCCGCAGAGCGTCCAGCAGCAGGACGGCCTGGTTGAAGGAGAGCCCGCCGGGGACGGGCGTTCCCGTGTGCGGGCAGAGCGAGGGGTCCAGAGCGTCGATGTCGAAGGTGACGTAGACCTTCTCGGGCAGCGCGGCGACCGCGGACTCGGCCAGGTCGGAGAACTTCACGCCGTTGCCGATCTGCTCGGCCCACACGTCGTCGAAGCGCACCTCCACCCGCTTGCCCTGAGCCTCCGCGAAAGCCAGCTCGCGCTCGCCCATGTCGCGGATGCCGACCTGCACGAGCTTCGTTACCTGCGGGATGCGCGACAGCACGTTGTGCATGATCGAGGCGTGTGACCACGTGAATCCTTCGAAGGCCTCGCGAAGGTCCATGTGCGCGTCGATGTGCAGGATGCCGATGGAGCCGTGGTGCTCGGCCACCGCCTTGATCGCCCCGAAGGGCACGGAGTGCTCGCCGCCCAGCAGCGCGGGCACCTTGCCCGCCTTCAGCACCTCGCGCGTGCGCTCGTAGGTGAAGGCGTTGACCTGCTCGCACGCCGCGTTCACCTGGTTCAGGATCGAGGCGTCCTCCGTCTCGTCGCCGGTGGTGCCCCCGCCCGCGATCAGCGGCGCGGCCAGCGCCCCCGCGGTCTCGGAGAGCGCCAGGATGTGCTCGGGCAGGGGGTGCATGTAGATGCCCTGCTCGTACACCTTTCCGAAGCGGCGGTCGTACAGGTCCACCTGCATCGAGGCAGTGCGCACGGCATCCGGCCCAGCAGCGGTCCCGCGCCGATACGACGTGGTCGCGTCGAAGGGGACGGGCTGGATCACTACGCGGCTTTCTTCAAGCGTGAAGGGCAGGCCGAAAATACCGGTGCCGGGGGCAGCCGCGGCGTCGGGGTCAAAGGGCATGGGGCAACTCCTAAAGGCTCAAGAATAGGGCCGGGCCGTATCCTTGCAGCGTGAAGTATGTCGTCGTCATCCTGGCCGGTGCTGCCGACGAGCCCGTGGAGGCGCTGGACGATCGCACCCCGCTCGCCGAGGCCCGGGCCCCGAACCTGGAACGGCTCGCCGCCGCGGGGCGGGTCGGCTGCGCCTGGACCGTGCCCGATGATTTTGCCCCGTCGCCTGAGATCGGCGTGATGACCATCCTCGGCTACGACCCCACGGAGCACGCCTGCGGGCGTGCGGGGCTCGAAGCAGCGGGCGCGGGGCTGGAACTGCAGCCCGGCGAGAGCGTGTGGCGCTTGAGCCTGGCGCGTGCGGATGAGGATGGCGTGCTTCTGGAGCCCGCCGCGCGATCGCTGACCGAGCGAGAGGCGCGGGCACTGGGCACGGACCTGGTGAGCCACTGGGCCGCGACGTGCGGCGATGCGGGCGCGGGTCTGCGGTTGGGATCGACTTCCGGAGGGCGGCTTCTGCTCGTGGACGGCGCGGCAAGGCCCACCGTCACAAACCCTCCCGGCGCGTTCGTGGGCGAGCGGTACACGGACCACCTGCCCAGCGGGCCCGGCGGGTCGCGCCTGCGGAAGCTCATCGAGAGCGGGCGCGAGTTTTTGCGCACGCACGAGATCAACCAGGCACGGGAGGAGCAGGGCCTCTTGCCCGCGAACCTCGCCTGGCCCTGGGGGCTGGGCGAGAAGCCGCGTCTGGAGTCATTCCAGCAGCGATTCGGCCAGAGGGGCGTGGTGTTCTGCGCGGACGAGGCGGTCGCAGGGCTGGCCCTCTGCGCGGGAATGGAGCGGCGGCCGCTCTTCCTCGGCAGCGAAGGCGATCCCTTGGGGCTGAGCGCTCTGGCGGAAGCGGTGAGCGACGCCCTGCGGCGCACGGATGTCGTCTGTTGCTACATCGAGGAGACGCTGGAGCCCTCGTTCCGTGGGGACTGGCTGCGGAAAGTCACCGTGCTCGAGGAGGTGGACCGCGCCTTAATCGGTCCGCTGATGGCGGACCTTGCCGCGCAATACGGCGATCCGGCCGTCGAGCCCGAGGCGGAAGGGTGGCGATTGCTCGTCATTGCCGATTGCGTCGCGAGCAGCGCCGAGCGCCGGATCATCTCCGGCCCGGTTCCCTTCGTGATGGGCGGCGCGTGGGTGCGTTCCGCGGTGCAGCGGCGCTTTACAGAAGAAGACGCCGGGGCGAGCGACCTGCGGGTGCAACCCGGACACGACCTGATGGAGTACTTCCTCCGCGGCGGGCTCGCGGCGGTGCGGGCCAGATAACGCCCGCAAGGTAGAGTGCAAACACGGATGGCGCAGGACACCCCAACCCCCGAGACCCCCGAAAGCCGACCCGCGCGGATCGAGCCGCCGAAGGAGGAGGTTGCGCCTTACGAGCTCGAGCCCGCTCCGCCGGCCCCGCCGCCTGCACCGAAGCCTCCGGCCGCGGGCAAGGGGGACGGGAGCCTCATGGACGGCCTGCCCGAGGACGCAGACCTGGAGCACGACCCGGACGTGGAGCGTGCCCTGAAGGGGAAGCCCGCCACCAAAGACAAGACGGTTGATGAGGACGCGGAGCAGCACACCTTCGTCCTTCCCGGCATGGGAGGCGCGAAGTGGGTGGCGCTCGTCGGCGCGGGGCTGGCCGTCGGCGCGGTGATTGCCGCGGCTGTGCGATCGACGGACCACTGGTTCGCGTCGGGAGTGCTCGCGCTGTACCTCACCGCATTTCACACCGGCACGGGCGTGCTCGCCGCGGCGGCGGTGGCGTACTTCGAGCGTGTGAAGTTCGGCGCTCCGGACCTTATGGCGGCCCGCATGCTCGTTGCTGTTTCCCTGGCGTATCTCGTGTTCAACGTCGGCGTAGGTGTGTACACCGCGCTCACCGCGCCGCTGGGGGCGCTGCTGTACTTAGTTGCTCTAGGCGTGCTCGCGAGGTTCTCCATGGTTCGATTGATTCGCGTCGCGGCGGTGCACCTGCTGTTCATCGTGGGGGTGTATATCGCCATGATGCTTTACGCGGCGGCCACGGCCCCGGCGGGGGCGTCGTGATGGGAGAGCGATCCGATACGCGCGCCCGCGCTGCCTTTGAGCGGGCCTTCTCGTCCGCGCCGGCGGCGGTGGCGGCTGGGCCGGGGCGCGTCAACATCATCGGCGAGCACACCGATTACAACGATGGCTACGTGCTGCCGATGCCGCTCCCGCTTGCGTGCGCTGTCGCGGCGGGAATCTCGCCAGACGGCGAGCATCACGTCTTCGCGGCGGATCTTGGTGAAACATGGGCTTGCCCTCTCGACGTGGTGGAGCGGGGCGAACTGGGCGAACTCCGCCCCGGCTCCTGGCAGAGTTACGTGCTCGGGGTGATGCACGGGGTCGCGCAGTGCCTCCGGGACGCGGGCGAAGCGCTCCCAGCGGTGCGGCTCGCCATCGCCAGCGATGTGCCGATGGGCTCGGGTTTGTCCAGCTCCGCGGCGTTGGAGGTCGCCGTCGCGAGAGCGCTCGCAGCGCTCAAGCCCGCATGGCGGCCTGATGCGCTCCAGATCGCGGAACTTTGCCGAAACGCCGAGCACCGGTTCGCGGGCGTCCCCTGCGGGATCATGGATCAGCTCATCGCGTCGGCGGGCACGCCCGGCTCCGCCACCGTCATTGACTGTCGAACAAAGGTGATGCGGTTTGTCCCGCTGCCCGATCCGCGTATGGCGAAGATCGTGGTGGTGGATACAGGCGTGCGTCACAGCAACAGCGCGGGGACATACGCGGCACGCCGAAAGGCCTGTGCCCAGGCCGCGGAAGTGCTGGGCATCGCCGCGCTGCGCGACGCGGACGGCTACATGCTCGACCACGCGCGGCCGGACCTCACCGAGGAGCAATGGGCGTGCGCCTCGCATGTGGTGGCGGAGAATCAGCGCGTGCTGATGGCGGGCGAAGCCATGCGTGCCGGGGATATGGCCTCGCTCGGTGAGCTGATGAAGCTCTCGCACGCCTCCCTCCGCAACCTCTTCCGCGTCTCCTGCCCGGAGCTGGATTGTCTGGTGGAAGCCGCGTGCGCCGTGCCGGGCGTCTTCGGGGCTCGCATGACCGGCGCAGGGCTGGGTGGGTGCGTGGTAAGCGTCGCAAAGCCCGACGCGGTCGCGGCGATGAAGAACACGGTGAACGAGGCGTATCACGCCGCCTTCGGACGCACGCCGACGTGGTATGAGCTGTGAGCGGCCGCCCGGCCCGATTACTTCTTCCGGTTTGATCCCGGCACCCAGAGCACATCCGAAGCGCCGTTGTCGTTGGCGACCCGCGCCAGCACGAAGAGCAGGTCGCTCAGCCGGTTGAGGTACTTGATCGCCTCCGGGTTCACGCCCTCCGGCTCGCGCCCCATCAGCGCCACCGCGAGCCGCTCGGCCCGTCGTGAGATCGTCCGCGCCAGATGCAGGTTCGCGGCCAGCGCCGTGCCCCCCGGCAGCACGAAGCTGTTGAGCGGCTGCAAGTGTTCGTTGAACTCGTCGATCGTGCGTTCCAGCCGCAGCGTCTGCTCCTCGACGATGCGCAGGGCCGTGCCGGGGTTTTCCCGTTCCTTGGCCGAATAGGGCGTCGCGAGGTCCGCGCCGAGGTCGAAGAGGTCGTGCTGTACCCCCCGCAGGACTTCCCCAATCCGTGCGGCGCCGGCTGCGGGTTTGCTGTCGTTTGCCGCACGGTCGCACTCGACGACGCACAATCCGACCGCGGCGTTGGTCTCATCCACCGTTCCGTAGCACTCCACGCGCAGGTCGTCCTTGCGCACGCGAGCCCCGGTGACCAGGCCCGTGGTGCCGCCGTCCCCGGTCTTCGTGTAGATCTTGGTAAGCTTGACCATACTTCGGGCCCTCACGGAAGAGATGCGTCGCAATGGAATGCACAGAGGCTAGTCCGCCCGCGGCATTGGGCCAAACCCGCCTGCGGGGGCTGTTCAAACGCTGGGTCCGACGTTCCGCCGCAAAGGGCGGCGGGCTGTTGGATCGGGTGCTCGCCGCGCGCGGGCTGCGGAGCGGGCCGGAGGCCGAGGCGTTCCTTGCCCCCAGCATGCGGCATCTGCACGATCCCTCGCTCTTGCCGGGGCTCGATCGTGCCGCGGAGCGGCTGCTCGCCGCGGCGCAGGGGGGCGAGCCGATCGTCATTTACGGCGATTACGACGTGGACGGCATCACCGCCACGGCGATCCTGTACCACACGCTCAAGGCCGTTGCGCCGGGATGCGAGGTGCGGACCTACGTGCCCCACCGGCTGGAAGAGGGCTACGGCCTCAACGCCGAGGCGGTGTCGGAGTTATGCGCAAGCGGGGCGAGGGTGATCGTCTCCGTGGACTGCGGCATTACCGCGGTGGGCCCCGCGGCGGTGGCGAAAGCCGCGGGCGTGGACCTCATCATCACCGACCACCACAACCTTCCCGCGACGGAATATCCCGATGCTTATGCGTGCGTGCACCCGCGACTGCCGGGAGGCTCATACCCCTTCGGCGAGCTGTGCGGCGCGGGCGTGGCGTACAAGCTCGCCTGGCGGCTCTGCACGATGGCGTGCCGCAGCGAGCGCGTCACCGAGCAACTGCGGGCGCTGCTGGTGGGCGACCTTCTGGCCTTCGCTTCCCTGGGCGTGATCGCCGACGTCGTGCCGCTGGTGGGTGAGAACCGCGTCATCGCGTACTACGGCCTGCGGCGCGTGCGCGGGGCGACGAACGAAGGCTTGCGTGCGCTCGTCAAGGCGTCGCACCTCGACAGCCAGGAGGTGAGCGAAGAGGACGTGGGCTTCAAGCTCGGGCCTCGCCTCAACGCCTGCGGGCGCATGGGCCACGCGCGGGACGCGGTGGAACTGCTGACCACAGCGACGGGGGCACGCGCCGGGCAGATCGCCGCGGAGCTGACCCGCCAGAACGACGAGCGCCGCCGGGTTGAGCGGGCGATTTTCGAGCAGGCGTGCGAGATGGTCGAGCGCGAGGGGATGCACCGCGACGATTGCCGCGCGATCGTGCTGGCGCACCCCGGCTGGAACGCGGGCGTGGTAGGGATCGTCTGCTCTCGCCTGGTGGAGCGGTACGGGCGGCCTGCGTTGTTGATGTGCGAGCATGAGGGCCTTTGCCACGGGTCGGGCCGCTCGATCGAGGGCTACAGCCTGCACGCGGGGCTGGAGGCGTGCGCGGAGCACCTGACCGGCTTCGGCGGGCATGACATGGCCGCGGGATTGCGGCTGGAGAGCGCGCGTCTCGCGGCGTTCCGCGAAGCCTTCATCGGGCACGCCAATGAACGGATCGCGCCCGAAGACCTCACCGCTCGCGTCGGCTTCGACACCGACGCGGAAGTGGGGGAGCTGACCGTCGGCACGGTGAAGGATCTGTTGAGGCTGGCGCCGTTCGGACGCGACAACCCGCCGGTGCGGCTGCGCATCCCTGCCGCGCGCGTGGCGATGCGTCCGCAGACGATGGGCCGGCTGAACAAGCATCTTTCAATGCAGATCGCGGATCCCGCAAGCCCGCGTCTGCTGCGGGTCGTGGGCTGGAACTGGGCGGAGCACATCGAGCACCTGCCCGTGGGGCGGGTCGTGGACGTGCTGCTCTCGCCGCGGATCAACGAATGGCAGGGCACGGCGCGTGTGGAGGCCGAGCTGATCGACGTCCGCCCCGCCGATTGAGGCCCGAGAAATACGGCGAAACCCCCCGCCGGGGGAGTGAATCCCTTTGTTTCCGTGAAGGGGTCGCGCGGGGCGTGTCGATACCCGGTTTATGGCCATCATCGGCCCCAGCCCGGGGGTTGGTGGGGTGGGCGGGCTTCCGCCCGAGCGGCCGCGCATCGACAAACGCGGCGGGCGAAACGTCAAAGCACCGGACGAAGTCGTCACGGGGGCCGACACCGTGGACCTCGAGAGCGCTGTGCGCAATCTGAAGTCCAACGACCAGGAAGAGTCCCGCGAAGATCACCAGCAGGGCGGCGCGTACACGCCCCAGGGCACGAAGGCCGAGGAAGGCCCTCAGAAACCCAAGCTCGACATCCAGGGCTGAGCCCGTCATTCACGCCGCACGGCGACGCGACTTGCCCGGCTTGGGGTCCTGCTTGTGCTGCGGAGCGGATGCCTTCTTCGACTTGCTCTTGGTGATGCTGCGATTGAACCGCAGCGGACGGCCGTTCGCGGACGTTGGCGCCACGGCCGCAACGGGCGAGGCCACCGGAAGCCCGAAGGATTCGGCCCGCCGCACGCGCTCCAGCACGCGGAACACCTGCATCAGCAGTCTGCGGTCCTGGTCGCGTCCGATCAGCAGCGACGAGAAGCGCATGTCGTCCAGCAGGTCGTCCCGGAAGTAGGGCACGCGGCTTGCCGGCATCGTGGAGACGAGCATGCAGATTCCCGCGGCGAGCCGTCCGATGGTCATCGGTCCGGGGTGCCCCTGCTCCAGTTCCGCGCGGATGAAGGCATCCTGACTCGTGGCGGAGACGAGCTGGCTGTCGCGGAGCATGCGGTCGGCACGCTCGATGGCGTCCAGACCCGCTTCGTCCTGGCCCATGCCCAGGCGCACTGCCGCGAGCCGGAGCATCGTTTGGGGCTCATCGCCGGTAATGCGGGCGCAGGCGTCCATCGCCGCGATACGACCTTCATCGCTCGGCCAGTAGGGGCTGGTGCCCAGGTGCGCTCCAAGCACGCGGGAAATGGCCTTCGCGGCTTCCGACACGCGGCAGGTCTGGATCGTTGCCGCGAGCACTTCCATCGCGTGCTGCAGCGCATCGGTCACCGGCGGAGCGACGTGGGCGCGCCGGGGTTCGTCCCACGGGCCATGGAAGGGGCGGCGGCCTTTGACGCGGTCCTCGCGGCTGAGGCGAGCCGGGTGGCGCGAGAGCAGCGCCGCGGTCTCGATGACCGCCTTCACGACGACGGGATCGTCGCCGATGGCGTCCGAGAGCGTCAGGCGGGCGGTGTCCACCCGCGCGGGGAACACGGCGGGGTAGCTCAAGGGACAGCACCGCGTCCAGTCAAACCACGCCGCGTCCTTGTCGGGGGACTCGGCGACCATCACCTCAAGGCCGTTGTCCTCCAGCGGCAGGACCACCGCGTCCAGGACGTGGTCGCGGCAGGTCGAGGCGCGGGCCTCGGGGATCTTGAGCCATTCGATCTCCCACGTCCCCGGCGCGTTCATCAGGCGGTTGGCCCACGAGCCGGGCCGTACAAGCCCGATCCGCAAGGGACGCGAGGGCCAGTTGGATTCGTCCAGCCGCCGCTCAGCCTCGGAGCTCTGGCTCAGGCTTTCAGGCCAGCCTTTGCCCAGCCCGCTGGACTGCATGAACGAGGCCACGTCGGAGAAGGCCCGCACGGAGCGTCCGATCACCGACAACAGCCCGCGACCAGCCCATGACGACGGCCACCGGGGGCCGGGGCTGGGGAACATGGGTCCGGGAACGCCGCCATTCTGAAAGGGAGGATGCATGCAGCGTGACCATCGGGCGACGCGCGCGGGGTGTTGAGCACGATGAGCCGATGGGGCCGCGGGATGGCCGCGTGCCTGCCGCGGATGCGGATGGTGACGTTTCGGTTGTGATTACGGTGTGGGGATGCCGGGGGGTGTCGGCGGGGTGTTGGGCGTGACCACGCCGGGAGTGACCACCCCGGGCGTGGTGGCGGCGCCGGCTGGCCGGACGCGGCCTTCCTGCACGGCCTTCGCCACCGCCTTCGACATCTCGACAAAGTCCATGCGGAGTTGCGTCAGGATCCGCTGCAGGTACTTCTGCTCCTGCTCCGTCAGGTTGCCCTTGGTCTTTTCCTCGAGCACCTCGAGCATGTCGATGTGCAGCTTGGCGTATTCCAGCGACACAATCGCCTGGCCCGTCTGCGGGTCCGGGAAGTACCCGAGGAACTGCATCGCCTGGGTGGCGAGCAGCCCCGCCAGGTCCTCGAACTTCACCTCGTGCGGAAGCTCCCCTTCCTTGCTCCCGGGGGCCGCGGCGGCCTTGGCGGCGGCCGACTGTTGGGCCAGGCGCTCCTTTTCTGCCTGGGCCTGGGACTTCCAGTCGGTATCGATGATGAGTTTGGGTTCCTCGCCGGCCATGGAGTGCTCCTTTGACCGGGATGGTAGGGGGCTTGGCGGCCCGACCCCCGGACGGTGTACGCTGTGCCCATGCGCACGGATGTGAAGCTGTTCATGCTCGGCCTGACGGTTCTGGGAGCCTCGGGTTGCGGAGGGAGCCCCGGCCCGGCGAAGGGAACGGTGGCCCTGACTCCCAAAGACTTTGCCGCACCGCAGGACCGCCCCGCCCCCGGCCTGATTTTGGCCGCGGACGACGCCGCGGATGGCTCAGACGCGGAGCCCCCGTCCCCCGCGCCGCTTCCGCCCGCGCCTTCGCCCGGCCCGCGGGAGGCCGTGATTCAGGTGCAGGCCCCCACCCCGCCTGTCTTTGAGGGAGAAGTCCCAGCCCCGCTGGGCGGGTCGGTGCTGGTGGACGCCAAGATCGGCGACATCAACGGCAAGCCGGTGTACGCCTCGAAGTTCCTCGAGCCTCGGGCGAACAAGCTCCGCGAGCGTGCGGCGGAGTTGCGGCGCTCGCGCAACCCCGCGTGGCGCGCCCAGTGGCGGCAGGAGGCGCTGCGCGACTTCGTCGTTGGCCTCAACAGCATGATCGAGGACGAGCTTCTGCGGGCCGAGGCAATCGCCAACTTCACCCCCGAGCAGCGCATGGGCTTCTTCGCCTGGATGCAGTCCGTCTCCGACCGCCTCGCGAGCGAAAACCGCGGCAGCGTCTCCGCCGCGAGCCGCAACATCGCCCTGACCAGGAACCAGACCATGCAGGAGTACCTCCGCGAGCGTGAGGTGCAGGAGCTGGTCATGTTCCAGATCAACAAGCACGTCCGCAGCCGCGTCAACGTGAGCTGGCGCGACATCAAGCAGTGGTACGACACGCACTACGAGGAGCTGTTCAACCGTCCGCCGATTGCCCGCTTCCGGCTCGTGCAGATCTCCAACCGCAACCGCGCCGGCCTGGAGGAGTTCACCAGGGAGCTCGGGGCGGGCACGCCCTTCACCGAGCTCGCCACCCGCTCCTTCAACGCCAACAACGCCGCCGAGGGCGGGCTCGAGGAGAAGAAGTTGACCGGCGAGCGGTCTTCCATGACCTTCTACAACCACCCCGAGCTGAACCGCGCCGCGCAGACGCTCGAGGTTGGGCAGTACGCCGGCCCCATCGCGCTGGGCGACTTCACGGCGTGGATCTACCTGGAAGACATTCTCGACCAGCGGCGGGACCTGTACGACGTGCAGCTTGTCATCGAGAACGAGCTGCGTGCCGCCAAGATGCGCACCGAGCACCAGAAGTACATCGCTCGCCTGCGCTCCAAGGCCACTGTCACGTCCGTGGAAGAGATGGCCCGGCGGCTGCTGGAGATTGCCGAGGAGCGCTACCTGCCTCGGGAGGATTGAGCGTGGCGGTGGGGGAGTTGCTGGGGCGCGTGCTGCGGAAGCTCGGGCTGCGGCGGACCGACCCGGCGGAAGCCACCACCGGCGAGCTCGGACGCCTGGGCGAACGAGCCGCGGAACGGCACCTGCGGGGGCTGGGTTTCGCGGTGCTGGGGCGGAACCTTCGCGTGCCGATGGGCGAGGCGGACCTGCTCTGCCGCGACCCGGACCGCAGGACGGTGGTGATTGTGGAGGTCAAGACGCGCCTTCGTCGCGCGGACGCGCCGGAGCTTTCGCTGACGATCGCTCCCGAGGCGAGCATCACCGCCCGCAAGCGGCGCAAGCTGCGGCAGATCGCCCGCCACCTGCAACGGGCAAACCGCTGGGAGAAGGTCCGTATTGATGTCGTCGGCGTCGAGTTTGACGACGCGGGCGGCGACCCGGTCATCAGGCACCACGCGGGCGCGGTCGCCCTGCGGTGAATCTCAGTAGTGCGACGCGATCAGCTTGCAGAGCTCCGCGCCCTCGGCGGGGTCGAGCTTGTAGCTGCGCCATCCGATCCCCAGCCCGGCGCCATCGGCGCGGTCAAACCGCGGGATGATGTGGAAGTGGACGTGAGGCACGGCCTGGTGCGCCAGCGCCCCGTTGTTCTGCAGGATGTTGTACGCCGTCGCGCCCGTCGCCTTCATCACCGCGCGGCAGAGCCGGGGCAGCACCCGCCCGATCGCCGCGGCGGACTCGTCCGAGAGCTGGTCCAGCGTCTCCACTTCCTCGCGCGGGATCACCAGCGTGTGCCCGCGGGAGAGCGGATTGATGTCCAGAAACGCGAAGACGCGGTCGTCTTCGTACACCTTGTGGCAGGGAAGCTCGCCGTTGATGATGCGCGTGAAGATCGTCGGCATGGCTGCACTATACCTGAGTATCACCCCCCGCCCACGAGCGTGACGACCTCGACCCGGTCGCCCTCGCTGAGCACGGTGGTTTCCTGCTCTCGCCGCGGGACGAGGCGCTGGTTGACCTCCGCGGCCGCGGCGGCCCCCGGCGGGGAAACCATCTCGACCACCTGACGGACGGTGATGGAATCCGGCACGTCCCTGGGTTCACCGTTCACGATGATCCGCATGCCCGCATCGTACGCACCGCGTGTTCATGCGTTATTTGCACACGACCCGCGGGCCGGATGGTCTCGGTTTTCTCCGAGGCTTCACCGGCTCGGCGCGGTGGGCGCGTGAATGCCGAACAGCAGCCGGTTTTCACCGCACCCTCACCCGCTCAACCCATATCTCACCTGCCGGAGCGGCCTGCGTGTGCCGCGCGGCAGGAGGCATCCGTGAGTTTGAAGCGACTGAGTGATGTGTTGTTTGGGCGTGCAATGGCGGGCCATGCGTTCGAGCCGTTGGAGGAGCGGTGCGTGCTCGCCGCGGCGGTGTACGCGGGAACCTCAGTGCACACGACGGATTGGACCATCGTCGTGCGCTACACCGACCCGCAGGGCATCAACACCTCGACTCTCGGGAACAACGACATCCGCGTGACCGGCCCCGGCGGCTACAACCAGCTCGGCGTGCTCCAGAGCTTCACGCGCGACTACACCGGCAGCGACACGTCGATCCGCGCGGTCTACAAGCTCCCGGCGGCGGGCACCGCCTGGGACTATTCCGACAACGGCCACTACACCCTTTCAACGGTCGCGGGCGGCGTCACGGATTCGACGGGCGAGCAGGTGCCGGCCACGAACCTGCACACCTTCAGCCTCTGGTTCAGCACGCCCAAGGTCGAGGTCCTCAACGCCACGACGAACGGCGACCAGTTCATCGTAAACCTGAAGTACAGCGACAACACCGGCATCGACGCCGCGACCATCGGCTTCGCCGAAGTGGGCCTCACGCGCCTGAGCAACAACTCCACCACCTGGGTCCGCTCGCAGGCCTTCTTCCAGAACGCCGACGGAAGCTGGACGGTGACGTACCGCCTGCCCGCCGTGGGCGGCGTGTGGGACTATTCCGACAACGGCCATTACGTCCTGAAGATCAACGGCAACCAGGTACGCGACCTCGACAGTCCCGGCAACGCCATCCCCGCGCAGGACCTCAAGACGTACAGCCTGTGGTGGAGCAACCCGAAGGTTGAGTACGTCAGCACGGGGATGAGCCGGACGGATTGGGTCGTCACCGTCCGCTATACGGACCCGGAGGGCATCAACCTTTCGAGCATCGGCGCGGGCGACATCAGGGTCACCAACGGATTCATCACGATCCAGGGCACGCCGGTGGGCTCGCCCACGCAGGAAAGCTCGACCTCCGTCCTCGTGAAGTACCGCATCTGGGACGGCTTCGGCTTCGGCGCGGGGGACAACGGCTCATGGAAGCTCATGACCAACGCCGGCGCCGTGACCGATGGCTCCGGCGTCGGCATCCACGCCGGGACCTTCAAGACCTTCGGCCTCTGGTTCGATCAGCCCTCCATCAGTCGCCCGCCGGCGCAGCCGACCATCACCTCCAACTCGATGGAGCTCACCGTCACCTACACCGACAACACCGGCATCAACTTCAGCAGCGTGGGCAACAACGACCTGGTCATCCTCGGTCCCAGCGGCTACGGCAGCTACGCGACGCTGATCTCCAAGACGACGCGCGTGGACTCTTTGGGCCGAACCGTCGTCGATGCCAAGTATCGCTTCGCCCGCCCTGTGGTCAGCGGCCTCTACACCGTCACCATGCGTCAGGACCAGGTCTTCGACACCGGTGGCAACCCTGTCTCGAGCTTCGTCTGGGCGCGTTTCAACCTCAACGTCTAAACCCTTGCCACAACTCAACCCCCACGGCGCAGGAGCATCGGATGGCGGCGTCGCCTACCCTTTGCTCCTGCGTTCTTTTATTGAATCGCAGCGAGGGAGGCGCTCATGGCCAAGCATGCTGAACGGTTCCTCAAGCTCGTCGAAGACGCCAAGAAGAACGTCAAGGAGTGCACGATCGCCGACATCGCCCCGCGCGTGCAGAAGGGCGAGCGCTTCCACCTCGTCGATGTCCGCGAGGAGAGCGAGTGGAACGCCGGCCACCTGCCCGGGGCCATCCACCTGGGCAAGGGCGTGATCGAGCGCGACATCGAGGCGGCGATCCCCGACCTGAACGCCGAGATCGTGCTGTACTGCGGCGGCGGGTTCCGTTCGGCCCTCGCCGCGGAGAACCTCCAGAAGATGGGCTACACCAACGTGAAGTCCATGGACGGGGGATGGCGGGCCTGGGTTGCCGCGGGTCTGCCTGTCGAGAAGTAGCTGCACAGAACCTGTCTGAACGGGCGGGGCTTCCACCGGCCCGGGGTATTCGATGGATCGGGCCTGAACGTCCGATCCTTTATCATCGCGCTCTCTCGGAGATTCGCCCCACGCCATGTCCCCCCTGGCCGTCATCACCTCGCTCTTCCCGAGCATGTTCCACCGCAGGCTGCTCCTGCTCTTCACGCTCCTGTTGCTGGCCATGCTCCCGCTGTTCCTGCGCCTGACCAGCCTCACGGTCTTCCGCTCTGAAGAGCTGCGCCAGGAGGCCGAGAAGCGGCTGGTCCGCCGCCAGTGGACTTCCACCGTCCGCGGCAGCATCCTCGACCGCAAGGGCCGCGTCCTCGCCCAGGACCGTCCCAGCTACGACGTCGCCGTCGCCTACCCCGTCATCACCGGCCAATGGGTGACGGATCAGTCAGGCCGAGCCGCACGCCGCGCCGCCGGGGCCCGGTGGGCGGACATGGACGCCGACGAGCGCCAGGCGCTGACCGCGAAGTACCGTTCCGCTTACCTCCTGCACCTGGACCGCGGCTGGAACGAACTGGCCGCCCGGCTGGGGATCACCCGTCAGGAACTGGATAAGCGCCGCGACCAGATCGTCGCCGAGGTCACCAGCAAGCAGCGTCACAACACCGAGGTGCTCATCCGGCGCTCGCTCGCCCAGAAGCTCGATGTTGATCCGTCGGTTGTCCTTGAGACGTGGAAGCAAGTCGCCGCGACGGTGGACCCCGACGTGGACCATGTCATGCGCACCATCGCCGCGGGCGTGGTCGCGGCTCTGGACCCCACCGGCAAGAAGGTCAACGAGACCGAGCTGCGCAACATCGTGCGCCACGGTGAGCAGCCCATCGCGGAGACCACCCAGGCCCACGTTCTGGCATACCGCGTGAGCGATGAAGTGGGCTTTCAATGCCGACGCCTGGCGTGGGAGGAAGTCGAGCTCGATCCTTCGCAGGAGGAAGGCCAGCCCGCCAGCGACAACCCCGATATGCGCTCGCTCGTGGAGGCCATGCCCGGTCTGACGGTGATCGACGGCGGCGACCGCGACTATCCCCTCGAATCCACCACGGTGCAGATCGACCTTTCGACGCTCCCCGGCCCGCTGCGTCAGGAGGCGGTCCGCGAGGTGCGCGTCGAGGGTGTCGCGACCCACATCCTCGGCCGCATCCGCAATCGCGTGCAAAGAGAGGACATCCCCCGCAGGGCGGAATACCTCGCCTCCAACCTCGAAGCCAGGGAAGCGGCCATCATTGAGGGCGGCACGGACCGCGGCATGTACCGCGACGGCGACCGCGTGGGCGACACCGGCGTCGAGGGCTCTCAGGAAAACATCCTCCGCGGCTTGCGCGGGCTTCAGACCTCCCGCCTCGACAACGACGACCGCGTCTACCTGGAGCCCGTGAAAGGCCGCGACGTGCAGCTCACCATCGACGCGGCGCTCCAGGCCCGCGTGCAGGCCGTGATGAGCCCGGAACTCGGGCTCGCCGTCGTCGCGCCGTGGCAGTCCCCGCTTTCACTTACCCACCCGGAGATTCCGGGCACGCCGAAGGTGGGGCAGCCGCTCGAGGGAGCGGCGGTGGTGCTGGACATCGACAGCGGCGACATCCTCGCGATGGTCTCCATGCCCAGCTACACCCGCGCCCAGGCGCGAGAGAGGCCGGAAGAGGTCTACGGCGATCCCCTCAGCACGCCTTACCTCAACCGCGCCATCGCCAAGCCCTATCAGCCGGGCTCGATCGTGAAACCCCTCATCCTCGTCGGGGCGGCGAAGCACCACGACTACTCGCCTTGGGAGCGGATCGCGTGCACGGGGCACTTCTACCCCAACCGCCCCGACATGTTCCGCTGCTGGATTTACAAGCAATACTCGACGACGCACAACGCCCGCCTCGGCGGCGACCTCACCGGGCCGCAGGCGATCATGGTCTCCTGCAACATCTTCTTCTTCACCCTCGGCAACCGTTTGGGCGTGGACGGCATCCAGAGCGTCTACCGCGACTTCGGCGTCGGGCAGCGCTTCAACATCGGCGTGGGGCAGGAGTTCGCCGGCGCGCTGGGCCTCAACGGCCGCCCCGAGACCCTCAAGCTCCCCGATGCCGTGCAGATGGGCATCGGCCAGGGGCCGGTGACGTGGACGCCTCTCCACGCCGCCGCGGCGTACGCCACGCTCGCCCGCTACGGCAACCGCTGCCACCCGCGCCTCATCATGGGCCAGAACCCGCCCGAGGGCGCGGACCTCAAGCTCGACCCGCGCGTCGTGGATGAGGCGATGGAGGGCCTGCGCCTCTCCGTGGAAGACTCCGAGGGCACCGGCCACCACATCACGATGCCCGGCGGCCACCGCGAAAACATCTTCAACGCCCCAGGCGTGAGAGTGTGGGGCAAGACCGGCACCGCCGCGGCTTCGCCGATCATCGGCGACCCCGACGGGGAGACCGGGCCCGAGCCCCGACAGGTTCTCGCCGCGGGCGATCACTCCTGGTTCGTCGTTCTGGTGGGCAGGGACCGGCCTCGCTACGTCATCTCCGTCGTGACGGACTTCGGCGGCAGCGGCGGCAAGGTCTCCGGCCCCATCTGCAACCAGATCATCCACGCGCTCATCGCGGAGGGGTACCTGTAGCGTGCCCTTCACGCGGTCCAGCCCGACTTCCACCTACATGCAGACGCTCCGCGAGCGGGCGGGGGAGCTGCTCCGCCGCGGCGGGCCTGCCTGGCTCGTGGTCTTCGCCTCCCTCGCCCTCTCGCTGCTGGGCGTGTACGCCATCGACGTCGCCGAGTCCGTCCACGCCCACGGCTTCATGGAGCTGGGGCGCATCGCGACGCGGCAGGTGGTGTTCATCTTCGCCGGGATGCTCGCCGCGCTCGTCGTGGCCGTGCCCAACTACCGCTGGTACGGCGCGGCGTCGTGGGTGTTGCTCGCCTGCTCCGTCGGCCTGCTTGTATTTCTGCTCATCCCCTTCGTGCCGGCCTCGATCGTGCACCCACGCAACGGCGCCCGCGCCTGGATCAACTTCGGCCCCGCGGACTTGCAGCCCAGCGAGCTTGCCAAGATCGTCTTCGTGCTGGTGATTTCCTGGTATCTGCGCTTCAAGAGCAACCATCGCACGCTCAAGGGGCTGCTGCCGCCGGCGATCATCACCTTCGTGCCCGTCTCGCTGATTCTGCTCCAGCCCGACCTGGGGCAGGCGATGCTCTTCATCCCCGTGCTCTTCGCGGTGCTGGTCGCGGCGGGGGCGAAGCTCAAGCACCTCTCGCTCATCGTGCTCTGTGCCTGCATGGCGGCGCCGGCGACCTACCCCCTGCTCAAGCCCCACCAGAAGCAGCGCATCGTCGGCCTGCTGTGGCAGCTCGAGGGCACCAACACCCAGGCGGACCTGGACATCAACATGCAGTCCGTGACCGCCCAGCGCATGGTCGGCGCGGGCGGCATCACCGGAGCGGGCAACGAGCACTCCCGCATGCTGCTGAAGTACAACGCCCTCCCCGAGCGTCACACGGACATGATCTTCGCCGTGATCTGCTCCCGCTTCGGCCTGCTGGGCGGGATCGGCACGCTCCTGCTCTATCTAGTGTGGGTCGCGGGCGCGCTCTTCACGGCGGGGATATGCCGCGAGCCCTTCGGACGTCTCACCATCGTCGGCCTGACCGCCTTCCTCTGTGCCCAGGTCTTCATCAACGTCGGCATGAACCTCGGCATTCTGCCGATCATCGGGATCACGCTTCCCTACCTCTCCCACGGCGGGTCGAGCATGCTCACCGTCTGGATCATGACCGGGCTCATCGTCAACATCGCCATCCACCACCCGCGGACCTCCATGCACCGCAGCTTTGAGTTCGCGTACGCCGACGACTGAGGGGCTACGCTCCCGCTCCTCCATGCCCCAT
Source organism: uncultured Phycisphaerales bacterium (assembly GCA_937974035.1). GTDB lineage: Bacteria > Planctomycetota > Phycisphaerae > Phycisphaerales > UBA1924 > JAEYTB01. The sequence goes on from CALJIV010000009.1 coordinate 144,426, forward strand.
TCGCCTTCCATCCCATCGCCCGCGGAGGCCCGCTGAATGGCCCGCCGACCCTCCAGGCCGCCGAATCGGCCCACCCCCGCACCGGACCGCGCTCCCATCGCCTTCAACTTCGAGGCGATCGCGTCCATGCCCGCCCCGGCCCCGTTCCTGGAGGCCGCCGCGGGGCTGGGGATCGAGTTCGAGCCCGGAGACGTGGAAAAGCTCGGACGCTTCCTGGCGATGCTCCTCAACGCCAACGAGCACGCCTTGAACCTCACGGCGATCACCGAGCCCGCCCAGGCCTGGGAGCGGCACATCCTCGATTCCCTGACCCTTCTGCCGCTTCTGTCCGAGCAGCAGGAAGGGGCCTGGGTGCTGGACGTGGGCAGCGGTGGGGGGCTGCCGGGCATCCCGCTCGCCATCACCATGCCCCACCTGCGGTTCACGCTTCTGGAGGCCACAGGCAAGAAAGTCGAGTACCTCCGTGCCGTCATCGCAGCACTGCAGCTTGAGAATGTCACCGTGCTTCCGGGGCGGGCGGAGAAAGTCGCCCACGACCGCGGCACGCACGCCGAGCGCACTTCCAGGCAGTCCGGGGCGCGCATCGGCCACCGGGAGGTCTACGACGTCGTGACCGCCCGCGCCGTGGGCCGAATCGCCACCCTCGCCGAGCTGACCGTTCCCTTCGCCAGGGCTGACGGCGGCCTGGTAATGCTCATCAAGGGGCAGAAGGCCGACGAGGAGCTGGAGGAGGCCAAGGAAGCCCTGCACCAGCTCAAGGCCGTCCACGCCGCGACGGTGAACACCCCAACGGGTCGGATCGTGGTGCTTGAGAAGCGCAGCGCCACGCCCAAGATCTACCCCAGGGCCGACGGCGAACCGGCCCGAAGCCCGCTGGGCGTCAAGAAAAGTCGCTAGGGTGTGGGGCACGTGATCTCGCTGGACGACATCCTCGCGCCCGGCGGCCCCGTGGCCCGGCTGCTCGGCCCGGATTACGAGCCCCGCCCGGAACAGCTCCAGATGGCCCGCGCCGTCGCCGAGGCGATGGAGCACAAGTCACACCTGCTGGTGGAGGCGGGCACGGGCGTGGGCAAGTCCTTTGCCTATCTGGTGCCCGCGGTCCTGCGTTGCCTTCAGCACGGCCAGGTGGTGGTCGTCGCGACGCACACCATCTCACTGCAGGAACAGCTCATCGAGAAGGACATCCCGCTGCTGGAGCGCGCCGTGCGCGAGCTTGAGGAGGCCGGCTCGCCCATCCTCGGGCCAGACGGGCTCAAGCGCGAGTTGAAGCCGGTGCTGGTCAAAGGCCGCGGCAACTACGTCTCCCTCCGCCGCATGCGCCAGGCCTACGAGCGCCGCGACCGGCTCTTTGCGGACCCCGCCCAGCGGCGCTCGCTGGAGCAGATCGTTGAGTGGGCCGACACCACCACGGACGGCACGCTCTCCACCCTTCCGCCCATCGAGCGCATGAGCGTCTGGGACCGGGTGCAGTCCGACAGCGGCAACTGCATGGGCCGCAAGTGCCCCAGCTATGACCGCTGCTTCTACCAGAACGCTCGCCGGGAGATGGACGGGGCCAACCTCCTCATCTGCAACCACGCCCTCTTCTTCAGCGACCTTGCCCTCCGTTCGCAGGAGGTCGGCTTTCTCCCCGCGTACCACCACGTCGTGCTCGATGAGGCGCACAACGTCGAAGAGGTCGCCGGCGAGCACTTCGGCCTTTCCCTCAGCGAATTCCGTGTCAACCACCTGCTCTCCGCGCTTTATCAGACCCGCTCCGGCAAGGGCTATCTGCCGCAGCTCGGCGTGCTGCTGGGCGATACATCGCTGCTCGACCGCTGCATCAGCCTTGTTCTGCACGCGCAGGACGCCAGCCGCGGGTTCTTTGACAGCCTCGCCTCGCTCGTGGATTCCGGCCAGGGCTGGACAAGCGCCGAGCCCAACCGCTCCGTGCGCATCAGGGAGCCGGGCATCGTCCCCAACCTGCTGACGCAGGTGATGCGCGACCTTGCCCTGGGCCTGCGGGGCCTGCGGGAGCACGTCAAGGGCGAGCCCGACCGCTACGAGCTGAACGCCTACGCCCAGCGCGCCGAGCTGATCGCCATTGCCGCGGAACAGCTCATCAGCCAGGTCATCCCCAACTGCGCCTACTGGGTCGAGGTCGGCGGGGGCGACGAGAACGCGCTGGCCGCCAACCGGGCCGCGGCGAAGCGAGTCACGCTCGCCTGCTCTCCCGTCGAGGTTTCGAGCTTGCTCAAGGAGCGGCTGTTTTCCCAGGAGTGCAGCGTGGTGCTCACCAGCGCCACGCTGGCAACGCGGACCATCTCTGACGATGAGCCGCTGGAAAAGGCCGAGGCCGCCTTCGCCCACACGATGGAGCGGCTGGGGTGCGAGGGCGCCGCGACGCTCCAGCTCGGCTCACCCTTCGATTACGCCCGTCAGGTGGAGTTCTACATCGAGACCGACGAGCGACGGCCGGCCGCCGACGATGAGCCGGTGATCCGTTACGACGCGCCTTCGCGGCTCGATTCGTCGTTCCAGTTCCGCAACCCGCTCTCCGCTCCCATCCTCAAGCACATCCAGGCGACGGAGGGCGGAGCCTTCGTGCTGTTCACCTCCTTCGCGACGCTCAACTCCGTCGCCCGCGACCTGACAGGTCCGCTCGCCAAGCTCGGCTACCCGCTGCTCGCCCAGGGGCGCGACGGCAGCCGCACCCTCATCCTTCAGCGCTTCCGCGAGAACCCACGATCCGTCCTCTTCGGAGCCGCGAGCTTCTGGCAGGGGGTGGACGTCCGCGGCCGGGGGCTCCGCAACGTCATCATCACCAAGCTTCCCTTCGACCCACCCGACCGCCCGCTCACGCAGGCTCGGTATGAGCTGATCGAATCCCGCGGCGGGAACCCGTTCATGGAAGACTCCCTGCCTCGGGCGATCATCCGCTTCAAGCAGGGGTTCGGCCGGCTGATCCGCAGCAAGCAGGACCGCGGCCGGGTGGTGGTGCTGGACGACCGCATCCTGCGCCAGCGCTACGGGCGGCTCTTTCTGGCCGCTTTACCGGCGGGGGTGGAGGTCCGGACCTCGGGCGCGGGCGGGTGATACGCTGTGGCCGCGATGGACACAGCACAGACACTCCGAGCCGCGTTCCAGGGGGCCAGGGCCGCCCTCGACGCCCTCTTGGCCGACCCGGAAGCGCTCGACGCAGCGGGACGCATCGCGGACGCCGTCGCCGCCGCGATCGCGGCGGACCGTAAGGTGCTGATCTGCGGCAACGGGGGCTCGCTCTGCGACGCCGCGCACTTCGCCGAGGAGCTGACCGGCCGCTTCCGCAACGACCGCCGCCCCTTGCCCGCCATCGCCTGCACCGAGCCGGGGCACATCACCTGCACCGCGAACGATTACGGCTTTGAGCACGTCTTCGCGCGCTGGGTCACGGCCCTGGGGCGGCGGGGAGACGTGCTCATCGTCCTGTCCACCAGCGGGAACTCGCCCAACTGCCTCCTCGCGGCGGAGGCCGCCAAAGGCGCGGGCCTCACCGTCTGCGGCCTGCTCGGCCGCGGCGGGGGCAAGCTCCGAGCCACGTGCGACATCGCCCTCGTCGTTCCCGGCGAAACCTCCGACCGCATCCAGGAACTGCACATGCTCGTCCTGCACGCGGTGGTGGAGGTGGTGGAGGCTGCTTGCAGGTAGGCCGTAATAGCGGCTGCGGATTGCTTGAAGCTGGAGCGATAGAAATGACAAGGGCCCGACGCTTTCGCGCCGGGCCCTTCGAGATTCAGACTGACCAGGGCTATGCTGCCCTGTGTTGAGACTCGATCAGTCGTACCACGGCTGGACCTGGGTCAGACCGGTGGTGTTGTTGCCGGTGGCACCCATCCAGTGACGGAGGTAGTTGTTGGTCATCGAGCCAGCGGCGTCGGTGCCGGAGGTGTTGAGAGTATCAGCACCGCTGGGAGCGGTCCGAGTCTTGTCGCTCTCGTTCACGAACAGGTTGTCCGGCTGAGACTGGAAGCCCGCGGGCAGCTGGGTGAAGGTGAAGGGCGTACCCTCGGGGTCGGGCCGCGTCTCGAAGTTCACGTGGTTGTCGTTGTAGGCGATGTTGCCTTCCCAGGTGGTCCGGGCGCCGTGGATCAGCAGGGTGTTGCTGGCGACGCCGACGGGCTGCTGACCGGGGGTGGAGTTGGTCGTGGAGTTGATGACCCACACCAGGTTCTGGGCCGTACCAGTGCTGGTGTAGGCAGGGCCGCGGTTGCCGACGATCGCCTCGGTGGCCGAGAAGGTGTTGGACCACTTGGGCTTGCGGTTACCGACGGGGGGCATGATGGCGTAGGAGAAGTTGCCCTGCTGCAGCACAGCGCCGGTCTGCTGCTCGCCGCCGCTCGAGGCGTCATTGGGGGTGACGACGAACTTGGGATCCCACAGGGCCTGGGCGTCAACGGTGGCCTGCTGCGGCGAGCTGTAGGTGTAATCCGCCATCACCTTGAAGGCACCGTTGGACTCGGCGGGGCTGATGCACAGCTCAGGCCCGAAGAAGCCGTTGAAGATGAGGACCGAGATCATGTTGCGGGGCAGGTCCTTCGGGTTGTTCGTGTTGATGGTCTGGTTGCCCTTGTCCAGCTGCGAAGGAAGGGGGTAGTTGTCCTGGTTGTTCTGGGCGAACATGACCAGGCCCTGGTGCACGCCGCGCACCTGGGTGCTGTCCTTGATCTGGCGGGCGCTGGCGCGAGCCTTGCCCAGAGCGGGGAGCAGGATGCCGATCAGCAGCGCGATGATCGCGATGACGACCAGCAGCTCGATGAGGGTAAATGCCTTACGACGCATTGCGGTCTCCTTTGGTCCGGTTCGGGACGGACGGGCACATGCCGACCGAAGAAAAACCCGTTCCAGACAACTGAACACATCTCACAACGATCAGTTTCTCCACCAAGCCGCCGCGGCCGTCGCCGCGTCGGGCTTGGCCTGCCCGACTCCACGCGTCCGAAGACGCGGCCTTGGAACTCCGCCGCTCGCCCCGTGGCCGATCGTTACCGCCCCAGATCGTCGGCGAAGCTCCGTCCGGATTGTCGGCAGGCTTGAGAAACCCCTGTGCGGGATCAAAGAGCGGCCGTAAGGCTCGCCACAAGGACGGTGTTCAGCATTGCACAGGGCGATTCCGCCGCCTGCCACACCTATAGGTCTTTGTACAAGGTACCAGAACGTATTCGTGCGTCAAGGGGAGGGGTTCCGCGGGGAGATCAGGTCCGCAGAAAAAAGTGAACACGGCGCACGGCCCCCGGTCCGGCCCGGAGTGGTCTGGTAGAGTAAGAGACATATGACCCAAACACAACCCAATCGCGATCCCGAAGCGGTGCTGGCATCGATGGGGCTGGTCCTTCCCGAGCCGCCCAAGCCGGTCGCGGCGTACATCCCCTGGCGACGGACGGGAAATCTGATCTACACGGCGGGTCAGATCGCCATGCGGGACGGCAAGCTCATCGCGACGGGGGCCGTTCCCGGTCAGGTGTCGCTGGAGGTGGCGCGGGAATGCGCGCGCCAGTGTGCCGTGAATGCCCTGGCGGTGGTCAAGTCCGCGGTCGGGTCGCTCGTGGCGGTGCGGCAGGTGGTGCGGGTGGGGGTGTTCGTGTGCAGCGAGCCGGGGTTTTACGACCAGCCCAAAGTGGCGAACGCGGCGAGCGAACTGCTGGTGGAGGTGTTCGGCGAATCGGGGCGTCACGCCCGTGCCGCGGTGGGGAGCGTCGCGCTGCCGTTGGGCAGCCCCGTCGAGGTGGAGCTGGTGGTCGAGGTGGCGTGACGGGCGGAAGCAAAAACAAAGCCGGGCCGCGGAGGCCCGGCTTTGAGTGAGCGTCAGAGAACAGCAGAGCCTTACTTAGGCTCGCGTGCTGGGTTGGCGGGCGGAGTCGCGGAGCCGCCGGGGCCGCCGGGCGCGATGGGGGTGATGCCGCCGCCGGCAACACCGGGGACAGGAATGTTGCGGAAGCCGCGGATCTTGTTGGCTGCGGTTTCGGCGCTGAAGGAGACATACCGGCGGCCGTTGATGGTGGAGACGTGTGTGTCCGCGGCGGGCCAGAAGGGATAGCCGTCAATCTGGCGGTGGATGTAGTCCGGGGCGTTCACGAGGAAGTTGCCCTGGAAGAAGCGGATGCTGGCGCCGTCGCCGCCGTTGTCCACCCATTGCTCGGTCTCGACGAGAGAGATGATGAGATCCTGGATCTCGCGGACGCGCTCTTCAAGCGGCCTGCGATCGATGTTTTGATTCTGCGCCTCGCGGAAAGGGCTCTGGGAGTTGCCGCCGCCCTGGCCCGTGCTCTGAAGCACGCTCTGCAGGTCGAACTCGGGGGCGTCGGCGTATTCGGGCAGCTCGTGGAGCAGGTCGGCGACGGAGTAGAGCTTGACCGTCTTGTAGCGGTTGAGGCGGTCCTTGGGGCCGACCTGAAGCGTGCCGTAGGAGTCGAGCTGCCAGGAGTTGCCATGGCCGGAAAGGTCGCTCTGGGCCTTCTCAAGAACCTTCTCGAGCAGGTCGAGGGCGGTGCCCTTCTGGAAGCGGAGGGTAATGGGGGTTTCCTTGTCGAGGCCGGAGGAGTTGCGGTCGTCGATCCAGAAGACCTCCATGTCGGCCTGGGTCACCTCGGCGATGAAGCGCATGACGTCTTCGAGGCGGTGCTCCTTGAACTCGATGGAGACCGGCCGCATCATGCGCATCAGGGTGTCGCGCTGGGGCACGCCGGAGGAGCGGACGACGGGGGTGGCTGGGGTGGTCGCTGTTGCCTGGGGGGCGGAACCCTGGGCGAACGCGTGCCCTGCGAGCACCAGGATGGCGGCAGCACCGAATGCAGAGGTCGTGCGCAAAGCCTTCATCAGAGCGTCCTTTCACTTGCCCTGGCTTGGCCAGGAGGACCGGCGGCTGGGGGGTAAACACCCCTTCTCGGCAGCACTTATGGTACCGGCTACCCGAGTGAGACGTTCCAACCGGCTTTGAGTGCCCTGGTTTTTGGCGACCACCGGGGGAGGGACCAGGGTTATTTGCCCCGGCAGGCGGGCTGCAAGGCGGCTGGTACGCTTGGGCATGGCCTGCAAGCTCACGGCGTTCGCGGTCAGCTCCACGGCGGGATGGGTCATCGAACCGGCCCTCGCCAAGCGCGATTGGATGGACCAGACGGCGGACAAGTTCGCGTACCGCTGTCTTCCTCTCGTGATGGCGAATCAAGCGGGATGGATCGTGCGGTGTCCGCTGAACTTCTCGGCGGTGTGGAACGGCAAGTCGCAGGGGAGCGACACCACGCTGCGATTTCCCGAGGGCGAAGGGCCGAACGCCGGGCAGGTGCGCTCGCACTTCGGCTCCGGGATCCTGACGTTCTCGCTGCCCTGGCTGTTCCGCACCAGCGCCGGCTACGGGCTGTGGGTGCGCGGCCCGTCGAACATGCCGAAGGACAACATCGTGCCGCTGGACGGAATCGTGGAGACGGACTGGAACCCGGCGACCTTCACGATGAACTGGAAGATCATGCGGCGGAACGTGGAGGTGTACTTCCGCAAGGGAGACCCCGTCTGCATGCTCGTGCCCTTCCCGCTCTCGCTGCTGGAAGAGGTCGAGCCCGAGTTCAAGTCGCTGGACGATGACGAGACGCTCAAGCAGGACTTCTACACCTTCACCGCGATGCGGAGCGGGAACATCGAGCGCCTCAGGGCGGGCGGAGAGGGCAAGTGGGCGATGGACTACATGCGCGGGCACCTGCCCGACGGCACGCCCGTGACGGAGCACCGCAAGGCGTTCAGGCTGAAGCGATTCCCCGGTCAGTAAAGCAGTGGACAGTGGGCATGGCCGCTGGTTCACAGTGGATGATTCCCGGCCGTTGAGCTGAAAGCGGGCGGCCGGAACACATCGTTCGCGCGAAAAAAACACGCCCGGGTGTTTCCACCCGGGCGTGCGAGTTGCGGTCACAGTCAGGCGAACCTGCGATCAGCAGGGGCCGCCGGAGAGGACGCGGAAGAAGGACTCGATGTCCGCGTCGGTGCCGGCATCGCCGTCCATGTTGAAGTCGGACCCGCCGGGGAAGCAGGTGTCGCAGCAGATGCCCGCGAGGCAGGCGAAGAAGGCCTCGATGTCAGCATCGGTGCCGACGTCGCCGTCGCCGTCGAAGTCAGCCGTGCCGCAGGTGGGAGCGCAGCCCTCGTTGAGCACGAAGAGAGCGCCGCCGAAGTCGAACCCGTTGTTCTGGGTCGTGCCGCGGACGTGCCAACGACCGTCGAAGTTGGGGTTGTTGGGCTGGATCTGGATGCCCGAGTAGTAGAGGGCCATGTAGTAGGTGCCGGCGGGGAGCGGGTTGCCGCTGTTGAAGACGGTGGGGGGCGGGGTGCCCGTGCCGGTGTAGATGACCTGGGTCACGAGGTTGCCGTTGACGTCGAAGATCGTGGCGGAAGCGCCGCCAGCGACGTTGCTGCCGCTCCAGTCAAGGGTGATCGGGTTGGCGTCATCGGCCGGGACGCAGGTGGTGAAGCGGATCCAGCGAGGAGTGCCCGCTTCCATGCCCTGCAGCGCGATCTGAGCGCCGGGGACGACGAGCGGGTTGGGCTCCAGGTCGTCGCCGGGGTTGATGATCGGAGGCACGGAGGGCTCGATCGGCGTGCCGTTGACGTTGGTGCGGATCTTCAGGCCCGAGGTCGCCGGAGCCGGGAGGGTGCCCGGGGTGACGGTGAAGCCGTTGGCGAAGGTGGAGCCGTTGGGGGCCACCGCGATGAAGTAGGTGCCCGCGGGCAGACCAGCGACGCCGTTGTACGCGCCGCGACCGTCGTACTGACGGCCGTCACCCACGGCGGGACGCCGGCCCATGCCGAAGGAGAGCTGGGCGTTGGTGCCGGAGCCGGAGTCGTTGTCGAACTCGACCACCTCGCCGTAGGTCGCCGAGACGGCGTTGCCGTCGTACAGGGCGATGGAGAAGTCGCCCGTGGCGCCCTCGTTGTCGATGTCGATGTAGGTGTTGAAGCCGTCAACCGCGTCGCCGTTGATGGTGAACTGGTACCAGCGGACCTGGTTGCCCGAGTAGGCCACGGGGGTCACGACCGTATCGCCGTCGGCGAGCGTGCCGAGGTCGATGGGGCTCGGCGGAGCAATCACGAAGCCGGTGGCCAGGAAGCCCATGTAGGTCGCGCGGCAGTTGCCCTGGTTGACGTTGGGCACCACGCTGGGGGCCAGCTCGCCGCCGCCGGAGCGCTCGCTCTGCAGGAGCTCGCCGGAGTCCACCGTGGCAGCGCTGCTGAACCAGGAGTAGGTGTCGCTGGAGCCGACCTTCCAGCCGGCGAAGCCCGCGCGACGGGCGACCTGCCACTCGGTGGCGCGGATGGTGAGGGCCGCGTCGTGGTAGGTCTCGATCTTGACGCCCGCGGTGCGGTCATCGGGGCCGCCGTCGAAGACGTCGGCGTTGGTCAGCGTCGCGAAGACGTTGGTGAAGGGGACCGAGGTGGCGTAGTAACGGATGGAGTTCGGGGTCGCTCCGGTCGCCCAGCCGGCGCCCCAGTTGAGGAGAGCGGTGACGGTGGACTCGCCGCTGTAGGGGGAGGCCGGGTCGGGAATGGTGTTGTCGTGATTGGGGTAGAAGGTGATCAGCGTGTAGAGCTGGTCACCGTTCACGGGGGGGAGCACGGCGGGGAGGATGAAGCCGATGCCCATGCCGTTGATGTTGAGCGGATCGGCGTTGCTCGTGTAAGGACCGCCGAAGACCACGTCGTCGTAGACGTTGGTGCCGGAGGTCGCGAAGACGCCGCCGGTCTCGGTCGTGGTGCCGATCTGGTAGACCTCGAGGTCGGCGCGACCGGCGTAGCCGCCGCGGGCGTAACCGCCGCCCTGGATCTGGTTGATAGTAATGGGCTCCGCCACTTCGACAATCTGGTCGGCCTGCTGGGCAAACGCCACCGCAGGCAGGACGGTGCCCGCCGCCATCGCGAGGAACAGGCTCTTCGGGAACTGCATACTCAACTCCTTCTCGAGTTTTGGGACCCCATAGGGGCCCGCTTCAAACCCCTATCACCGAACCTGGACTCTCCGGCACACCCGGAATGTCACTCAAACGGTGACCCTTGTGTTGACATGACGTAGAACCGCGTGCAGTCGGACGAAAAACGCAATCTCGAGCATCTGTGCGGAACGGAGGAAACCTGGTCGGACAGCCGGGGCACGAACGCTCCGGTGAACCTGGTTCAATGTACCGATTCTTCAAGTTGTGGCAAGAGAAACTTGATGTGGATTCACCACGGCTTCAAGTTGCGCGCGCAGGAAGAGACGGCACCACAGGGTTAACCCGAACCCAGTGTCAATCACTGGTTTATGGCAGATGTTAGTGTTTCGTATAGCTGTTTCGAACTGGGCTGGTCCATGCGCACGAGGAGCGGCCAGCCCTTGGCCTTGGGATCGATGACGGCGAGCACCGGGAGGTCTTCACGCACCTCCTTGCCCTCGGGATCCTGGCCTCGAAGCATGGCACGCACTTCAAGGCGAGCTTCGGAAGAGAAGAAGCAGCGGCCATCGGTCCGCACGCCGAGGTAGCGGGGATCGAGCGTGGTGGATGGAGGGGGAATCTCTTTATCGGCCGTGACGCGGATCGCGTCCTTGAGCGCCGCGGCGGTGCGGCGCGCGAGCCCTTCGCTGAGCACGAGACGCGCCAATGGGTGCCCCTGAGGCGCGAGCACCTCAACCTGAATATCGGTTCCCGTCCGAGAAGCCCGGAAAGAGGGCCGTCCGGGGTGCAGCTGGCGATCGACCTTCGTGGCGAGCTCACCCAGCAGCAGTTCACCTTGGAAGTGCTCGGGCAGGGGCGGGAAGAGGACATCGGAGAGGGAGAAGGCGATCAGGTCCGGGTCACCCTTCTCGTTGCTGATGACGAAGATCGACGTCCCTTCGTCGATGAAGCGGAAGCTGACGGCGATCAGCCCCGGTGAAGCGCCGCCCACCCACATGCGGCGCGTGTTGCGATGCGTGGTCGTGACGTACGCGCCCAGGGCCCAGTAGTCCTTCTGAAGTTCCGCCAGCTTGGCACGCTGAGGCGCGGAGAGCAGTTCATCGGAGAACATGGCCCGCTCCCAGCGCACGGCGTCGTTCAGACAGGTGATGACGCCGGCGCTGCCACGCCCTGCCCAGGACCAGCCTTCGGGGCCGACGAACAGGGGGCGGCGGCCTGACGCGGCGACACGCCCGGTGGAGACGCGCAGGGCGGTGTTGTCGTCGTCGAGGCCCGCGCCGTCGGCGAAGCCCGTCCGTGTCATGCCGAGCTTGGCGAAGATGTCTTCGCGCATGTACCGCTCGAACGGCTTTCCCGAAGCCTTTTCGATGACCGCGGCGAGAACGCTGTAGCCGCGTCGGCAGTAGTTCCACGCAGCGCCGGGCTCCGAAGCGGGCTGCGAGGTCAGCACGGCGTGCGCGGTTGCGTCACGATCGAACGTGTCGAGGCCCTGCGGAAGCGGAGCCGAATCAACCAGCCCGGAGGTGTGGCCCATGAGGTGCCGGATCGTGATGCGATCGGCGCTGGGGCCGGCGTCCTGGAAGTACTTGGAAACCGGGTCTTCGAGAGAGATCTTGCCGTCCTGCTCCAGCTTGAGCAGCGCGACGCAGGTGAACTGCATGGAGATGTCGCCCACGTCGAAGAGCGTGTTCTCATCGATGGGGCGTCCGGTCGCATCACGGAAACCGCTGGTGTACTTGACCAGGGGTTGACCGTCCTTGAAAACCAGGATTCCGCCCCACCAGGCCCCCAGGGTGTCGTGGATGATCGTCTCGCGAAGTTTTTGCGCGAGGGCGCCCGAGTCCGCGGGTTGGGACGCCGGCGGCGTGAGGTCGGGAACGGGTTGGGCAAGGACTGGAGAGGCGAACAGGGAGAGAGCAAGCGTGGGAAGGACGAACACGCGCATCATCGGGATCTCCAGGATGTGCTGTCCGAGTTATTGGCGGCTTGATGAGAAATGTTCGGCCAAATGAGCGGCCCGCCGCAGGAGAAAAGCCACCTGTGGGATTTGAACCCACGACCTATGCTTTACGAAAGCATCGCTCTACCGCTGAGCTAAGGTGGCAGGACGGGCCGTGTGCCCGTTGGGACAGGAAGTATCGGCCCTTGGAAGCGGGTTGTCCACCGGAACGCTCGATCCGATTCGGGGAACTACTGGCCCCAGCCCCTTGCGGGGGGCTCGTGGGGGAGCGGCTCGAGGTGGACGTCCTCGCCCTGGGGGGTGGCGAGGGTGAGGCGTGCCCCGTTGGAGCGGAGCTGGGCGAGTTGGCGGCGGCCGATCCGGGCACGCAGAGTGACCTGATTGTCGTGATAAGACCGGTCGAGGACCTCGCCGCGGGTTTCGATGAGGTGGATGGTTTTGGTGTCGGCGAGCGGCACGGTGACGTCGAAGGTGTCGATATCGCCGAGGGCGACGTTGCGGACGAGCTCGGTCAGGGCACGCAGGCCGGGCTCCTCGGCAGGGTCCTTAATCGCACTGATAGGGATGGCGCCGGGGACGCGCCGCTGCCAGACGAGCAGCGAGGCGTTGTCGCGGAGGCGGTCGCACTTGTTGAGCAGGAGCACGCGCCGGGGCTCGGCGAGGCGGTCTTCGGCGTGGCGGCTGTCGCGCAACTCTTCGAAGAGCTCATCGAGCACGCGGTTGACGACGCGGTACTGAAGCTCCGCGCCGGGGTCGCTGACATCAAGCACGATGAGCAGCAGGTCGGCGTGGGTGGCCTCTTCGAGCGTGGCCTTGAAGGATGCGACGAGGTGGTGGGGGATGTCGCGCACAAAGCCGACGGTGTCGGAGAGCATCACCTCGAGCCCGCCGCCCAGGTTCCAGGCGCGGGTGCGGGTCATGAGGGTGGCGAAGAGGCGGTCGTCGGCGTAGGCCCCGCCCGCGGTGAGGGTGTTGAAGAGCGTGGACTTGCCGGCGTTGGTGTACCCGACGATGCCGACGGTGAAGTGCTCGCGCTTGCGTGCGGCGACCTCGCGGCGCTTGCGGGCCTGAAACTCGGCCAGCTCCCGCTGCAGGGCGATCTTCCGCGACTGCACCAGGCGGCGGTCGATTTCGAGCTGCATTTCGCCCGGCCCGCGGCTGCCGATCCCGCCCTTGATGCGCTCCAGGTGGTTCCACATGGCGCGCAGGCGGGGATAGGTGTACTCGAGCTGCGCAAGCTCCACCTGCACCTTGGCTTCGTTGGTGGTGGCGCGGCGGGCGAAGATGTCGAGGATCAGCTCGGAGCGGTCCACCACCTTGCGCAGCGTGATCTTCTCGATGTTGCCGATCTGGCGCGGCGAGAGGTCGTTGTCGAAGATGATGGTCGTCGCGTTGAGCTGGTCGCACAGGGCCTTGAGCTCTTCGAGCTTGCCCGCGCCCATGAAGGTCGCGCCGACGGGCTTCTCCAGGCGCTGGGAAAGCTCGCCGACGACGGTGGCCCCGGCCTGCTCGGCGAGCGCGCGGAGCTCCCCGAAGGGATCGTGGGGGCTGTGGGGATCCCCGTGCCGGTCCTTGGTGTCGGGCAGGCGCACGGCGGCCAGCACGGCCCGCTCTGCCGCGACTTCGATGGTGGTGCGTTCCTTGGCCATGGAGGTGGGGGATGGTAGGGGGGAGCCTGTGCGGGCGCGATGGGCGGCGGATCGGGGCGGGGCATCGGGTAAGCCCCTAAAGTCGGGGCCTATGACGACGACCAAGGGCGCAGTTCACCGCTGGACGCAGACGCTGATTCCGACGACCCGGGAGGCCCCCAACGACGCGGAGGTTCCCAGCCACGTGCTGCTGCACCGGGCCGGGTACATCCGGCAGGTGGGGGCGGGGATTTACGACTATCTGCCGCTGGCGTGGCGGACGCTGCGGAAGATCAGCCAGATCGTGCGCGAGGAGATGGACGCCGCGGGCGCGAGCGAGATGCTCATGCCGGCGCTGGAGCCCTTCGAGCTGTTCGCGGGGACGAAGCGTGACCAGGATTACGGCGACAACCTCTTCCGGCTCGCGGACCGCAAGGGACGCGGGGCCAGGGTGGAGGCGACGCACGCGCTGGCGCCCACGCACGAGGAAGTGATCACGGAGCTGCTGCGGACGACGGTGACGAGCTATCGCACGCTGCCGCTGAACCTGTACCAGATCCAGACGAAGTTCCGCGACGAGGCGCGCCCGCGGGCGGGGCTGCTTCGCTGCCGCGAGTTCCTGATGAAGGACGCGTACTCGTTCCACATGTCCGTGGAGGGGCCGGGCGGGCTGAACGAGACGTACGACGCGATGTACCGGGCGTACACCAACATCTTCACCCGCTGCGGGCTGGACTTCACGGCGGTGGAGGCGGAGAGCGGGCCCATCGGCGGCAGCGCCTCGCACGAGTTCATGGTGAACTGCGCCAGCGGCGAGGACACGATCCTGAAGGACGCGAAGAACGGCTACGCCGCGAACGTGGAGAAGTGCGAGATCGGCGAGCGGCCTGTCCCGGAGAAGGGGTACTTCGCGGGCGAGCCGACGGGGCCGCTGGAGGAAGTGCACACGCCCGGATGTCCGGGGATTGAGGACGTGTGCAAGCTCCTCAAGGTCAAGCCGGAGAACATGCTCAAGACGATCGTGTTCAAGGTGGACAGCACGCCCGAGCAGCTCGCCCAGTACGGCGAGGAGTGGGTGGTGGCGGTCGTCCGCGGCGATCACGACGTGAACGAGGGCAAGGTGCGAGACCTGGCCGGATGCAAGGTGAAGCTCGCCGACCCGGCGGAGGCGAAGGCCAAGGGCTTCGCGATCGGCTTCGTGTCGCCTCGTGCGGCGGTGGGGAAGAAGGGCGTGCTGATGCTGGTGGACCGCGACGCCGCGGTTGGCTGGGACTCGGCGAAGGGCAAGCCGATGTTCTGGGTGACCGGCGGCGACAAGGTGGATTACCACGTGAAGCACTTCAACTGGGTGCGTGACCTGGGCACGGACCCGATGGACGCGCAGGTGAAGGGCTCGAACGCGGGCGGGCTGCGCGGCACGGACAAGTACCTGGTGGTGGGGGACGTGCGCAACGCTCTCGCGGGCGATCCTTCACCGAAGGACCCTTCCGTGAAGCTGGAGACCGGCCGCGGCATCGAAGTCGGGCACATCTTCAAGCTGGGCACGAAGTACAGCGACGCGATGGGCTTCTCGATCCTCGACAAGGACCAGAAGAAGCAGAGCGTGATCATGGGGTGCTACGGAATCGGCGTGAGCCGCACGATGGCCGCGTGCGTGGAGATGAGCCACGACGAGAATGGCATCATCTGGCCCGCGGCGATCGCGCCCTACCACGTCCTGATCACGGTGCTGCGTCCGGACAACGAGCAGCAGACCGCGACGGCGAAGAAGCTGGCCGACGAGCTGAGCGCCGCTGGCCTGGACGTGCTGATCGACGACCGCGACGAGCGGCCGGGCGTGAAGTTCAAGGACGCGGACCTGATCGGTATCCCTGTGCGGCTGACGCTGGGCGAGAAGGCGCTGGCCGAAGGCGCGGTGGAGTTCAAGCTCCGCCGCGATGCGGGCAAGGGCGAGAACGTGCCGCTCAGCGCGGTGGTGGAGCGCTGCGTCGCGGCCGCGCGGTAAGGCCGTCGCGTTCGGGCTCCGGGTCGGTCAGCTTGTGATCCCCGCGGGCCGGGGGACGACCGGCTCAACCAGCCTGTCGCCGCGCATCATCCGCTCGTAGTCCTGGAGCGCCGCGACGTCCCAGCGGTGCTGGCGGAGGGCCTGGATGGCGCGGACCGCGGCGGCCGCGGCGGTGGTGGTGGAGATCATGCACAGGTTGAGGCGGACGGCGATGGCGCGGATGCGGCCCTCGTCGGTCTTCCATCCGGTGCGGGTGGGGGTGTTGATGACCAGGCCGATTTCGCCGTTGGTCATGAGGTCAATGACGTTGGGGCGTGCCCCCGCCGCGATCTTCTGGAGAATGTGCGGCTTGACGCCGTTCTCGAGGAGGTGCGCGGCGGTGCCCTCGGTGGCGTAGAGCTTGAAGCCCATCGCCATGAGCAGGCGCGCGGGCTCGACGATCGCCTCGCGGTCCTGGGCGCGGACGGAGATGAAGACGCCGCAGGGTTCGGTGGGCAGAGAGGTGCCCGCGGCGGACTGGCTCTTGGCGAAGGCGATCGGGAAGCTGCTGTCGATCCCCATGACCTCGCCGGTGGAGCGCATCTCCGGGCCGAGCACGACGTCCACGCCGGGGAACTTGTTGAAGGGGAAGACGGACTCTTTCACCGCCCACACGCCGTTGAGCTTCACTTCGCGGGCGTTCAACTCCGCAAGCGTCTTGCCCATCATGCACTTGGCGGCGATGGCGGGCCAGGGGACGTGCGTCGCCTTGCTGACGAAAGGAACGGTGCGGCTGGCGCGGGGGTTGACCTCGATGATGTAGATCTGCCCGTCCTTCACGGCGAGCTGGATGTTCATCAGCCCGCACACCTTCAGCTCGCGCGCGAGATCGCGCGAGAGAGCTTCGATGCGCTCGACCACCTCCGGGGACAGAGAAGGCGGCGGGATGACGCTCGCGGAGTCGCCGGAGTGGATGCCCGCCTGCTCGATCTGCTCGAGCACGCCCGCAACGAGGGCCTGCGAGGAGTGCTGAGTGGAAAGTCCTGAGTCCTGAGTGGAGGGGAAGTCGGCGACGACATCGACGTCCACTTCGGTCGCACCGGCAAGGAACTTGTCGATGAGGACGGGGGCGTCGTCCAGGCCGGCGGACTTGAGCGCGGTGGTGATGAAGGAGCGAAGGGCGGTTTCGTCCTGGCAGATTTCCATGCCGCGGCCGCCGAGGACGTAGCTGGGGCGGATGAGGACGGGGTAGCCGAGCTTCCCGGCGACCTTGATCGCTTCGTCGAAGGTGCGTGCGATGCCCGAGGGCGGACGGGCAAGGCCCAGCCGTTCGAGCAGCGCATCGAAGCGGTCGCGGTCTTCGGCGAGGTCGATGGAATCGAGGGCGGTGCCGATGATGGGCGCGCCCGCCTGAACGAGACCGTGGGCGAGGTTGAGCGGGGTCTGTCCGCCGAACTGGACGATGAGGCCCTTGACCAGGGACTTGGCGGGCTTCGCTTGCGCGCCGCCTGCACCTACCCCCACCCCTCCCTCAGGGAGGGGCTTGGAAGAGAGCTTCTCGACGACGTTCATTACGTCTTCGAGCGTGAGCGGCTCGAAGAAGAGCAGGTCGCTGGTGTCGTAGTCGGTGGACACCGTCTCCGGGTTGGAGTTGATCATCACCGACTCAAAGCCGAGCTCTCGCGCGGCGAAGGCGGCGTGGCAGCAGCAGTAGTCGAACTCGATGCCCTGCCCGACGCGGTTGGGGCCGCCGCCGAGGATGATGACTTTTTCTTTGTCCGTGACGCGGACCTCATCGTCGGTCGCCGCGGATTGCGACGCCACCGAGCCGACGGGCGTCTCGTAGGTGGAGTAGTAGTAGGGGGTGACCGCCTCAAACTCCGCGGCACAGGTGTCCACGAGCTTGTACACCGGCTCGATGCCCAGGGCCTTGCGGTGGGCGCGGACCTTCAGAATCGTCTCCGTGGAGATCTTGCCGTAATAGAGATTCGCGAGCTGAGCGTCGGAATAGCCGAGCTGCTTGGCCTCGAACAGCACCTCCCGCGGCATGTCCTCGAGCGTGCGGTAGTCGCAGAGCTTGTCCTCGAACTCGACAAGCTGCTTCATCTGATCGAGGAAGAAGGGATCGATCTTCGTCAGCTCGTGGATTTTCTCGACGGACCAGCCCATCTTGAAGGCGTAGCGGATGTAGTAGATGCGGCCCTGGCTGGGGACAGCGAGCTTGCGCGTCAGCTTTTCATGCGTGATGGGCCACTCGATGGGGCTGCCGTCGGCGGTGCGCAGACCAGTCTGCGAGGGTTCGAGGGCGTCGGGGTTCTCGTCGCCTTCGGTCAGGTCGCCGCGCTTGCGGGGCACGGATCCGGTGACGTCGAGCACGAGCTGCTCGCGCTCCACGGCACGCATCGCCTCCAGCCACTTGTCGTTGCGGTCCAGGCCGTAGCCGAAGCGCTTCACGTCCATCGACCGGATGACCTTCTGGAGGCTTTCCTTGAAGGTGCGGCCGATGGCCATGGCCTCGCCCACGGACTTCATCTGCGTGGTGAGCGTCTCGTCCGCCTCGGGGAACTTCTCGAAGGTCCACCGCGGCATCTTGGTGACGACGTAATCGATCGTGGGCTCGAAGCAGGCTGAGGTCGTGCCGGTGATGTCGTTCCGCAGCTCGTCGAGGGTGTAGCCCACGGCGAGCTTGGCGGCGATCTTGGCGATGGGGAAGCCGGTGGCCTTGGAGGCCAGGGCGGAGGAGCGAGAAACGCGCGGGTTCATCTCCACCACGACCATCTCGAAGGGCTTGCTGCCGTCCGGGTTGGGCCGCGGGTTGGGGTTGACGGCGAACTGCACGTTGCTGCCGCCGGTCTCAACGCCGACGGCGCGCATGATGGCGAGCGCGGCGTCACGCATCGCCTGGTATTCCTTATCGGTCAGCGTCAGGATGGGCGCGACGGTGATCGAGTCGCCGGTGTGGACGCCCATCGGGTCGATGTTCTCGACGCCGCAGACGATGATGCAGTTGTCCTTCTTGTCGCGGACGACTTCGAGCTCGTATTCCTTCCAGCCGATCACGGACTGGTCGATCTGGACCTGGCCGATCATCGACGCGGCGAGGCCTCGCCCGACGATGTCGCGGAACTCGTCCATGTTGTACGCGATGCCGCCGCCGGTGCCGCCGAGCGTGAAGGCGGGGCGGATGATCGCGGGCAGGCCGATCTCCTTGAGGAACTCCAGGGCCTCGTTCATCGAGGTGACGGTCTTGGCCTTGGGGAGCTTGAGGCCGATGCTCTCGCAGATCTCCTTGAATGCCTGGCGGTCCTCGGCGCGGTGAATGACGGCGCGATTAGCGCCGATCATCTCGATGCCGAACTCCCTGAGCGTGCCGTCGTCCCACAGCTTGCAGGCGCAGTTGAGCGCCGTCTGGCCGCCGAGGGTGGGGAGGATGGCGTCGATGCGCGGGCCAAGGGCGTTTTCCTTCTCGATGATCTTGCGGACGGCCTCGGGGGTGATGGGCTCGATGTAGGTCCGGTCGCTGAAGGCCGGATCGGTCATGATGGTCGCTGGGTTGCTGTTGACCAGCACGATCCGGTAGCCCTCGGCCTTGAGGGCTTTGCACGCCTGCGCGCCGCTGTAGTCGAACTCGCAGCCCTGGCCGATGACGATGGGGCCGGAGCCGAGGATGAGAATCGTCTTGATGTCGGTGCGCTTGGGCATGTGACGCGGGTGCTCCTGGTCCGCGCCCGGTCCTCACTCGGAGCCGGCGGGCGCAAACTCGGTGAGGATACGCACCCGGAAGGGAAAAACCAGCACCGATTACTTGAGCAGGAAGACCCGGACGAGGATATCTCCGATGCCTACCAGGGCCGCGCCCGCGATGAGGCCGGCGCAGATGGGCTCCTGAGCCTGGACCCAGATGCGGTAGCCCACGGAGCGGGGCCGGGTCGTGTCAAGGTCGGCGGGTGAGCCGTGCTCCGCCCCGGCCGAGCCCTCGCCGGCGTAGATCTTGCCCATCGCCCAGAAGAACAGCGCGCCGAAGCACATGGCGATCGTGGACTCCGGGGGAACCACCACGCCCAGCCCGATCGCCAGCGGCGAGATCGGGAACTTGTTCTTGCTGAGGATGCGGGCCACCTCGAACACCAGCCCCGCGACCGCGGCGATCCCCATCGACCACTGAATCGAGGGCTTCAGGCTTCCGAAGCCCTTCTGGATCAGCTCGGAAATGCCGAACCACTGGAACGCGGCGGGGAAGCCGAACTGGTCGCTCACCATCACCTCGCGGAGATTGGCCGCCTCGCCCTGGGCGGTGGGGTCGAACTCCGTGAGGAAGAGCATGTGGAAGAGGGGCACCGAGGCGAGCGCCCCCGCCAGGATGCCGATGCAGTGCCCGATGGCCTGCTGGCGGGGCTTGGCCCCCAGCATGTAGCCCGGCTTGATGTCCATGAGCAGGTTGGAGGCGTTGCCCGCGACCTCCACGCACATCACCGCGGTCATGAGGTTCGTCGCGGGGTGCTTGGGACGCATCACGCCGAAGATGAACTGCGGGATCTTGGAGAGCGACCCGGTGGGGGTGATCCCCGTCAGTGCCGTGGAGTTCACCGCGATCAGCGTCAGGACGATGATCAGGGGAATCGCCAACGCCCCCAGGTACCAGTCAACGCCGAACCAGTCGTGGGCCATCCAGACGCCGATGGCCCCGAAGATGGGGATGCCGACGAAGCTCACCCACAGCGGCAGCTCGATGTGGCGGAGCACGTCGCTGCTCGCGGCACGCTTCTTGAACAGCCCCGTGAACGAGGAGATGAGCACCTGGGGCTTGGCGAACATCGCCGCGAGCGAGGCGACGACCATGATCGAGACGCCCCACCACAGCGCCCAGCTGTTGACCACCCACACGCGGTTGAAGGGGGAGTTTGGCTTGTTGGGATCGGGCTCGATCTCCCCAATGCTGATCATCCAGGGCACGATGATGAGGAAGTTCAGCGCCATGCCCAGGAGCATGTTGAGCGCAGGCCGGACGCCCATGAGCCCGCCCGCGCCGATCATCGCCAGGTCCAGCGCCGGGCTGATGCCAAGCTGGCGGAGCTCAACACCCGCCACCTTGGGCGTGGGCCAGTTGTTCTGCGCGGCGAGGTTGTAATACCAGTCGTCCAGCGCGTGCGGCAGGTGCCATGTCTTGTTGAGCTTGTCCTTGAACTCCGTGAGCGTGTCGGCCCAGCTCTTCCCGTGGCGGAGCATGAGCACCACGCCGTGCAGCGCCTTGAGGTACGCCTCGCCCGCGAGGAAGGAGATCAGCCCCGCCCCTCCCGCGGCGATTCCGAGCACCTTGGCCTGGAAGAGCCCCGCGCGGGCGTCGGAGGTGTAGAGCGTGTCGAGCACCACGCCGCACGCGCGGCCCTCCGGGAAGGGCTGCTGCTCGTCGTTGATGAAGCGGCGCTTGAGCGGGAAGGCCACCAGCACCCCCAGCACGCTGAGCACCACCATGAACCACAGAATCTGCCACCACGGCACGATGGCGTTCTCGATCCACATGTACGCCGCGAAGCCCGCGATCAGGGGGCTGGTCATGTAGCCCGCGCTGGTCGCGATGCTCTGCATCGCGTTGTTCTCAAGAATGGTGAAGTCCTTGGCCCCCATCCGGCTGAGGATCTTGAACATGGCGAAGGCCAGGATCACGCTGGTCAGGCCCACGCCGAGGGTCCAGCCGGTCTTGGCTCCCACGTAGAGGTTGGTGGCCGAGAGCAGGCCTCCCAGGACGAAGCCCGTGATGGCGGAGCGCAAGGTGAGCTGGGGCATGTCGCCGCGGTAGACGTTCTCAAGCCACCAGCGGTCCTTCTGCTCGAGGGACCACGTGCGCACCTGCTCATCGGTCAAGTTCTTGATCGCCATGGGGGCATCACAATACCCAAAAACCGGGGGCGTGTCGTTGGGGGAATCGCCGTTCTCCGCGGGCCGTTACCATCCGCGTATGCGCATACGGATGCTGAGCGTGCTGTTGCTGCTGGTGGTCTGCCGCGTGGCGTGGGGGCAGGCCGCGCCGGCGGACGTGGTCCGGGCGGTGGACAGCGTGATTGAGCGAATGACGCGGACGGCTCAGGCGGCGGACGCCGCGGGCTTTCTGGCGTGCCTGGACCCCGGCGATCCCTTCTTCGTGCAGGAGCAGCGCGCGTGGTGCGATGACCTCGTGAAGCGAGGGGTCAAGCAGGTCCGGTTTTATCGCGAGGGCGAAGCCCGCATGTCCGGCAAGGACGTGGTGCTCACGCTGGCGATCGAGTACACGAGCAACCGCGGCGCGGCGACGAAGGGAACCTCCGCCCGCTGGCCCGCGCGCTTCACCGGCGCGGGGAGTGAGTGGCGCTACGCCGGCGAGGACTGGCAGCGCAAGCAGGGCGACGGCTTCCAGGTGCTTTTTCTGGAGGGCGACAGCGCCGTGGCGGACATGGTGCTCGAGGCCTTCCCGCTTGCCCGCGCGAGCGTGGATGAGGACTTCGGCGTCCGCACCGTGCCGCAGCAGATCAAGCTCTTCCAGAGCATGGACCACCTCAAGGCCACGGTGTACCTGAACCAGCCCGACGCCGTGCTCATGGGCTGGAACGAGCCGGGCGAGTCCATCAAGTTCATGAACAACTACGCCTCCCGCGTGCTGGACTGGACCGCTGCGTTCGCGCACGAATACGGGCACGTCGCGACGTGGGAATACGGGCCGGGGATGAAGCACGCGCCCTGGTGGGTGGTGGAGGGCGTCGCGGAGCTTGCTTCCGAAGCGATCAAGCCCGATATGCGTCAGCGGATCAACGGGCTGATCGGAGAGCGGGCCGCGAAGGGCACGCTCGTGCCGTGGGAGCAGATTACGGATTACGACACCGCGCCCGCGCCTGTGAAGATCATGGCGTACCGGCAGGGGCACCACATGCTCGCGTACATCACCGGGCAGTGGGGGCGTGAGGGCCGCATCCGGTGGCTGAAGGCGATCGGGGCGGGCAAGACGCTGGACGAAGCCTGCCGCGATGTTCTCGGCATGGGCTTCGCCGACCTGGACCGCGAATGGCGCGCGACGCTGCCCTCTCCGGAGCCGACCGAGGATGAGCGGATGACCGCGGCGGTGGGCATCGGTGAGACGCTGCGCAGGATGGAAGCCGTGTGCCTGGCGGGAGACGCCGCGGGGTATATGGAGAACGTCTACGAAGGCGACGGCGAGTTCCTGCACGAGCAGCGCTACTTCGCCAACGACCTTCGGAAGAAGCCCGCGCACGAGATCTCCCTGACCATCGGCGAACTGCAGCTCCGCGGCGACACGGCGGACACCGAGATGGAATGGACCTGGAAAATGGGTCCAGATAAGAAGCCGCGGACGGTGAAGTTCCGCGCGAGGTTCATCCGTGAAGAGGATGGCCGCTGGCTGTACGCGGGTGAGGTGTGGAACCGCAAGGTGGCCCCCGGCGCGGTGGTGATGTTCGACGAAGGGCTGGAGGAGCAGGCCGCCGGCGCGCTGGCGGACTTCGCCGCCATCCGCGAGCACGTGGAGATCGGCTTCAACCTGCAGGACAAAGCCCTGCCCCGCAAGACGCAGAAGATCAAGCTCTACGGCTCGATGGCCCACCTGCAGCAGTCGATCTGCCTCTCCTACGAGAACGGGCTGGGAGGCTGGAACGAGCCCAACGAGTCGATCAAGCTGCTGGTCCGGCCCGGACGCCGCAGCAGCATGCGGACCGTCATCGCCCACGAGTACGGCCACGTCGCCACCTTCGAGCTTGGGCCCGAGTCCAACTCCATGCCCTGGTGGGTGCTCGAAGGTGTCGCGGACCTCGCGGCGGAGAAGTTCTCCAGGCGGCGGCCGGTGTTCATCGAGCAAGCGGCCCGTCGCGGCACGCTGCAGAAGTGGGAAGATCTGGCGGACTTTGAGACGGTCCCGGCACGGATCCAGGCATACGTCTATCAGCAGGGCCACCACATGCTCGGGTTCATCTCGGAGCGGTGGGGGAAGGACAAGCGCGTGGAGTGGCTCACGGCGATGAGCAACGGGCGCTCGCTGGACGACAGCACGCGCGAGGTGCTGGGGCTTTCCTTCGCCGATCTGGACGCGCAGTGGCGGGCAAGCCTGCCCCAGCCCGAGCCCGAAGACGCGGAGGAGCCTGTGGAGGCGGGTGGATGAAGCAGGTTACGGGGCAGGTGGAGATACGGCTTGCCCTCTCGCCCTCCGAGGTCGCGGACGCGGCTCGACTTTTTCGCGAGTATGCCGAGAGCCTGCCGTTCTCTCTGGACTATCAGGGCTTCGAGCAGGAGTTGGCGGCACTGCCCGGCCGGTATGCCCCGCCGGGCGGGCGGCTCTTCATCGCCTACGACGAGGCGGGCGCGCCCGCGGGCTGCATCGCGCTGCGGGACATCTCCGCGCAGCTCGCCCCCGGCACGTGCGAGATGAAGCGGCTGTATGTTCGGCCGGCGTACCGGCGGTCGGGCCTGGGCCGCCGTCTGTGCGTGCGTCTGATCGCCGAGGCCCGCGAGGCGGGCTATCGCGTGATGAAGCTGGACACATCGAGTGACATGCACTCCGCCGTCAGGCTGTACCGCTCGCTCGGCTTCGTCGAGTGCGAACGCTACAACGACGACCCCATGGCGGACACACTGTGGTTTGAGCTCAATCTGGAGGCTGTCCCGTGAGTGATGCGACTCCGACGGAACAGGCCGCGGCGTTGAAGCGGCGGCGGCAGGCGGCCAGGAAGTACCGCCCCGACGTCGTTGAGCTGCTGCTCGTCGCCGAGGCGCCTCCCTGCGAGCTCAGCCGCTACTTCTACTTCGAAGACGTACCCGAACATGACTGGCTCTTCCGATACGTCTGGGAAGGGCTGACCGGCGAGAAGCCCAGCCGCGCGGAGAAGGCACACCACCTCGCCGCTCTTCAACGCGGCGGGGTCTACCTGATCGACCTGCACGAAGAGAACATCTCGCAGCCGACAGCGGCGCAGCTCACTCCGAAGGTGAGCGGGCTGATCGACCGCTGCCGCGAGCTGCGTCCGAAGCGCATCGTGCTGATCAAGTCCATCGTCCATGACGTCGCCTTCCAGCCCTTGAAGGACGCGGGCTTCAACGTCGTGGATGAGCGGATCCCCTTCCCCGCCAGCGGCCAGCAGCGCAAGTTCCTTGAGTCGTTCCGTCGGAGTCTGCAGGAATCCAGCTTCGTCTTCCGACCCTGATGTCCGGGCCCTGAAGATGATTCGGGCATGAAAAAGGCCGCGGTCCTGGAAAGGACGCGGCCTGCGAAGCGGAGAGGGGGGGATTCGAACCCCCGATACGGATTTTGGTCCGTATAACGGTTTAGCAAACCGTCGCCTTCAGCCTCTCGGCCACCTCTCCGGCGAACAGTCGTTGGGGGGGAAATATAGCCGCCGCGGCGCGGGTCGGGCGGGAAACAGAAAACCGGGGCCTTTCAGCCCCGGTTTCCTGGTGTGTGCGTGCGGAGTGTGTGCACGGAAGGGTCGTTTTTTACTCGTTCCCCGGCTCGCCGTCGGGGCTGGGGCCCTGAGACTGGGTGTCGATGAGCTTGCGGAGGAACTCGTTCTCGCGGCGGGTGGCCTCCAGATCGAAGACCAGGTACTTGATGGACAGCCGCAGATAGTCCAGCGATTCCTGGAGGTCCGCGACGGTCTTCTTCATCTGGTCGTGGCGTTCGCGCGTCTCGGTCGCGAGCTGCTCGAGCGGGCCACGCTGGGACTCGGGCAGGTTGTTGATCTGGGTAATGAGTTCCCCGAGGCGCTGCTGGAAGTCCTGCTCGTTCATCCCTCTCTCCCTTTCTTTGGTTTGTTGAACCGCTGACGGGGTGAGCATGCCCGCGCCTGGGCGGGAATCCAGCCTTGTGGGGAGTTGGAGGGTGCTTTGGCGGCGGCCGGCCGTTACAGACGGAACAACCGCTCGCGCCGAGGGGCGAAACCCAGGGAAACTAGCGGATATCCACCCGCCGAAGGGCGGCCTTGGCAGCGGGGCTCGCGGTGGCGGCCACGGCGTCGAGGGTCGCGGGCTCGGTCCGGCGGATGTCCCGCACGAGCTTGCGGAGGTGGTTATCAAGCTCGATCTTGAACTTGGCGAACCACTGCTCCAGTTCGTGGCGGTTGAACCGCGACAGCGGGTCCTTCAGCCCGGTCTGGATCGCCGCCCAGTCCAGCAGGGTGCCGCCGGACTCCGTGAACCGGTAGAGGTCCAGGGTCGCGGTGAGGCGCGACTTGAGGCTGGTGAAGGGGTCCGTGGCCCGCTCGGGCAGGGAGGTCATCATCTGCTCGACGGAGGCCCCGAACGCGGCCTGGGCCAGAGGGTCGGGCTCTTCCTCCTTCAGTTCCGGCAGGCGGGGAATCTCGGAGGCGGGCCGCAGGTCGGCGAAGGCCGTGGAAATGGTCTTGGTCCCCGCCCGCTCGAAGCGGATGCTGAGCCGCTGGCAGGGCTTGCCCTCGTGCATGTAGGTTTCTGCAGAGAGGACATGCCCCACGCCCCATTCGGGCCTGCCGGCGTGGACAACGGAATCACCTTTGGACCAGTTCGAGGACATAATGCGAAAAACCGTCGCCGCGGGTGCGCCGGCGAAGAAAGGGGCCGATTGTCCCGGGCGGCTGAGGAGAATAGCATCCCGGCCGCACAAGTGCCCGGCCGACCGCCTCAGCAGGGGGCGAGAGCCGGGTAGGGAGTGATGCCCAGATTATGATCGAGGCACTCAAGAGCGACGAGATCGTGGACAAGGTGGGAGGGCGGTTCAAGCTGTGTGCGCTGATCCAGCGCCGCCTTGTTCAGCTGATGGAGGGAGCCCGGCCGCTGGTTCCCCGCGACGGCCGCTCCGACCTGGAAGTCGCCATCGAGGAGATTCTCCAGGACAAGATCACGCTGGACTTCGACGCCAGCCAGCTTGATCGCACGTCGAACACCTGACCTACGGACGTGAGGTATGAGCCAGGCAGCCCCGAGACCAGACAATGGCCCCGGGAGTGGTGCCGACGCGCGCCTCTCCGGTAAGCGCGTGCTTGTGGGCGTGACGGGGGGAATCGCCGCGTACAAAACCTGCACCGTCGTCAGCCGTCTCGCCCAGGCCGGGGCGCACGTGACGGTTCTGATGACGCCCGCGGCGACGAAGTTCGTGACGCCCCTGACCTTCCAGGCGCTCTCGGGCAATCCGGTCTACACCAGCGCTTGGGAGCACATCGAGAGCAACGACCTGCAGCACATCTCGCTCGCGTCCGGAGCCGACCTGGCGCTGGTGGCTCCCTGCACGATGGACTGCATGGCGAGGCTGGCCCTGGGCCTGACCGATGATGTGGTGACGCTTGTGCTCAGCGCCGTGGATCGGCGCCGCACCCCCGTGCTGCTGGCCCCGGCCATGAACGCCGTGATGTGGGCCCAGCCGAGCACCCAGCGGAACCTGGAGACCCTGCGAGGGGACGGCTTCCGCATCGTGGGGCCGGGCACCGGGTGGCAGGCGTGCCGCACGGTGGGGACCGGCCGGATGGCCGAACCCGAGGAACTCCTGCAGGCGATCGTCGAAACGCTCGGTTGACCCCCGCGGCTCCCGGCGTAACGTAAAATGTCCGCACACGGAGAGGTGGCGGAGCGGTTGAACGCGCTGGTCTCGAAAACCAGTATGGGGCTCGTCCCCATCGGGAGTTCGAATCTCCCCCTCTCCGCTTTCTCAGCCCCGGCAGACGCCGGGGCTTTTTCATGCGCGGGGCATGAGACGGCCCACGGTGACGGGCCGGATGGGGAACGCCTCCGCCGTGGCCCGCAGGTCGTCGAGCGTGACGGAGCGGATCTTGTCCAGTTCCTCGTCGAGGGTGGTATACCGGCCCAGGTAGGTCCACTGGCGGCCGAGCCGGTGCATGCGGTCGTGGGGGCGCTCGCCGCCCAGCGTCGCGCCTGTGGCGAGCTTGTTGAGCAGGCGATCCAGGTCCGCCTGCGTGAGCGAGCCCGCCAGCTCGTCGAGCTGCCTGTTAAGCGTGGCCCAGATCTCGTCCGCGCGAGCCGGGTCGCCGGAGGCGAAGACGAAGAACTCACCGAACCCGTCATGAGGGTCGTAGGAGGCCTGCGCCTCCTCCGCGAGGCCGGGCTCGATCAGCGACCAGTGGAAGCGGCTGTTGTCCGGCGCGCCCAGCACCTGCGCGAGCAGTGCCGCGGCATGACGGCGGGTGTCTTCCATCGCCGGGGCGGGGCAGAGCCCCAGCATGTACGCCCGGTTCACCTTTTCGCTGGTGATCTCGAAGCTCCCGCCGGCGATCGGGGGCGGGCTGTTGTCGCGCCCCACCTGCGTGGACTTCCATGCGCCGCACAGCTTCTCGATCTGGGCGCAGACCTTGTCGAAGTCGAGCTTGCCCGCCAGGGCGACGATCGTGTTGTCGGCCGAGTAGCGATTCTCGAAGTAGGCCATCATCTGATCGCGCTGCAGCGCGCGGATGGACTCCTCCGTGCCCAGGACGCGGTGCGAGAGCGGGTGAGCGCCGAAGTGCTTCTCGATGGTCGCTTCGTACAGGACCCAGAAGGGAATGTCCTTGTACATCGCGATTTCCTCGAGGATCACGCCCTTCTCCGTGTCGAAGTCCGCCTGCCGCAGCGCCGGGCGCATCATCCGGCCCAGCAAGTCCACGCACGGCTCGAGGTACTCAGGAAGCACGTGCGCGTAGAAGCAGGTCATCTCGTTGCTGGTGAATGCGTTGTTCCGCGCGCCGATCTCGTCGAACCGGCGGTTCAGCTCCTCGGCGGAGATGTCCTCCGTCCCCTTGAACATCATGTGCTCAAGGAAGTGCGAAACCCCCATCAGCTCCGTGGACTCGTCGCGCGCCCCGGTCTTCACGAAGAAGCCCGCGGCGGCGGTGTGAGCCTCCGGGTCCACCTCCGCGATGATGGTCAGGCCGTTGGGCAGGCGGTGATGCTTGAAGCTGCCCCGGGTGAGCTGGGGCGCGGTGGTCGTCTGCGTCATAGGTCCAGTCTAAGGGGGTTGAACGAAGCCGGGCTGATGGGCCGGGGTTCTTCGCTGCCAGAGGCGTTTCAGAGGGTCAGGCCGGCGAGAAGCCTTCGGCAGGCGGCTTCGGGGTCCGGGGCGGCGCACACGGCGCTGGAGACCGCCACGCCGCGGGCGCCGGCGGCGCGAAGCTCCGCGATGTTCTCCGGCGTCACCCCGCCGATGGCCAAATGAGGCACCCGTGCGAGCCGCTCATCCGCGAGGTACTCGCGCAGGTAGGCCGGTCCGACGATCCGCGGCTTGTCTTTCGTCGTGGTGGCGAACATCGGGCCCACGCCGAGGTAGTCCGCCCCCGCCTCCGCGGCTTCCCGCGCCTGCTGAATGTTCTCGGTGGAGACGCCGACAATCAGGCGCAAGCCCGCGATTGTGCGCACATCCCGCACAGAAAGATCGGTCTGGCCGACGTGAACGCCGTCCGCCCCCGCGAGCAGCGCGATGTCCGGGCGGTCGTTGACGATCACGCCGACATTGGCGGGCCGGGCCATCTCGACCAGCCGGCGGGCGCGGGAGAGAAGCTCGCGGTCCGGAAGCGACTTCTCGCGGAGCTGGATGCAGTCGGCTCCGGCGCGGATCGCGCCCGCGGCGACCTCGTCCCAGGCCTGCTTGCAGAGCGAACCGGTGATGAGCACGCACAGCTTCCACTGCCTGCGGCGGGCGAACGCGCCTAGCGCGGCGGTGAGTCGCTGGTCAGCGGTGTAGGCGCGGTAGCGGAGGCGCTCGAAGGCGCCCGCGGCGGAGGACGCGGGAATGGCCTTGGCCGCCTCCTCAAGGCTTCGCAGCGCTTCCGTGAGCCTGGAGGCCGCGGCGGCGGCGACGGCGGGTATGTCCGCCCGATCGCCTTCGGAGGCCGTCTTGATGGTCGCGCCTACGTCCTTGTCCGAACCGCGCGAGGCGAGCAGCCGCGAGCGGTCGGCGGGCAGCAGGGCCATCGCCGCGGCGAGGTCGTGCCGAAGATGCTTCAGCTCCGACGAGAGCGAGGGGCTGTCCAGCGCAAAGCGGGCGATGTCTTCCAGAACGCGCAGACCCTCGCGGGCGCGGTTGGCGTTGGCGTCGATGATCCTCAGCAGTGGATCAGGCATGCTCAGGCCAGAGCCTTGCGGAGCACGGCTTCGACCACCATCGCCAGCAGCACCACGGGCAGGTGCATGATGGAGGCGAAGAACACCACGCGAGCCGCGGAGCGGGTGCGGGCCACGATCAGGCGAACGGCCACCGCGCCGAACGCCAGAGCGGAAAGGCCGGCGATGATGACGTAGGGAGCGCCGAGCAGCTCGGGCCACACGCGGGCGGGGAAGAGCGTCGCGGGGATGAGGGCCAGCGTCCAGAGTGCGACGGTCAGAGCTGTCCAGTAGCCCCGCTCATCGACCACCGGCAGCACCACGTACCCCCCCGTGCGGTAGTCCTCCTTGTACATCCAGGCGATCGCCATGAAGTGGGGGATCTGCCAGATGAACATGATCGAGAAGAGGGCCAGCCCGCCAGCGTCGAACATCGGCGTAAAGCCCTCGCCGTTGCTCGCGGCGGTCCAGCCGATGAGCGGGGGCAGGGCCCCGGGGATCGCGCCGATGAACGTCGCGAGCGTGGAGCGGGTCTTCATGGGCGTGTACATCGCGACGTAGCTCACGATGCACGCCAGGGAGATCAGGCTCGGCAGCGGTCCGGCCAGGAGCAGCACCGCGACGCCCGTCACGCTCAGCACCACACCCGTGCCCAGCACCGCGCCGGGGGTAACGCGCCCCTGGGGCAGCGGACGCCGGCGCGTGCGGACCATCAGCGCGTCCCGGTCGCGCTCCATCCACTGGTTCACGGCGTTGGCCCCCGCGGCGGAGAGCGCGGTGCCCAGCAGGCACACCATCCCCAGCCCGATCATCTCGTTCAGGGGCATGCCCCGATTGAGCGCGGCCATGAGGAAGCCGACCATCGAGGTGATCGTCACGAGGCGGGTGATGCCCGGCTTGGTGGTTTCGCGCAGGCTGGCGATCAGCCCGGGTCGCGCGGCGTGCGCTGCTTCAGCGGGAGCGATGTCGGCGGAGCCTTCATTCGCGGGCAACGCCGCGGTGACCTGTTCCACGTCGGGGGACTCCAGATGGATGGCGGATCATACGGGCTTTGAATGCCGCGCGACCATCTCCGCCAGGCGCTTGAGTCCCACTTCCAGCTGCGCCCGCGGTGGGCCGAAGCTGAACCGCACGAAGGAGGAGAGCGGCGAGGGGCCGGTCCGAGCCTTGTTTGGGTTCACGTCGAAGAACTCCCCCGGAACGGTGAGCACCTTGTGCTTGAAGGCTTCGTACATGAAGCCCTGCCCGTCGTTGAGCGGCGGGGGGAGCTTGGCGACGCTGCCGAAGACGTAGAAGGTGCCCTCGGGCTTTCCCGGAACTTCGATCCCCATGGCGCGGAGCGCCGTGATCGTCATGTGTTGCTTGAGCGCAAACTCCCGCGCCGTCGCCTGCGTTTCCTGATCCGCCCGGCCGGGTTCCAGGACCTTCACCGCGGCCTGCTGGATGGGACGCGAGGGGCCGCCGTCCAGGAAGCTTCCCGCGGCGGTAAGCGCCCGAATGATCGGCTCGGGAGCGACCACCCACCCCACGCGCCAGCCCGGATAGCGGAAGCACTTGGTCAGGCCGTCCACGATGACCACGGGGTCGGTGTTCACTTCCCGCACGCACTGGGCGGCGGAAACAGGGGGCCGCACGCGCCCGTCGCTGTAGGAGTAGTGCGAGTAGAACTCGTCCATGATGAACGTGCAGCCGCGGGTGCGCGCGACTTCCGTCCACGCGGCAAGCTCACGTCCGCTGACCACCGCGCCTGTGGGGTTGCAGGGGTTGCTGATGAGCAGCGCGCCGATCTTGTCCTTCACGATGCGGGCGTCCAGCTCTTCGTGAGAGATCCTGAACCCCTTCTCGGGGCGCAGCTCGATCCACGTCGGCCGGATGCGGCTGAAGGTGACGAGCAGGTCTTCGTACGCGGTGTAATCGGGCGTGAAGTAGCCGAGCGTCACGTTGTCGAGCGCCGCGCCGATGCGCGTGAGCGCCGCGCGCCCGCCGGGAGCGATCATCACGTTCGCCGCGGTGTACTGCGAGGGATGGTTCTTGCGATAGAGGCGGTTGTAGTGGGCGGCGACGGCCTCGCGCAGCTCGGGGATGCCCTCCACGGGGCCGTAGCCGTGGTCGGGGGCTTCGATGTTCAGCGTGCTGAACCGCTCCGGCGCGCCTTCCAGCGCGCCGACTTCAGGCTGCCCCTGGCCGAGGTTGACCCACTCCGGGTCGCCCATCCGCCAACCGGCTTTCATCGCCTCGTTGTTGACGCGGATGACGCCCATGAAGGGCAGTTGTCGGAAGGGGGATGCGGGGCGCTCGGTCGTGCTCATGGGGCGGGACTATAGCGACACCCCCGCACACTCCCAGGCGCACCAAAAAGGCCCGGGAGGCCGGGCCTTGGTCGTGCGTGGTGTATGCGTTACCAGCTCACGTCGCCTTCATCGAGCACCAGCAGCCCGCCGGCGAACTGCGGATCGTTCACCGAGAGCTCCATCAGACGGCCGGTGACGCTCAGCCGCCGGCCGGGCTCGAGGTCGCCCACGGCGCGGGGCACGTTCACGATGATGGTGGGGGGCTCGCCGTTCGCCGCGGGGGTGATCGCGCGGCAGACCAGCTCCACGCCGCGCCCGACATCCTGCTTGCTCTCCAGCGTGACCTCCCACGCGCCCTGGATCGAGCGGCCGAGGTACCGCTGCGCGGCGCGGGCACGGTCGGTGCTGTACAGCACGTCGTTCACGATCGATGCGGCGGTGTCAGACCAGCGAAGCTCGCCGTTGGGGCCGGAAGCTCCGTAGACGACGATGGGCTCTTCCATCGCCGGAGCGGGCTCATACGGGGCGACGTAGCCGCGCTCGCTCGGCAGAGGCTTGTAGTCCAGAAGCTGGCCCTGGGTGAGCCCCTGCAGCAGGCCGTCGGCGTAGCCCTGGCTGTATGAGCCGCTGTCGTAGATGTACGTCGTGGTGCTGCTGAAGTAGGGCGTCGTGTATATGGGGTAAGTGAGGGTGTAGGTCAGCGGTCTGTGGTAGTAGACCGATCGCGTGGTGAAGCACAGCGGATCGCTGTAGGTGTAGTACGTCGTGCCCCAGTAGCTGGGCGTGTAGTACAGCGACGTGCCGAAGCCGTAGAAGGGCGTCCAGGTTGAGTAGTACAGCGAGGGGGCGAGCGCGAAGCTGATCCACCAGTGATCGCGGCTGTGATGGTGCCGATCGAAGTGGGTGTGGCCCCGGTCGCGGTCATGCCGCGGACGGTTCCAGTCGGGGTGATTCCAGCCGCGGTCGTGCCAGGGGTGGCGCTGATCGCGGTCGGGCCGCCAGTTCCGGTTGCCCTGCCAACGCTCGGGCCTGCCGTCGCGGTCGCCGTGCCAGCGGTCGCGCCGATCGCGCTCACGAGGCTGAGCCTCACGCTGCGGATCGGGCAGGTGCGGCGTGTCCTTGGAGCGGAGGCGAAGGATCGGCGTGCCCGGCGCGGGCGCGGTGCGGATGCGTGCGACGTTCCCGCGGCGTTCAGGCTCCGCGGGCGCACGCTGCTCGGACCGAGGCTCGGGGCGCTGCTCGCGCTCCGCGGGACGGATCCGCGTGATCGGCGCGCCGCCCGTGCCGACGCGGCTCGAGCCGCCACGGCTGGAGGGGGGCTGCGGGCCGGGCATGATGCGGCTGCGCGGGGGCTCGCTCGCAGCGGGCGGGGCGGACGGCTGCTCGGGACGCGGGCTCGTCTGAGCTTCGTCACGAGGACGGAGCTGCATGATCGGCGCCATGCCCGTGCCCTGGCGCGAAGGCCGCGCCTGGGGCTGCTGAGGCATGATCTGCTGGCGCGGCGCCTGCGGCTGAGCCTGGGGCACGCTGGGTTGAGGCGCGGGCTGAACGCGCGGCGGCTCGCTCCGCGGGGGCGGAGCGGCTTCGCGCCGTTCCGGCTGACGGGACGGGAGCAGTGTCGGCACATTGCCCTGACCCGTGCGTGAAACGGGTGGACGCTGCGCCGGCTGCGGCATGATGCGTGGCTGTTGCGGCGCGGTCACACGCGGCGGGGGCGAGGGCTGCGGCGCTGGGCGCGCCGCGGCAGGGCTCGGTGCAGGACGTGCCGCGGGCGCGGGGGTGGGTGCGGGGCGCGGCGCGGGCTGCGCCTGAGGCGCGGCGGGGCGAGCCTGCGGAGCGGGAGCCGGGCTTGCAGCCTTGGGGCGGCCCATGTTCTGCATCCGGGTCATGCCGCTGCCCGCGTCCTTGCGGCGGTCGCGGTCATCGGCGTGGGCCGGGGCGATGATGCCCGTGCCGCCGACGACGGCCAGGATGAGTCCCGCAATCAGCGCCCGCCTTGTTCCCGTGTTCTTGTGCATGGCTGCTCTCGACTTCTTCGGAGCTCGCGGTCCCCGGTTCCCCCTCAAACCAGGTTCGTCCGGGCTACTCCGCCGGACTCGTCCGCTTGGGTCATAGAGCTAAACGCCGGCTCCGCTGCGGTATTTCCACCCCGTACAGTGTGGGCCCTATGGCCAACGTGCTCGCCCATCCTCCCAGACTTCCCATGGTCGCGCCCTCGGTGCTTTCTGCGGACTTTGCAAATATGGAGCGCGACTGCCGCGAGGTGCTGGGGCTCGGTGCGGACATGCTCCACCTGGACGTGATGGACGGGCACTTCGTCCCCAACCTGACGATGGGGCCGGACCTGTGCCGGTGTCTGCGCCGAGTTCTGCCGGATGTGTACCTGGATGTTCACCTGATGGTGACCAATCCGGGGATGTTCATCGAGCCCTTCGCGAAGGCGGGCGCGAACAACTTTTCGTTCCACGTCGAGGTCGTCGAGCCGGAGCAGATCGCGCCGATGATCGACCGCATCCGCTCGCTGGGCATGCAGGCTGGGCTGGTCATCAACCCGCCCACGCCCGTGGAGCGGATTCTGCCCTTCGTGGAGTTGCCGGACATGGTGCTGGTGATGTCCGTCAATCCGGGCTTCTCGGGGCAGTCGTTCATTCCGTCCGTGCTGGACAAGACGCGGGCGATTCGCGCCAGGCTGCGGCCCGAGCAGCGGCTTCAGATGGACGGGGGCGTGACGCCGACGACCGCCGCGGCATGCCGCGAGGCGGGGTGCGATGTGATGGTCACCGGGTCCGCGCTCTTCTCGGCTCCGCCTGACCAGCGAGCGGGAGTGATCGCCGCCCTGCGGGGGGAGTGATTCAAGCTTCGTTCGTTGCAGGCGCGGATATCCGGGCCTGGTTGGAAAGAACTCGTCCGGTGGTCCGTGCTGAGCCGCGGAAGCTGGGCGAACAGGGTGGCTTTGTTATAGGGCTCTGTACGGTATTTCTCGCGCCGGGTACTCCACAGCACGGCTCGTTTGATACACTTGACGTTGGCGTGGAAGTGTGGAAATCCCCACCAGTTCCGGGCTGGACGCCCGGGCCCGCCTCAGAGCAAGGACCCGATCCGATGGCCCGAGCGCCAGCGCCCAGCACACGGACGTGGAATGAAGTTCGCCCCGCACGCCGCTCGGCGATTCCCGAGGGGCTGTGGCTCCGTTGTTCTTCCTGCGGCAAGATGGTGTACCGCCGGCACCTGGAGGCCAACCTCCACGTCTGCCCCGAGTGCAACTTCCACAACCGCATCAGCGCCAGCGAGCGTGTGAATCAGCTCGCCGACGAAGGCTCCTTCGTCGAGATGTTCTCGAACCTCCTCTCGCCCACCGACCCGCTGGGGTTCAAGGACCTCAAGAGCTACAAGGACCGACTGCTGGCCGAACAGATCAAGACCGGCCAGAAGGACGCCGTGAAGGCCGGGCGCATGTTCATCAAGGGCCGCGAGGCGATGGTCGTGTGTCTCGACCTCACCTTCATGATGGGCTCGATGGGCAGCGTGGTGGGTGAAGTCATCACCCGCTCCATCGAGGAAGCGACCCGGACAGGCCTGCCTCTGGTCATCGTGAGCTGCTCCGGCGGCGCACGCATGCAGGAGTCCGGCCTTTCGCTCATGCAGATGGCCAAGACCTCCGCGGCGTTGGCCCGCTACGACGAGAAGGGCGGCCTCTTCATCTCCGTGCTGACCGATCCGACCACCGGCGGCGTCACCGCCTCCTTCGCGATGCTGGGGGACGTGATCCTTGCCGAGCCCAACGCGCTGATCGGCTTCGCCGGCCCGCGCGTCATTCAGCAGACCATCCGTCAGGAGTTGCCCGAGGGCTTCCAGCGCAGCGAGTTCCTGCAAAAGAGCGGGCTGGTAGACCGCGTCGTGCACCGCAGCCAGCTCCGCAGCGAGATCGCCCGCATCATCGACTACTCCGGCAAGTAACCCTGACGCGCCGGCCGCCCGGCTATTCTCACGCCGATGAAGATCCGAACCTGGCTTACGCCGCTGATCGCGGGGCTCGCGCACGCCGCGCTGATGATCGGCGCGTTCCCGCCGTTGGATCTGTGGTGGCTGGCCTTCGGAGCGCTGGTCCCGTTCGTGCTGCTGTTGCGGCAGTGGCGTGAGCGGCACGGGCGCGACGCCCTTCTGCTCATGGTCGGCGTCGCGCCGATGTGGCTGCTCTGGAGCTGGTGGATGATCGAAGTCACCGCCACCGGCTTCCCGTTCTTCATCCTGCTGCAATGCGCGTGGTCGGCGCTGTTCTATCTCGCCGCGGCACGATTGCACCGCCGCTTCCCGCGCGTGCCTCTCACGCTGCTCGTGCCTGCGGTGTGGCTCGCGGTCGAGTTCTTCCGTGGGGAGCTTTTCCTGAGCGGCTATGCCTTCGGCCTCATCGGCTACCCGATGATCACGCTGCCCGCGCTTGCCGCGCCCGGTGCGTGGCTTGGCGTGTACTTCGTTTCTTTTCTGACGGCCACGATCAACGCGGCGGTGGGGGAGGGCTTTCACAAGCAGCGGCGTGCCGTCGCGGCCATAGCGATCGTCGCTACAGCGCTGGTGTGGGCCGCGGCGGTGATCGACGCCAGCCGCTACGCCCCCGGCCCGGACGCGCCCGTCGTCCGCCCCGGCATCGTGCAGACCAACCTGCCGCAGAGCAACAAGCTCTCGTGGGGCATCGAGCGTTCCCTCCGCGACTGGGACCGCTTCTCAGAACTGACGGTGCAGCTCGCCGAGTCGAGCCCGCCCCCGGACTTCATCCTCTGGCCCGAGACGATGATGCCCGGTGACACGCTCGAGGCGCAGGCGATGCAGGCCCTCCGCGAAGCGAACGTGGGGTACATCCTCGGCGGCGGGCAGATGCTCGCGCCGGACTACTTCTACAACGAACTGATCGCTCTGCAGTCGGCCATCGCGACGCCCATGCTCGTCGGCGAAGACGCACTCGTGGACCTTCGCGTGAAGAAGCTCCCCGACGGCAAGATCGACGTCGAATGGGCCGCCCGTTACAACAGCGCGTACCTGGTGACGGACGGCGACGTGCAGCCCGTCCGCTTCGACAAGGTGCGGCTCACTCCCTTCGGCGAGACGATGCCCTTCATCAACCGCTGGCCCTGGCTTCAAGACCAGCTTCTGGCCTTCGGCGCCCGCGGCATGACGTTCAACCTTTCCGCGGGAACATCGCTCACCGTCTTTGAAGTGCCCTGCAAGGCGGCGGGAGTGACGGCGCGCATCGTCACCCCCATCTGCTTTGAGACGACGGTCAACGACCTCTGCCGCGAGCTGGTCTTTGAGAACGGCCGGCGGCGTGCGGACCTGATCGCGAACCTCACCAACGACGGCTGGTTTATGGATTCCGACCTCGCCCGGGCGCAGCACCTGCAGATCGCCCAGTGGCGGTGCGTGGAGCTCGCCACACCCATGGCCCGCGCGGCCAACACCGGCATTTCCAGCCTCATCGATGCCCAGGGGCGGATCATTCCCCCTGCCGTCATTGGTGCTCCGCAGAAGGCCCGAGCCGATGGTTTCCTCAACGGCGAACTCGCCCTTGGGACGCGGACCACCCCCTTCGCCAGGGTCGGGAACGTCTTCCCGTGGACGGTGTTCGGCGCGGTTGTCCTCGCACTCGCGGCATCGTTCCTGCGTACCAGGGTTCAACCGGAAGCCGCCGCACCGGCATAGAAACAGGGACGGGACTCACACCATGAAGCACCGCCTGGCCTGCACGCTCGCTCTCGTTTCCATCGCCTTGGCAACCGGTTGCGCGGGGAATCGTCCCGAGCCGGCCTCGATGGGCTCGACAGGAATCAGCTTCAACCACCACGACCCCGTGGTGCTGTCCGCCATCCGCGAACGGGCATTGAGCACGGTGCGCGAAATGGCGGCGAGCGACGTGCCGCAGTTCCGCGCCAATGCCGTGGAAGCCGCCACCGCCGCGCCCGTGCGCCTGATGTGTGTGATCGAGAACGGCCTGCGGGACGAGAACGCAGGTGTGCGCGCCGTCGCGGCGATGGCCGTGGGCAAGGCGAGGCTGACTCCCCTCGCGGACCGCGTGCGGCCGCTCCTCCGCGACAGCAACCCCTACGTCAAGAGCGCGGCGATCTTCGCCCTCCTCCGCTGCGGGGAGGACGTGGACCGCACCCCGCTGGCGGGCATGTTGATGCGCGACCCCTCGCCCCAGGTCCGCTCGCAGGTGGCGTTCATCCTCGGCGAACTGGGCGACCCCTCCGCGATCAAACTCCTCAAGGCGGCGGTGGCGGAAGGGATCCCCGGGGCGACCCCGCTGCAGTTCAAGCTCTTCGAGCTTCAGGCGGCGGAAGCGATGATCAAGCTGGGCGACCAGCGGCAGCGGCCGGTGGTCCGTGCCGCGTTGTACCCCTCCAGCGGGCAGGAGCTGGAGCAGGTGGCCCTGGCATGCCAGATTTTGGGGGAGGTCAACGACCGGGAGTCCATCCACCAGCTCATCTCCCTCTCGGAGTACAAGGAAGAGTTGCTGGTGGAAACCCAGCAGGGGGAGGCCAAGGTCAAGAAGGTGGTGAAGGGCAAGGGCTACCCGCCGGAGATCCAGCTGGCGATCGCCGGTGCCCTGGCCGCCATGGGCCACGGCGACGGCACCTTCATGGCCGACGCCTACGCCAACCACCCGTCGGAGCTTGTAAGGTCTCAGGCTGCCTATGTTTACGGTCAGATTGGGAAGATTGAGAACTGGGGCAAGCTGGATGCCATGATGGGGGATTCCTACGGCGGGGTGCGGGTGGCGGCAGCCGCGGCGGTGCTCAAGTCCGCCGGCAAGGCCAACTTGCCGCGGTGACGACCCCCGCCCGCCGGATCGGTGGGGGAGGAATCCCCCTGTGGACCCCCGAAGAAGCGGTTTGACAGGGCCCTATCGCGTCGGGTATCTATGAAGCCTTGCGGGAACAGGCGAACCAGCCTGTGCCGTGAGATGCGAAATGCTCGGACGGACACCAGGTTCCGGCAAAGGGGTGGCCACGGATGCGTGATCGGCCCACGAGGGCTGGTCCCGGCGGCCAGAGCAGCCTGTGTCCCCCGACCAGCACTAGGAGTTGCACGTGCACGTCTTGACCAAAACGCTCGTTGTCCTCGCCGCCGTCCTCAGCGTGGCCCTCTCGGCGCTGGTGATCGCATACGCCGTCAACACCGATCGCATCGCGGCGGATTACGCCAACGCCCTGCGTCGCGTGACCGTCGCCGAGGCGAACCTCTCCGCCAGCCTCGCCGCGGCGAAGACCACCGAGACCCAGCTCAACGCCACCATCGCGGCGCTCAACAACCAGCTTCTCCAGGCCAAGACCGCCCGCGATGATCTCGCGGCGGAGAACGCGGCCCTCCGCACCGCGGTGGCCAAGGCCGAGTCCGAGCGCCAGAGCGTTGTGAACAAGATCGCCGAGTTGGGCGAGACCACCCGGACCCAGGCCGAGATCATCAAGAACTACCGCGAGGAGAACTCCAGCCTCCGCAACAACGACCTGAACCTCCGCACCCGTCAGGCGGAGCTGGATGACCGCATCAACGACCTGGAGAGCCAGCGCGAGGTTCTCGAGCAGAACTACCGCGCCCTTCAGGAGCAGATCGCCGAGGCCAAGCGGGCTCAGGAGCAGCTGCTGAGCGGCGGCGGCTCCGGCGCTGCCGGCGCTCTGGCCCCCATCCCGAACATCAAGGGCCGCGTCGAGGCCGTTCAGTACGATGACGTGCTCAAGAAGACCATCGTCAAGATCAACGTCGGCGCGAACGACCGCGTGGGCAAGAACATGGCGTTCTACATCACCCGCGGCTCCACCTTCATCGGCCGCGTCCAGGTGACCCACGACCCCGACCTCAAGTTCTCCGTCGGCGAGCTGGTGCTCCTGAACCCCGGCCAGGAAGTCCGCGTGGGCGACCAGATCTCCTCGCACCTCTGAACCCACCCTTCAAAGGAGCAGACCCATGAGCCAGTTCGGCATGCAACTCCCGGGTGGGCGGATCAAGCGTGGCGCCTCGCCGGACGTCTACACCGCCCTCGCCGCGACGGCGGTGGTCTTCCTGCTCGCGGCGATCGCCGTGATGTACGTGGCGGGCAAGAAGGTCGGCAAGGATGGCAACCCCTTCGGGCTTCAGGAGGAGGGCCGAATCGTCCTCCCGGCCGCGAAGTGAGGCCCGTTGGCGCTTGACACTTTCCGCGTCGTGACTACCTTTTATCCCCGCGTTCAAAGGCCCATGCCCCCGAACGCAGGCTACCGGGGCGGTAGCTCAATTGGTTAGAGTACCGGACTGTCGATCCGGTGGTTGCGGGTTCGAGTCCCGTCCGCCTCGCTT
>CALJIV010000010.1 GCA_937974035.1 uncultured Phycisphaerales bacterium
GGCTTCGGCGGCGGCCGGGGCAACGGCGGCGGCCGCGGCGGCTGGTAAGCCTCCGGTCGAATCCTCAGCCATCTCAGGACCGGGCCTCCTTCATCGGAGGCCCGGTTTTTTGTTGGCTCGTGCCACCGTTGCTAGGCTGTGTCGGTATAGAACTGCGTCGCGGCTTGGACGGGCCGCGAAGACGGGGGCATACCGACCGTGGACCGATGCATGACCAGGCGGGCGTTCACGCTCATCGAGCTGCTGGTGGTGATCGCGATCATCTCGCTCCTTATCAGCATCCTCATGCCCTCTCTGGGCAAGGCCCGAGAGGCCGCGCGGCAGATCAAGGACGCTTCCAACATCCGCAGCACCCTGCAGGGGATGGTCATGTGGGCGGGCAACCACGACGACACCTATCCCCTGCCCAGCCTGGTGGACCGCGCCGATCAGACGATCGCCGTCGGGTCGCAGTCACCTCTGGTGAAGGACAACACCGGCAACATCTTCTCGCTGCTGATCTACAACGGGTTCATCTTCCCGGAGCTGGCGATCTGCCCCGCGGAGGTGAACCCGCGCATCGTGAAGGACGAGGGGTACGAGTACAGCTTCCCCATCCGCGCGGAGAACCCCACCGCGGCGCTCTTCGACCCAGGCTTCGGGGCTTATCCCGGAGAAACAGGCACGGGCGTTCCCGCGGCGGGGCGGCGGTACAGCGGGAACGTTGGCTACGTGAGCTACGCCCACACTCCTCCCTTTGGCGAGCGGGCGCAAATGTGGAAGTCAACGTTTGACCCCAGGCAGGCGACCCTGGGCAACCGTG
The DNA here is from genome assembly GCA_937974035.1 of uncultured Phycisphaerales bacterium. Classification (GTDB taxonomy): domain Bacteria; phylum Planctomycetota; class Phycisphaerae; order Phycisphaerales; family UBA1924; genus JAEYTB01. The sequence goes on from CALJIV010000010.1 coordinate 803, forward strand.
GCCCCGCCTACGACGGCACCCCGGGGGCGTGGCGGCTGCGCCTCGGCCCATCGGGGGTGGACAGCAACAGGCTCCGGATCTTCGGCGGGCCGCGGACGTGGGAGGGGAACCTCGGCTACAACGACACCCACGTCGCCTTCACCAACGAGCCCGACCCCTCGGGCATGCCCATCACGTACCTCAATCCCATCAACGGTGCGCGCACCCACGGCGACAATGCCTTCGTCAACGAGGATCGCGTGACGGGGGCTCCTCTGGGCGACCAGTTCGCCGACCAGGGATTCAACTCCTACCTGCAGCTCTATGGGGATGTCTTCGTCGTCCCCTCGGGCGTCGCGATCACGCCCTATATCGACTGATCGGCTTATTCGAGCGGGAGGGCCGCCCCGCCCGGCCCCCTGGGGGCGGGGTGCAGCAGCCACTTCAGCTCGGGCAGGCGCATCGCCGCGGAGAAGAGGGCATATGACCCCGCGCCGGCGACGAGGAGTGCTGCGAGACGCAGCGCGTTGTCCGTCCAATCCGTCGTCGGTGTCCAGGCGCGGGCTGTGAAGAAGACTACAGCGCCCATCAGGGCGCTGGCGAGGATCGTGCGGCCCAGGCCGACGCAGGTTGCGCCGTCGAGCGGTCGGACGTTGAGCACGCGCCCGCAGAGGAGCATCAGAATCGCGCACTGGAGCGTGGCGGAGATCGCCGTGGACCAGGCGAGCCCCGCCTCTCGCAGCGGCCAGATGAGCGTGCAGTTGAGGGCGAAGTTGAGCACCACCGCGCCCACGGCGAGCTTCATCGGCGTGACCGTGTCGCCCTTGGCGTAGAAGGCGCGGGTGAGGACGTGGTTGAGCGAGTAGGCCCAGATCGCGGGGGCGAAGCCCGCCAGCACCGCCGCGGCGCGGGCGATGGAGGCTTCGTCGAAGCCGTGCTCGCCGCCCCCGTAGATGAGGCGCAGCACCTCAGCGCGCACGAGGAAGAGCCCGACGCTCGCGGGCAGGCCGATGTAGAGCGAGAGCCGCAGGCCGCGGCGCAGGTGCTGCAAGAAGGCGGGCGGGTCGTCGCCGGCGCGGGAAAGCAGCGGAAAGACGGCGGTCGCCACCGCGATCCCGAAGACCCCCAGCGGGAACTGATAGAGCGTCTGCGAATAGCGCAGCAGGGCGTTGGACTGCTCGTCGAGCGACAGCGTGAAGCCCAGCAGCGTGGGGCCGACCCACACGGGCCACATCGCGAAGAGCATGTCGAGGAAGCTGTTGAGCTGAAGGGTCCCCAGCCCGAGCACCGCGGGGATGAAGCGGGAGAGGACGGTGCGGGCGTGTGCGCGGGCGTCGTGCCAGATTCTCGTCCAGCGCACCATCCCTCGGAGTGCGTGCAGGGACCAGAGGATCTGCACGATCGTCGCCGCGACCGCCGCGGAGCCCACGATGTACGCCGCGGGGGTGGAGGAGTACCAGCCGAGGAAGAAGCCGATTCCCGCGGCGATCTGGAAAAGGTTGAGGATGATCGGGGCCGCGGCGGGGGGGCCGAAGCGTCCGTGCGCCTGGAGCATTCCGCCGAGAATCGCCGTGATGCACACCGCGGGCATCATGGGCAACATCAGCATCATCAGGCGGAAGGACAGAGCCCGGTCCGAATCCGCGGGCGCGGCGAGCAGGAGGATCAGCAGCACCGCCTCGATGAGGAGCGTGAGCGAGCCCGTCGCGAGCGTCAGCGCCCAGAGCGTGATGGAGGCGAGCTGGCCGGCGAGGGCGGGGTCGTCGCGCTTCAGGAGCGTGTACTGAGGAAGAAAAGCGGCGGAGAGCGCCCCTTCGCCGAAGAGTCTGCGGAAGAAGTTGGGAAAGGTGTACGCCGCCTGGAAGGCCGAGCCCAGGAGTCCCGCGCCGAACATGCGAGCGGTGAGGACGTCCCGCGCCAGCCCCGCGAAGCGTGAAAGTAGCGTCAGGCCGGAGACAATGCGGACGGCTGCGGAAAGGGGCGCGGCCTCGCGTGCCTCGTCGCACCCCTCGCCCGCGGTTGATGACGGGGGAGCGGGCGGAGGCGGAGGAGGTGACGGGGGAGTGGTGTGCGTGGCCGCGTCCATGAGCCGGTGGGGACTCTATCGGATGAGCAGCAGCCAGTGGAGCGCAAGAATGGGCAGGAGAATCACCACCGCCCAGGCGAGGTATCCGAAGAAGGAGGGCATCTTGACCCCCGCGGATTCGGCTATGGCGCGGACCATGAAGTTGGGCCCGTTGCCGATGTAGGTCATCGCACCGAAGAAGACCGCGCCGGTGGAGATGGCGATGAGGTTCGCCCGCCCCGCGGTGGTGTCGAGGTACGCCCGAATCGTCTCGGGGGAGATGGCCTCAGGGGCGATGGCGATCTGGAGGAAGTTGAGATACGTCGGGGCGTTGTCGAGCACCGCCGAGAGGAAGCCCGTGCCCCAGTAGAAGGAGGTGGCCGAGGTCAGGCCGAGGGAGGGGCCGTGTGCGGAGAGGTACCCCAGCGCCGGGATCATCGTCAGGAAGATGCCGATGAAGAGCAGGCCCACTTCCTTGACGGGCTCGAAGGTGAACTCGTTCTGGCTCAGGATCTGCCTGGGGGCGGTGAGATAGGCCCCCACGGCGACGAGAATCTGGAAGGTCGCTCCCACTGGCACGCCGTGGATGTGGAACATCGCCTCAAGGATCGGGTCGATGAAGACCCCGGCGACCATGAGCACCAGACACACCAGGCCGGTAGCCCCCTGGATGGAGACGCGGGCCCGCTCCGCGGGCGGTGTGGCGGAGCGTCGCGCGAAGGCCAGGTCCATCACGAAGAAGCACGCCAGCAGCAGGCCGACGGTGAGCAGCCAGTCCTGCCAGAGCACCTTGAGCGTCCAGAAGAAGGGCACTCCTTTGAGGAAGCCCAGGTACAGCGGCGGGTCGCCGATGGGCGTGAGGCTGCCGCCGCAGTTGCTCACGATGAAGATGAACATCACGATGTGCAGCGGGCGGAGGCGACCCTCGTTCAGGCGCATGAAGGGGCGGATGAGCAGCACCGAAGCGCCGGTGGTGCCGACGATGTTGGCGAGCACCGCGCCGAAGGCGAGCAGCAGGGTGTTAACGATGGGCGTGGCCCTCCCGCTGGTCTTGATGAGAATGCCCCCGGAGACGACGTACAGCCCGCCGACCAGCGCGATGAAGGAGTAGTACTCAACGAGCGAGTGCAGAAGCTGCGAGCGACCGTACTCGCCGAACCCGGCGAGGTAATACCCCGCGGCCATGCCGCCCAACGCAAACGCAAAGTCCGGGTAATGGCGGTGCCAGACGCGATGGCTGACGAAGGGCATCAGCGCGATCGACGCCAGCAGGGCGGCGAAGGGGACCACGAGGACGAGGGGAATGGTGGGGGCCTCCCCGGGGTTGAGCTGGGGCGTGATGAGGCGCGTCATGAACGCGCCGGCGATCAGGCCGAGCACGGCGCTGATCCCCCACAGGATCGGCCCGTGTCGCAGGCCGAGGAACATCACTTTGTCGTCGCCCTTCATGAGGCCAACAGCTTAGGAAAGAAAGACTGGAGGGGCTTGCCGAGGATCAAAAGCAGCACCACGGCCGCGCCCACGCCCAGCAGGTTGGCGCGGGCGTCCGCCCATTCGCAGCTCCGGTTGACGAACGGAATCGCCTGCAGAAGTTCGTCCACGCCGCTGTTAATCGCCGCGATGACGCCGCTGATGAGGATGTTGCGCGGAGAGAGTGGACGCCCGAACCACCCGCACAGGCACGCCAGAATCGTCCAGAGGCCGAAGGCCAGCACGTGGACGGTCTTGTCCGAGCCCTCGGGCCCAGGGACCGCGAGCTTGGGCCAGTGGGTCAGGACGAAGAGCGTGAGGGCGTAGACCCAGAACGCCGCGCGGCGCAGCCGTCGGGCGGAATCGGGGCTCATCCGTTGAATCCGGAGGGAACGGTCGGAGCGGGCATGACGTGGAACGCGGGCGCTTCGGCTCGCCGCGCGAGCATCTGGTCCCACTCGCGCAGGAGCTGGTCGGCGAGAGCCGCGTAGTCCTCCGCGCCGCTGGCGTTCGGGGCGTACTCGAAGATCGTCTGACCGAAGCTGGGGCACTCGGCGAGCTTGATGTTGCGCCGCACGGGCGGACGCAGCACGCGGGCGAACTTCCACGCCGTCTCCGTCGAGCGGGCCTGCTCGAAGAAGCTGTCGAGGTCGGCGACGACCTCCCGCGTGTGCGTGGAGCCGGAGTCGTGCATGCACAGGATCACGCCCGTCACGCGGAGGCGCGGGTTCACGGCCTGCCCCACGAGCGAAACCGTCTCCAGCAGCTTGCCCACGCCCTGCAGGGCGAGGAAGTGGGCCTGCATCGGGATCAGCACCTCGCGGGCGCACGCCAGGCCGTTGATGGTGAGCAGGCCCAGCGACGGCGGGCAGTCGAGCAGGATGAACTCGAAGCGGTCCCCCAGCTTCGCGAGGGCCCGCTCCAGGCGCCGCTGCTTGTCCGGCTCGTTGGCGAGCTCGCCCTCTACCGCGGCCAGGTCCGTCTCCGCGGGCAGCAGGGCCAGGTTCGGGCGCGTCTGCTGGATGGCGGAGGCGACGTCGGTCTGCTCGTCGATGAGCACGTCGTAGACGGAGCGCTCGAGGGCGTTGGGGTCCACCCCCAGGTGCAGTGTGGCGTGCGCCTGGGGGTCAAGGTCAACAACGAGGGTGGAGCGGCCGGCCCGGGCGAACGCCGCGGCAAGATTGACGGTGGTGGTGGTCTTGCCGACGCCGCCCTTCTGGTTCATCAGCGCGATGAGACGGACTGGCCTGTGAGACGGGTCGGGCATGGGCCGAGTATACGAGCAGGCGGCGGCGCCGGTCTTCAAACCGGCGGGATCAGTCTTCTATCCGGACATCGGACATGCCCCGCTCCGGGCTTTCAGGAAGCGGCCGGGGTCGTGGGCGCGGGGGTTCCCGCGGCCGGGGGCGCGCCGTTGAGAGGAGATGCCGGGGGGATGGGCGCGGGTGCGGGGGGGCTGTCCACGCCCGCGGCCTGGGCCTCGATGGCGCGGCGGCGGGCGATCTTGATCGCTGTCACGCCGATGTACGCCGCGAGCACCATGAAGATCAGGTAGATGACCCGCGCCCGCACCAGGGTGAGCCCCACCCCCAGGGCGGCGAAGACCGTCGCGATGCCATAGAGCACCAGCACGGCCCCCTTCACGCCCAGCGCACGTCGCAGCATGTGGTGGATGTGCTGGTCGTCCGCGGCGGAGATGCTCTTGCCCTCCATCTTGCGGCGGACGATGGCGAGCGTCGTGTCGAGGATCGGCAGGGCGTAGATGATGAGCCCCGCCACGACCAGGTGCGTCTGGCCGCGGTCGCCCAGCGTCAGGATGATGACGCAGGTGCAGAAGCCCAGCAGCAGCGATCCCGCGTCTCCCAGGAAAATGGTCGCAGGGTTGAAGTTGTGGGGAAGGAAGCCCAGGCACGCCCCCAGCACGGCGAGGCAGAGCACGATGCGGGAAGAGTCCCGAGGGCCGTCGTCCACCACAGCCAGGCCCAGAGCGACGATCAGCAGCCCCGCGGATGAGATGGCCGTCGTGCCCGCGAGCAGCCCGTCCAGGCCGTCGATGAGATTGGAGGCATTGCACAGGGCCAGAACGGAAAACGCGATGATCGCGGTGCCGGCCCAGTAGATCACGTCCACGGGGATGTGGTCGATGCCGCCGATGGTGACGGGCAGCGGGATTTGGAAGACGATGGTCGTGGCCTGCTCGCCGATCAGGCCGACGCTCTTGGCGAGCGGGATGAGGATGCCAGACGCGAGCTTGACGCCCACGTTGTCGTAGGCCAGTGCCGCGGCGGCGAAGAGCTGCCCGCCGACCTTCACGCGCGGGCTGATGCCCACCACGTCGTCGAGCACGCCCACGAGCATGATGACCGTGATGCCCAGAATGACGGAGATGGGCACGTGCTGGTGATAGATGCCGTCGGCGTCGAGGTGCTCCGGGCGGACCGGGTGGAAGTCCAGCAGCCACGGGAACTTCATCGCCAGGAAGCTGTAGAAGATGCCTCCGATGATGCCCGCGAAGACGGCGACGCCGCCGAGGTAGGCGATCGGGACGCTGTGAATCTTGCGCGGGTCGCTGGGGCGGTCGATGATGCCGTGGGCGACCGCGACGCGGCGCATCAGCGGGGTCGCAAAGAGCGTCAGAAGGAACGAGACGATAAGAACGCCGATGTAGCCCTCAAACACGGAAAGTCGCGTGAGCGCATGAGAAACGAGGGAGTCCGCGGCGGGTGCGGCGTCGGACTGCCCAAGGATGGCCGGGAAGGGGATCACGAAGGCTGACTCACGCGGGGTGCGAGGGAAGCGGCCACGTCACGGATGGTCTGCTCCAGCGGAATCCTGGGGGAGAATCCTACGGCCGCGCGGATGCGGTTAAGGTCGGGGCGGCGCTGCCCGAGGTCTTCAAAGCCTCGGGTGTACGCCTCGGCGTAAGGAACCATGCGCGTCGGCGAAGAAGAGCCAAGCGTGCGAACGACGCGCGAGGCAAGCTCGGCGATGGTGATGGGCTGGTCCGCCCCGACGTTGAAGACCTTGCCATAGCAGGCGGGCGTCGCGAGCATCCGCGGCAGCACCTCCACCACGTCGCGCACGTCGCAGAAGCAGCGGGACTGTGTGCCGTCGCCGTACACCTCCAGCGGGCGGCCTTCGAGGGCGGCCTGGACAAACCGCGGCAGGACCATGCCGTAGTCGCCGACCTGCCGCGGACCGACGGTGTTGAAGAAGCGTGCGACGACCACCGGCAGGCCGTGCTGGGCGTGGTAGGCCAGTGCGAGGTATTCATCGACGGCCTTGGAGCAGGCGTAGGACCACCGGGACATGGTGGTGGGGCCGTAGACCACGTCGTCTTCCTCGGAGAAGGGAGAGCGCGTGGACTTTCCGTAGACCTCGGAGCTGGAGGCGATGAGCGTCGGGACGCGGTGCCCGGCAGGCGCGTGGGTCGCGGCGAACCGCAGCAGCGCCGCGGTCTGCTCGATGTTCGTCTCGATCGAGCGGATGGGGTCCGCGATGATGAGCTTGACGCCCACCGCCGCCGCGAGGTGGTAGATCTCGTCAAAGACCTCGCCCTTTCCGAAGGCGGCGAGCGCGTCCTTGAGGTCCGCCTCGACAAAGCGCAGGCGCTCGTGCATGGCGGGCAGATTGGAGCGTCGGCCCGTGGAGAGGTTGTCCACCACGGTGACCACGTCGCCCCGTTCGAGAAGGCGCTCGACGAGGTGCGAGCCGATGAACCCGGCGCCGCCGCTGACCAGGACTCGGCGCGCGGGCCGTGCCGGTGCGCTGGCTGGGTCAGGTGCGGTCATGGGGGTCAGGCCTGCTGATACTCGTGGGCGGCGCGGATGTTGCCCTTCATGTAGCCGCCGCTGGCGGAACGGACGGCGTTGACGATAACACCCAGGAACTCTCCTCGTCCGTCGGAGAGGTCCGCCTTCACGCGGGCGACCATGCCGCGCTTCTCCGCGAGGGCGCGGACGACGAGCATCGAGGCGTCGCAGCGGTGGGCGAGGGCCACGCCGTCGCCCGCCACGATGGCCGGGGCGCAGTCGATGAGGACGAGGTCGTACATCATCCGCAGCTTGGCGAGCACCTCGCCCATGGCCTCGGTCGCGAGGCGTTCATAGACGCGGTGCTCCTTGCTGCCGGCGCTGAGCAGGTCGAGGTTCGGCGTGCTGGTGGCCTGCACGACGTCCGAAAGCTCGGCGGAACGGGTGAGCACGTCGGCCAGGCCCGGGCTCTCCTGCAGCCCCATGACGCGGTGGAGCGAAGGACGGCGGAAGTTGGCGTCCACGATGAGGACGCGCTTGTCCGCCGCGGCGAAGGCAAAGGCGAGGTTGGCCAGCACCGAGGTCGCGCCGGAGCCGGGCATGCCCGCCAGCACCAGGATGGTCTTGTGGTCGGCCTCCTGGATGCGCTTGCTGATGCTGCCGCGGATCTGGCGGAAGCTCTCGGCGACGATGCCCCGCGGCCGGTCGCGGAACGCGGTCTCGGTCGCGCCCTGACCGGAGGGGTCCTCCGCGGCGTCGGGCACCCAGCCCAGCAGCTTGGTGCGCGGGATGATCGTGATGTCCGAGGGGCCCTTGATGCGCTGATCGACGACCTCGCGCAGCAGGACGATGCCGCCCACCAGGCCCACGCAGACGATGATGCCCGCGGGGATCATGAGCTTCAGGCGCGGGAAGGACATCTCCGTCGGAGTCTTCTCCGCCTGGAGCAGAACGACGCGGTTGTAGCTGGGTGTGTTCTGAAGGCTCAGGAGGTTCTGCAGGTTGGCGGCGGTCTCCGCCTTGATGGCGAGCTGGCCCTTGATCTGGTTGTCGATGTCGGCGAGCTCCGCCTGAGTGCGGGTGATGTCGTTAAGGCGGCGTTTCAGTTCTGCCTGCTTCTCAAGGAGCTCCTGCTCCTGGGCACGAAGCTGCTCGATGCCCTTCTGGATCTTGTCGAGCTGGCCGTCGGCCATCTTGGCGAGCCGCTCGGACTTGACGCGATTGAGCTCCTGACGCGCGCCGTCGAGGTTGGCGTCGATGATGCGGAGGCTGCGGTGGTCGAGGCCGACGCCGCGGGTCAGCAGCATCTGCCGGCTCGTCTCGAGCTTGGAGATCGTGGACTGCACGTCCATGACGGCGGGGTCCCTTTCGATCTCGGCGAGCATTTCGGGGGAGTAGATGCCCGCGTTGCGGGCATTGCGCATCTGCTCGGCTTGCTTGAGGGCGGCCTGGAGCGTGGTCTGGATGTCCTGAAGATCCTCGTTGGTCTTGGCGAGCTGTGCGTTGGTGGCGCTGGCGTGCTCGCTGAGGGAGTCGAGGCCCTTTTCGCGGATCATGCTCTCACGCCGCGTGGAAAGGGTGCGGACTTCGTCGTCGATGCGGGTGATGGCCTTGCGGAGCGAATCCACGCGGTCGCCGGAGAGGCTGCTCCCCTGCTCAGACAGAACCGCGCTGTACTTATGCCGCACGAGCGAGAGGATTTCCGTCGCGTCCAGCGGGTCGCGGTCGCGGACGGAGAGCTCGATGAGGTTCGTCTGCGGCACCACGCGGGCGCCGACGATGTCCTTCAGCTCCTTGGCGATCGCGGCGTAGTCGGGCCGCGGCAGGCCTGTGGCGCGGTCCACGACCATGAACTGCTTGACCCAGTTGGGGGCCTTGCTCTGGAGCTGCTGGTCCTCCGAGACACGCCCGATCACGGTGTCGGAGGTCATGATCCGCACCTGGGTCTGCATGAAGCGGTCCATCTCCTGCGGGCTGACCGTGTTGGAGCCCTTGCCGTCTGCGCTTTCCTGCGGCGGCAGGCAGCTGAAGAGGACGATGGGCCGGTACTCAGGGGCGACGACGCGGAGGATGAAGTGAGCCCCTACTCCCAGGACGGCCCCGGCCACGGCGGAACCCACCAGCAGCCACTTGTACTTGTTCAGGAGCTTCAGGGGATCGATCGATCCGGCCTGAGCGGCCAGCGCGGGGACACCCGGCGCCGGTCGTGGGGGCGCGATTACCGGGCTGGCGTTGGCGGGGAGGGTGGTCATGCGTTCTTCCTCATCGGTCGGCGGGGCGACCCCGTACAGCCCCCTGGGCGGGGTTCGCGGATTCAATATCTGTCGGTCCGATACTCGTCCGGCTTTGGCCGGGTTCGATCACTCACGGGTTTCCGAGACGTTTCGCGACCTCCGCGAGGTCGGACTTTAGTTGGTTCGTCGTCGCGGCGGGGTTGTTTTCCGCGATCTTCTGCGCGTTATTGAGGGCGTTTCTGGCCTCTTCCGTGCGTCCCAGGGCGTGGAAGACCTCGGCCTGGTGCATGGCGATGGAGATCGCCGTGGAAGGGGACATGTCCATTGCCGCGGCTCTGGCGAGCTCGGCGGAGGCGGTTTCGGCCTTTCCGTTCAGGAGGAGGCAGAGGGCCAGGGTGTCGATGACCTCGGCGGTGGGCCGCATCCGGGCGGCCTGCTCGGCGAGCGGCAGGGCCTCTTCCGCCCTGTTGAGCCGCTTCGCGAGGGTGTAGGCGAGGTTGTTCATCACCTCCACGTCATCAGGGAACTCGGAAAGCGCGGCACGCATGGCCGTGGCGGCCTCCTCGTACCGGGCGGAGTTGTACAGGGCTCCCGTCAGAGCGCGGTGCGTGAACTGGCGCAGCGGCTTGTTCTGAGACCTGGCGAGGATGTCGCGGAGGACCTCGATCCCCTGCGGCTGAGCCTCGACGTTCTCCAGGAACAACGCGGCACGGAAGAAGGCGAGCCACTCGGTGGCGACGCCGGCGTCGGAGAGGTCCTGCAGGAAGCGGTTAAGCGACGGGCCCGCGGGGACGAAGCGGCGGGTCTCAGTGAACCAGCCGATCATGAGGCGGGGATCGTCCACCTTGAGCAGGGCGAGGGCGTCGCGTGCCGCGCGGAGCGATTCGGCCTCGCGGCGCTGAGCCATGCGCAGACGTGCCTGAGCCATAAGCAGACCGGGGTTGGTGGGAATGCGGTCCTTGAGGCCGTCGAGCACGCGTTCGGCCTGCGTCAGCGCCGGACTCGGCTTGGCGGAGAGCAGCGTGTCGAGGTACCGCTGAGCAATGCCGTCCTGCGGGTCGATTGTGTAGGCCCGCTCCATGTAGCGGATGGCCTGGTCCCAGCGGCCGGCGTTGGAGAAGATCTGCGCCACACCGACGTGAGCGGCGGCATCGCGCGGACGCTTCTCAAGCACGCGGTTGGCGACCTCGAAGGCGTCCGTGCTGCGGTTTTCGCGGAGCAGGTAGCCCACGAGACCGCCCAGCAGTTCGTTGTCGTAGGGGTTCACCTCGAGCGCCTGGCGCAGGTCGGCGATGGCCTTCTCCGACTCCTTGAGGTACTCGTGCGCGAGGGCCCGCAGACGCAGCGCCTGCCACAGCGAGGGGTTGAGCTGGATCGCCTTCGTGAAGTCCGCAATGGCGTCGCGCAGGACCACCGGGTCGGTGGAGCTTTCGACCATGGCCTGGCCGCGGCGGAAGAAGACGTTGGCGTCGTTGGGGAACTTCTGCACGGCGCGGTCGAGCAGTTCGCGCTGGCCGCGGGCGTCGCCGCGGTGTTTGCGGGCTTCCGCTGCGATGAGCATGGTGGTTGCGTCCACGTCCTGCGCAGCGAGCATCGGGTCGAGGATGGCGGAGGCTTCATCCAGGCGGCGCAGGCCGATCAGGCTCTCGGCGAGGCGCTTGCGGTAGAGCTTTTCAGGAGTGTCGGCGCCGGCGTCGATGACGCGGCGGCACGCCTGCTCGGTGTCCTCAAGACGGCCGAGGGAGAAGTAGGTGTCGGCCAGGGCGCGGTCTACGGCGGCGGTCTTGGGGTCCTGGAGCGGCCGGGCGCGGTTGAGCACCGCGATCGCGCCGTCCACGTCCTGCCGCTGAAGGAGGAACTGCGCGAAAACCATCAGGGGCTCGACCGTCGCAGTGCCCTGGGCGGCGATGTAGCTCTCAAAGACCTGCTTGGCCTTGTCGAAGTTGCGCTGCGCCCAGTGCCACGCTGCGTCCAGATTGACGGCGTCCAGGCCGTCCTGCTTGGCGCGGAGCGAGTCGATGATGGGCCGGGCGTCATCAAACTTCTTGGCGTCCATGTAGAGCGCCGCGAGCGCCACGGCGTTGTCGCGGTCGTCGGGGTTGACGCGGAAGAGCGTGGAGCGCTTCTGCACGACCATCTCGCGGTCGCCCAGGGCGGCCTCCAGGTTCATCCACGTGTGCATGAAGGTGGGGTCTGTGTTGGCGTAGGGCTCGCTGGAGCGGGCGATGGAGAGGGCCATCTCCGGGCGGCCTGACGCGATCAGGGTCGCGAGCAGGTCGTTGATGGTGGGAACGTCGTTGGGACGGAGGCGCAGAGCCTCGCGGAAGGAGTTGATGGCGTCGTTGCTGCGGCCGATGCCGTTCTGCAAGTGACCGAGGAGCCGCCAGGCCTCGGGCTGCGCCCCGCCGCGGGCGACGGCGGCCTCCATGATGCGGACGCCCTCGGCCCCGTTGCCCTTCGCGGCCTGGAGACGGGCGCGGAGCGTGTCGCCGTTGGCGCCGTCCACGTCCTCGCGCTGGCCGCGGAGAGCGAGCTCTTCCGCGAGGGTCCAGTTCTTCTCGGCGAGGGCGTTGAGGAACTGCAGCTCAATGACGCGTTTGTCGTTGGGGGCAAGGCGCACGGCCTCGGCCAGCTCCGCGGCGGCCTCGGTCTTCTTGCCGAACTCAGAGAAGACCGAGAAGCGGCTCAGGGCACGCTCCACGGGGTCGTTCTCGGTGCGCAGGTCGATCAGCTCCAGACGCGCCTTGAGCGGGTCCTGCTCGGCGATGCCGATGCGGAAGAACTTCAGATCCTGGTTGTCGGGGTTGTGGCGGAGGCCCTCATCCACCGCCGCGATCGCCCCGGCCTTGTCGTTGTTGCGGATGCAGGCCAGCGCCAAGGCGCGGTAAAGGCGAGGGTCGGTGGAGTTGAGGCGGGCGATCTCCGACCGGATGAAGTTCACGATGCGCTGGCTGGTCTGCGGGCTGTCGGCGTCGCCGGTCTTGGCGGCGTCGCGGAGCATCGTGTCGGCGTCGATGACGACCTGGACGACCGGGTCCTTCACCTTTGTGCCGAGGGTGACGCCTTCGATGAGGGCGATCTGATCGGCGATGGCCGCGTTGTTGGGCTGAAGCTGCTGCGCAAGGCGGTACAGCTCCAGCGCACGGTTGGTGTTCTTCAGGTTGTGCTCGATCTGCGCCAGGCGCAGAATGGCGACCAGGTTCGTGCTCTGAATGCGGAGAAGCTGGTTGAGGTGGTCGCGGGCGGCGCCCAGCTCGTTGCGGCGCACGGCCACTTCGGAGGCCAGCATCAGGCCGTCGGGCAAGCTGTTCTGCGTGCCCTCGTTGAACTGCTCCAGCAGGCGGTCGGCCTTGATGAGGTCGCCGGCCAGGAGCGCCAGGCGAGCGTCGGTCAGCAGCATCGCAGGCGAGGCCTCGGCGTCCTGCACCGCGGCCATCTTGTCGCGCACGGACTTGATACGCGCGATCACGGCCTCACGCTCCGCGGTCTTCTCGGCGGGCATCCCCTCCAGCGAGAGGTACATCGACTGCGTCTGCCGGAACATCGCCTCGGCTTTGCGATTGAAGAGCAGGTAGCCCTTCAGCGAGAGCGGCGGCGAGGGCATGTCGATGACCCGCTGCAGAACGGAGATGGCATCTTCGTAATCGCGCCGCTGCTCGTTGATCTCGGCCAGCACGATGAGCAGGTCCGCGTCGGAGGGATCGGCGTTGAGCATGGTCCGGACGATCCCCTCCGTGCGGGCCCAGCCCGAGGCGGGGTCGATGGACTGCTCAAGGTCCTTGATCAGCCGCACCGTCCAGAGGTTCACACGCTCGGGGTGGGCCTTGGCGAGTTCGGCCAGAGCGTCGAGACGCGGGCGGGCAGCCTCGGCGAACTCTTCGTGCATCCGCCGAAGCTCGGAGACGGGCGGACGCTCGGTGCGCATCGCGACCTCGCGGGCCAGGGCGTCGAGCTTCTGCCGGATGGTCACGGCGGCGGCGAGCACACTCTCCGGGTTCTTGGAGAGGAAGTCCGCGATGACCTGCTCGGAAGCCGCCATGTGCGTGCGGGCGGCTTCAAAGTCGTTGGCCTTCGCGGCACGTCCGGCCATCATCGCGTGCCACGTCGCGAGCCCGTTCGCAAAGTCTTCGTTCGAGGAATCCGCAGCGAAGGCCGCTTCGAGGTCGGCCTTCGCCGCGTCGATCAGTTGCTGCGAAACGTCGGGGGTGTTGACGGCGATGCGCAGGCGGGCCAGGCCGCGGACGCCCTGCATGACGAGCGAGTCCGCGGTGGGCTGGGGGTACTTCTGGAGGATCAGGTCGATGTCGGAGATGACCGCCTCATAAGCCACGCGGTGGAACGGGCTGGCCTCGACGAGTCGGCGGCGGACCTCGACGTACTCGCGTTGCGCGGCGGGATCATCGGAGACGATGGCGAGCTGCCGCATCGCGGCGGAGACGAGGTGCTGCAGAAAAGCGTCGGAGTAGGCCCGCTGGCTCTCCGGCGTGGTCTTGCGGAGCGCCTCGATCCACTTGCGGAGGAACTCGGTGTTGGTCTTTTCCTTGTTGACTGCCTTGGCGTAGATCTCCGCGGCTTCCTTGTACTGCTGCTCCGCCATCTTCTTGTCGCCCATGCGGGCGAGGTCGGCGCCGGAGTTCTTCAGCAGCGTGATGGTGGCGAGGACCAGGCCGCCGATCACCAGCAGCGAGATCGCCGAGAGCCCGACCACGAACCTGGTATTCACCTTCGAAGCCATTCCGCACTCCCTATCGGGCGCGTTGCGGACGCGCCCGCAGAATCCTTGTTACTCGGTCTTGGGCGGGTACCGTCCCTCTTCGACTTCCACCCAGTCCGGCGTGCACCGCATGATGTCGCCAAACAGCTCATCCAGCAACGACGCCGCGACCTTGGCGAGCTCTTCCTGCGATTCAACGTCGGCGCTCGCCACCTGCACCTTCAGGTAGTACGCGTACGTTGACTTCAGGTCGAAGGCGAGCAGTCGGACGTCCTCGGCGCGGGCCACGCACCCGCCGTTGGCGATGAAGAAGTAGCCGGCGTACAGGTCCTGCCCGCGTTCGTCCACGAACTTCATCGTGTGGATCTTGATGTCCTTGGGGTCGCGCGGCAGACGCTCGCGCACGCCGTCCGCGGGGCGGATCTTGAAGATCCGTCCCTTGAGGCGCTCGGGCACGTCCTCGTCCGGGATCATGCGCCCGTGATCCAGCGGCAGCGGCAGGTCCTGCGTCAGCGTGCCCAGCTGCATGCCGCCCGCGACGAAGCAGCGGTCGGCGACGTGCGGCACGGTGTCGATCATGCCGGTGTAGTACGCGCAGTGCAGGCTGACGCGCATCGCTTTGCGCCCTTCGGGGGGCGTGCGGGCCTCGTACAGCCTCGTGATGTAGTTCTTGGTGCCCAGCGTCGCCTCGACCTCGGCGCTCTCGCGATGATCGCCGGTGGTGCACACCCATGACTCGGTGCTCATGGGGATGGAGGTCAGCAGGCGGCCGTCCTTGGGGTAGATCGGGAGCTTGGTGATGGAGATCTTGTAGTAGTTGATGGCCGCGTTCATGCCCAGCGCCGCGGAGAGCAGCACGGTCAGCACGATCACGAAGGGGATGTTGAAAAAGCTACGCACGGGCGGCCCCTTCCGCGGGCCCCTCGCGGACAATCCTGTCCAGGGTCCACTGGATGCCCAGGAACATGGCAAGGCCCAATGCCAGGAGGATGGTGCCGATCAGCATGTGGGCGTCGCCCGCTGCCAGGCCGGGCTTCCACATCGAGAGCAGCCCCAGCACAGCCACGCGCAGCACGTTGTTGAGCACCGCGACCGGAACCGCCAGCAGCAGCAGCGCCGTGCGCTGCCACCACACTTTCGTCGTGAGCATCGCCACCGCGCCGGCCAGCGCCAGGAACGCAACGACCATCCGCATTCCCGAGCACGCCTCGGCGACGTTCAGGGCGCGTCCCCCGACCTCCAGCGTGTTGCCGCTGATGAAGACCATGAAGTCCCCGCCCAGGCCGCTGATCAGCCGCAGGATAAGCCACGCCCCGACCGCCGCGACCTGCTGCAGCGCGAAGGTCACCTTGATGATGACCTGCTCCGAGATCGTGACCGCGAAGACCAGGTACGCGATGGGCAGGAACAGGATGTGGAACATCCGCGGGCCCAGGAGGAACAGGCACAGGCCCGCGAGCGTCAGCACGACCGAGAACCCCATGAACATGTGGTTCGGGAAGCCGACGATGAAGAAGAAGTAGCAGACGATGCCCAGCAGCATCGGGGCCAAGCCGGGCCAGAAGGTGGTGGGAGTGATGCGGAGCAGTTCGCGCCGGTTCTGCCAGACGATCCAGAGAGAGAGGAAGGGGACGATGAAGGCATGGCCCCAGTCCTCGATCGCACTGGCGCTGTGAAGGGCCTGGCGCTTGAACCAGACGTTGAAGAGCCAGCCGAAGGCGACCGCGATCAGCGCAATCTTCACCCATGCCTGGGTGGTGAGCCCGGCGTGAGCGGTCGCTGTATTGCTGCTTTGCGTCGCCATGCAGAGTTAAGACTGTGAAGACCCTTACCCGACCCGCACGCCGGGCGCAGCCCGGGCATGGCGATGGTACGTGCCGGAGCGACCCTCTGGTTCGCACCGGACGCCCTCTACGCGACAAACCCGTGCCCCGCGGTGGGGGTATGGAGGGTGATCGGCCTATTGGCCGAAGGCATTGACCGGCGGCGGCCCGAACAGGTCGTTGCTGATGTTCCGGTCCAGTACAAACCCGAACCCGTAGCTGGCCCGGAAACCGTTGCGGATAACCGCCACGGGCAGGGCCCACCACGTCGTTCCCACGTTGATCACGTCGTTGGGCTTGATCCAGACGTCGGGCTGGGTCCGCTTTCCGATGGCTTTACCGTCGAGGAGGATCGTCGCCTCGCGGTTATGTCCCACGATGCGGGTCAGCTCCGTCCGCTCGGGGATGGCGAGGTTATCGAATCCGCCCGCACCGGCCACGGCACGCATGAGCGTGACCCCGCCGGTCGTCGGGAGCTGGTACACGCCCGGGCGGGCGACCTGGCCGGTCACGTAGTACAGCCCCGCCGGGGGCGCGGGAACGCGGATCACGTCCCCGGGCCGGATGACGATGTTCACGGACTGCTTGCCCGCGAGCAGGTCCCGCATCGGGATGCGAATGACGCGCTGGGTGATGAGGTTTTGTCCCTCCGCGGAAGGCGTGGAGGGCTGGCGTGCCGTCCGCGTGGATTGCACCCACTTGCCGTTGACGAAGATCCACGAGCCCGGCTCGCTCTCGGGCTGAGAGACTTCCTCCACTGGCCGGCTCTGAGGCTGCGGCTGATTCTCGGGCAAGTCCACGATCGGCGCGGGCTGCTCGGGCTGACGAGCCGGCGCAGGCTCGCTGGGCATGGGCACGGCGGGCGGCGGCGGCTCGGTCGGCTGCGGCTGGGCCCCGGAGGGCGGAGGCGCGATCTGGTCGATCACGTCCAGCAGGTTGGAGCCATCCTCCTGCTTGCCGGATTCGGGCGCGGCAGGGGTGGGCAGGCGGCCGGTCACGTCGTCGGTGAGCGGCACCTGCCGGATGACGTAGATCTCCTGCACGTTCTCGTCGAAGCGGCCGCCCGCGGTGATGGCTTCGAGCAGGCGGTAGTCGGCCCGCGGGATGAAGTAGGGGCCGGGCGACTGAACGTCGCCGATGATGTTGTACGTCTGCTGACGCTGGCCGCGGGCGACCACGGAGGCCAGCGGCTCGGCCACCAGGC
This sequence comes from uncultured Phycisphaerales bacterium, assembly GCA_937974035.1. GTDB lineage: Bacteria > Planctomycetota > Phycisphaerae > Phycisphaerales > UBA1924 > JAEYTB01. The sequence goes on from CALJIV010000010.1 coordinate 18,044, forward strand.
GCTTCATGGCGTTGCGCACGGTCTCGGTGGCCTCTTCGGTGGTGAGCCCGGTGACGGTGAGCCGGCCGAGCTGGGGCAGCTCGATGTCGCCGCGGGGGTCAACGATGATGTCGTACCGTTCGGGCTGGCCCATCTCGATGAGGTCGTAGATGGTGACCTCAAGCTGGTCGCCGGGGCCGATGCGGTAGGCCTGCGGGATGGGGAGCAGGTCCGCGGGGACGGGGTCGGTCGTTTCGACCATGTCGCCCAGGTCATCCTCGATGCTGGCGATGCGATCGAGGATGGGCATGACGGTGGGGGTGGGATCCCACCGGCCCACCACGCTGGGGTCCATGAAGGAATCAGCACACCCGCCGAGCCCGACGGAAGCTACCGCCAGTCCAGCCGCGGCACGGATGGCGGCTCCCCGACCACAGTTCTGCATCTTCGACACGCACCCGCTCCTTGTATTGGGGAAAGGGCCGACCTGGCCCCGAGCCCGCGTCAGCGGGCCCCCCTGCACTATGCCTCCAGCACGAAGATCGTGCCGGTGGCTCATCATACTTCCCCCAGGCACCTCTCTCACCAGGCGGTCTGTACCTTCTGAACTCCTTGCGCCGGATGAACGGCCTGTTCATGAATCCGGCTCATGGCGACAAGGCTATCGGAACTCGGCCGCCCGTGCAGGCGGGCCCGGTGGATTACGCCGCGGAAGCCCAGCCGGTTTGGGAACCCCTAGAGTGTGGCTCCGATGACGAGCCCACAATCCACGCCCCCCTCCGCAAGCCCCGCCGCAAACGCCGGTTCCGACCCGGCGACCGCCCGGGTGCTGGCCCGCCACCCCCGCCCGCTGGGCGGCGATCCGCTCAAGATGGTCGATCGGCCGGTCCTGAGCCTTTCTGATCGGATCATCAACAACGCCGGGGGCGCCAAGGACCAGATCGCGGTGAAGCGCAAGCCGCCGTGGCTGCGCGCAAAGGTGCCCGGCGGCGAGGGGTACAACCGCCTCCGCGGCATCATGACCCAGCACAAGCTCCACACCGTCTGCGAGGAGGCGGGGTGCCCGAACATGGGCGAGTGCTGGGCCCGGGGCGTGGCGACGATCATGATCCTGGGCGACACCTGCACGCGGGCGTGCGGCTTCTGCAACGTCAAGACCGGACGCCCCGCGCCGGTGGACAAGGACGAGCCCCGGCGCGTGGCCGAGAGCCTGGCGCTCATGGGCCTGCGGCACGTGGTCATCACCAGCGTGAACCGGGACGAGCTTCCCGACGGCGGGGCGGGGATCTGGGCCGAGACGATCATCCGCTCCAAGGAAGCGTGCCCGGAGATGTCGATCGAGGTGCTGATCCCGGACTTCGAGGGCAACTGGGGCGCGCTGCAGATGGTGATCGACGCGCGACCGCACATCATCAACCACAACCTGGAGACGGTGCGCCGGATGTACCCGGCGGTGCGTCCCAGCGCGAAGTTCGACCGCAGTGTCGAGCTCCTCCGGCGCGTCAAGGAGCAGGGCATCGTCGCCAAGACCGGCATCATGGTGGGGATCGGCGAGCGCGACGATGAAGTGCTGGCGCTGATGGACGAGGTGCAGCAGGCGACGCGCACGAGCGTCAACGGCGGCCCGGAGGATTCCTGCGACATCCTCACCATCGGGCAGTACCTCCAGCCCACGCGCAACCACCTGCCCATCGATCGCTGGGTGACCCCGGAGCAGTTCGCCACGTTCAAGGCCGAGGGGCTGGCCCGCGGCTTCAAGGTCGTTGAGTCCGGCCCGCTCGTGCGGTCGAGCTACCACGCCGACCACCAGGCCGACACCCTCACCGGGATCAGCGGAGAGCGCGACGCCTTCCAGCGGCTTGTGCGGGGGCGTCAGTGAGCGACGCGGAGTTTCTCACGGCGTTCCGAAAGCAGGCCATCAGCGCGACCGAGTGGACGCACCGAAGCCACGTGCGCTGCGCATACCTGCTGCTCCGCGAGCGGCCTTTCGAAGAGGCCATGATCGCCATGCGCGAGGGCATCAAACTGCTCAACAGGGCCCACGGCCTCGTCGAGACGCCCGACCGCGGCTATCACGAGACCGTCACACGAGCGTGGCTCTGCCTGATCGCCTCGGCAATTGCTTCCCGTGGCCCGTGCGAGGACTTCGACTCGTTCATTGCCCAGCACCCGCACCTGCTGTGCGCCACGCTCCTGCGGCTCTACTACTCGCCCGCGGGGATGCCGCCCGAGGCTCGGTACGAGTTCGTGGAGCCCGACCTGGCCCCCTTGCCTCGGGTCGAGCCGCGGCCGGCGCGATGACCTTACAGCCCGGTCAACGACCGGATGATCTTGTCGAGGTCCGGCGGCACGGCCATCACGCTGAGGCGCGACTGCCTCACCAGCGCAAAGTCCTTGAAGCGGGGATCTGGTTTGATCTGAGCCAGCGTCAGCGGCGTGCGCACTGCACGCACCGGCTTGAGGTCCACCACGGCGAACTTCGGCTCCCCCGCGTCGGTCAGACCGCGGCGGTCGGGGTCTTCGTACGCCCCGCGGCTGACGGTCGCCAGTCCCACGATCGCCTTCTCGTCGCCCGTGTGATAGATGAACGCCTCATCGCCCTTGCGCATCGACCGCAACGCGGCGAGCGCGGCGGGGTTGGAGACGCCCGTCCAGCGCGTCGTCTTCTCACGCACCAGGTCGGCGTAGGAGTAATCACCCGGCTCGGTCTTGAGCAGGAACGTGCCCATGTGGCGAGTCTAGCGCATGAAAAAGGGCCCGCCTTTCGGCGAGCCCTTGGAAGAGGCGGGAAGAAGGTGAATCAGCAGTTGCCGCCCGCCAGGACGCGGAAGAAGGCCTCGATGTCGGCGTCGGTGCCGGCGTCGCCGTCGGCGTCGAAGTCCGCGCCGAGGTGCCAGCAGGTGTCGCAGCAGCTGCCCGCGAGGCAGGAGAAGAAGGCCTCGATGTCGGCGTCGGTGCCGCTGTCTCCGTCGCCGTCAAAGTCCGAGGTCCCGCAGAGGAGAGCGCAGGGGCTCTGCGGAGCGATGGAGGAGATGCGGACGCTGGTGTTGCCGGTGCCCAGCGAAGGTCCGGGGATCGAGTGGGCCACGGTGCCCGTGCTGTTCTCGATGCCCACGGTGAAGTCGGTACCGGGGTCGAGGCTGATGTTCCCGTAGCGGAACTCGATGTGGTTGGTGCCCTCGTAGAGCAGCACCTGGAAGTTCTCGCTGGTCCGCGGGGTGAGGCCGTGCTGCGCGACGTCGAACCACTCGACGATGAAGACGCGGTTGGGCGCTTCACCGATCGTGGTGTAGTAGATGTCGCCGTTGGTGTTGGGGCTGAGGTCATCCCACAGCGCGTAGATGGCGTTGTTCGGCAGGGCCGGGTTCGGGATGGCGGTGTTGAAGTACTGGGCGTTGTTGGCCCCGAACTGCAGGTAGCCGTTGGAGTGGACGTAAACGCTGCTGTAGGGGTTGTTGAAGAAGGTGAAGAAGAAGGGCATCTCGACGAGCTGCGCGCAGTCGTTGCAGGTGCTGACGGTCGCCAGGCGTGTGCCGGTGCCGGCGATCGAGGAGTACGCGCCGGTGCCGGGGCCGATGGCGTAGGTGGAAGCGCCGCAGTTGGTCCCGTTGCCGAGGTAGGAGCCGCCGTTGGTGACGCAGGCGTACTCGGTCGTGATCGAGCAGTTGCCCGCGATGCAGCAGGCGCCCGTGGGCGCCGCGGTCAGCGTGATGTTGAAGCTGCCCTCAAACTCGCGTTCCTGCGCGTCGCTGACGTGGAAGGGGATGGTGACCTCGCCGGGCGTCAGCGGCTCGGCCATCGTCGCGGCGTAGCTGAAGATGAGGTCCCCCGCGGTCACGTCCCCGTGGGTGCCGTCGTCGTAGAAGACCTGCGACGAGGGGCCGTTGATGTTGCTCAGGTCGGCGATGACGCTGATGCCCGAGCTGTTGGGCTGCGTGGCCGGGCTGACGCTCACGGTGAGCAGTGCATTGCCGGTGATCTGCACGCTGGCGGGCGAGGAAGAGCCGTCGGCCCGCAGCGGCTCCGGCGGCACCGGGAACTGGCCGGGGCTCTGCGCCGCGCCGATGATGGCCGACGGCGTGCCGGGCTTCCACAGGCCGATCTTCACGTTGCCGCCCTGCACCGGCGCGGCGTTGCTGTCAAAGCGGAAGTTGTACGTGGTGCCCCAGCGGAGCGCGTTGGCGCGGATGTTCTCCGACATCGTCTCCGTCACGAAGTCAAGCGAGTCGCCGTTGCGGGTGGCCGTCCACGGGGCGTCGCTGAAGTTGATGTTGTCCACGCCGTCGCCGCTGTGGTACTTCGGGCAGTGGAAGCCGATGTTCGTGACGATCGCCGAAGCCGGGACGGGCACGGAGAACGTGCCGCCGTTGCGGTCGGAGTTGAGGTTCAGCACCGCGTACTCGTAGTGCCACATCCCGTTGCCCAGGTCCGTGGCCTTGGAGCCGATGATGAACAGGCCGTCGTCGGGCACCTGCACGTCGGTCAGCGTCACGCCGGGCTCGCACACGGCCCACGCGCGGATGGCCGGGTTCGTGCGCGAGGTGTTCACCACCGCGCCGGGGGTGGTCGAGAACGTCACGTTCCAGTTCGAGGGCGAGCCGGTGATCGCCAGCTCGCGGTACGAGGCGTTGTTGTTCTGGTTGCCCGCCGCGGCGTCGTCCGGGGAGACGTACTGCGACTCGCCGAAGAAGCGCATGGGAGCTCCGGGGCCGCCCGGGGTGGCGACGACGTCGGTGAGCAGGAACTGAAGCCGGCGGTAGACGGTGCCCGTTCCGCCGGTGCCCGTCGCGGGGCCGCCGGGGGGGAAGTAGCCGGTGTGGGCGTTGACCTGCCACTTGGGGCCGAGGCTCGCCTGGCTCGCGTTGCGGGTCGCCGAGTAGGGGTCGGAGCAGCCCACGCCAAGCAAGTTGCCGCTGCCGGGGCTGTTGCAGGTGCAGCAGACGTTGCCGGTGAGGGCCGTGAAGCCGTGCTTGAGCCAGCTCTGGCCGATCATCTCAAACCGCCCGCTGCCGTCCACCGTGCGGAAGCGGTACATGGTCTGCGTGATGGCGGGGTGGGTGTTTGCCGGGAACCCGTTCCACTGGAGATTGGCGCTGCCGATGTTGCACGAGGTCGTGGCCATCGAGAAGGCGTCGTATGGGCCGGTGGGGTCGAAGTTTGCAGTGCTCGGCAGGTCGCCCACGATGACGTCGGGGCCGATGGATGGGGTGCATCCCTGACCGAGCGCCTGACCCGCGATCGCGGCGATGGATGCGGCGACGCACACACCCACAACTTTCGTGCTGTGAACCATCTCTTCTGTACCTCTCGCTGAAAGAAGGCCCGGAGCGCCACGCCTGCCGCGCACACCGACGCGACGTGCGGTTCGCACTGGGCTTAGACCGGGAACGGGAACAAGCAGACTCTTTCTAAACTACAGCAATCCGAGTCAATGCACAATCGGCTTTCCGGGTTCGTTCGGATTCCGGTTCCATGCAAACAACACCCGCTCTGGGGAAGTCTGGACGGATTGATGTCTGGATCGCCGATTTATCGGGCGACGCTCAGGAATTTCCCCGGCCTGATCGGGCGGAGGGGATCAGAGGTTGCCGCGGCGGGCCTGCTCGAGCTCCAGGGCTTCGAAGAGTGCCTTGAAGTTGCCCTTGCCGAAGGACTGGCTGCCGCGGCGGCAGATGATCTCAAAGAACAGCGTGGGCCGGTCCTGGAGCGGCTTGGTGAAGAGCTGCAGGAGGTAGCCCTCGTCGTCGGCGTCGATGAGGATGCCGAGCTCCTTGATGCGCTCGTGGCTCTCGCGGACGGGCTCGTGGCCGTGGTCCGTGAGCATCTTGTTCACGCGGTCCCAGACCTTCTCGTAGTAGGCGTCGGGGAGCGTGAGGAAGTCCACGCCGCGGGAGCGCAGCGCCGCGATGGAGTGCAGCTCGTCGTCGGTGCGGAGGGCGAGGTGCTGGACGCCGGGCGTGTTGGAGTGCCAGTCGAGGAACTCCTGCACCTGGCTCTTCTTCTTGCCGGGGGCGGGCTCGTTGATGGGCATCTTGATGAGGTGATTGCCGCTGGCCATCACCTTGGACATGAGCGCGGAGTACTCCGTGGAGATGTCCTTGTCGTCGAAGTGCTTGAACATCTTGAACTCAAGCACGTTCTCGTACCACGCCACCCAGTGGTTCATCATGCCCAGCTCGACGTTGCCGACGAGGTGGTCGACGTACTTGAGGCCGCAGGGGTTCTTCTTGTTGTACTCGTTGATGGCGAGGACGGAGGTGCCCAGTTGCGGCGCGCAGCCGGCCGCGGGGGTGCAGTCGCCGCCGTCGAGGCGCTTGAAGCCCGGCTTGAACAGGCCGCCCTGCTTCACGCGGGTCAGCTCGTAATCCCCGGTGCGGGAGACGAAGGAGTGGACCACGCGCCCGTAGGTCTTGATGCCCGCCATCGTGACGGTGCCGCGGTCGTCCTTGTAGGTCCGAGGCTCGTACGCGGACTGCGCGCCGTTGCGGATCGCGCGCTCCCACGCCTTCTCGGCGTCGAAGACGGTGAAGGCCACGTCCTTCACGCCGTCGCCGTACATCGCGGTCTCCATCGACGCCGGGTGCGTGGGCGTCAGCGCCGAGGTCAGGATGAAGCGGATGTTGCCCTGAGTCAGCAGGTAGTGCGCCGCATCGCGCTGGCCGGTGGTCAGGTCCGAGACCTGCTCGATCTGGAAGCCGAAGCAGTGCGCGTAGAAGAAGGCCGCCTGCTTCGCGTTGCCCACGTAGAACTGCACGTGGTCGACGTCGATGAGCTGAAGGGGGTCGCTCGTCGCGGCGGGGGAGGGGGAAGGCTGACGGGTCAGAGTGGTCATGGGCGGGTCCTCCGTGTCGTGGTCGGGAACTATAGGAGCCGGGTTCGCAACCCCGTCCCGCTCGGATTCTGGAAGGTTTCTGAAGGCCGGCGAGTCGGGCTTTGTTGGCCCCACGCAGGGGAGAGGAGCGGTGGGGCTCCGACAGGAGGGAATGCCGCGCAAGTGGAGCGCCGGCAGCGTGCTGCGCCGAAGCGCCGCGCGGTTGTGCGCAGGTTCTGCGCAGGCTGTGCACAAGGGCAAGACCGGGGCGGGGTTCGATTTACACTCCGCCCGCACACCTGCCGCGGCAGTCGCCGGCGCGTGATGCTGCACCCCTTACGAGGACTTTCCAATGGCGGAGCCAAACACGACGACGGTGATCGGGCCTGATACGCACATCAAGGGCGACATGCGGTTCGAGTCCATGGCCCGGATTCTGGGGACGTTCGAAGGGACGATCGAGGCCAAGGGCGAGCTGCAGGTCGCCAACGGCGCGAGCTGCAAGGCCGCGGTCGAGGCGCTGAAGGTGCTGGTGGACGGCGACGTGGACGGCAACCTCACCGCCAAGGAGCGCGTCGAGCTGACGAGCAAGGCGAAGGTCAAGGGCGACCTAATCGCGGCCCGCCTGGTGGTGGCCGAGGGGGCTTCCTTCGTCGGGCACGTGCGCGTCGGCCCGGACGCCCACGCGGGGCTGCCCAACTCCTTCGCGGAGGGCAAGCCCGCGGGGCTCGCCGCGAACGCGAACAAGCCCGACCCCAACCGCAAGTAAGCACAAAGCTTTGCTCGCACCAGGGAGGAAGCGTCCCCGCCGCGCCTCGGCGCCCGGCGGGGCCCCATGTCCATGGCCGAGTCCGTCGCCAACCCGCGCACCATCCAGTGCTACCACTGCCGGCATAAGTTCGAGGTCTCCCGCCAGGCGAAGAGCACGTCCTGCCCCAAGTGCAGCCGTCAGCTGCGCCTGGAGGACGTGGTCGTCCGCACCGTCGAGGCGGTCCGGAAGATCCAGACCTGCGGCAAGGTGGTGGTGCAGAAGAAGGGCCGCATCATCGCCCAGAGCGTGGAGGCCCACGAGGGCGTCTTCGTCGAGGGAACGATGGAGGCCAACGTGGTCAGCGGCGGACCGGTCACCATCGGCCCCAGGGCGCACTGGAAGGGAGATTGCTCCGCCCCCTCGATCGCCATCGAAGGCGGCTGCGTGATCGCCGGCGGCTACTTTGTGGTGCCCGACGACCGGCTGGGGCTTCTGGAAATAAAACTCCCGCCCGGGCGCGAGGCCGACCCGGCGACGCAGTAGATGAAAGGAGGGAGCGTGCACGCCCGCACCGCAGGCCCCATCGACGCGAAGATGTTTGACCGCGAGCTCGAGGAGCGGCTGGTCCGCTACTGCCGCGTGGACACGCAGAGCGACGAGTCCTCGGGCACAACCCCCAGCACGGCGCGGCAGCTCGACCTGCTGCGGATGCTCGCGGACGAGCTCGGGGCGATGGGGGCGCAGGATGTCGCGCTGACCGATTACGGCGCGGTGCTGGCGACGATCCCCGCGACGGTGCCGCACCCGGCTCCCACGATCGCGCTGCTGGCGCACGTGGACACCGCTCCCGCGTACAACGCCGCCGGCGTCAAGCCCATCGTGCACCGTGATTACAAGGGACAGGACATCGTCCTGCCCGAGGGCGATCAGGTGCTCTCGCCCGCGGCCTTCCCGTATCTTGCGGGCAAGATCGGCCACGACATCATCACCTCCAGCGGCTCGACGCTGCTGGGCGCGGACGACAAGGCGGGCGTCGCGATCATCATGACGCTCGCCAACCACCTGCTGCGGAATCCCTCGATCGCCCACGGCACGATCCGCGTCGCCTTCACGCCCGACGAGGAGATCGGCCGCGGCGTGGATCAGCGCCTGCCCGCGGACCTCAGGGCGCCGTTCGCCTACACGCTGGACGGCGCGGAGGTGGGGGAGGTCGTCTACGAAACCTTCTCCGCGGACAGGGCGGTGGTGAGCATCGAGGGGGTCTCGATCCACCCCGGCGACGCGAAGGGCAAGCTCGTCAACGCCCTGCACCTGGCGGCGAAGATCATCAATGCGCTCCCGCACGTCACGCGCACGCCCGAGACCACCGAGGGGCGGGAGGGGTTCATTCACCTCTACCAGATGAGCGGCACGGCCGCGGCGGCGGAGCTGAGCTTCATCCTGCGCGACTTCGAGCGGGAGGGGCTCGCGTCCCACGGCGAGCTTCTGAGGCAGGTGTGCGCGGCGGTGCAGGCCACCGAGCCGCGGGCGAAGATCGCCTGCACGATCACGCCGCAGTACCGCAACATGCGCTACTGGCTGGAGAAGGACATGCGGCCGGTGGAGCTGGCGCGGCGTGCCTGCCGCGAGCTGGGGATCGAGCCGGTCTCGACTCCCATCCGCGGCGGGACGGACGGCTCGCGCCTGACGGAGATGGGCGTGCCGACGCCCAATCTCTTCACGGGGATGCAGAACATCCACGGCCCACTGGAGTGGATCAGCGTGCAGGACATGGCGCTCTCGGTGCGGATGTGCCTGCGGCTGGTGGAGCTGTGGGGAGAAGAGAAAGCGTGACGTTCAGGCGCGCTCTGCGGCCCCACGCCCCTGCGTGGCGAGAGTGAAGGTCGCGAGGGGGGCGTGCACCCCTGGGCGGCAGAGCTCCATCGCGCTCAATGAGCGGCGGAGCCGCGGCCGTTGGTAGCCCAGGGCGTAAGCCCTGGGTACGCGGCGGGCATTCCATTCATCCA
>CALJIV010000011.1 GCA_937974035.1 uncultured Phycisphaerales bacterium
AGACTGCCGGTGTCAAACCGGAGGAAGGTGGGGATGACGTCAAGTCCTCATGGCCCTTACGCCCAGGGTTGCAAACGTGCTACAATGGCGCGCACAAAGCGATGCGAGGTCGCGAGACGGAGCAAATCGCAAAAAACGCGCCCCAGTTCGGATTGCAGGCTGCAACTCGCCTGCATGAAGCCGGAATCGCTAGTAATCGGAGATCAGCTACGCTCCGGTGAATACGTTCCTGAGCCTTGTACACACCGCCCGTCACGTCATGGGAGCCGGGAGCGCCCGAAGTCACCGCGTTTCAGCAGTGCCCACGGCGAGATCGGTGACTGGGACGAAGTCGTAACAAGGTAGCCGTAGGAGAACCTGCGGCTGGATCACCTCCTTTCTAAGGGATTTCCTTAGACCAGCAAGCGCCCGGAATCGACACGATCGTCGAACAACCCTCCGGGCCGGCAGAGCGATCTGCCACTGGTAACGTCAACGCACCCTCGTCCGCTCCCCTCCGCAAGGAGGCGCGGATAGACGCACGGCGACGTGCGTCCAAGCGGTAACCCAACTGTTTCCCTTCGAATCCGGTTCGACCGGCGTCAACACCCGTCCCACAAAGGCGGGTGTTGTTCGTTTTTGGCCTTGCTTTCAGCGCCCGCCCTGGCCACCCCACTGCTCGACCTTCACCTTGGGCACCACGATCTCCGGAATGTCTGGAACCTCGACCAGGTCCGGCGTGCTCTCCGCCCCTTCGGTGTCCGGACGCAGGATGAGCGTCATCTCTTCCGCGGCGAAGTCCTCCGGCAGGTAGGCCGACCATCCGACCCCGACGTTGGGCCGCAGGACGACGCTCCCCAACGGCCATTCGCGCTCGCCGCCGTCCGCATCGAGCCACCGGCCGAAGCACGCGAACGACGCGGGCCGGTCAACACGCCTGGGGAAGAGATTGAGCCGCAGCCGTCGCGCTTGCTCCCGGTGTGGGGAAGGGTTTCCCAGGTTCGGCATGATCGGCTCCAGCTGCGCGCGCACGTTGCTCAAGGTGACCGTGCATCCGGGCGCTTCCACCAGGCGCGTGCTCGGGCCCTCGACCACCTCGATCGTCTGCATGTGCGGCAGGTCCCGGTCCAGCGAATCGATGGTGAGCCGGAACAGGACCTCCACCTGCCACGGCCCGGGCGTGAGGGGCTCCTTGCCGAGCCAGATGTTGCTCTGGAAGTTCGGCGGCCCGCCTCCCCATCGCTCGAACGACCCGGCGTGCCGCGGCAGCTTCACTTCTTCGCCGCTCGGGCCGCGGAGCTTCACCTCCCCGAGGGTCAGCTTGAACGATCGGGGCGGCTTGGTGGCCGTGCGCGTTGTCCTGCCGGTCACCGAGTACGGCACCGACATGCCCGCCCGCACGCGCGGACGGATGTTCATCTTCACCTCCACGGCGTTGGTGAAGTACTCGTCGAGGCGTTCCGGGGGCAGGTTGCCGCGTTCGTGCGCGTCGAGGATCAGGTCGCCCCACAGCGGCGTCCACGGCGCCGAAGGATCCGCCTGCACCGCCAGGGCGTGCTCCGCCAGCTCGCTGTACACCGTGCCGGGGAGCTCGCCCTTGCTGCGGCGGTCCATCAGTTCCTGCAGCACCAGGTCGTTCTGAAATCCCGGCTGCTTTGCCTCGTACACCAGCAGCCAGACGGGCTTCACTGTGTTCCAGTTGAAGTTCGCGAGGCGATCGATCGTTTTCAGCCCTGCGAGCCCGAGCCCCACGGCCAGCAGCAGGCACCCCGCGGCGATGGTCCAGCGGCGGCGTTCACGCTGCCCTTGCTGCACCGCCTTGTGCACCATCAGGTCCGCGCCGCATTCGGGGCAGATGTTCCGCTCCGGGCCGGAAAGCACTCTTCCCACGAGGTCGAAGCCGCAGCGGCGGCAGATGGGGTGATCGTTGACGCGCGTGCCGCGCCAGCCGTGCCAGGCGAGGAGTAAGCCCGCCGCGGAGAGCACCGCCGCAATCAGCCACAGGCTGAGCATGCGGAGAGCGTACCGCGCGGCTCAAGGTTCAGGGCTGCTTCTGCTCCGGCGGAGGCGTGCGGCGCTTGGCGTGGCGGATGATCTCGCCCGTGCCCAGATACACCACGTCCTCGGCGACGTTGGCCATGAGGTCGCCCACGCGCTCCAGTTCGCGCCCGACGCGGTAGATGTACATGCCCACGGCGATGTCGCAGTCGGTCCGGCCCCCGGTCTTGATCATCTCCATCACTTCCTCGAAGAGCCGGCGGTCGAGCTGGTCGATCACCTTGTCCGCGGCGACGAGGTTGCGGGCCGCCTCCACGTTCTCGTCCTGCACGGCCTGCAGGAGCGCCTGGCACATGGCGGGGACGCGCTGGCCGAGCTCCATCAGGGCGGTGGGCCAGCGCACCGGAGTTGTGACGTTCTCGCGCTGGCGGGCTTCGGTGATTCGTTTGACGGCCTTGGCGACGGATGAGGCGTGGTCGGCGACGCGCTCGAAGTCCGCGTTCGCGCGCAAAATGAAGGTCAATACGCGGAAGTCTCGCGCGAAGGGGTGGTGGAGCGACAGGATGTCGTAGGTCTCCTGCTCGATCTCGACTTCTTCGGTGTCGATGCGGTCGTCGCTCAGCCGGACTTTCATCGCGGCGTCCATGTCGAGCGGCCAGAGCGCGGCGAGTGCGCCTTCGAGCATCGACACGGCGAGGCCCGCCTCGCGGAGCAGCCGCCGCTTGAGGGAGAGGATCCGCCGGTCGGTGGTGAAGAGCGGTGTGCCGGGCTGCGGGCTGGCGGGGGGCTGTTCCAACGGCGGATCTCCTTTTGAGCAGTCTATCGGCGGCGGCGGGAGCGCTCTGCATCCATGCGCGCGGCCTCCGCGGCGCTGCGGGGTCGGGGCGGTGCGGGCGTGGGGGGGTGGGCGGGAAGATCGTCCGGCACGGCCCCGGGTGGGGAGAGGCGGCGCTTGAGCACCCGCGGCAGGGTCTGCGGGTCCAGGTACGACTCCGGCAGGCGGAAGTAGACCTCGCTCAGCTCGCCCACCTTGGGCGGCAGGACCGTCACGGTGGGTTGCGGGGAATCGGTCGAGGGACGGGCCTTGGGGGCGGCCGGGCTTGGCGTGTTATGAGCGCGCAAACGCTCCGCCACGGGGCCGGGGTCCGCGGCGAGGAAGACCACGTCGCGGTCGCGGATGGTGATGGTCTTGACGCCCAGGGCGTGCGCGAGGACGCGCACTTCGGCAAGGTCCAGCAGCCGCTCCACGGCCTTGGGCGGCGTGCCGTAGGCGTCCGTCATGTCCTTGCGGACCTGCTCCAGCGCGGGCAGGTCCGCGGCGGTGGCGATGCGCCGGTACGCCTCCAGGCGGCGCGCATCGGAGGGGATGTACGCCTTGGGGATCAGGCCGCTGATGCCGATCTCCACGCTCGTGAGGCTGGGGCGGGGCGGGGGCGGCTCGTTCTTGAGCGCGTGCACGGTCTCTTCGAGCAGGCGGCAGTACATCTCGTACCCAACCGCGGCGATGTGCCCGCTCTGCTCCGCGCCCAGGATGTTGCCCGCGCCGCGGATTTCCAGGTCGCGCATGGCGATCTTGAAGCCCGCGCCGAGCATCGAGTATTGCTCGATGGCCTTGAGGCGCTTGCGGGCGACCTCGGTCACGGCGCGCTCGTTGGGGAGCATGAGGTAGCAGTACGCGCGGTTCTTGCTGCGGCCGACACGGCCGCGGAGCTGGTGCAGCTCGGCCAGGCCGTAGCGGTCGGCGTCGTCGATGATCATCGTGTTGGCGGTGGGGATGTCGATGCCCGACTCGATGATGGTGGTGGAGACGAGGATGTCGGCCTCGCGGCGCATGAACCGGAGCATGACTTCTTCCAGCTCCTTGGGGTCCATCTGGCCGTGGCCGACGACGACGCGGGCGTGGGGGGCGAGCTGCTGCACGGTGTCGGCGACGGAGCGGATGTCGTGCACGCGGTTGTGGACGTAGAAGACCTGGCCGTCACGTGCCAGCTCGCGCTCGATGGCCTGCTGGATGCGGCGGGCGTTCCAGGGGATGACCTCGGTGACGATGGCGCGCCGGTCCAGAGGGGCGGTGGTGAGGCTGGAAATGTCGCGGATGCCGAGCATCGCCATGTGGAGCGTGCGGGGGATGGGCGTGGCGGACATGGTGAGCACGTCCACCGTGAGGCGCAGGCGCAGCAGCGCTTCCTTGTGCTCCACGCCGAAGCGCTGCTCCTCGTCCACGATCACCAGCCCCAGGTCGGCGAACTGCACGTCCTGCGAGAGCAGGCGGTGGGTGCCGATGATGACGTCCACGTGCCCCTTGCGCAGGGCGGTGAGGACTTCGCGCACTTCCTTGTCGGTCTTGAAGCGGGAGATGCTCTCGACGCGGAAGGGGTAGCCCGCGAAGCGTGAGCGGAAGGTGCGCTCGTGCTGCTCGCAGAGCACGGTGGTGGGGACGAGGACGGCGACCTGCTTGCCGAACTCGCAGGCCTTGAAGGCGGCGCGGATGGCCAGCTCGGTCTTGCCGAAGCCCACGTCGCCGCAGAGAAGGCGGTCCATCGGGCGCGGGCTCATCATGTCTCTCTTGATGTCGGCCAACGCCGCGAGCTGGTCGGGTGTTTCCTCGTAGGGGAACTCGGCCTCGAACTCGTCCTGCCACTTGGTGTCGGCGGGGTACTGGATGCCGGGCATGTGCTCGCGCGCGGCGCGGACGCGCAGCAGCTCGCTCGCAAGGTCCTTCACCGACTCGGCGACGCGCTCCTTCTGGTGCTTCCACTTGACGCCGCCGAGGGTCGAGAGGGGAGGCTTGCCGGCGAAGCCGCCGATGTACTTCTGCACCTTGTCGATCTGCACCGCGGGCACGTGCAGACGCGCCTTGCCCGCGAACTCCAGCGTCAGGTACTCCTCGGGCTGAACTTCAGCCTTTGCCGCGCCGGGGAGCGAGCGGGCGGGGACCTCCCGCGGCTTCATCAGCGTCAGGCCCACGTACCGGGCGATGCCGTGCTCGACGTGGACGACGTAGTCCCCTTCCTGGAAGTCCAGGAAGGTGTCCATCGCTCGGGCGCTCTTCATGCGTCCCGCGCGGCGGCGGACTGTGAAGCGGTTGAGCAGCTCGTGGTAGGGGACGACGGAGAAGGGCCTAAGGGCTTCCGTGCTGGAAGCCTGGCCCCACGTGAAGCCGCGGTGGAGGTAGGCGAGCGTGCTTTCGACGCGCGAGGCGCGTTCGCCGCCGAACTCGCGGAGCAGCTCGCCCAGCCGCTGAAGCTCGCCTTTGTTCTGGCAGGTGACGAGCACGCGGCCGTCCAACGCCACCAGCTCGCCAATCGCCTCGCTCACATCCTTGCTGAAGGTGGGCAGGTGCGAAGCGGGCAGCTCGAGGCGCACGTCCGCGGACGCGCCGCCGACGGAGAACTGGTTCAGCTCCGCCAGGGCGTGGAAGCGCGTTTCGAGCGTCTTGAGCACGGCGGGGGGGCCCAGCACGCCGGAGCGGTCGGCGACGCGCTCGAAGTAACCGCGCCCTTGCTCCACGACCTCCATCGTCTCGGCGAGCAAGGCCACGGCGGAAGGGGGGACCAGCTCCAGGAAGGGCACGCCGCGCTCTTCCTTGAGCACCCGTGCCGCGTCGGCCACGACGAGGTCCACGCGCTCCACGGCACGGTCGGTGGCCATGGTGTCGAGGTCGATCTCGGCGATTCGCTCGACCTGGTCGCCGAAGAAGTCGAGGCGCACGGGCGTGGCGGCGCCGCCGGCGTCCGGGCCGGTGGGGGGGAAGACGTCGAGGATTCCGCCGCGGAGGGCGAAGTCGCCGGGCTCTTCCACCGCCTCCACGCGGGTGTATCCGGCACTGCCGAGCCAGGCGATCAGCTCCTGGAGCTTGACGGTCTCGTCCCTGCGCACGGTGCGGATGAGCGAGCCGAGGCGGGAAGGGTCCACGGCGGGCTGCATCAGCGCCTGGATCGGCGCGATGATCACCGCGGGGTCTTTCAGTTCAGATACCGCGCGCACGGTGCTGAGGCGCTCGGCGAAGAGCTCCATCGAGACGTTGCTTTCGCCGGGGAGCGTTTCCAGCGCGGGCAGGCGCAACGCGGGCACCCCCGCGCCGGAGAGTTCGTCCAAAGCCTCGTCCGCATCGTCCACGTGCGCGAGCACCAGCACGACTGGGCGGTTGGTGGCTCGCAGCACGGCTCCGGCGGTAAGGGCGACGATCGAGCCCAGCGCGCCGGTCGCCACCACACGCCGCCGCTGGGAGAGCAGGTCGGCGAGGCGGAGGATCGCGGGGTCGTGCTGGATCAGCCCGACGAGGTTCTCGGAGGGTGTGGTGGGCGCGGGATCGGCCAAGGCGGGCTCCAAGCGCGCAGGCGCGAGCACCGGCGGGGTTGCTCCTGCCGGTGTCGTTCAGCGTGCACAGGTTGTTCCATCTTAGACCGACTGGTGGTAGGCTCCCCCCATGTCCAGGCGGTTCTGCCCCAACTGCGTCCAGCCGGTAGCGCGGGATGCCCTCGTGTGCGACCACTGCATGACCGATCTCAGCAGCGGCAACCGGACGGTTCACGCTCCCAGGAAAACCTGGTCCATCGCTCGATTGTTCAACCCCTTTGGCGTGTGGGTGCTGGTGACGGTGATTTTCGCCGCGTTCGCGTGGATCGCCCGCTCCGACGCGAAGCTCGCTCAAACGTACATATCGACGTTCATCGCCGTCACGGTCGCCTGGTGGGTGATCCTGTTTCTCGCGGCGGCCCAAAATGGTTTGGGCGAGGCTTTCGCGTTTATGTACAGGTGCATCTGGAGTTTCCGCGAAGATCAGCCGCTGTCCGCGTGGAGGCTCGCGATGACGGGCTTTATTATCGTTGGACTCAAGCTCTTCATCCTCGTCATCAAGCCCGCGTTTCCGCCGGGAACAAAGCTGGTGCCGTGGTAGCGTGCGCGAGCTTGACTCACTCCTGCGATCCGTAGCCGGACAGCGAGCGGATGAGGCGCGCGAGCAGGTGGCGGCTGGACATGAAGCCCATGATCTCCTGCAGGTTTTCCAGCGGCTTGGGCGGGTCCATGAGCAGTGAGTCCGCGGCGATGATCGCGTCCCAGTCCAGGGCGTCGGGGTCGGCGTCGGGAACGCCCGCGGCGTGCATGACCTCCAAAGCCTTGTGGGCCATGATGCCGTACCCGACGGTGGTGGGGTGGATGGCGTCGAGGCTGAAGAGCCCGCCGAGGTACTTGCGCTGCATCGCCTCGAAGTTCTTCTCGTCCGCCTTCACCTTGCTCTTCACGTTGAAGTAGCGCGTGTCGAGCAGGATGCGCTTCTCGCCGCCGGGGTGCGCGGGGGGGAAGACGCGGAACCTGGTGGCGGGGTTCTTCTCGAGCGCGGCGACGAGCCCGGCGGGGAACTTGAAGGTGGGGTGGCCGCTCTGGCGGCGGAAGGCCATTTCGTCGAGCACCTTGCAGTAGTCGATCACGTGCCAGCCGTTCTTCGCGGCGTGGTCGGTGATGCAGGCGTTGTACTGGTCGATGGTGCGGTCGATCTGTCGCGCGTTCTCGCGCGTGAGGTGCGGGTACTTGTGCGGGTCCTTGCAGAACTCCGAGTCCCAGACCCGAAAGTGGGTGTAGTACTCATAGAAGCCGTCGTGGCTGCGCTCGGGGACGTTGCGGCGGCGGCCTTCCTCGCTTCGGGCGTAGGGGCTGATGCCGCGGGCGACGGGGGCGATGGTCACGTGCGGAATGGTGCCCACAAAGACGTGCCCGATCTTCTTTGTCTTGTGCAGCGCGTCGATGCGCCTGTAGACGCGGCCGACCAGCTCCTCGAAGTGCGAGGGCTCCCAGATGTTGCAGGTGCGCTCGTGGGCGTACTTGCGGAAGTCCGCCGACTGGCTCCAGCTCATCTTGAGCGAGGTGCAGGCGCCCAGCACGTTGTTGCACCCCAGAAACAGCAGCAGGGACTCGATGCCGTGCTCCCGGGCGAGCTTTTCCACGGCGTCGATCTGCGTCAGTTCCTCGAGCTGCGGGTCGAAGGTGGGGTTCAGCACACGGCGAGCGGTGCGGTACATCGCGAACTCGGGGATCTGGTTCTGCACCCAGAGCTCGTCCTTCGGCGGGGGCGTCAGGCGGCGGCACAGCGCCTCCGTGAGCGTGTCGCAGTCGCCGAACTCGAACCCCCACACGGCGAGGTTGTGGTGCAGCGGGCCGGACGTGCTCTCGCGGCTGCCGGGGCCGCGCTCCCAGTAGTCCTCGACTTCACCAAGGAAGCGTCCGATGCTGCTCAGCGCGAAGTTGTATTCGCCGAGGTTGATCTTCGTGCCGTATCTCTCGCCCAGCTTGCGGAAGAGACGCTCCAGGTTCACGGGCAGGCCGCCCGCGCCGGAGAAGTCGGGCACGCAGAAGGCGTCCGTCGGGCCGGCGGGATCGGCCGTCACGCGGAGCCCCATCGCGCGGGCCATCATCGCCGGGTATGACCATTGCGTGCGTGAGATCGAACCGCTCTGAAACCCTTGCGTCAGGCTGTCACCGACCGCGACAAGTGCTGCAGGCATGGCTACCCCCTTTGCGTATGAGCCTAAAAGGCTCGGGGGCGGCGATCACGCCAGTTTGCATTACCGGTGTGCGCAAAAAACCGGTGCTGCTCAGGTAATTCGGTGGGCTCCTTGCGGCAGCTTGCCGGAGCTTGCGTCCGTAGTTGCGAATGGTCCGCGCGATTGTTGCGACATTGTGACGGGAGGGACTATGTAGTTAGCCTTTCGCCGCTTCCTTCGCCCAGGTGTCCTTGAGCGTGACGGTGCGGTTGAAGACGAGCTTGTCGGGCGTGGAGTCCTGGTCCACGCAGAAGTAGCCGACGCGCTCGAACTGCACGCGGTCGCCGGGCTTGAGGCTCGCCGCGGCGGGCTCGATGTAGGCGGGGTCGATGACCTCGAGCGAGTTTTCGTTGAGGTCGCGCATGTAGTCACCGTCTTCAGCGCCGGGCTCGGGCGCCTTGAAGAGCCGGTCGAAGAGGCGGGCTTGGGCGGTCTTGGCGTGGGAGGCGGAGACCCAGTGGAGCGTGCCCTTGACCTTGCGCGGGGGCTCGCCGTTGGGGCCGGGGGGAGCGTCCCCGCCGCGGGTTTCGGGGTCGTAGGTGGCGCGCACGGCGATGATGTTTCCCGCGGCGTCCTTCTCCACGCCGGTGCACTTGACGAAGTAGGCCCAGCGCAGGCGGACTTCCTGACCCGGCGCGAGGCGGAAGAACTTCTTGGCGGGGACTTCCATGAAGTCCTCGCGCTCGATGTACAACTCGCGGGTGAAGGGGACTTTGCGTGTGACGGCGGGCTTGCCGCGGGCGACGTCCTCGGGGTTGTTGACGGCTTCCAGCTCTTCGACTTTGCCCTCGGGCCAGTTCTCGATGATGAGCTTGATGGGGCGGAGGACGGCCATGAAGCGCGGCGCGGTTTTGTTGAGGTGGTCGCGGACGGCGTTCTCGAGGCGGCCGATGTCGATGATGGAGTTCTGGCGGGTGACGCCGATCTCCTCGCAGAAGGCGCGCACGGCCTCGGGGGTGAAGCCGCGCCGGCGGATGCCGGAGATGGTGGGCATGCGCGGGTCGTCCCAGCCGCTGACTTTGCCCTCCTGCACCAGTCGCAGGAGGAAGCGCTTGCTCATCACCGTGTAGGTGAGGTTGAGGCGGGCGAACTCGATCTGCTCGGGGTGGTGGATCTTCCTGCCCCAGGGGCCGCTGCCGTCGTCGGTGCGGCCCTCGTTGATGGCGTCGATGAACCAGTGGTAGAGGGGGCGGTTGTTCTCGAACTCCAGCGTGCAGATGGAGTGGGTGATGCCCTCGATGGAGTCCTCGAGGCAGTGGGCCCAGTCGTACATGGGATAGATGCACCACTTGTCGCCGGTGTTGTGGTGGTGCTCGTGGATGATGCGGTACATCACCGGGTCGCGCAGGGTGAAGTTGGGGCTGGCCAGGTCGATTTTGGCGCGGAGGGTCTTGGCCCCGTTGGGGTACTTGCCGGCGCGCATCTCGCGGAAGAGGCGGAGGCTCTCCTCCGGCGGGCGGTCGCGGAAGGGGGACTGCGCAGGGATGCTGGGCGTGCCGCGGAGCCTGCTCATTTCCTCGGCGGAGAGGTCGCAGACGTAGGCCTTGCCCTTCTGGATCAGCTCCTCGGCCCACTGGTACATCTGCTCGAAGTAGTTGCTGGCGTAGTGGAGGCCGCCGGCGTGGGGGCCAACGTCGAAGTCGCCGCCGAGCCACTTCACGTCGCGGATGATGGAATCGACGTACTCCTGATCTTCCTTGGAGGGGTTGGTGTCATCGAAGCGCAGGTTGAACTTGCCGCCGTACTCGCGGGCCAGGCCGAAGTTGAGACAGATGCTCTTGGCGTGCCCGATGTGCAGGTAGCCGTTGGGCTCGGGCGGGAAGCGCGTGTGCACCCGGCCGCCGAACTTCCCGGTGGCGTTGTCCTGGTCGATGATCTGCTGGAGGAAGTGGCGGCTTTCGCTCCTGGGGGAGGAAGAGTCGGAGGGTTCAGGACGGCCTGCGTGGTCGGATGACATACGGCCCCATAGTAGGGTTGCGGACGCGGCTCCCAATACCACACGCTCTCGGGGGAGGGGTGGGCTTGCGGGGCGTGGGGGCGGGCTTTCGGCGGTCGGGGGGCGGTCGGCGCAAGAAAAAAGGGCCGCCCCTTACGGGCGGCCCTTTGTGATCGCAAAGGAATCGGGGCTCAGCAGTTCCCGCCCGCGAGGACGCGGAAGAAGGCCTCGATGTCGGCGTCGGTGCCCACGTCGCCGTCGGCGTCAAAGTCGGCGCCGCCGCTGTAGCAGGTCGCGCAGCAGTCGCCGGCGAGGCAGGCGAAGAAGGCCTCGATGTCGGCGTCGGTGCCCACGTCGCCGTCGCCGTCAAAGTCGGCGGTGCCGCAGGAGGGGCAGGAGGTCCAGGCGGCGATGCCGTTGGCCTCTTCGTTGTTCAGGAGGCGGAAGGAGCCGCCCACGTAGAGCTTGCCGTCGTGGGGCAGGAGCTTGACGGCCTGGGCATCGGCCCCGCCGCCCACCGGTACCCAGGTGTCGCCCTCGAGCCGGAAGATGCGGCCCAGGCCCAGTGCTGTGCCGGCGGCGTAGAGCTTCTCGCCCGTGCCGTCGTCGAAAGCCGCGAGCGACCAGACGCGGCCGGTGGGGTTCTGACCCACGGCGGTCCAGGTCGTGCCGTCCCACTTGGCGACCTGGGCGAGCACGCCGTCCACACGCATGTTGAAGCCGCCCATGTAGAGCTCGCCGTTCCAGACGTAGAGGGCGTCCACCTCGGCGGTGACGATGGTGTTGCCGAGGTTGGTGCCGACGGGCTCCCAGGTGGAGCCGTTCCATCGCGCGACGTTGAGGATCGTCTGGCCATCGATGTTGTTGAAGCGGCCGCCGATGTAGAGCTGGGGACCGCCGCCCATGCCGTCGTCGTGCACGACCATCGCGGTGACGAGGGGGTTGATGCTGCTGCCGCCCTGCACCAGGTCGGGCATGCTGGTGACGATGGGCGTGAGCGCGTTGCCGTCCCACATCGCGACGCTGCCCGCGCTCTGGCCGGCGATCTCGTTGAAGTAGCCGCCGAAGTACAGACGCTCCTGACCGGTGAAGTCGGAGGCGACCATCGTCCAGACCGAGTTCACGCTGTTGAAGGCCCAGCCCGTTCCCAGGGAGTGGAACTGCGTCCCGTCCCAGCGGGAGATGCTCTTGGTGTCGGGCACGCCCGCGGCGTCGGCGTAGAAGCCGCCGACGTAGAGGTCGCCACCCATCTGCGCAAAGGAGGTGCCGAAGGAGTTGCTCGGGGCATCGCCCAGGCCGGTCAGGAATGAGGACCACTGCCCGGTGTTGAAGTTGTAGCGGGCGATGTACTTGGTGTTGCTCGCGCCGCCGATCGACTGGAAGGACCCGCTGACGACGAGGTCGCCCTGGTAGATGGTCATCGCACCGACGTAGCCGGTATCGACGCCGGGGAGGCCGAGGGTGCGATCCCATTGCGGGGTGCACTGGGCGAGCGCGTGGGTGGAGCCGGCCGCGACGAGACCGACACCGACGAGGATCAAGGCGTTGCGCATTTCTCTATCTCTCCAAAGAAAAGGTGAAGGAGCGGCACGAACGTGCCGCGGGGAGCGCATGTACGCCCACTTCCCGTCCCGTGTTGCTCGAAGCCGCCCGCTCGATCAGGGGAGTATCGGGCGCAATATGTTGTGAAGACTCGATTTGCGTGATTCAACTTTGCGCCCGTCGCGCAAAAAACCCGACGGCCAGCAATCCGCGGAGGATGGTCGGACATCTCTTGAAGTGAGAGAGAGCCGCCGCGGTGCGTCAGGTGTTTCCCTTTGCGCCCGCGGCGTTCATTGAGTGTCCTCTCCCCTGAAAGGAGATCGCCATGAACACGCTTCGTGCGACCACGCTCTCCGTACGCGCTCTTGTCGCTGCCCTGGCCTGCTCCGCGGCTTCGGCTCAGGTCGTCGTTCCCGTCTTCCAGGGGGACATCGGCATCGAGCTTCAGCCCATCGCCACGGGGCTGCGGTGCCCCATCCTCGTCACGCACGCCGGCGACGGCTCCAACCGTCTGTTCATCGTTGACCAGGCGGGGCAGATCCTCATTCACGATGGGCAGCAGGTGCTGCCCACGCCCTTCCTCGACCTGACTTCCATCATCGTCCCTGTGAATCCGGGCTTTGACGAGCGCGGCCTGCTCGGGCTGGCCTTCCATCCTGATTACGAGAACAACGGGCGGTTCTTTGTTCGCTACAGCGTGCCGCGGGAGGGACAACTTGGGGTGGACCCGTGCTTCGGCACGCCCCGCGGCTGTCACACCGAAGTGCTCGCGGAGTTCACCGTCTCGTCCAACCCCAACATCGCCAACCCCACTCCCACAGTCCTGCTGACGATCGACAAGCCGCAGTTCAACCACAACTCCGGCGACATCGTCTTTGGTCCCGACGGCTATCTGTACATGGGCATGGGTGATGGTGGGGGGGCCAACGACGGCCTGGCAGACAACCCGCCCTCGCACGGGCCCATCGGCAACGGCCAGAACCTCGGGGTGAAGCTCGGCAAGCTCCTGCGCTTCGACGTCAGCACGCCGGGCCAGCTCGCCATTCCGCCCGACAACCCGTTTGTCGACAACCCCGACGCAGATCCGGCCGTTTACGCCTACGGCCTTCGCAATCCCTACCGCTTCTCCTTCGACGACCAGCCGGGCGGAGACAACAACCTCTACCTGGCCGACGTGGGGCAGAACCTGCTCGAAGAGATCAACATCATCCGGCCGGGGCGCAACTACGGCTGGGTGATCCAGGAAGGCACGATCTGCTTCGATCCCTTCCAGCCAGGCACGCCGCTGCCCAACTGCGACAAGACGGGCCTGACCCAGCCCATCGCGCAGTATGGGCGCGACGTGGGCATCGCCGTCATCGGCGGCTATCTCTACCGCGGCCTGCTCGTCCCGCAGCTCCGCGGCAAGTACGTCTTCGGCGACTTCTCCACGTCCTTCGGCTCGCCCGACGGCCACCTGTTCTACATGACGCCCATCCCCGGCTTCGCGGCGTCGCAGATCTACCGCCTGAAGATCGGCGTCCACAACCGCCCCTTCGGCATGTACCTCAAGGGAATGGGGCGCGACGAGCAGGGCGAGTTGTACTTCACCGCGAGCTCCGCTCCCGGTCCCTCCGGCAATACCGGCGTTGTCTATCGCATGGGCGCGCTTCCGTGCGCCACCATCGACTTCAACGGCGACGGCGACCCCGGCACGGAGCTGGACATCGAGGCCTTCTTTGAGTGCCTCGCGGGGAACTGCTGCCAGACCTGCTGGCACCTCGGCGCGGACTTCAACGGCGACGGGGACGTGGGCAACGACGCGGATATCGAGGCGTTCTTCCGTGTCCTCGCCGGTGGGACGTGCTGAGCGCTTGACCGGTCACAGCATGCACGCGGCGGGTTGCTGAAGCGCGCTGCGCCGGCGTGACGGCGTGGCTGCGCCGACGGCCCGCCGCGGGCGGCACCCCACAAAAACCCTTGGCGCTTGCGGTGCAACAGGTACACTGGGCCGGGGAAAGTCCCGTCATTTGCAACGCCGTTCTCGGGGTTGTGATCACAGCGTTCGTGAGGCTGCATCCGCGTTGGCGGACGTGCTGGCCATTTCTCGCGGCATGTAACTCCTGCACACGCCGCGGGGAGTCGTTCAACAGGAAAGGAGCATTCGAATGCGTTTCGCCACACTATTCGCCGCTCTGGCATTCGCTTGTCCAGCCTTCGCCCAGCCTCTGACCACGGCCTTTACCTATCAGGGAGAGCTAACCGACGGCGCCGCGCCCGCCAACGGGACGTATGACTTACGGTTTGCGCTCTATGACAGCGAGAGCGGCGGGAATCAGATCGGTCCCCTGCTCTGCGTTGATGATCTGGCGATCACCAACGGGCGCTTCACGGTGCAGCTGGACTTCGGGTCCGTGTTCGACGGGCAGCAGCGGTACCTGGAGATCATGGTTCGCGCGGACGCGGGTTGGAACTGCGACAACTCGTCGGGGTTCACCACGCTCTCGCCGCGGATGTCGCTGACCGCCGCGCCCGTTGCGAGCTTTGCGCTTGCCGCGGCCTCTTCGACGACGCTCAACGGCCAGCCCGCGACGTTCTACACCAACGCGTCCAACCTGACATCGGGCACGATCCCCTCCGCTCGACTGTCGGGCACGTACAGCTCCATCGTCAGCTTCAGCAATCCGTCAAACATCTTTGCGGGCAACGGCACGGGCCTGACGAACCTCAACGCCTCGAACATCACCGGCGGGGTTCTCTCCCCCGCCCGCGGCGGGACGGGCATGAACACCTCCAACGCCTTCGCGGGCCAGGTGCTGAAGTGGAACGGTACTGTGTGGGCCCCCGGCATCGACGAAGACACGACGTACGCCGCGGGGTCCGGACTTATTCGCAACGGCAACGTCTTTTTCATCGCCACCGGGGGCGTGACGACCACCCACGTCGCCGACAACGCGATCACCGCCGCCAAGCTCGCCTTGGACCCGGCCTCACTCTCCAAGGTTACCGGCGGAGTGCTTTCCGTCTCCCTGGCCAATGTGATCGCGGAGGGCAGCATCACCGCCAATCAGTTCATCTACACCAACCCGGCCCATTCCACATACACCATTCCGGCAGCGGCCTTTGTGGCGTGTGACGGCGTGCCGACGTTCTATAGCCTCGGCGGAGCGTCCCCCACAAGCTCCGCGCCCGGCGGTCTCATCGCGCCTATCCGCCTTCCCGAGGAGCGCCGTCATCACGGGCGTGCGTTACTACGTCTGCGATCAGAGCACCACCTCGAATCTGAACTGCTCCATTCTGGAGCTGACACTGTCCAGCGGTACTAACCTGGCCATGGCAACGGCCAGCACCAGCGGATCCTCCGGGCAGGTTCAGATGCTTTCGGTGACCGGGCTGGCTTATCCGGTGGATTCCACCCGGGCGTTTGTTGTCAGAGTCATGCCGACGGGGAACTGGAGCGATTCGAGTATGTTCGTCCGCGGCGTTCAAGTCGAGTACCGGATGACTCGTCCCGCGCGTTGATCAGGCAGGGGGGCGCCCCCGGCCTGCACAGTGCCGACGACACCAGCCCCCCGCGACGAGCGGGGGTTTGCTTTTGGTGGGCGGCCAGGGGAGGGTGGGTTCGAAGGGCCACCCCCTGGCCGGCGGCTCTCCGTTTCGCCGGCCCAGGACCGCCGCGCTGCCCCTACACTTCCCTCCCTATGCCCAGCCCGACGATCGACCCTGCGATCAACCCCAACATCTCCGGCCCGGTCCTGACCCAGCGCATTCCCTGCTGGCCCTACGCGGACCCCAAGGGCCGTCACATCGTCCATATCGACGAGTACCTCCAGACCGGCGGGTACGAGGGGCTCCGCAAGGCCCTCTCCATGAAGCCCGACGAGGTCACGGAGGCGGTGAAGAAGTCCACCCTCCGCGGGCGCGGCGGGGCGGGCTTCCCCACGGGCCTGAAGTGGACCTTCCTCCCGAAGGTCACGCCCAACCCGGACGGCACCGAGCCCGACGCCGGGCCGCGGTACCTCGCTGTGAACGCTGACGAGTCCGAGCCGGGCACCTTCAAGGACCGGCTGCTGATGGACTACGACCCTCACCTGCTGCTTGAGGGCATCGCGATCGCGTGCTACGCGTGCCGCATTCAGACGGCGTACATCTTCATCCGCGGCGAGTATCACCACCAGGCGCACGTCCTTGAGCAGGCCATCAAGGAGGCGTACGCCGCGGGGGTGTTCGGCGGCGCCCGCGGCAGCGCGGCTTACACGGGCGGCGCTTCGTCCCCGCGCGACATCCTGGGCACGCTCCGCACCCAGCCCGCCTCGGGCCGTCCCTTCCAGGTGGACTGCTTCGTTCACCGCGGTGCGGGTGCGTACATCTGCGGCGAGGAGACGGGTCTGCTGGAGGCGTTGGAGGGCAAGCGCGGCTGGCCACGGATCAAGCCGCCCTTCCCGGCGATCAAGGGGCTCTTCGGCAAGCCGACGATCATCAACAACGTCGAGACGCTGGCGCACCTGCCGAGCATCGTCACCAACGGCCCGGAGTGGTTCACCAAGCAGGGCGTGGTCAGCTCTCTGGGCGGCAACAACCCGCCCTCACACGGCACGAAGCTCATGGGCGTTTCGGGGCACGTGAACCGCCCCGGCGTCTTCGAGCTGGAGCTGGGCATCAAGCTCCGCACGCTGGTGGAGCACCCGCAGTTGTGCGGCGGCATGAGGAACGGCAAGAAGTTCAAGGCGGCGATCGCCGGCGGCATCTCGATGGGTGTGCTGGGGCCGGACCAGTTCGACGCCGAGATGGACTTCGACATCGGCCGCAAGTACAACGTGCTGGGCCTGGGCACGGCGTGTCCGACGATCTTCGACGAGGACACCGACATGGTGGCCGTGGCGCGGAACATCGCGCGGTTCTTCAAGCACGAGAGCTGCGGGCAGTGCACCCCCTGCCGCGAGGGCAGCGGATGGCTGTATCAGCTGATGTGCCGGATCGAGGAAGGCAACGCCAAGACCAAGGACCTGGACCTGGCGCTGGAGATCGCGACGAGCATGGGCAGCATGCCCGGCACGACGATCTGCGGCCTGGCTGACGGGAACAACTGGGCGATCCGCACGATCATGAACAAGTTCTGGCCCGAGTTCGAGAAGCGGGTCAAGCCCACGTTCGTCCCGGTGAAGGTGAGCGTCGGCGCCAACGCGAAGTCGGCGGTGAGCGCGGGCAGCCGGTAGGCGGCTGGGAAACTGGTCGTGTGCGTCCCGGTGGTGCTTGGAACGCCGGGAGAGCCCGAGCAGGGCAGCCGCGCGCCGCGTCACGGCCTCTGCTTGCTCGCGGCATCAAGGGTGTCGAGCAGTTCGCAGAGGGTCATCAGCGTGAGGGCGCTGGCTTCGATGGGCTGGCGCTGGTCCCACAGGCTGTTGCGGATGCCGCCCTGGGCGAGGTGGGGGTCAGCCGCGGCGTGGGCGGCGTATTCGTCCACCGCGAGCTGGCGGAGGAAGCGCACCGCGCCGAGCAGGTGCGAGACCTCGGGCAATAGCTCGCTCTGGGTGGTGAGGCGGGGGTCGCGCGCCGCGGCGGCGAGGAAGAGCACCGGGCGCACGCTCTGCCACGTGGGCAGGGGGTTGGCGGAGGCGGTGAAGACGATGCCGCCCGCGAGGTCGGGCGGGGTGATGTCGTCGGGCAGCTTGTGCTTCCAGACTTCCTCGCGCATCACGAGCAGCGCGGGGGCGGAGGCGATTTCATCGCCCGAAAGCAGCATCTCGGCCAGCCCCAGCCAGGGCATGTGGGCGACGAGCTTGCCGGGTGTGGTGTCCTGATACACGGTGGTGAGCGCGGCACGGGCGCGAGCGGCGCGGGCGTGGGCTTCCTCTGCCTCCAAGCCCGCGGCACGGGCCTCGATCGCGAGGGCATAGGCGACGAAGGCGCGCGCGGGTGGGGGCACGTCCTCGGTCCAGCCGGTTTCGGGGTCGAACGCGCCTGCGACCCGCGCTCCGATGCGTGCGCGCAGGGTTGGGTTTGCGTCGGGGGCGTCCTCGGGGCGGGGCAGCGCGTCGAGGGCGTCGGAGGCCATGATCCACGCCGCGGCGTCGATGGGTGAGGCGAGCGCGGATTCGGTGACGGAATCGCGGAGCGAGAAGAGCAGCGGGACGAGCCGCGGGCGGGGGCGGCGCTCCAGCGCGCGGGCCATAGCGTGCACGGTGACGAGTGTTTCGAGCGGCGTGGCGTCGGCCTCGACGCGGTCCTGGAAGGGGAAGCGCGTCGCGATGAGGTGCGGTGAATCGCCGTCGCGCACGATGCGACGCTCAAGGTGCGTGAGGAGTTCTTCGGCGAAGGCGTCGATGGAGGCGCGGGTGATGGAGAGCGGCTCGACGACGCGCCCGCCGCGGAAGAGGAAGGCGGGGGCCTGGCCCTCGGCGGGCTGGGCGAGGTGTGTGACGCGGAACTTGTAGTAGCGGGCGTTGTGGGATTCGGCGAGCGAGGCGGGCTGACCCTTAGGGTCGCCCTTGACGGAGAGCGTGGGGTCGCCGCTGGCCTGCGAGATCGCCGCGACGAGGGCGTCGGAGGGAGCAATGTTCATGGCGAGCATCGCGCCGGGGAAAGCGCCGCTGATGCCGGTTCCGAAGCGCGCGGCGATGCCGTCGAGGCCGGGTTCGAGCGTGGCGTCCACTTCGGTGAAGGTTTCGGGCGTGAAGGGAATCAGCGGGCCGGCGACTTCGAGGCTGATGGTGAGGCGCGGGGCCAGGGCGCGGGCGCTCTCCGCGGCGAGTGCGTCCTGGGGGATGGGCAGACGGGTAAGGGCTTCGTCGAGGGCGGCGCGTGTCGCGTG
Organism: uncultured Phycisphaerales bacterium; assembly: GCA_937974035.1. Lineage (GTDB taxonomy): Bacteria > Planctomycetota > Phycisphaerae > Phycisphaerales > UBA1924 > JAEYTB01. The sequence goes on from CALJIV010000011.1 coordinate 18,788, forward strand.
CGCGAGGCCGTCGGGGCCGGGCGTGAAGCTCACGCCGCGGCCGACGACGCGCCCGTCGAGACGGAGCGTGATGGAGCATGCGCCGGCGTTTTCCAGGCCGCGTAGATGGAGCGCGTCCGGAACGGCCCAATCGTGGAGCCAGCCTTCAACGGCCTTGAAGGCGTCGAGGCTTTCAGCGGGTCCGGGCGGGGTGAGGTCCAGCGCGGGAGTGGTCGGCGCGGCGGGAAGAGCTGTGGGCTCGGGCTGAGCGAAAAGAGGCGCGGTGAGGGAGAGTGCCGCGATGAAAGTTCTGATAACAGCCGTCATAGGAGCGTTCCTGCGCATTTGGGTCCGGGAAAAACGGCTCTATTGATGATCGGCGTCGAACCGGTTGCAATCCGCTCAAGTGGTGGCATGGTTGCATTGAAGCCTTCGGGCTTTCTGGTACAACCGAAGAGAAGGACGGCACAAATGCAGATGCTGATCACCATCACGGACAACCGGAAGAAGGTCGCTCTTCTCTGTCTGCTGAGCTTCCTCGCTCTCTGCTGATACAGGGCTCTCTGCTGCAGGCTTTCTGTCGGCGGATCACTGCGAGTGCGTCGCGCGGGTTTTCGCGTGGCGCGGCACAGAAGGTTACGCGGAAAAGAAAAAGGCCCAGGCGCTGGTGCGCCCGGGCCTGAGTCATTTCGGGGGGAAGATCACTGGAAGCGGATCTTGTCGGTGCCCATGGCGTCGTGGGCGTCCATGCCGCCGCGGGTGGGGACATCCCCGCCGCGGGACTTCTTGGACTCGCCGGCGACGTCGGCGCCGGAGGTGTCGCCCCACTGAGCGCGCTTGAGGGAGAGGCCGATCTTGCGGTCGGCGCGATCGACGCGGAGGATCTTGACGTCGATCTCGTCGCCGGGCTTGACCACGTCCTGCGGGTTCTCGACCTTGTGGTCGGCCAGCTCGGAGATGTGGAGGAGGCCCTCGAGCTCCTGCTCAAGCTCGACGAAGACGCCGAAGTTGGTGATCTTGGTGACGGTGCCGCGGACGACCATGCCGGGCTTGTAGTGCTCGGGGATGGCGTGGAGCCACGGGTCCTCGGTGAGCTGCTTCTGGCCGAGGCTGATGCGCTGCTTGTCGCGGTCCACCTCGAGGACGACGCACTTGACGGTGTCGCCCTTCTTGAGCAGCTCGTTGGGGTGGGTGACCTTCTTGGTCCAGGACATGTCGGAGATGTGGAGCAGGCCGTCGATGCCGGGCTCGATCTCGATGAAGGCGCCGTAGTTGGCGAGGTTGCGGACCTTGCCCTCGATGATGGTGCCCGGGGGGTACTTCTCGCCGACGAGCTCCCACGGGTTGACCTCGGTCTGCTTCATGCCGAGGGAGATTTCCTGCTTGTCCTTGTTGATCTCGAGGACGACCACGTCGACCTCCTGGCCGGGCTGGACCATTTCGGAGGGGTGGTTGACGCGGCGCGTCCAGGACATCTCGGAGATGTGGACGAGGCCCTCGATGCCGTCGTCGAGGCGGACGAAGGCGCCGTAGGACATGATGTTGACGACCGTGCCGCGGACGCGGGAGCCGACCGGGAACTTCTTCTCGATCTCCTCCCACGGGGAGGCCTCGCGCTGCTTGAGGCCGAGGGCGATCTTCTCCTTCTCGCGGTCGATGTTGAGGACCTTGACCTCGATCTTCTGGTCGATCTTGAGCATCTCGCTGGGATGGTTGATGCGCGACCAGGACATGTCGGTGATGTGGAGGAGGCCGTCGATGCCGCCGAGGTCAACGAACGCGCCGAAGTCGGCGATGTTCTTGACGGTGCCGGTGACGATGTCGCCCTCCTTGAGGGTCTCGAGGAGGCGCTTCTTGGCGGAATCGCGCTCGTTCTCGATGAGCTTGCGGCGGGAGATGACGATGTTGCGGCGCTCGAGGTCGATCTTGAGGATCTCGGCGCGGATCTTGCGACCCATGAACTCGCCGATCTCGCCGGGGCGGCGGATGTCCACCTGGGAGGCGGGGAGGAAGACCGGCACGCCGATATCGACCAGCAGGCCGCCCTTGATCTTGCGGGTGACGACGCCCTCGACGACGTCGCCCTCCTTGGTGGTGTCCACGATGCGCTGCCAGGCGAGCATGCGGTCGGCCTTGCGCTTGCTGAGCTGGATGAGGCCGCCGTCGCCCTCGAGGCCCTCCAGGAGCACCTCGACGATGTCGCCGGGCTTGACGTCCGTGCCCTCGAACTCCTCCTTGGGGATCAGGCCTTCGGACTTGAGGCCGACCTCGATGACCACGTCGTCGCCGGCGAAGCCGATGACCTTGCCCTTGATGAGCTTGCCGGGGACGAGGTCGGCGATCTGGTCCTTCAGGAGCGAGTCCATGTACTGGCCCGCCTCGCCCTTGGCGAGCGCGGGGCCGTAGGCCTCCTTGAGCATGGCGTTGGCTTCATCCTCGATGAAGCCGAGGGAGGCGATGAGGGTTTCGTCGATCATGGAAGCGGATTCCTTTGTCCCGCCGCCGGGCCCTGGCCGTGGAGTCAGGTTGGCGGGGAGTGCGCTTGTCCCGCGGCGTGGTGGCGGGGGGCCGGCGCAGGGCGAGAAGCCCATGCCCTGAGGGCGAAAGAGGTTGTCGATCCACCCGCCCCCGCGAATGCGAGGGAACACGGGCCCCGGAGCCACCACTCCGGGGAGAACAGATGGTAGGCGGGTGGGAGGGCCGGGGAGGGGCCCCGGGAAGGGGCGGGGGAGGGGGGCGGAAAGCTCAAACCTCAAAGCTCAAATTCGAATCGCTCAACTCACAACACTCAACCGGCCTGGGCCATGAGGTTGCAGGTTCTCTTTGAGCTTTGAGTTTCGGGCTTTGAGCTTTTCAACAGTTCCCGCCCGCGAGGACGCGGAAGAACGCCTCGATATCAGCGTCGGTGCCGATGTCACCGTCGCCGTTGAAGTCGGCGCCGCCGGGGAAGCAGGTGGGGCAGCAGTTACCCGCGAGGCAGGCGAAGAAGGCCTCGATGTCGGCGTCGGTGCCGATGTCGCCGTCGCCGTCGAAGTCCGCGGAGCCGCAGCCGATGGGGGGCTGAGCAGCGGGGCCGGGCCAGAAGCCGGGTGAGAGCGTGAACGTGCCTCCGGAGAGGGGAGCCGCGGCGTCGGGCTGGCCGATCGTGCCGCGGAGCGTGAATGAGCCACCCGTGCTCGTGCCGCCCCCGCTGTCGATGGTGTACCAGGTGATGGAAAGCTGGGCGTGCGCCGAGAAGGCGGGGATCAGCAATGCCGCGGCAATGGCGAGGAGGCGGAGGCTCATGAGGGAATTCCCTTGTACTGCCTCTGAGTCTAACCCCGATCGGTGGTGTTTGAAAGCGTATTTGAGGGTTGCTTGCCGCGGAAGCAGGGCGGAAGTCCCAGAACGCCCGCTGGCAGGGCGGAAGGGCTAGGCAGGGCGGGGATGAACGCGCGGGTGAGAAGTCATCCAGACGTCATCGCGGGTGCAAAGCCGGATGTATGGTCGGGATGGTGGGGGCCGATGGAGGGTCTTTTATGCTCCGATGGGCCATCGTGTTCTTTATTGTGGCGGTCATCGCCGCGATCTTCGGGTTCGGCGGGATCGCGGGCGCGGCGACGGACGTGGCGCGCATCCTCTTCTTCATCTTCCTGGTGGTGTTCCTCGTCAGCCTGGTGTGGGGGCTGGCGGTGGGGCGGCGTCCGCCGGGGGTGTAGCCGCTCAGGCCGGTGTGGGCTGATCGGCGAGGGCGTTGGCGAGCTCAACGGCCTCATCGGCGCTCATCGCCAGGGCGTCGGCGCCCATCTCGCGCCACAGGTCGCCCGTGCCGGTGAAGCCGTTCCCGCCCACGACGATCTTGACGCCCGATGCGTGCGGGCAGGAACGCACCACGGCGATCGCGTCCGAGACGCTCTGCAGGTGCGCGTGCAGGCACGCCGCGATGGCGAGGACGTCGGCCTTGAAGTCGCACACGGCCAGGGCGAGGTCCTGCGCCGGGACGTTCGCGCCGAGGTAGACGGAGCGCCAGCCGTCCATCTCGAGGAAGTCGGCGACCATGCGCACGCCGATCTGGTGGAGGTTGCCCTCCGCCGCGGCGACCACAGCGACCTTGTTTCGTGCGGGCTTGCGGACGAGATAGGGATAGAGCTGGCTCATCACCATCTCGGTGGTGGCGGTGCAGAAGTGCTCTTCGGCGACGTCGATTTCGTTGCACTCCCACATGCGGCCCAGCTCGCGCATGGCGGGGTAGAGGACTTCGAGGTAAAGCTCGCGCACGGGGACGCCGGAGCGTGCCGCGCCGATGATGAGTTCGCTGGCGGCGCGCCGGTCACCCTCCAGCATGGTGACGACGTACTCGATGGCCAGGCGCTGGTTGGGGGTGTCGCTCGCGAGGCAGCAGGGCGGGCAGCCGGGGCACTGCGAGACGTGGGCGATGGTCCCCTCGATATAGGAGCGGATGAGGGGGGCGTCTTCGTCGGGCACTTCGCCGAGGGTGGCGTCGCGGAGCGCGTTGAGGGCGGCGATGAGGTCGCTTTCGGACACGGCCCTTGCCGCGAACAGGGACTTCGTCCACGCGACCTGGCGGTGGAGGATCTCGGGCCTGCACGCGGCGAGCGCGGCGGCGAGGTCCGTCACCCACGTTGAGAACAGCTCACGCCACTGGTGGCAGTGGATGTCGGGGTAGCGGCGGGGGGTCTCGGGGTTTTGCTTGCAGAAGCGGCGTGCCGCGGCGGCGGCGAGCTCCGGCCCCAGGCCGCGGAGAAGCTCGGCAAGGAACTGGTGCTGGCAGCGCGTATCGAGCTGTTGATGGTCGGGGTCCATGTCGTGTCCCGCCGGGGGTTCGTTCACCAGCATACCCGAGCGAGAGTGTGGTTCGGCGCGGCATGTGGTGTCGGATTCGCCGAGCTGTTCCTTTCCGGACAGGCAAGGCAGGGTTCAGGCCGGATTCACCGGGGCGAACGGAAGGAGGGGCATGGTGGGGGTGAAGGCCGCCTGAGCCGTGTGGGGGATGCCCCAGGGGCAGGGAGGGTGCGGCCCGAAAGGAGCTCGGACCGTGACCACGAGGACAGTGCGGGCGACGCGGCTGGGGTTGCTGGGTGTGCTGATCGTCCTGGCGGGCCTGCTGGGCTGCGAGACGCGTCCGGGGTACACGGAGGATGTGTACGGGGAGACGGTGGTGATCGGGCCACCATCGCGGGATGTCGTGGTGCGGAGCGACGGGGTGGGGGATGTGAGCGCGGTCTACCGCACCAGCGACGTGCCCCCCGCGCGTCAGGCCGCGGTGGTGCGGACGTCGGAGCTCGTGACCCCCGCGCCGGACGTGAGCACCGTGCTGGTGGAGCGCCAGCGGGTTTCGCCCCTGTCGGTCAGCGTTCTGACGCCCGCGGCCGCCCTCGTGTGCGAGGACATCCCCCTGCGGTTTGTGGTGGCGAACAACGGCGCGGTGGACGTACCCGACGCGATCCTGAAGGCGACGCTGCCGCCGGGCATGCGCACGGCGACCGGAGAGACGTCCATCGAGATGAACATCGGCCTGGTGCCCGCGGGCGCGACGCGGGAGGTGACGGTGCCGGCGCGGGCGGAGCGCGCGGGACAGTTCCTCTCGCTGGTGTCGGTGGCGGACACGCCCGGCGCGCGGACGGAGGTTGTGGAGACGGCGATGGTGGTGGGGCAGCCGGTGCTGAACCTGGGCGTGGAGGCGATCGACCCAGGCCCGAACGGCACGGGCGTGCTGGTGACGATTCGCGTCTCAAACACCGGGAACGTCTCGGCGCTGGACACGGTGGTGACGGCCACGCTCTCGCCCAACGCACGCCTGATCGAGCAGGCGGGCGGCGCGCCGGACCTGGACAAGTGGGTGTGGCGCTTCGGCGAAGTGCCCGCGGGGCAGGTGAAGGAAACCACCATCCGTGTGGATACGTTCGAGCCCGGCGCCGTGGCGGGCACCGTCACAGCAACCGCCCGCTGCGCCGACACCGCGACCGCGACGTTCCGGAAGGATGCGAGGTAGGAAACGCACCGGCAACCAGCAACGCTCAACGGAAAGCTCAGACCTCAAAGCTCATTTGAGCTTTGAGCTTTCATTCGCTTCCAGCACAAAGCTCCGATCTCGCCAGAGCCTTTCGAAGCGGTCGGAGAGGCTGGGGCGATCGGTGAGGCGCTGGCCGCAGGCGACGAGAAGGTCCACGAGGCCCTCGAAGTCGCTGAGGGCGATGAACTCGCGTCCGACGCGGGGCGGGGTGGTGTTCGTGCCCGCCTGCACCGCGGCAAGATCGGCCATGTTGTGGTAGTTGCCGAGAGGAAGGCAGACGCAGGTGGCGTCGTAGCCCGCGTGGCAGTACACGGAGGCCTCGCACGCGCCGCCCGCCATCAGCTTCCGCTGCCACTTCCACGCGGGCATCTCGGACTGCTTCTGCGACGCAGTGGGCATGGAGGGGCCGCCGGCGATTTCCTCAGCACGGGCCGCGACGGCGTCGGTCATCGCGGGCGTGAAGATGCTGATGCGGTCGCCGACGCGGACGATCGGGCCGCCGCCGATGGGGCTGTCCGGAAAGCTGCGGCTGTTCTCCAGCGCGATGAGGCGGGCGGAGCGCGGAATCGTGTTGTGGCGTACCGCGGCGAGCGCGCCGACGAAGCCGATCTCCTCCGCGCGCGTGAACAGCAAGGCCGCGTTGGCGGAGTCGTCGGCGAGCAGAACGTCCATCGCGGCCAGCGCGGCGGCCGCGGCGGCGAGGTCGTCGCACGCCTGAGTGTGAACGAGGCCGTCGATGAGCTGGGCGGGGCCGACGTCCCACACGCCAACGTCGCCGGGCATGGCATCGGCGGGGGCGGCGAGTTCCGCCGTGTAGTGCTTGAAGGGCTCGGTCTGGCCGGTGGGGCCGGTGAGCACGGCGGGGTGGCGCGTGCCGTCGCGTGTGACGATGAGGACGCGGGCGTCCTTGAAGTAGTCGTCCATCACCCCGCCGCGGAAGGAGAGCTCGACGACGGTGGGTGCGATGACGCGCTCCACGACAAAGGCGGGGTGGTCGAGGTGGGCGGTGAAGAAGAGCGGGCGCTCGTGGTTCGACCCGCGGCGGAGGACGACGAGATTGCCCGTTTCATCTCGGCGCAGCTCCAGGGCGGGACGCTCCGCGACCCAGCGTTTGATCCAGTCGATGACCCGGTGCTCTCGTCCCGCGGCGGTGGGGGTGTCGGTGAGTTCAAGGAGCCAGTTCAGGTGTTGGCTGCGCTGCTGCGGGGAGATGGGGGGCATGGGGGCATCGTAAGCAGAGGGCGGACCCTATCCTGAAGCGTGGAGCCTGAACCGGCGACTTTGCTGCGGCTGGCGCCCGGCGTGTACGTGCCGCGGGGGGCGTTGACGTACACATTCACGGCGAGCGGGGGGCCGGGCGGGCAGAATGTGAACAAGCGGGCGACGCGCTGCCAGCTCCGCGTGGCGCTGGCGGACCTGCCGCTGACGCCGGCGCAGATCGGCAGGCTGACGCGCCTCGCGCCGTCGCTGGTGACGGACGCTGGCGAGCTGCTCATCACCGCGGACGAGCATAAGAGCCAGGGTCAGAACCGCGAGGAAGCCACGCGCCGGCTGGCGGAGCTGGTTCGCCGGGCGCTGATTGCGCCGAAGGTGCGCCGTCCGACGAAGCCCACGCGAGGCAGCCGCGAAAGGCGGCTGAAGGAAAAGAAGTCGCGGGGTGAAGTGAAGCGGCGTCGGCGCGAGCTGGAGTGAGCGTCAGCCGCACCAGGCGCGCCACATATGGCGCAGGCCTTCTTCCATGCGCCGGGCGAAGCCAGGACGGTCGAGCAGCGGGGAAGCCTGCATCATGGCGCGGAGGTTGGCGCGGTAGTGGTCAAGGCGCGCGTGGTCGGAAGCAAGCTCCGCGGCGAGCCGGACGTAGTCCTCTTCGTCGCGGGCGATGAGTTCCGGCGCTCCGATGTTGGTCAGGAGCGAGACGCCGACGCGCCCCGCGTGCATCGCCGTGGGCATGGTGACGACGGGCACGCCCATCCACAGCGCCTCGCAGGTGGTGGTGGTGCCGTGGTAGGGGAGCGGGTCGAGGGCGACGTCGATGTTTTCATATAGCGCGAGGTGCGCGGCGAGCGAGGCGGGGGGATCGAGGAAGGAGACGCGGTCGGCCACGCCGTGAGCGGCGAAGCGCTCGAGGAGCAGGTTGCGGACGTCGGGCTCGACGAGGTCCTGGCTCTTGAGGACGAGGCGGGAGCCGGGGACGGCGCGGAGGATGCGCGCCCAGAGCGAGGCGGTGTAGGCGTTGTGCTTGCGGGTGGCGTTGAAGGAGCCGAAGACGACGGGGCGGTCGGTCCGCCGCGCGGGCGCGGGGGAGTCGTCGGGCGGTCGATAGCAGAGGAAGCAGGGATCGAGCCGCAGGAGTTTTTCGGTGCATTGCGATTCGCTGCCCGGCGGGTCGGTGTAGGAATCGACGATGCGCCAATCCATCTGCCGCAGGCCGGTGGTGGCGGGATAGCCGCAGTACGTCGCCTGCACGGGGGCGATGCGCAAGCCGAAAGCGAGGAGACTGTTGCCGTCGGTGTGGCCGGCGAGGTCGATGGCGATGTCGATGTGGTCGCTGCTCATGAGGTCGCCGATCTGGACCTCGATCTTGCCGGAGACGTCGCGCCACACGGAGGCGTGCTGCTTGAGGCGGGCACTGACTTCATCGAAGGTGCGGTTGGTGGAGTAGCAGAAGATCTCGAAGCGCTCGCGGTCGAAGTGCTCGAGGAAAGGCTCGATGAAGAAGGCGACGGAGTGGCGGCGCAGGTCGGGGGAGACAAGCGCCACGCGCAGCTTCTTGTCGGGGTCTTTCCTGGGCTCGTAGGTGGCCTTCCAGCGCGGGCGGATGCGATCCACGAGTGCGCCGAAGTCCTTGTGCACGTTGAGAACGGTCTGCGGGTCCGCATTCCAGAGGCTGACGTAGGTCATCGCGCGCAAGCCGCGGAGCAGAACTTCGTTGGGGAAGCGCTCGATGGCCTCGGCGAGAAAGGCGACGGCTTTCTCGGTCTCCCCGAGCCCGGCGAGTGCGGAGGCGTAAGAGACGGAGAGCTGATCGTGCCAGCCGTGGCGCATGGCCTCTTCGCAGACGCGGAGGATGGCGCCGGTCTTGCGCTCATCAAGCAGGAGGTTGGCCTTGGTGAGCCAGGCTTCGAGATAGGTGGGGTCGATGGCGATGGCCTGTTCCGCGGCGGCCCTGGCGTCGGCGTGCCTGCCTCGGGCGGCGAGCACGAGGGCAAGGTTGGTGAAGTTGACGGCGGTGGCGCCCGGACCCTGAATGGCGCGGCGGGCGTAGTGCTCCGCCTGTTCGAGTCGGCCGAGGCGCAGATTGGCCATGGCCAGGAGCGTGTTGACGTCAGGGTGAGAGGCGGCCTTGGGGGCAAGGCGCATGAGGAGGGCGACGACCTGCTCGGCCTTGTTCGCGGCGAGCAGGTCATGGGCTTGCTGCAGCTTGAGGGCGAGCGCGAGATCGCTGCTCATGCTTCGGATCCTTGGCCGCACCAGCGTTCCCAGGCGGTGCGGATAACAGACTCAAGAGCGCGGGCGAAGCCGCGGGCGTCGCAAAGCTCGCTCGCGGCGACGCGGTCGCGGAGGGTGTTGTGCAGCTGGCGGAGGCGGGCGCGGTCCTGCGCCAACGCCACGGCTTTCTCGATGTACTCTTCCTCCGTCGCCGCGAGAAGCTCGGGCAAACCCGCGGCACGGAGCAGGGACGCCCCGACGCGGGCGCGGTGAACGTCGCCCTCCAGCGCGATCACGGGCACGCCCATCCACAGCGCCTCGCAGGTGGTCGTCGTGCCGTTGTAAGGGAACGAATCGAGGGCCAGGTCCACGCGGTGATACGCGGCGAGGTGCGCTTCCATCCCCGGCAGGAAGCTGCTCCACAGCAGGCGATCGGGCGTGATGCCCTCCGCGGCGAAGAGCTTTTCGTACTGCGCGCGAACGTCGTCGGAAACCAGCGAGCTCTTGAGGAAGAGACGGGAGCCCGGCACGCGGGCCAGCACCTTCGCCCAGGTGCGCGCGGTGCGCTCGCGGACCTTGCTCAACCGGTTGAAGGAGCCGAAGGTGATCGGGCCGTCGCCTTCCAGCTCCGGCGTCATCCGCGGCGGGGGAGCCGTCTCCAGCGGTCGGAAGCAGACAAAGCAGCGGTCGAGCCGCATCAGCTGCTCGGTGCAGAATCGTTCCGCCCCGGCGGGGTCGGTGGTCCAGTCCACGATGCGGTAGTCCATCGTGGGCACGCCGGTGGTATTGGGGTAGCCAAGCCAGGTGATCTGGATGGGCGCAATGCGCGGCGTGAAGCACTGAAGGCGGTGCAGCTCCGTCCAGCCCGCGGTGTCGATCAGCACATCGATGCCGTCGGCGATGATCTGCGCGCGGAGGTCGTCGTCGCTCGCCGCGTGGCAGTGCCGCCAGTTGGACATCGCCGCGAAGCGCTGGGTGGGGGGCTCGACCTCGGCGCGGGTGTAATAGAGGAAGAGGTCGAAGCGCTCGCGGTCCAGCTCGCGCAGCGGGCCTTCCATAAAGAGCGCGCAGGCGTGGGAGCAGAAGTCGCCGGAGACGATGCCCAGCCGCAGCTTGCGTGTGGGGTCTTTGGTGTTGCGCAAGGGCGGGGTGGGCAGGCTCGCGCGCTGCTGATGCAGGAGCGAGCCCAGGTCGCGGTGGGCCTCGAAGATGCGTTCCGGGGATTCCTCGGAGAAGTTGAGGTTGTAGCAGAGGCTTTCGCGCAGGCCGGCGTCGTTGGGCAGGCGGGCCACGCCGCGGTGGAGGATGGCGAGGGCTTCGTCCACCCGGCCCAGGGTGGCCATGGCGTGGGCGTACATGCGGTACGAGGCGGGGTCGTCGGGGACGGCGGCGAGCCCGCGTTCGTACGCGGCGACCCCCTCCTCGTGCTTCCCCATGCGGAGCAGGGCGCGGGCCAGGCCGTCGTACCCCTCGAAGTTGTTGGGGGCCAGGCGCGCGGCGGCCTCGTACGCCGCGGCGGCCTCGGGGTCCTTGCGCATGACCATCAGCAGGTTGCCGAGGATGTAATGGGTGTAGGGGTCGTTGGGGGCGAGCGAGGCGGCGCGCTGAAGGTAGAAAAGAGCCTGGTCGTTTTCGTTGAGCCCGGCGTGCAGCATCCCGAGCAGGCGGTGGGCCTCGGCGTCGCGCGGGGCGCTCTGAATGCGCCGACGCAGGAGCGCACGCGCCTGGTCGTTCTGGTTGGCGTTCAGCAGGTTGAGGGCCTGCTGGATGATGTTGTGGGGGGCTCGGGACACGACGGGGAGTGTAAGGAGCCCGTGTGTGCCGTAAACTCCCCCGAATGGCCCACGACGACGATGACGCGCTGGACGAAGGACCGAGCGAGGAAGACCTTGAGCGGTTCGGCAGCGCCACGCAAACCTGCCCGGAGTGCGGCACGGAGCTGTACGACGACGTGGAGCTGTGCTGGAAGTGCGGGCATGCGCTGACGGGGCACGGCAACGGCGGGCCGGCGTGGGCCGTGTGGGTCGGCGTCGCGATCGTCGCGGCGATCCTGGGCGGGCTGTTATGGTCCGCCCTGGCGTAGACTCCCTCTCGTCTGGGGTGATCTGGAGGAACTCATGATGCGCTCTTCGCTGCCGCTGCTTGCCCTCGTCTGTGCCGTGGGTCTGTGCCCGTCGCTCGCGCCCGCTCAGAACCAGCAGCCCGCCTCGGCCGCCGCGCCTCAGGTGCGTCCGGGGGTGGAGCGGTTCATGAAGATCCGGACGCCTCTTTCGCCGCACATCGCGCGGGACGGCACGCTCTACGTGCGGGACTGGCCGGACGGCGTTCAGCAGCTCTATCGGGTGGAGGGTGACATCGCCCGCCCCGACAGCAAGAAGACGCGCCTGACGAACTTCCACGACGGGCTTTCGGGGTACTCGGTCTCCGAGGACGGCTCGCGCATCGTGCTGATGCACTCGACGGGCGGCAATGAGCAGACGCAGCTCTCGCTGCTGGACCCCAAGACGGGCGACATCCGCCCCCTGGCGCACAACCCCAAGGTGCAGCACGGGCTGAACCTCTGGCTGCGCGACGACAGCGGCGTGGTGTACACCGCCAACGACGACAGCCCGACGGACTTCCACGTTTACCGCTACGACTTCAAGGACGGGAAGAAGACCAAGCTGCTGGCACGCACCGGGTCCTGGTCCGCGCGGGACATCACCGACGACGGCTCCCGCGTGCTCGTGAGCGAGTACCGCTCCGCTTCGGATTCGTCCATCTATGAGCTGGACGTGCGCACCGGCAAGCTGACGGATCTCACGCTCAAGCCCGAGGGCGGCACGGCCGCCACGGGGATCGTCGGCTACATGCCCGGCGAGACCGCCATCCTGCTGGAGAGCGACATCGAGAACGGCCTGTCCAAGCTCTTTCTCAAGGATCTGCGCACGGGCGAGGTGAGCAAGCCGATCTCGGAGCTGGACCGCTACGAGATCGATCAGGCGGGCATGAACCACGAGCGCACCCTGCTCGCGGTGGTGACGAACGAGGACGGCTACGGCGTCCTGCACGTCTACACGCTGCCCGACTTCCGCCCCGTGCCCCTCCCCCCGATCGAGAAGGGTGTGATCTCCATCAACAACCTCCGCGGCAACCACATCCTGTTCACGCTCTCGAACGCGCGGACGCCGGGGCTGGCCTTCGCGGCGGAGCTCTCCCCCCGCGGCGGCGAGCCCCCCGCAATCCGCCAGGTGACCTTCGCAGACGATCAGGGCATCGACCTCTCCGCCTTCCCGCTGCCGGAGCTGGTTCGGTACAAGAGCTTCGACGGTCTTGAAGTCCCCGCGTTCGTGTACACCCCCGCCGGCTACACCAAGGGCAAGCCGATCCCGTTCCTCGTGAACTACCACGGCGGGCCGGAGGGTCAGTCCCGTCCTTCCTTCAACTCCACCGTCCAGTTCCTGCTCTCCGAAGGCTTCGGCGTGATGCAGCCGAACGTCCGCGGCAGCTCGGGCTACGGGCGCGAGTTCCTCATGATGGACGATTACAAGAAGCGGTGGGACTCGGTAAAGGACGGCGTCGCCGCGGCGGCGTGGCTGGTGGAGAACGGATACTCCGCCCCCGGCATGATGTGCACCTACGGGGGCTCCTACGGCGGCTTCATGTCCGTGGCGTGCCTGGTGGAGGATCAGAACCAGGTGGACGCGGGCGTGCGCAAGGAGCGGCTCTTCGGCGCGGGCATCAACATCGTCGGGATCGTCAACATGCGGACGTTCCTCGAGCAGACGGCCGGGTATCGCCGCAAGCTCCGCGAGGCGGAGTACGGTCCGCTGACGGATGTTGAGTTCCTCGCGACGATCTCCTCGATCAATCAGGTGGACAAGATCAACGTGCCCATGTACATCGCGCACGGATTCAACGATCCGCGCGTGCCCGTGGGCGAGGCGATGCAGCTCGCCATGGCGCTGAAGGAGAAGGCCGCCAAGGGCGACCCGCGCATCAACCCGCACCTGTACATCGCACCCGACGAGGGCCACGGCTTCGCCAAGCTCCGCAACCGCCTGTACCACACCGAGTACATGGCCCGGTTCCTGGAGCAGACCATCGGGCAGGGGAGGTAAGACTCAGGGCGAAGGCCCCGCGTCTTCGCACGAGCGCGCGTTATGCCCATCCTTCACGCACCATGGCGGCTAGCGTACCTCGAATCGCTCGGCAAGGCCGAGAAGAAGACGGGGGAGCCCAAGGCGGGGAGCGCTTCCTTCCTGCGCGAGTACTGGCTGCACCCAGAGCTCGACGAGAAAAACCACGTCGTGGTGCGGACGGGCAGCGGGCTGATCCTGCTGAACGCCTACCCCTACGCCAACGGCCACCTGCTGGTGGCGCTGGGAGAGGCACGCCCGACGCTGCTGGATTACGACCCCGAGCAGCGCGCGGCTCTGTGGCGGCTCACCGAACTGGCGGCCGACCTCATGCAGCTCACGCTTGAGCCGCAGGGGATCAACATCGGCATCAACCAGGGCCGCGCGGCAGGGGCGGGTGTGCCCCAGCATCTGCACGTTCACCTCGTCCCCCGGTGGGGCGGTGACGTGAACTTCATGGCCGTGGTGGGGGAAGTGCGCGTGATTCCCGCTTCGCTGGACTCAATGGCCCGCCGATATCGCGAGACATGGGCGAAGATGACGCAGGCAACCGCCTAAGCGGGCGAACGTTCAGGCGACGGCGCGGCGCTGACGGCTGAGCAGCCCGACGTGGTAGCCGTCTTCGCAGGGATCGCAGCGGACTACGACGCCCGTCTGGCGGGGCCACATCGCGTCTTCGGGGGTGAGGGAGGCGGTCATGCCGATCTCCAGGGGCTCGGAGCAGATGACCCCGATGCCGGTCCAGCTTGCGTCCACAAGCTCCACCCGCATCAGCTTGGTCGCCGCGTGGCCGTCGGAGAACACGCCCATGGCGTGGCCCTTGACAGGCCGGCGGGGCACGCTTCTCCGCTCACGTTCGAACCTCAGGGTCATCGGCAGGTTCTCCATAGGCAGATAACCCATCGGCCGCGTAGAGGGGCAACTTGAGGAAGTCAAGCGGATATGCGGTTTGGGGGAAATGGGAGGCGGGGATCCAAAGAGGAGAGCTCGAAGCTCAATCAGGGAAACGTTCAAACGAAAACTCGAAGCTCAAACCTCAAAGCTCAAGTTGAATTGCAAGAACCTGCAATGCTCAACCTGCAACCTGTCGAGATGTACTGATGCCTGCTCCCCTCTCTCTTCGGGTTGAGCGTTGAACGTTGCGGGTGAGCGTTTGTTGGGAATGCCTTCATCTCCGACCACCATCCAGTGACGCCGACCCAAAGCGCCTCCCTCTGGGATAGGCTTTCGTTCGTCATTTGGATGATGTCGGTGCTCACGCCGTTCGGCGGTCACTCGGTGCGACGGCTGCCGCGAGTAAGCCGGGCATGCCTTTCCAGGCTTCGCTGATCCGCAGCTTCACCAGTGTCCCCAAACGATTTTTTTCAGGCGAAGCGAAAAGCGGGTCGCACCTGCTGCAACCTTCCGGTGTCAACCCTGGTACGTTTGGCATGAACCAGTACAAGTACCTCGCTCTGGGCGTGATCGCCGCCCTGAGCACCGCCCACGTCGGTCTTTCCCAGCCTTGCATGCCCACGCTGCACGGCTTCCCCACAGGGCCTCTCAATATGGCGACCTCGTCGCCGAACGAGTATGCATCCGTCACGGCCATGATGCCCTACGAGGACGACTCCGGGCATTCGCTGATCGTCGCCGGACGGTTCATGCTCAGTCCAGCGCCCTTTGCGCACGTGGCCCGCTACCAGAACGGAATATGGACGCCCATGGCGCTGCCCCAGCAGTCTCCCAGCCACCTGGGAGTCACGGACTTGGCTGTGCAGGACTTCGCCGTCGCGGATGGGCCGTCCCGCTCCATCTACGCGCTGGGCATGTCCGGGTTCATCTACCGCTGGACAGGATCGCAGTGG
The DNA here is from genome assembly GCA_937974035.1 of uncultured Phycisphaerales bacterium. Lineage (GTDB taxonomy): Bacteria > Planctomycetota > Phycisphaerae > Phycisphaerales > UBA1924 > JAEYTB01. Next base: position 34,174 of record CALJIV010000011.1, read on the forward strand.
GAACAGGTCGGCACGCAGCAGGCCGGCACGCCCAAGACGCTCCTCGCCGCCAGCGATGAAGATGGCCCCGTCCTGCTCATGGGCCGCGCCGTCGGCTCTGAGGACGAGCTGCCGCTGATCCTCGCGTGGCGCGGCAGCGGCGACTGGACTTCGTACTCACCGAACTTCACGAGCGGCTCGATCGCCCGCCTGCGCGTGATCGACGATGGTTCAGGCCCCGTTACCTTCGCCGTGGGCGAGTTCTCCGATCTTGACCACGGCATCCGCAACATCGCCAAGCACGTCGACGGCGAATGGGCCGCCGTTCCGTTCGATCCGGAGCACTCCAGCATCAGCGACGTCACGATCTTCGACGCCGGAACCCACGGCAGCGAGCTGTACGTCAGCGCCGTCACACACGGCGCCCCTTCGTCGGTCCAGGTGTACAGGCTCCGCTCCGGCCAATGGCTTCCTGTGCTCTCCGCCCCGATCAGCATCGGCGCGCAAACTCCGCTCCCCACGTTCTTCAAGCTCGATCGGGGAGAGGGAGAGCGGCTTTACCTCGCCGGATATCTGGCGACCCAGCAGCAGAATGGCCTGGTGGAGGTAGCGCCGGGCTCGTCGCCTTCGCCGCTTTACTTCCGCTACCGCCAGTTCGACAACACCACCCCCGGCGCCGTCTTGGCCGCCGCGACCATCGATGACGGTGGCGTCCAGCGCACGTTCCTCGGCGGCGACTTCATCGGCTTCGCCGAATCGCGGACCGCCTGGAACGCCTCGAGTCATCCCGCTTTTTCGCTGGTGCAGTCGGACGCGGCTTCTCCGCTCGGCTACACCGCCGCGGCAAAGGGGTTTGACGGCCCGACGGGGCCCTCCTACTCCGAGCCCTTCTACCTCTCAACCCTCAAACTCCCGGAAGGCGAGCGTCTGCTGATCACCGCCTACATCACTCGTGCCGACGGGCTGGCAGCCGCCAACGCCGTGCTGTACGACGGGACGGCGTTCTCGCTCATGAACGTTCCTCAACCCTGGACCAACCATCTGCAGAACGCCACCGTCGCGGCCATCGACGGCCAGCTGCGCGTCATCGCCGCGGCGAGGAGTTCTCTTCCCGACCTGGGGCCGCTCGCCTACTGGACCGGCTCGCAGTGGACTCGGATGCTGCCGGTGCTCAGCAATACCATCCACACGGCGGCCACGCTCAACGGCGAGTTGCTGGCCCTGACCTCGACGGGTCTCTTTGTCTACCGCGACGGTGCATGGGTGCTTGTTTTCTCCGGCCAGCCCCGGTTTGTCTCGACCGTCGGGGACCTGGGCCAGGGCGAGCGCTTCTACTTCGCCGCCAGCGGCCCCTCTGGAATCGGCATCTACGAGTTTGACGGGCAGAACGCAACGATTCTGTGCGGGGCAGACATTTTCGTGATCACGTCCATGGTCGTTCACGACGATGGCGACGGCCCGCGTCTGTATGCCAGCAAGGCCACTTACAACGACAGCGTTGTCCGCCTTGAAGGTTCGTCGCTCGTGCCGATGCCCGGCCTCGGTGCGCCGACGAACAAGCTCGCTTCCTGGGACGACGGGAACGGCCCGACGCTCTACGCCGCGGGCAACTTCCAGAACGTTGGCGGCGAGGCGTGCCACGGCATTGCCCGCTGGCGGAACAACGCCTGGGAGTGCGTCGTACCCCTCGTTCCTCAGTTCACCGGCCTGTCCCAGATCGACGTGGCCGTTTTCCAGGACAAACTCTACATCGCGGGCTCCTTCACCAGCATCGGTCCGGTCAACGCCGATCACTTCGCGTACTTCGAACCCTGCCGCATGCGCACCTGCACGCCTGACTTTAACGGCGACGGCGACCACGGCACCGACGCGGACATCGAAGCCTTCTTCGCGTGTCTGGCGGGCTCCTGCTGCCCGCGCTGCACGCCGGACTTTGACGGCGACGGCAATGCGGGCACGGATGAAGACATTGAGGCGTTCTTCCGCGTGCTCGCGGGAGGGAACTGCTGATCAAGCCTCATAGCTCAAACTGAGAAGCGCTCAACCCACAACCGGCAACCTCAACCTGGAAAGAGTGGAGCAGGCCTCCGCACAACTTTCCGGGTTGCAGGTTGCCGGTTGCGTTGCGGGTTGAGCGTTGCACGTTCCTCAGAACGGCCTCTTCGTCGGATTGACCACAAGGTTGTCGCGGCCGGGGATGAGCATGTCCGCGACTTCCACGGCGTCCTCGAAGCTGGCGCGGGCCTGGTCGAGGTCATGCGCCGAGGGCAGGATCTTGCCCTGCTCCAGGTGCTCCTGGGTGGCGATCGCGTCGCCGGTGATGACGGTGGTGAAGCGCTCGCCGGAGAGGATGAGGCCCGTGCAGCCGGGCGTCACGCCGTGGAGCGGGAAGAGGTCCACGCGGTCGGCGAGGTGATCGGGCGCGGGCTGGCATCGCTTGAGGATGGCGATGTCCTGCTCCAGCACCTTCCGCACGGGGGTGTCCGGGTCGTCGTCCTCGACCATCTCCTTGAGTTTCGCGGCGATGGCCGCGCCCACGACTTCGCGCTCCTGCGCGGAGATCCACCACACAGCGCGGTCAAAGGCGAGGATGCCGCGTCGTGTGTCGGGGAGGAAGCTGGTGAGAAAGACGTGGGTGATTTCGGAGGCGCGGACGTTCACGCGTTCCTGAAGGCGGGCGATGAGCACCTGCTCCGGCAGGCCGGGGTCAACGAGGATGCGGTGCTTGCCGCTCATGATGAGCGTGGTGGTGGCGTGTCCGGTGCGGACGCCGCCGCGTTCGTTCCAGAGGTCGTTCGCCGCGAGGGTGCCGATGGAGATGACGCGGAAGTCCATGCCCAACCGTAGCCGGAGCGAGAGGGCCAAAGGGGGTGTACTGTGCGGGCATGTGCCCTCTCTGCCGCGTGTCGGACCATCCGCTTCTGATCGTCGAACTGGGAGAAACGTACCTGCTGCTGGGTGAGAACCAGGGGTGCCCGGGGTGGTGCGTGGCGGTGCTGAAGGAGCACGCGGAGCACATGGCCGACCTGCCGCGGGAGCGACAGCTGCGGGTGTTCGAGGACGTGGCCCGCGCGGTGGAGGCGGTGCGCCGGGTCTTCGGCCCGGTGCGGATCAACTACGAGTGCCTGGGGAACGTCGTGCCGCATATTCACTGGCACGTGATCCCACGGCATGCGGACGACCCCACGCCCCGGGAGCCGGTGTGGGGCTGGGGCGCGGAGCGGCTCCGCGGCACGATGCCGGACGAAGAGCGCGCGGCGCTGGCGGCGCGGCTGCGGGAAGCGCTGCGGGCTACTTGAGCGCCGCGTCGATGTCGGCGATGAGGTCCTGGACGTCTTCGATGCCGACGGAGAGGCGGACGAACCCGTCCACGATGCCCAGGGCGGCGCGGGCATCCGGCGGGATGCTCGCGTGGGTCATGATCGCCGGGTGCTCGATGAGGGATTCGACGCCGCCGAGGGACTCGGCGAGGGAGAAGATCTCGACGCGCTCGAGGAAGCTCTTCGCCGCGGCGAGGCCGCCCTTGAGGACGACGGAGATCATGCCGCCGAAGGCTCGCATCTGCCGCTTCGCCAGCTCGTGCTGCGGATGGCTGGGCAAGCCGGGGTAGATGACCTTTTCGACCTTCGGGTGGCGCTCCAGGTGCCGCGCGATTTCCATTGCGTTCTGGCAGTGGCGCTCCATGCGCACATGCAGGGTCTTGGTGGAGCGCAGGATGAGGAAGCAGTCCATGGGGCTGGGGACCGCTCCCACGGCGTTCTGCGTGAAGCGCAGTCGCTGGGCTATAGCGTCGTCGTTGACCATGAGCGCGCCGCCGACGAGGTCGCTGTGGCCGCCGAGGTACTTGGTGGCGCTGTGGCACACGATGTCCGCCCCCAGCGAGAGCGGGTTCTGCAGGTAGGGCGTCGCGAAGGTGTTGTCCACGACGAGGTGGGCGTTGTGCTCGCGCGCCAGCGCGGCGACCGCGGCGATGTCGATGACCTTGAGCATCGGGTTGCTCGGGGTCTCGAGCCAGACCAGCCGCGTCGTGGGCTTGAAGGCGGCTCGGAGGGCCTGCAGGTCGGTCATGTCCACGCGGGTGCAGTCGATGGCGTGGTGCTTGTACACCTTGTCGATGAGGCGGAAGGAGCCGCCGTAGACGTCGTCCGACAGAACGATGTGGTCGCCCGCCTTGAGCTGGTGGAGCACGCAGTCCATCGCCCCCAGGCCCGAGGAGAAGCACAGCCCGTGCCTGGCCCCTTCGAGCGAGGCGAGGTTGGCTTCCAGCGCGGTGCGAGTTGGGTTCTTGGATCGCGAGTAGTCGTACCCGTCCTTGAAGACCCCGGGTGACTCCTGGACATAGGTGGAGGTCATGTAGATCGGGGTCATGATGGCCCCGGTGGTGGGGTCGGGGGCCTGGCCGGCGTGGATGGCGCGGGTGCCGAAGCGGTGGGCGGGCTCGTTCATGGTGGGGGAGGATAGGTGGACGGATGAGAAGGGAGGGATGGACGGGTCGGGGCGGAATAGAGTTGGGCCCGAAGGAGACGTTCAATGACTGCGAGCACCACCCCCGTGATTCTGGCCGCGAAGCGGACCCCGATCGGCAAGTTCTTTGGCGGCCTGTCCAAGGTGCACGCCCCGCACCTGGGGGCGTACGCGATCCAGGCGATCGCGGCGGAGAACCCCACTCTGGCGGAGGCGTTCAAGAACGGCGGGGTGGACGAGGTGTTCATGGGCTGCGTGCTCCAGGCCGGCCTGGGGCAGAACCCGGCCCGTCAGGCGGCCTTGAAGGCCGGCCTGCCCGATACGACCTCGGCTCAGACGATCAACAAGGTCTGCGGCAGCGGCCTGCAGGCGGTGATGTCCGCGGCGCAGTCCATCCGCGCTGGCGACAACCAGCTCACGATCGCGGGCGGGTTTGAGAACATGACCGCCGCGCCGCACTTTGCGCGCGTCCGCGAAGGGGTGAAGTTCGGTCCCACGTCCTTCGAGGATCACATGGCCTACGACGGCCTGCGCTGCGCGTTTGAGTGCTGGGGGATGACGAACGCGGCGGACCACATCGCGAAGAAGTACGAGATTTCCCGCGCCGAGCAGGACCGCTTCAGCGCCCAGAGCCACCAGCGTGCCGCGGAGGCCGCGAAGAACGGCTGGTTCAAGAACGAGATGGCGCCGCTCACGCCGGAGCAGATCGGCGACAAGAAGTACAACGGCGGCAACGGCGTAAGCGCGGACGAGGGCGTGCGTCCCGAGTCCACGCCCGAGGTTCTGGCGAAGCTGCGCCCCGTCCCCGGCCACGAGTTCATCACCGCCGGAAACGCCAGCCAGATCAGCGACGGCGGCGCGGCGGTGGTCGTCGCGTCCCTCGCCAAGGCCGAGTCGCTGGGCGTGAAGCCGATCGCCAAGATCGTCGCTTACCACACCAGCGGTGTGACGCCCAAGGACATCTTCGCGGCGCCCATCTCCGGCATCGAGGGCGTGCTGAAGAAGGCTGGCCTGGGGGTCAAGGACATCGACCTGTTCGAGATCAACGAGGCCTTCGCCGCGCAGGTGCTCTGCAACGTCAAGGCGCTGAGCATCGACGAGAAGCGGCTGAACATCTGCGGCGGCGGCGTGGCGCTGGGGCATCCTATCGGGGCCAGCGGCGCGCGCGTCCTCACCACCCTGATCCACCAGCTCCACCGCACCGGCGGGAAGCGAGGCGTGGCCGCGCTGTGCCTCGGCGGCGGCAACGCTGTGGCGATGGTGGTGGAGGTGGTGTAAACCCCGCCGCGTTGATCCTCAGCGCTTGCTCCGCAGCCACTCCCACAGCTTCTCCGCGGGCCAGGTGTTGACGCACTGGTCCGGGGTGAGCCATCCCCGCCGCGCGGTCGCGACGCCGAAGCGGAGGTTCGCGAACTCGTCCGCGGCGTGAACGTCGCAGTCGATGGCGATCTTGCACCCCGCCTGCACGGCCTCGCGCACGTGGATGTCGCGCAGGTCCAGCCGCATCCAGTGGCTGTTGACCTCCAGCGCCACGTCGTGCTTCTTGGCCGCGGCGATGACCGCAGCCATGTCCGGCGAAAGCCCCGCGCGCCGGTTGATGAGGCGGCCCGTGGGGTGGCCGAGGATGTGAACGTAAGGGTTGCTCACGGCCCTGATGAGCCGCTCGGTGGCCGTGGCGGGGTCCTGCGTCAGAGCCGCGTGGGGCGAGGCCACCACGATGTCGAGCTGGGCGAGGACTTCATCGGGATAGTCGAGCGAGCCGTCGGCCAGGATGTCCACCTCGGAGCCGGCGAGGATCCGGATGCCCTCGACCTTCCGCTGCGCTTCGCGCACGTCCTGAATGTGCTGCAGCAGGCGCTCGATGGAGAGCCCGCCGGCGACGGCCGAGCTGCGCGAATGGTCGGTGACGGCGATGGTGTGAAAGCCGCGGGCCATCGCGGCACGGGCAAGCTCCTCGATGGAAAGGGTTCCATCGGAAGCCGTGGTGTGGGCGTGAAGCTCGGACTTGATGTCGGCGACTTCGACCAGCCGGACGGGCTCGGGGCTTTTGGAGGCCAGGTCCACCTCGCCGCGGTCTTCGCGGAGCTCCGGCGGAATCCACGCGAGCTTGAGCGCGGCGTAGACCTCTTCCTCCGTGCCGGAAGCGACAGGCTTCTCGCCTGCTGAACCGGGCTTCGCGTCCTGGTCCGGGGAAGCGCGCCACAGGCCCCACTCGTTGAGGGTCATGCCCATCTTGATGGCGCGCTCGCGGAGGCGGACGTTGTGCTCCTTGCTCCCGGTGAAGTACATCAGGCCGCTGCCCCACGCTTCCAGCGGCAGCACGCGCAGGTCCACCTGCACCGTCGGCCCGCTCGAGCCGTCGTCCAGCGTCCGCTTCCAGCGGCCCACGTCGAAGCTCAGCCCCACGCGCACCGACGACTTTGTTTCTCCCGCGGCCAGCACCTGCACCACGCCCGGCGTCGTGCGGAAGACCTCGCCCACCTGCGCGGCCATGGACTCAAAGCCCGGCTTGAGGGCCACGAGGATGTCGATGTCGCCGACGGTCTCCTTGCCGCGACGGAGCGAGCCCGCGGGCTCGGCCTTCGCCACGGCTTCGTGCGCACGCAGGCGAGAGGCGAACACCTCCGCGACCGCGGCGGCACGCCCCAGCCACAGCCGCTGCGACCCCTGCTCCACGACGGCGAGCGCGGCCTTGATCTTCTCCACAGCCTTCTCACCCATCCGCGGCACATTGAGGATGCGTCCGTCCTCGATGCACTGCCGAAGGCTCGCAATGTCCGTGACGCCGCAGGTGGTCCACAGGGCGCGGACGGTCTTTGGTCCCAGACCGGGAACCTGGAGCACTTCAAGCAGCCCCGCGGGCACGCGCGAGGCCAGCTCTCCGTATTCCTTCACCGTCCCCGTGGAGACAAACTCGATGATCTTGTCCGCCATCTTCGGGCCGATGCCGGGAATCTTGAGCAGTTCCTCCCGAGACATGCCCGTCACGTCGCGCGACAGATCTTCGATCGCCCGTGCCGCGCGCGCGTGAGAGCTGGCACGGAAGGAATCTTCCCCCAGCAGGTCGAGCATTTGGGACATTTCTTGGAGCAACCCGGCGACAGCGTCATTCGTGGCGGGCATTTCGCATACTAGGCCGGGGTGGGAGGCTGCTGTCACGGCCGCGGTTTACACCTCGCCCGTCACGCTCCGCCCGCGCATAAGCCGCGATGCTCCCGCGTCAGCAGAGGCGCGGGCCCCAGAGGTCGGTAAGGCGATCGCCTGCCGCGAACACCGCCAGCACGCCCGCCACCCACGAACGCCGCCACGCCGATCCGCCGCTGCCTGGAGGGCGGCATGGCCCCCACCGTTTCCCCCCCCCGAACCATGCCGAGAGCATATTGCCGGGGGTGTCACAGGCGGGGTTCAGGTGTGTATTCTTCCCCCCTTTCAAGGGAGAGCCTTTTGCTATGTGGACCCTCGCAGCGGACGCCGCCGTCAACGCCAACCTTTGGGACTTCTCGCAGCTCTACGCGCCGGGGAAGCTGGGCCCGAATCTGATCGCGCTGCTGACGCTGACGGCCCTGGAGATCGTGCTGGGGATCGACAACATCGTGTTCATCGCGATCCTCTCGGGGAAGTTGCCCGAGCACCAGCAGGACAAGGCCCGAAAGACGGGGCTCTCGCTCGCGGTTCTGACGCGGGTGGGGCTGCTCACGCTCATCTCTGTTGTGTTGCAGCTCGCGAACAAGGACCTGGCGCACATCAACATCCTCGGGTTTGATCACCACTACACCTGGAAGGACCTCATCATCACGATCGGCGGCCTCTTCCTCATCGTGAAGGCCGTGCACGAGATCCACGTCTACGTCGAGGGCGATCCGGGGAAGGAAGTCCAGTCGAGGAAGGCAGCGTCCTTCACCGCGGTGATCGGCCAGATCCTCGCCATCGACCTGGTGTTTTCCATCGACTCGGTGATTACCGCCGTGGGCATGGCGCAGAGCATCTACGTGATGATCGGCGCGGTGCTGCTCTCCGTGGGCGTGATGCTCGTCGCGAGCGGCGCCATCGCCGGGTTCATCCACCGCCACCCCACGATGAAGATGCTGGCCCTCTCCTTCCTGCTGATGATCGGTGTGCTGCTGGTCGCCGAGTCCTTCGGCGCGCACATCAGCAAGGGCTATCTCTACTTCGCGATGGTCTTTTCGCTGGTGGTGGAAGTGCTGAACATCCGCAGCCGCGGGAGGCGCGGGCTGGACAAGTCCAACGTGAACGTTCCCACGCCCGAGGGTGCGAGCTAAGCCGGGCGACGCCTACTCGCCCCGCAGCTCGCGCCACTTGCGCACGGCCTCGGGCTCGCGGGGATAGATGGGCATGAGCGCCGCGGGGTCCGCGGGCGCGATCGCTTCCGCGGCTTCGGCGCACGCCACGGGGTCGAACACCGGCGGGCGGACGGTAATGCCCAGCTCCTCCGCTCGCCGGCGGATCGCCTCCGGCAGGAAGCGGTCGCCCACGAGCAGGCCGATGCGCAGAGGCTCCAGCCCCGCGGCGTCCATCAGCGCCCCGTCGCCCATGCGCCCATCCTCGAACCGCGTGACGAAGGTCGTTTCGCCCTTGCTGGCCAGCGCGACGCCGAAGGGGCCGTCCCACTGCACTCGCCGCGCCACCACCAGCGCCGTGGGCACGCCCACAAGTTCCGCGCCCGTGGCTTCGGCGATCATTTTCGCGGCGGTCACCGCCAGCCGGACCGCGGTGTAGCCGCCGGGTCCGAGCGACACCGCCACGCGCGTGAGGTCGCCCGGCTTTTTTCCACACCGCGTGCACAGCCGCTCGATGCCGGACATCAGGTCGTCGTGCTGCGGCTCCTGCCCCACGGGCTCGACGCCGATGGCCTGTCCCCCGGGGCCGACGAGCGCAACGCCCCCGCCCCCGCCCGCGGAGGGGTTGCTCGTCTCGATCGCCAGCGTCAGGGCGCTCTTCACGACGCAACCCTAGGGCACGCGGCCCGCGGGGGCGGTACTCTTTCGCCTCACATGGCACACGCACGCACCTCGAACCTCCTGCTTGTCGGCGCGGCGGTCGCCGCGCTTGCTCCCTTTGCCTTGGCTCAGGAAGTCCCGCCCGCCGATCCTCCCGCGGAAGAGCGGCCGACCACGTTCGGGCGCGATCCCGATCGCTGGGAAATCAGCTTCGAGCCCTCCGCCTGGTACGTGGGGATCAGCGGCAAGATTCGCCTGCCGCGGAGCACGACGTCCGGATCGCCCGCGGGCAAGGTCACGCTCGAGGATCTGAACCTGGACAACCCGAGCTTCGAGCCCACGGCGGAGATCAATGCGCGGCGAGGCGATTGGCGCGCGACCTTGCGCGCGGCGTACTTCGGCGCGGAGCGCAACGCCTCCGGACTCTCAGGATCGCTGGGCGATCTCTCGTTCGCGCCGGGCGAGAGGCTGCGCACGGGCCTCGACTTCACGGTGATCGAGCTGGAAGGCGCGTACACCTTCGCTGGCTCGCCGCGCGGCGAGCGCGAGAACGGGTCGTTCGCGATCGATCCCCGCCTGGACGTGGTCTTCGGCGCGCGCGTCTACAACGAGCAGTGGAGCGTGACGAACCTGGACGCCACGTCAGGCGTGACCAGTGTTGAAGAGAGCGGGTGGTTCGTGCAGCCTCTCGTGGGGCTGAAGCTCAGCGCCGACCTGTACGAAGAGCTGACGCTGGACGCGCAGATGACGGTGGGGGGGCTGCCGTCGCCCGACACCAACTACTCGGTGGACATCGTGGTGGGGTTCCAGTGGCGGCCGACCCGGAACGTGGGCATCCAGATGGGATATCGGTCGTTGTTTTTCGGGATGAGTGAGGGTTCCGAGTCGAACGAGTTCACGTTCGACGGGTCGCTGCAGGGGCTGTACGGGGGCCTGGTCCTGCGCTTCTGAGCGGCTTCCGGGCCGCCTGTCAAGAGTATTGTGAGCGAAGGGTCAGACAATAAAGACCGGCTCATCTGGATGGACGGTATGGAGTCGTATTGACGGACCGGCTGATGCGCGCCATACTTGCACCCGGTCGGCGCGTAAAGCCGTCATTCGTGGGAGGATGACTGCAGGTCGGCAACCCGTGGCGAGCCCCGTACAACGCCCCGGGATGCTTCATGAGGGGATCAGGCTTTGAGGTGAACTGGAGCCCGTCGCATCGGCGGGAGGGAAAGCCACCGACACGACCGACCAGACGAAACTGCATCCGGTTACAAGGGACCCAGCATGGCCACGATCACCAAGAAGGATCTGATTGAGCGCATCACCGAGCGCACGAAGCTCAAGCGTGGCGACGCGAAGAAGGTCATTCAGGAGTTCTTGGATCAGGTCATCGCCGAGCTCAAGAAGGGGAACCGGCTTGAGTTCCGCGACTTCGGCGTCTTCGAGGTGAAGGAGCGCGCGGCCCGCATGGCTCAGAACCCCAAGACCATGCAGAAGGTCGAAGTCCCCGCCAAACGCGCGGTCAAGTTCAAGGTCGGCCGCCTGATGCGCGAATCCGTCGAGCTCAGTTCTCCCCCCGTGGTGGAGGTCAAGTCTCAGCAGCCCGCCAAGGTCGGCGTCTGACTTCGCCGCTGTTTGATCTTTCCCCCGCCGCGTCAATCGACCGCGGCGGTTTGCCGCGCGCTCCTGGGCGCGGGAGCGACGTTCGCCAGCATCCGCTCGATCGCCGCGAGCGCCGGCCCGCGCACCTGCGGGTGAACCTTCACCTGGTTCACGACCTTCGGCTTCTTGATCTTCGGGTCGCGGCCGGCCGAATCGCCCGCGAGGTTGTCCAGCGCCCACAGCAGGTGCGCCTGGTCGATGCGGTACATCGTGGTGCAGAGGCACTGGCAGTCGCTGAGGATGCGGACCTCGACGTTGCGGGCCGCGGCTTCGCGCGCCAGGCGCGCCACCAGGTGAACCTCCGTCCCCACGGCCCAGCGCGAGCCGGGCGGAGATTCGCGGACCGTGCGGATGATGAACTCGGTGGAGCCCGAGAGATCTGCGAGGTCCACGACCTCCTTGCAGCACTCGGGGTGGACCAGGATGCGGATGGGCTCCCCGCCGCGGGCAGATTCGGCGCGGACGCGGGCGCAGTGCTCGGGGCGGAAGAGCTTGTGGACGGAGCAGTGGCCCGCCCACAGGATGACGCGGGAGCGGAGAATTTCTTCCTCGGTGGCGCCGCCGAGGGGCTCGCCCCGCCGCGTTCGGCGCGGGTCATAGACGCACGTCTCGCGGGCGACGTCGATGCCGTAGGCGCTCGCGGTGTTGCGCCCCAGGTGCTGATCGGGCAGGAAGAGCACCTTCACGTCGTCGCCCTGGCGCATGGCCCACTCGAAGACGGCGCGGGCGTTGGTGCTCGTGCAGCACGCCCCGCCGCGCTCGCCGACAAACGCCTTCACCGCGGCGGAGGAGTTGACGTAGGTGATGGGAACGACGCGCCCGTTCCAGCCCCCGGCGCGGAGCACGGCGTGAATGTCTTCCCACGCCTGCACCGCGTCTTCGTGCGCGGCCATGTCCGCCATCGAGCAGCCCGCGGAAAGGTCGGGCAGAATCACCGCGATCTCATCCGGTGTCAGCAGGTCCGCCGTCTCGGCCATGAAGTGAACGCCGCAGAAGACAATCCAGCGGACGTCACGATCCTTGCTCACGCTCGCGGCGGTCTGAGACAGCTTCAGCGAGTCGCCCGTGAAGTCGGCGTGCTGAATCACCTCGTCGGTCTGATAGTGGTGGCCCAGAATGACCAGCCGCTCGCCCAGCTCGCGACGCCGCTGCGAGATCGCCTCCGCCAGGGCTTCGGCATCCATCTTGGTGTACGACTCGGCCAAGGGGGGCTGCCACAGCATGCTTGATGTTAGGAGCGTTCAGGACCGAACCCGCCGGATCGCGGCCCCCCGTTCCGGCTGTGTTGCAAGAACTCAGCGCCGGCGCGCCGATAAGCCTGCGTGCTCGCTTCGGTCATCATCCCCACGTACCAGCGTCCCCAGAAACTGCACAACTGCCTGCGCGCCCTGGGCGCTCAGACCACCGACCAGTTCGAGGTTCTGGTGGGCTTCGACGGGCCCGATCCCCGCGGCATGGAGGCAGCCCACCAGGCTTGCCCGCCCTCCCTGCGGCCGCGCCTCAAGCTCATCGCCTGCCCCCGCGTCGGATACACCACCGTCCGCAACCTCCTGCTCCGGGAGGCCCGCGGCTCGCTGATGATCTCCACCAACGACGACGTCATACCCGATCCCGGCTGGGTCCAGGCCCACCTGCAGGCCCACGACGCGCTCCGCGGCAGGGTCGCCGTCATCGTGGGGGATTCCCCCTGGGTGATTCACCACCCCGACCGCCTCTTCGACCGGCTGGTGCGCGAGACCTCGATGGTCTTCTTCTACAAAGCAATGAACGGCCCCGAGCCAAACACGGAGCTGCCGCGAGGGGAGAAGGACTGGGGCTTCAGGCACTCGTGGGGTCTGAACATCTCCGCGCCGATGGACGCCGTGCACGAGGTGGGGGGCTTTACCGTCTTCCCGGCGTGGTATGGGTACGAGGACAATGAGTTCGCCTTCAAGCTGCGGCAGCGGTTCGATGCGCCGGTGCTCTACCGCCCCGCCGCGCGCCTGATGCACGACCACCGCATGGAGCCGCGGGACTACCTCACGCGGGAGTTCTCGCTGGGGTACGCGGCGCTGGGCTTTGCGCAGACTTCTCCCGAATGTGCGCACGCGATGTTCGGGCGCGACATCACCTCCGCGGCGGAGCTTTCGTACTCGCGGGAGTACATCGCGCGCGAACGCGCGGCCGCGGCACGCGCGCTGGGGGCGTTTCTGAAGCTGGCGAGCATGCCCGCTTCGCTGCTGGACCTGGCCGAGGGCGGGCCGCTGCGCGAGCTGCTGTACCAGCAGCACCTGCCGCTCAAGCGGTGGATGTGGCGTGCGGGGCTGATCGCCGCGGCGGAGGGCAGGGCCGCTATTGATGTCCTCTGGCCGGACGAAACGGTCTTCGCCGCGGCACGGTCCAGCGCCGCGTAGCTACTCCTTCAGCGCGTTGAGCAGCGTCAGGACGACGGTGAGCGCCGTGGCGTTGTGCATGCAGTGCGCCGTCATGGGTGCGATGAGCGAGCCCCGCCATTCGCGCATCAGCGCGAACGTGAAGCCGATGGTGATGACCGGCAGCAGCAGCAGCACGTTGTAGCCGTGCATGAAGCCGAAGAAGAGGGCGGAGATGGCCGCCGCGGCGAAGAGGTTGAAGCGCGAGCGCAGGTGCCGGAAGAGGCAGCCGCGGAAGATGGTTTCTTCCACCAGCGGCGCCCACACCGTGGCGAGAATGAAGAGCATGGCGATCACGCCGGGGCTGCCGTTGTTGATCAGCTCCGCGATGGGGTTGTAGGGCAGGCCGGGGTCGCCGCCGGGGCTGAGCAAGCGCTCGAAGATCGCGCGCACGACCACGATGACAAAGGTGATGCCGATGGCCAGGGCGAGCAGGGGGAGAGCCGCGAAGTAGCCCCACACGCCCGCCCACACCTCGCGCCAGAAGCCCGCGCCGGCGTGCAGGCCCACGTCGCGCCTCCACTGGTCGAAGGGCACGCGCCGCACCACCACGCCGTAGAGCGGCAGGAGCATCAGCAGCCATTGCAAGCCGAGTTGCGCGATGATGACGCCCTGCCCCGTGTTGCCGGTGAGCGTGGCGTAGATGTCAAAGCCGAAGTGCAGGCAGAGATACCCGCCCACGAAGAAGGGGAAGGTCTCCAGGTACACGCTGCCGCCCGGCGAGGGCGGCTGGAAGGCGGGCCGGACGCGCCCCGTGGTGATCGCCACGAGCATCGAGATCGAGGCCACCAGCCCGCCGATCACGGCGATGGAGAGCACAAGGACCAGCAGCCCCAACGCCGCCATCAGCGGCCCGAAGAAGGAGAAGAGGGCCTGGTGCCGCGGGTCGGTCCTGGGCACGTCGTGGAGTCCGGCGAGGCGTCCGAACCACCCGTGTCGTTCGATGAGGCCCTGCTCTGCCGCGGGGTCGGTGACGCGTCCCTCGGCGGAGTAGGCGGCTCGCAGGGTTTGAATGTCCTGTTCCAGCACACCGCCGGGGGGCGGCTTGATTTCCTCGAGGCGGGTGAGGGCCTCATCGACCCCCAGCAGCTCGCGGGCGACGATCGCCAGCCGGACGCGCTCCGGGGGCTCCACGGCGAGGCGATCCAGAGCCTGCAGCCCCTCCTTGGCGTCCCGCTCGGACATCCCCATGAGGTGCTTGAGGGCGATGGTGAGCTTGGAGGAGAGGGTGAACTGGTCCCCGGACTCCGGCGGGCGGACCTGCTGCTCCTGCTGGGCGGCCCGCTGGGGGGCCTTGGGGGCGTAGACCTGGTTGCTGATGACCAGGACGGCCATGAACAGCAGCGCAAGCACCCAGGCGATGCGTGCGCCGCGTCCAGACCCCGGATCAGGGGGGGTGGGGGATGGGGGAGTTGAGGGAGGGAGAGGCTGACCGGGGATCATGGGCCCCATCATCGTCCCTTTCGGGCTTGAGCCCCAAACCTTGATTCCGGTGAGGCCGGGCCTATCCTCCCAGGCTGCAAAGCCCGGGCTGATCGGACCGCCCGCGATCTTAGTGACCCCCAATTCTGCCGCGGCAGGCCCTTGGAGGGGCGTGCCGGGGCCCGTCCCGCCCGGTAGGCGGCGAGCAGAAGTGCGGCCGTAGGCCAAGCACCCGGAGGATTCGATGTCCAGGCGTCAGACATTCCTGGCCAAGCCGG
The DNA here is from genome assembly GCA_937974035.1 of uncultured Phycisphaerales bacterium. GTDB lineage: Bacteria > Planctomycetota > Phycisphaerae > Phycisphaerales > UBA1924 > JAEYTB01. The sequence goes on from CALJIV010000011.1 coordinate 49,336, forward strand.
GCCAGGTGAGCAAAGGCTGGCACGTGGTCGATGCGGACGGCGTTCCGCTGGGTCGGCTCGCGGCGGAAGTCGCGACGGTCCTGATGGGCAAGCACCGCCCCGAGTACACGCCCCACGTGGACACGGGCGAGCACGTGATCGTGACCAACGCGGCGAAGGTCGCTCTGACGGGCCGTAAGGCCGAGCACCGCCTGAAGATGCGGTACACCAAGCACCCGGGCGGTCTGAAGGTTCAGACCTACGGGCAGGTGCGGGAGAGCAAGCCCGAGCTGCTGATCCAGGACGCGGTGCGGCGGATGCTGCCCAAGAACCGCCTGAGCCGCGTGATGCTGAAGAACCTGCGGATTTACCCTGGGGCGGAGCACGAGCACGCGCACCACAACCCCAAGCCCCTGACCATCGCCTGAGGCCACCGCCTAAGTCCAGGATTCAACGACCATGACCACGACAACCGGCAGCACGCTCCAGATCCCCGGCACGGCGCCCGAGACGCCGACCCAGCCCGTCCGTGCGCCCCGCGCACCCAAGCCCGCGGACAAGTACGGGTGGTGGTGGGGCACCGGCCGCCGCAAGACCGCGGTGGCCCGCGTCCGCATGAAGCCCGCCGAGGGCGACAAGGCGACCGTCACGATCGAGACCCCCAGCGGGAAGGTCAAGACCGTCGAGCAGTACTTCACCGAGGAGCGCGACCGGCGCGACGCCGTCGCCGCCCTCACCGTCACCGGCCTCGCCGGGCGACTCCAGGTCATCGCCAAGTGCCACGGCGGCGGCTTCATGGGCCAGGCCGGCGCGATGAAGCTCGCCCTCGCCCGCGCCATCCTGAACTACGACCCGCAGTTCGAGGAGGTGCTCCGCGACAACGGCCTGCTCACCCGCGACGCCCGCGAGGTCGAGCGTAAGAAGTACGGCCAGGCCGGCGCTCGCCGTCGCTTCCAGTTCAGCAAGCGCTGATCGTCGGACACCCAGGACCATGCAAGGGGCGGGCCTTTCGGCCTGCCCCTTTTTCATTGCACGTCGCGGTATGCTCCTGCGGACGCAGGCCGCATGACCGAGGAAGCGACGCCAACTCTGCCGGCGATCGTCGAATACGAGACGCCGTGTTCGCGCTGCGGGTATTCGCTGGCCGGGCTGCCGGTCACCGGCGCGTGCCCGGAGTGCGGCGCGCCGGTGGCGCACTCGCTGCGGGGCGATCTGCTGGTCTACAGCGCTCCGGAATACCTCGCCCTTCTGCGGCGGGGGGCGACGATGGTCGTGCTCAGCGCGGCGCTGGTCCTGGTGGTGAGCTTCGGGATGGTCATCCTGCAGACCACCTTCCTGCAGTACGCCTACCTGAGTAAGCACATGTGGCTGGGCGTGAACGCGGCGTTCATCGTCGGGTGGTGGTGGCTCACCACGCCCGACGCGGGCCAGCGCACGGAGAACAAGGGCGAGCGGCCCAGGCGCGTCGTCCGCGCGATGCTCGTGGGGCTGGGCACGGTCAAGGTCTTCACGACCATCGTGCCGATGGCGGTCAGCCTGCCAACGGGCGTGCTCAGGACGCTGGACTACATCGATTCCCTGCTGCTCGCAGTGGTGGTGGTGGCGGGCATGAGATACCTGATGTGGCTCGCGGCTCGGGTGCCCAGCAAGGACATCTACAAGGGGGCGGAGCGGCTGTCCCTGATCGTGGGCGTCACGTCGATCCTGCTGCTGGCGCGTCTCGCCGGTGCGACGTACTTCGGCGTGCTGAGCGGATCATCGGGCAACTCGGTCGCTCGCATCGTCGCGGGCATCACGCTGGGCGTCTCCAGCTTCGCGTCGGGCATCATTTCTCTGATTGCGTTTGTTCTGATGTGGGTGCTCCTCGGATCGCTGCGGTCTAAGCTCCTGAGAATTGAGCGCGAGCAGCGGCTGAAGGAGGCGGCGGCAATCGTTTGATTCGTGGGGGCGGTGATGGAGCAGGGCGCGAAGATCGAGCGGGGATACGTGTGCCTGACGTGCGGGTACGCGCTGCGCGGGTTGAACGAATCCGGCACGTGCCCCGAGTGCGGCAAGCCGGTGCAGGATTCGCTCCGCATTGCATTGCTGGAGGAGAGCGAAGCGCGGCATGTGAGGCGGCTTGCGCTCGGCGCGGCGCTGGCGTTCTGGCCGGCGGTGGCGATCGTGCTGATGTGGATCGGGCTGATCGCGGCGGAGGTGGAGAGGCTCGAGCTGGGCGCGTGGGAATACGCGGTGGTGCTCCCTGTCGCGGGCTTTGTGGCGGGGTGGTGGCTGCTGACCACGGCGGAGCCGGGCCGCGCGGACGAACGGCCGTCCCTGCGTGTGCTTGTGCGCACGAGCCTGATCGTCTCGGTGGTGACCGGCGTGCTGAACGCCGCGGCGGAAGGATCTGTTGCGTGGTGGAATGAGATAGCCTCGCTGATCGCGGACGCGGTGCTGTTGGCGGCGCTGGGCGTCTGCGTGTGGGCTGGGATGAGGCACGTTCGCCGGCTCGCGTCGCGCATCCCCAGCGCCTTCCTCTACAAGTGGTCCGTACGGCTGTCTCGTTTGGGCGCGGGGTGGATCTTGGTCGCGTTGCTCCAGCTGACGATGGAGCTCCTCTACGACCGCTGGCTCCGCTCTCAGCCGGAAGCGGTGACTCAAAGCCTGGCGCTGGAGCCGATGTCGCTCGCGGCGGCGGGGATGACGACAATCACCGTGCTGTACACGCTCGCCATGCTCTCGCTGTACATGGCGGTAACCGGCGTGCTATGGCGGCAGCTTCGGCGTGTGAAGCCGCGAGCGGCGTAGACGCTCTGGTCTTTTACAGTCGGCTCGCGGCCAGGCTTGCCAGCTCGGAACGCTCGCTTTTCGCAAGCGTCACGTGCGCAAAGAGCCGGACGCCCTTCATCTTCTCCACGGCATACGCCAGGCCGTTGGAGGATGAGTCCAGATAAGGGTTGTCGATCTGCCCGATATCGCCGGTGAGGATGAGCTTGGTTCCCTCGCCCACGCGCGAGGCGATGGTCTTGACCTCGTGCGGCGTGAGGTTCTGTGCCTCGTCCACGATCATGAACTGATGCGGGATGGACCGGCCGCGGATGTAGGTCAGCGGCTCAAGGACGAGCTTGCCGTCGGCCATGAGCTTGCCGATGCGCTGCTCGAGGGAGTGGCTCTCGGCGGTCTGCGTGCCGCTGCCGCGGGTGGAGAGGAGGTAGGAGAGGTTGTCGAAGATGGGCTGCATCCACGCGGTGAGCTTCTCGTCCTTGTCGCCGGGGAGATAGCCGATGTCGCGTCCCAGCGGCATGATGGGCCGGGCCACCAGCAGCTTTTCGTACCGCTCCTCGCTGAAGACCTTGGCCATGCCCGCGGCGAGCGCAAGCAGCGTCTTGCCGGTGCCCGCGCCGCCCAGCAGCGTGATGAGCTTGATTTCCTCGTCGAGCAGAGCGTCGAGGGCCATCGTCTGCTGGACGTTGCGGGCCATGATGCCGAAGACGGGCTTGCGCGGCCCGGTGACGGGGATGACGTGATCGGTGTCGGCGAGGCGGCGGGCCAGGCCGGTGTGGTTCTCGTCCTCCTTGTCCTTGAGGACGACGTACTGGTTGGGCTCCAGGTTGGGCTCGAACTCGCCTTCTTCCGCCGCGCGGCGCAGAGGCTCGGCCAGGCGCTCGAGGGGGAGCAGGCGGTCGTGATACAGCTCGTCGATGAGGCCGCCTTCGACGGTGGCGGTGACGAAGCCGGTGTAGAGGCGGTCGGCGTCAACCTTCTGGTTGGTGAAGTCCTCGGTGGTGATGCCGAGGGCGTCGGCCTTGATGCGGCAGGCGAGGTCCTTGGTGACGAAGATGACCTGCTCGTTGCCGCTCTGCTTGATGTGCCAGGCGACGGCGAGGATGCGGTTGTCGGGCGAGTCCTCGGAAATGGCCTGCGGTCGCTCGTAGTCGTTGACGTCGATGGTGACGGTGCCGGTGACGCCGCCCTCGCCGGTGGAGAAGGCGGTCCCGCTCAGCGGCCCCAGCGCGCCCCAGTTGACGCCCTCGGCGAGGTGGCCGATGGCGCGGAGCCGGTCGAGGTGGCGGATGCACGCCCGGGCGTTGCGGCCCAGGTCGTCGTCCTTGCGCTTCATCTTGTCCAGCTCTTCGATGACCGCGAAGGGCACCACGATGTGGTGCTCCTTGAAGACGAAGAGCGCGTCGGGGTTATGGAGCAGGACGTTGGTGTCAAGCACGAACGTCTTGACGCCCGGAGCCGGATTGCGGCCGCCGGAGCGGCGGTCGGCGGGGCTGTGCTGCTTTCCCTTCTTTGACGCCGGCGAGGGGACCGGATCGACCTGAGCGCCTTTGGGCATGTCGCTCCTTGAAGTTGTTCCAGCGGGGCGTCCGAGCCCCGGCGCGGGCACGCCCCCGCGCTGGCCGGACCCCGGAATCACCGGGGCCGACCTCCAGCATACTGACACTGTGGCTTCGTGCGAAGCCCCCCGATCGGATTGCGCCTTTCACACCAGCACGGCGATGATGAGGATCAGGGCCATCAGGGCGGCCAGGGCCGTCTTGGCGACCGTCGCCACCGCCCGCCCCAGCGCCGCCCCGCCCGCCGCCTTGGTGGACTCGCCCCAGGTCTTCTGCACCACGCCGCGCTCGATGACGAACGTGCCCACAGCGGCTCCGATCACCGCCCCGAGGATCGTCCCCAGCGGGAAGACCACCGGAGAACCCAGGATCGCGCCGGCGATGGAGCCCAGGAGCGCGCCCAGCGCCCCTTTCTTGGTGCTGCCCCCCTTGGAAGCGCCCATCGCCGAGGCGAGGAACTCCACCAGCTCCGCCAGGATCGCCACCCCGAGTGTCGCAACGACCGTGTACCAGGAGAGCATGTCCGGCCGCCACCACGCCACCAGAGCGGCGACGACGACGGCCACCCACGTGCCGGGGAGGGTGATGAGGGTCAGCACGATCCCGGCGAGAGCGGCGAGGATGACCAGTGCCGCGGGCAGGATGTTGGGGTTGAGGTCGAAGTCCAAGGTGCATCAGGCCGACGCTGGGGCGGGCTCCTTGGCGTCCTGTGGGAAGGCGGTCTTCTCCATCTCCAGGACCCAGGGCTCGACGGCGTCGTAGCGCATGAGGTCGATCTCGACGCCCTTGCCTCCTTTTTGGGGATGGCCGGGCTTCACTTTCAGGGTGATGTAGAGCCGGTGCCACTTGCGCTTGTCGAACTCCTCGATGTCGGAGGGGACGAGCGAAGCCCCGTCGGGCAGCGTCAGCCGCTGCTCTTTGGGATCCCACTGGTATCGCTTCGTGCGGGCCACCACGATCAGCACGAGGATGTACAGGCCCATGCCGATGCCCACGGCGAAGATGATCCACTGGCTGGGCAGGTCAAAGGCGGAAAGCGGAGAGGCCTCGCGCGGCGTGCCGGAGGCGGTGGTCCAGCGCTCGCGGAGCGTGGCGATGCGCTCGTAGGGGTCGGAGACCTTGTCGCCGCGGAAGTCGGTGCGCGGAATGTGCGTGGAGGCGGAGGCGGGCTCCAGGCGACCGACGATGTCGAGCTGGTCGAGCCAGTCGTGCAGGGCGCGGTCCGCCCCCTGGAGCGGGGCGTCGGCGTGCTGCTTGCGGAGCTTCTCAAGCGTGGCGCGGGGGTCTTCGATGTGCGCGCGAGAGGTCTGTCCGGTGGTGGAGAGGGCCTGGAGGTACTGCAGTTCCAGGAACTCCGCGGCTTCGATCCCCCGGCGCGGGTAATAGATCGTGGCGTCCACGTACCCCCACACGCCGAAGGCGAGCAGGGCGGTGGAGATGAGGACCATGCGCAGAAGCCACTTGCGCGAGACGCGGGCGATCACGGGGCCTTGGGATTCGGTCATGCGTGTTCCTTAGTCGTCAACGCGAGCGAGGGCGGCCTTCCACCAGCGGTCGGCGAGTTCCGGGCCGTGGGGTCGGGCCATGAGGGCCGCGAACCCGCCGGTGGCGACGGGCCGCACCGGGATGCGAGGGTACTCGCGGCCGGATTCCAGGGCGCGGGTGAGCCAGAGAGAGTGTTCCAGCCGCGCTCGGGCACCGTCGTCCATGTTGTGCGACTTCCAGAAGCGCCAGTTCATGGGATCGGCTTCCAGTCTACCTGTGTTGAGAGGAATAGGTAGGTCGATGTTGGGAGCCGGGCGCGTCGGTTTTCTCTTCAAGTCGGTGGGCAAAGGGGCCGGGCTGGGTTAGTTTTTGGTTGAAAGTTCTTCAAGTCACCTGGGGGTGTGCGGGAGGCGTGCGCGTGAAGATCGCCAGACTCGGCGCGGCTGTGGCATCGTTGATGGTTGCGGGCAGCGCGTGGGCGGACACCGCCACGATCGTGGCGGCCAAGGACAACACCCTGATCGAGATGGCGGGTCTGCCGGACCTCAGCAACGGACGGGGGGACCTGTTCGCCGGGGGCGTCGCCCAGCAGAACCCCGAGGGCAACGCCTACCGCCGTCGGGCGCTGCTCTACTTCTCGCTGGACTCAATCCCCGCGGGCGCGGTGATTACCAACGTCACGCTGACGATGCGGATGACCAAGACCATCGGCGGGACGTACCAGTTCGACCTTCACCGCATGCTCGCGGACTGGGGAGAGGGCAACAGCAACGCGGGCGGCTCGGGCCAGGGCACAGACGCCCTGCCCGGTGACGCCACGTGGAAGTACCGGTTCTTCGGTGATCCTTCCTCCGCGTGGGAGAACCCGGGCGGCGACTTCTCCGGCGCGATCAGCGCTTCCACGATGGTCGGCGGGGTCGGCTCCTACTCCTGGAGCGGGCCGGGTCTGGTGGCCGACGTGCAGGCGTGGCTGGACGGCACCGCGCCCAACTACGGGTGGATGCTCAAGGCAAACTTCGACTTCCTGACCAGCACCGCGAAACGGTGGGCCAGCCGCGAGTCCACGACCGCCTCGTGGCGTCCGACGCTGGTGGTGGAGTACACCGTGGTGCCCGCGCCGGGCGTGGGGCTGGCGCTGGGTGCGGGGCTCTACGCAGCGACGCGCCGGCGCAGGGTCCAGTAACCCGCGGCACATTCAGCTTGTGATTGGATCACGGGTAGTTGCGTGGTATGTTCGTCCTGGCACTTGAAGAGGAGGGACGGGCATGAAGGCTGTCGTGTGCGCTGCGGTGGTGGCGAGTGCGGCGTTCGCGGCATGGGCCGACACGGCGACGCTCATCCCCGTGAAGGACAACACCCTCTTTGAAGACACCGCGGGCGGCACGAGCAACGGCGCCGGTCCCAATGTCTTCGTCGGCAACAACGCCCAGGGAAGCTCCCGTCGTGCGCTGCTGGCCTTCGACCTTTCCAGCATCCCCGCGGGGAGCACGATCACCGGCGTGTCGCTCACGATGTTCATGGCGCAGGGCCAGACGCCGACGCAGACGGTGACGATGCACCGCGTGCTGGCGGACTGGGGCGAGGGCTCGAGCAACTCAGGCCCCAGCGGCGGCAACGGCGCGATGGCGACAACGGGCGACGCGACGTGGCTGCACCGCTTCTACGACTCGGTGACGTGGGCGAGCGCCGGCGGCGACTTCGCCGCGGGAGTCAGCGCGAGCACGCTCGTGGGCGATGTGGGCTCGTACACATGGACGGGGCCGGGTCTCGTGGCGGACGTGCAGGCGTGGGTGGATGGAACCTTGCCGAACTACGGGTGGCTGATGCTCGGCGATGAAGCGACGGCCTCCACCGCGAAGCGCTTCATCTCGCGCGAAGGGTCGATCGAAAGCCAACGGCCCACGCTGGTGGTGGAGTACGTCGTGCCCGCGCCGGCGACGCTCGCGCTCGCGGGACTCAGTCTGCTGGCGGGGGCAAGACGCAGGCGGTAAGCCGGGTCTCGGGGGTAAAAAGCGGGCCGCGCGTTGGCGCCCGTGCGGCACGTATCGTTGCTGCATGGCGCAGCGCGTCGTCGTCGTGGGAGGCGGGTTCGGCGGTCTTGCCGCGGCGAGAGAGCTGGCCCGGGGCGGGCTGAACGTAACGCTCGTGGACCGTCGGAACCATCACGTGTTCCAGCCGCTGCTGTATCAGGTGGCGACCGCGGCGCTGTCGCCCGCGCAGATCGCCGCGCCGATCCGAAAGGTGTTCAGCCGCTGGAAGAACGTCGAAGTCCTGCTCGGCGAGGTGGTGGGCTTCGACCTGGACGCCAAGCGCGTGCGGCTGGCGGATGGTGAGATTGCTTACGACTGGCTCGTCGTCGCGGCGGGGGCGACGCACTCCTACTTCGGGCACGAAGAATGGTCGCGCACCGCGCCGGGGCTCAAGACGATCGAGGACGCGGTGACGATCCGGCGCCGGTTCCTGGTGGCCTTCGAGCGCGCGGAGCGCGAGCAGGACGCGGCACGCCGCCGCGCTGAGTTGACGTTCGTGATCGTCGGCGGTGGGCCGACGGGCGTGGAGCTTGCGGGCGCGATGGTGGAGATCGCGCGCGACACCATCCCGCGGGACTTCCGCGCCATCGACACCGGCTCCGCGCGCGTGGTGCTGGTGGAGGCCGGCCCGCGCCTGCTCAGCGCTTTCCCCGAATCGCTCTCGGCGAGGGCCAGGCGAGACCTCGAGGAAATGGGCGTCGAGGTGCGGGTTGGGTGGAAGGTGGTCAGCGTGGACGAGGGCGGTGTGGTGGTGGAGAAGAGCTCCGGCGAAGGGAGCTACACGGAGTGGATCGGCACGCGGTGCGTCGTGTGGGCGGCGGGCGTGCAGGCTTCGGGGCTGGGGGCGATGCTCGGGGAGGTGGACCAGAGCGGGCGCGTGAAGGTGCGCGAAGACCTGAGCGTGCCCGGCCGCCCGGAGGTCTTCGTGGTGGGCGACATGGCCGCGGTGAAGGATGAGAAGGGCGAGCTGGTGCCCGGCGTTGCTCCCGCGGCGATGCAGATGGGGCGCTTCGTGGGGCGAGAGATCGTCCGGCGCGTCAGGAGCGGAGCGCGCGATGCGGGCTTGGCGCGGTTCGTGTACCGGGACAAGGGGATGATGGCGACGATCGGGCGGGCGCGGGCGGTGGCGCGGCTCCCGAAGTTCGAGATGGTGGGATGGCCCGCCTGGGCCGCGTGGGCGCTGGTCCACATCGCGTTCCTGATCTCGTTCCGCGCGAAGTTGATGGTGCTGCTGGACTGGGCCTGGGCGTACTTCTTCCACGAGCGCGGCGCAAGGCTCATCACCGGCGAAACGAATCAAAGCGATGCCGCCGCGCGGTAAGCACGCGGCGGAATCGGACGAGAACTGCGGGACTTGGCCTTAGGCCGCGACCAGCTCCGTGCGCCCGGTGATCCATCGCACGGTCCGATCGATGGCGTTGGGATAGGGCGTCTTGTGGTAGTCGCCGATGAGCGAGCGCGCCACGGAGCCGTCCATCCACGCCGGGGCGTTGTAGATGGAGTAGATGTCGGCGAACTCGCGGTGCTTGCGGCTGAAGTTGCCCGCGAGCTTGACCGCCCACAGCGGCACGGAGCGCAGCGAGAGGGAGGTGCCCATGCGCTGTGCCGCTGCTTCGAGGAGCAGCCGCGGCTGGATGGGGCCCGAGCCCGTGAAGTTGACGCGCCGCGCGAAGGCGTCGCGCCGGGTGGCCAGCTCGACCAGCGCATGGCCCGCGTCGGGGATGAACAGGAAGTCGCGCGGCGCATCGGGGTCGCCGGGCCAGTAGGCGGTGTTGCCCTTGGCGACGCTCACGATCGCGTCGTTGAGCATGGAGTGCGTCGCGCCGGGGCCGAAGAAGTCGGGGAGCATCGCGACGCACGCGCCCGCCGAGACGAGGATGTCCTCCTGGATCTGCCGCAGCATCGCCAGGCGCGAGGTGGGCCGGCGCGGGGTGTCCTCGGGGACGGGGTTGATCGTGAAGGGCATGTAGGACCAGTACCCGCTCGTGCAGAGGCACTTGACTTCGTTGAGGGTCATCGCGTGCGCGACGGAGCGCGCGATGAGGACGTGGTCCTCGTACTTGTGCAGCGGCAGCCCGATGCACAGGAAGATGATGTCGAAGCCTTCGGAGGCCTTGATCGCGGCGGTGGGGTTGCGGATGTCGGCGGGGTAGTGCTCAATGATGCCCTCGGCGAAGTTGCGCCGCAGGTGCTGGGAAGACCGGGAGACCACGCGCGTCTGGACGCCGCGCTCGGTCAGGTCCTTCACAAGAGCCCGCCCGATGCCGCCGGTAGCGCCGAAGACGACCGCCTTGTTGAAGGGAGGCGTATCGGAACTCGTCCTGGGCTGCGGGGTGAACTTGGGCAACCGGCCCCTGTTGAATCCCGAAGCCCCCATCTTCGCCAACCGTTCCATACCTCATAAACTTCGAAAAGAAGGGCGGTGAAACCACATGACGACAAGCGCAGAAGTGAAGAAAGCGGCAGGGTTTACGGGCGGGAGCGTCTTTGCGGCCCGTGCGGACGCGGTGCTCCGGCAGCTTGAAGAGGGGGGGCAGTACAAGCACCTCCGCGAAATTGAGGGCCCCATGGGCCCCACCGTGAAGGTGAAGGGCTACGGCGAGTGCCTCTGCTTCTGCTCCAATAACTACCTCGGGTTAGCGGACCATCCGGAGGTCATCGAGGCCGGCATCCGCGGCCTGCGCGAGTACGGCGCCGGCACCGCCAGCGTCCGCTTCATCTGCGGCACCTTCACCCCGCACCGGCTGCTGGAGGAGCGCATCGCCTCGTTCATGGGCACCGAGGCGGCGTACACCTTCGTCTCCTGCTGGACAGCCAACGAGAGCATCTTCGCCACGCTCTGCGAGCCGGGCGACATCATCATCTCCGACGAGCTGAACCACGCGAGCATCATCGACGCCATCCGCCTGGCGACGACGATCAAGAAGGGCGTCCTGAAGTCGGTGTACAAGAACAACGACCTCGCCGGCCTGGAGGCCCGCCTGAAGGAAGCGCGGTCGAACCCCGAGGTCACCGGTCAGATCTGGGTCGTCACCGACGGCGTCTTCAGCATGGAGGGCTCCATCGCCGACCTGCCGAAGATGCGCAAGCTCTGCGACGAGTACGGCGCGCTGCTGGTGGTGGACGACAGCCACGGCCACGGCGTGATGGGCGCCACCGGCCGCGGCACGCACGAGCACTGGGGAATGCTCGGCAACAGCGAAGCGGGCCAGGTGGACATCTTCACCGGGACGCTGGGCAAGGCCTTGGGCGGCGCGGCGGGCGGGTTCGTCGCCGGTCCCCGCCGCGTGATCGACATGATCATCCAGCGCGGCAGGCCGACGCTCTTCAGCAACGCCCTGCCCGTGACGGTGGCCTACTCCGCGGACAAGGCCATCGAGATCCTGCAGCGAGAGCCTCAGCGCGTCGCGAAGCTGCGCGAGAACGTCGCCGCGGCACGCGCGGGCATCCGTGCCGCGGGCTTCGAGGTGCTGGAATCGCCCACCGCGATCCTGCCCATCATTGTCCACGACACCGCGCGGGCCATCGCCATGAGCCAGAAGCTGATGGAGATGGGCGTCTTCGTGATCGGCTTCGGCTACCCCGTCGTGCCCGAGGGTCACGCCCGCCTGCGCGTGCAGATTTCCGCCACGCACGAGAAGGCGCACATCGACGGCCTCGTCGCGGCCCTCAAGAAGCTGAAGTAACTCTTACCGTGCGAGCTTCGCGGCTTCATCCGCGGGCATCTCCGCGCCCAGCGGGTAGATGCGGTGAACAGCAATCGCCTGCCGCTCATACACCGCGCGCCGCCGCCAGATCGTCTCCTGGTTGATCCGGGAGCTGATGACCACGTCCGTGGCGCGGGTGAGCGCCGCGTCCGCGGGGTCGATGACGGGCAGGTCCAGCAGGCGAGCGGCGCGGGCCGCGGGGTCATCGTCCGCGAACGCGGCGATGGAGGCGCGGTGCTCCTCAAAGACGTGCAGCAGCTCGCGGGTGTGGTGGCCCGTGCCGTGGATGATGAGTCTGCGCCCGGCGAGGGAGGCGAGCAGTTCGCGCAGCCGCCGCTCGCCGTCGGGCGGGACCGCGCCGCTGCCGTGGGGTGAAGGGGCTGTAAAGCGCGGGTCACGGTGCGCAGGCCAGCGCAGCGCGGGGGCCGCCGCCGCGGCTTCGATGAAGCGCTGGGCGTGATTGGCCTGCTGCTCGAGCGAGAACCTGGCCGCCACCACGTCGATCGCCGCGCGGCTCATGCGGGGCAGCGCGTCCTGCGCTGCCGCGATGGCGCGGGCAAGGCGCACGCCCACGCTCTCCGCCTCTTCGTCGGGCGTTGCCTGAACCACCAGCCCCGCGGGCTCATGGTCCGGCGGCGTGATGGCGTCCGCCGCGCCGGAGGTGGGCGTCGAGACGGGCACGCAGCCGCGGGACATGGCCTCCAGCAGCGAGATGCTCAACCCCTCGACGCGCGAGGGCAGCAGGAAGTAATCGTGATCGTCGTACAGCGCGGCCAGCGCGTCCGGAGCCTGGGGCGGCAGCAGCGAGACGCTGTCCAGCCCCGCGCACGCGCGTCGAAGCTCTCCCGCCGCGGGCCCATCGCCCACGATGGTCAGCTCGTGATGCACGCCCAGATGCGTCAGCTCGCGCGAGGCGGCGGGCAGGGCGAGCACGCGCTTCACGTCGCCGCAGAGCCGGCCCGCGTAGATGAGCCGCGGGCGTGCGGTCAGGCGTCGCGGTCGCGCCGGTGAAACCGGGACCGCGCTGGGAATGTGCCAGATGCTCGCCTCGGGCAGCGTGGCGCGCGAAGCGCGGACGAGATCGCTGCTCACCGCCGCGGCGTGCCTGATGACGGGGCGATAGAACTCCAGCACGCGCTGCTCATAGGGGATGTCCGAATGTACCCACGCCGTCAGCCGCACGGGCAGGTCTTCGGCGATGAGCCGCGCGAAGAGACCGGCGCAATCCCCCAGTTGCGTCGGGACGCACACCACAGGCGAGCCGGTGAGCGCGTGAAGGGTCTTGACCGCCTCGCGGTACGCCGCGAGCGTCGGAGAGTCCGTCAGTGGCGGCGTCGAGGTCAGCGGCTCGGGGGCAAAGAAGGTGCGGATGCCCTCGTGAAGCCTCATCGGCAGCGCGGCCTCCCGCGGCGGATGGAGCAGAAGGCCGCAGGGATGCCCCCGCGCCGCGAGCGTGTTGAGCAGTCGCACGGCCCACACCTGCACACCGCCGAGGGTGAGTCCGGTGGGAATCGCGATGAGCAGGGGGGCGGGCATCAGGCGGTGCGAACATGGGTCCAGGGCAGGGGCACGCCCTCGCGGGCCCAGCCGATGTGCTTGATGTCGCGAAGGCGAGGAGCGCCGCCCCATGCCATCAGCCGTTCGATGAGCCGGTCGTGACGCTGCCGCGGAATGGTGCTGATTTTGTGCGCGTGCGTCTCGACGAGCAGCGCGGAAAGGCGGTTGATGGAGCCGGTGTCGAGCAGCCGTTCGAGCACGTCATACTCCGCGCCCTCGATGTCCATCTTGAGGATGATGGTGTCCCCCGGTGAGGTTTCTTCGCGAAGAACGCGGTCCAGATCGACGCAGGGCACGCGGACCGGCGCGTCGTACCGCACCCCGCCCGTGGACTTGCCCAGCGCGAGCGTGGAGCCCTCGTGGTTCGGGTCCGCGTCTTCATCGGTGAGGTAGAAGTCGATCTCCCCATCCTGCGTCCACACCGCGGCATGGCGGATGGTGATGCGCACGTCGGGGTGGCGGTCGCGCACCGCCAGCAGTGTTGGAATCAGGCGCGGGTTGGCTTCGTACGCGATGTGCTCAAAGTGCGGAAGCTGGATCGCGGCTTCGTTCAGCACGATGCCGCGGTTTGCGCCGCAGTCGATTCGGATGGAGCGTGGAGTGTTCAAGCGGCCTTCTCGGAAGTCGTTTCAGATGCGGCGAATGCCGCGGCGAGCAGTCGCCGCGCCCGGTTCGCGTAACTGAACTGCGCGGCCATCGCTCCCGCGGCGATGGTGCGCCGCGCATGTGCGGCGTCGCCTTCACCAAGACATTCATCCACAGCGCGGAGGAGATCATCAGGATCATCAGGCGTGAACCACGTGACGGCGGGTTCAGACACCCAGTCCGTCAGCCCGGGGATGCGCGACGCGACGATGGGCCGCAGCGAAGCGAGGTACTCGCCGAGCTTGACCGGGCTGGTCCAGCTGGCCGACGGGTCGCGCGCTGAGGGCGGCAGCAGCAGCACGTCGGCGTGCCACAGGAAAGGCGGGACCGTCGCGTGCGGGTGGTGCCCGTGAATCGTGACGTTGGGCAGGGAAGCCGCCGCCGTGCGCACGCGCGCCAGGTCTTCGGGCGCGCCGCCGACGAGGTGAAAGCTCAGGTCCGGTCTGCGTGCCGCCGCGGCAAGGAGCGTGGGAATCCCCTTGTAGTCGTACAGGTGCCCGCAGTAGAGAAGGTTGGGGCCGGGCGTGGTGTAGGGATTCGGCGCGGGCCGCGGCGAGAACAGCCCGGTGTCTACGCCGTCGGGCGTGATGTGGATGCGCTCCGGGTGCCCGCCGCGGGCGATGTAGTGGTCACGCAGGCGACGGTTGATGGTGGAGACGGCGATGGGCGGGTCGCTGTGCGTGGCGCGGAGCGCGGCGTCCAGAAGCGGGTTGACCGCGTCGATGTGCGCGTGGGTTTCAAGGACGGCGGGAATGCCGATCGTTGCGGCTTCGACCGGCGCGACGAAGTGCCGCCCGTAGAGGCAATCGGCATTCAGCGCCCGCGCCGTTTCCGCCGCCCACCGGCCCAGCGAGTGCGGGTCAGAGGCCGAAGCCGGCGCGGCGACCACGTTCAGCATCGGCTCGCCGTAGTCGCTCAGGTGCGAGCGCGGGTCGCGCCCGTCGGCGGGAGGCCGGCACAGCAGTGTGACCGCGTGCCCCAGGCGCGCAAAGCCTCCAGCGGTCTTGACGACGTTGATGGCGTGGGCGCGGTGCGAACCCAGCTCGATCTCGCTGGCGACGACGATGTTCATGGCGAGGGAAGGTCCAGGAACCAGTCGATGACTTCGCGCACCGCGCCGAACCCGCCGCGGAGCGTGGTGACGCGATGTGCCGCGGCCAGGCACTTAGGGTGCGCGTCGGCCACGGCGATGCCGAGCCCGACGTGCTGCATGCAGGGAATGTCGTTGACGTCGTTGCCGATGAACGCCGTCTGCGCGGGCGTCAGCTTGCGCTCCGCGATGATCTGGTCGAGCATCGGCAGCTTGTTCTTGGCGACGTAGCAGGGGATCTTGAGCTTCTCGCAGCGCTTCTGCGGCGCGGGGTTGACCTCTGCGGTCAGCACGGCGATCAGCGGCGAGCCTCGCTCGCGCAGCAGGCCCACGCCCAGGCCGTCGGAGCGGTTGGCGAGGACGCCCTCGGAGCCGTCCTCCATGACCAGCACCTGATTGCTGGTGAAGACGCCGTCGAAGTCAAAGACGAGCAGCTTGATGTCGGTGAGCGGTGTCATGATGAATCAGAGAGCCGCAAGCTGCGGGCGCGGGGTGAGCGAAAGGGCCTGCTGGTGCGCGGCCAGTTCCAGCGAAAGAACCGCGTCCAGGCCGTAGCGGGCGCGGGCAAAGTCCGAAGCGTTGCGGGCCAGCCGCTGACGCTCCGCGGGGTTGTGCATGAGTTCCTCGATAGCCGCGGCGAGGGCTTCGACGGTCGCCGGCGTCTTACGGCCCGTCCGGCCGTCGATGACCGGGTCCATGCCCGGCGCATCCGCGACGATCACGGGAACGCCCGTCGCCATCGCCTCGATCACCGTCTTGGGGTGCCCCTCCAGCGCCGAGGGCTGGATGTAGAGCGTGCAGCGCGCCATCGCCTCCAGCAGCGTTTCGTGCGGCACGCGCCCGTGGAAGTTCACCGGCGCGTTGAGCTGCGCCGCCAGTTCGCGCAGCGCAGAAGCCTCCGGACCCTCGCCGTGGATGTCGAGCCGGGCGGACGCCGCGGCAGGGTGGCCCGAGTTGTTGCGCCAGTGCGCAAAGGCGCGGATGAGCAGGTCCACGCGCTTGCGCGCTACGAGCTGCCCCGCGTAGAGGAACCTTGGTTGATCGGTCGTCGCGTGCTCGCGTGCCGCGGCGTGCGGGATGACATAGTTGGGGATCAGCGCGGTCTTGCCCGCATCAAGCCCGTGCAGCGCGACGAGGGCATCAAGCATTTCCTGCGTAGTACCGACGACAAGATCACCACGGGTGCAGGCGGTGCGCTCGGCTTCAACCGCCGCCGCATGCTGCTCAGAGCCGGCGCCCTGGTCATGCGCGACGAAGGCGGAGTAGTGATACCCGCCCCTTATGATGAGCGCCGCGGTGCGTCCCGAAGCGCGAAGATGGTCGGCGATGGAGACGGCGACCTCCGCCCCGGCGAGCTGGTTGGTCTTGATGATGACCGTGTCTTCGGCGGGGAGCGCCGCGCGGATGAGTGCGGGGAGCTGCGCCGCGTAGACGTCGAGGGGCAACCCCTTGGTGTTCGCGATCAGCGTGAAGCGGTGCGCCTCATGCAGCGGGAGCGCCTGGTGAAGCACCTCCAGGTCGTCAGCACTCCCGTAGGTGGCGAGCAAGATGCGTGGGTAGTGAAGCAGCAGCGCGCGGTACAGGGCCAGCTCGCGCGTGAGCATCCCCGTGCGTCGCCATTCCTTCAGCGACATGCCGCGGGTGAAGAGGAGGATCAGCGTGGGCATGGTGGTTCAGCTCTGGCGGATCAGGACGCACCAGGTGGTGGCCTGGGTGATGTTGGGCGAGGCGAGAAGGTTGGTCTCGTTGTAGAACCAGCGCGGGCAGGGGTACTCGGGCCGGTTGTCGAGGTGCTCCACCGCAAAGCCGTTGCGCGCTCCGCGCTCCGTCAGGAAGCGTGCCGCCTCTTCCGCGCCGAAGAACCAGCGGTGGCGGTCGGCGGGGGGGTCGACGGGCAGGCCATAGAACTTCAGCGTGGATGAGCCCGCCTTGATCGCGTCGATCAGGTTGCGCAGCGGGTTCGGCAGCGAGATCAGCACCCGCGAGGCGGCGACGCGGCACAACTCGTCAAAGACGGCGTGGATGCGCTCCAGGTGCTCCAGGACGTCGCAGCACAGCACCGTCTCAAAGCTGCAATCGGGGAAGGGCAGCACCGCCCCCGGCTGGTCGAGGTTGAGGACGATGTCCGCGGGCGGGGCCAGGTCCACCCCCGTGTACCTGGCGGTAGGGGGGAGGTGGCGGGCCAGCGTCTTCTGGTCGCATCCCACGTCCAGGACCGTAGAGGTGAGGATGGGGGCGTAGCGACGGGCGATCCAGGCCTGCTTGGTGGCCCGGTCCGTGTACGGGGGTGGGGCCGGGTAGGGGTCCACAGGGGCGGAAAGGGTGGTCATCGCGGGGAGGATCGGCGGGGCGTGAAGGATGGGGCGAGTTTTTGGCCCGCCGCCGCCGCGAGCCGATGCAGAAGGCATGCGGGTGAGCGTGGTGCTGCCGGTGGTGCGCGAGGCGGAGCTGCTGGAGGACGCGGCAGGGTGCGTCCTCTCGCAGACCCTGCGTCAACTGGAACTGCTCATCGTCTGCAATGGCTCCGACGAGGCGACCATTTCCACCGCCCAGCAGGTCGCCATGAGCGACCGGCGGGTCAAGGTCATCCGGCTGGCGAAGGCCGGGCTCGCCGCGGCTCTCAACGTGGGGATTTCAGAGGCTAGGTCGGACCTGGTGGCACGGATGGACGCGGACGACTGGTGCCCGCCCCAGCGGCTGGAGCGTCAGGCGGCGTTTCTGGAATCGCGCCCGGAGCTGGGCGGCGTGGGGTGCTGGTACGAGGAAGAGTCGGCCCATCGCCGCGTGATCGTGCGCCCTCCGACGGACCCCGCCGAGGCGCGCTGGCGGCTGCTGACGGGCAATGTCTTTGCGCACGGGTCGATGATGCTGCGGAAGGACGCCCTGCTGGAGACGGGCGGGTACGACGAATCCTGCCCGCGCTCCCAGGATTACGACCTGTGGCTGCGGATGTCGCGCCGCTGGGGGTTGTGCGCCCTGCCCGAAGTGCTGTACCGCCACCGCGTCGAGGAAACGGCCTCGTTCAGCCGCTCGTCGGCGCAGGCGGAACACGCGGCACGCGCCATGGTCGAAGCATGGCGCATGTTGCCTCCTGGAGAGGGCGTGGAGCGCCCCCTGGCGCGAGCGATGGCGGGGGACGCGGCCGGCGCGTTGGAGGAGATCGAAACACGCCTGCGCGCGTCCCCAAGCCGCGAGTGGCTGTTGGGCTGGCTCTGGCTGCGCGACAAGGCCCCGGGATGGGAGCGCAACGTGATGGAGGCCTGCCGTGGGGCGCGGGTGCGGGAGGTGGTGGCGCAGGTGCGTGCCGCGGGTGGGGAAGAAGTGTGGCTGTGGGGAGCCGGAGCCCACGGCGGGGTGGTGCTGGACCTCGTGCGTGGCGCGGGGATGAACGTCGCGGGGTTCGTGGACGACGGTTGCGTGGGGGAATCTCGGTGGGGGTACGTGGTGCAGGAGCCTGCAACATTGCAAGCCGGATCGCACGTGCTGTTGGCGAGCGATGCGCACGAGAACGCGCTGTGGGCCGCGAGCGCCGGCGCCCGGGAGCGCGGCGTGAAGGTCTGGCGGCTTTACGGGTAACTCAGGCCGTTTGGTAAAGCGGGACGACGCGATCGGCGAAGGGCCGCGCGCGGGCGAGCATTTCCCGCTCATGCTCATCGCTGGAGAGGATGAGTGCGTCGGCGTTGAGCGACGGGTAGGCGCTGGGGGGAAGGACGGGCTTGCCCGCGAGGGTTGCGGGCGGGCCGTGAGGCTTGCCCGCGTTGTCGTCGATGATCGCGAGGATGGAAGGAATGGAGGCGATGGTTCGCGCCACGCGCCGGGTGTGCAGGCCCGCGCCGTAAAGAGCCAGGCGCGTGCGACCTTCCTCGGCGAGCGTCTGAACCGCGCGGGTGAGGCGGCGTTCGGCGGGCGTGGGCCGGGGCGTGACGGAAAGCGGCAGGTCCAGGTCTTCACCAAGCTCTGCCCGCCAGGCATCGGCGAGCGCCTGCACGCGGTCGGGCGATACAGGACCGATCGCGGCAAGCGCGTGCAGCAGGCGCGTCCAGCGGCGCTGGTGGTTGTGGTCTTGCGGCGCTGCCGCGGCTTCCTCGATCAGAGCCTGGAGCGCCGGGCCGCGGGAGCGGGCGGAAAACAGCTCGCCCGCGCGTTGATGCGCAGCGCGGGACATCGCGTCCAGCGCCTCGAACGAAAGGGACGAAAGCCGCTCGCCCAGCGCGGCCATGTCCCCTGTGGGAACGATCACGCCGTCGACGCCGTCCCGCACCCAGCGGGAGGCTTCGCCGCAGGAGGCGGTGATCGCCGCGGGCCGGGCATGGGCCATCGCCTCCATCACGCACAGCGGCGCGGCTTCGGAGGCGGAGACGAGCAGCAGGACGTGGTGCGAGGCAAAGAGCGCGGGCATGTCCTTTGGCGAGGTGGGGCCGAGCAGCGTCACGTTGCCCGCGTGCGGGGCGATCGCTGCGCGAAGCTCCGCCTCGGCAGGGCCGTCGCCCGCGAGGGTGAGGTGAAAGGGCACGCGCATCTGTGCGCAAAGCGCCGCGAGATCGAGAACGCGCTTGTGGTGCTTTTCCAGCTTGCCCGCATAGAGCATCCGCAGGGGAGAAAGCGGCGGCAGCGGCGGCGCGGCATCAGGCACGGAAAGGAACCCCGGCGCAATTGCCCGCGCCGGTGGCAGGGAAAGGCCAAGCGCCTCAGCCGTCTCCTGCGCACGTCTGCGCCCCTCGTGCGAAACGGCCCGCCACGCGTCGGCAAGCTCGAAGCAGGAGGTGACCAGCGCCTCTCCGTCGTGGCTCGCGGAATGGAGCCACGCGGCACAGCGCAGGCCCCGGTGGTGGTCCAGCGCCGCCGCCGCGAAGCCGTGGGGCAGATCATTGGGCACGACGACATCGGCGTGCAATGCGCGCAAGGCGTCGCGCACACGGAGCACCTGCTCTACAGGATCGGCCTCCGCGGGCCAGGGGCAGATCATCGCGTTCGGCGCCGCGGCGAGCGGGGTCTGTGCCAGGTCCGCCTCGGTGAGGTCAGGCCCGATCACGAGCGGCCGCCAGGGCGGATCCAGAAACGCGGCGTGAAGGCCCGCGGTGCTGACACCGCTCACGCGGGCGGGGCGATGGAGCGCGACGACGTTCATGCGAACGAGGTTGCAACGAGGTTGAGCAGACGGGTCGCAAAGGCGGAGGTTGTCAGGCGCTGGCGCGCCGTCGCGGCGATGCGCTCGGAGGTCGCACGCCGCCACTGCGTGTCGCGCACCGCCCGCAGCACCAGCGCTTCGAGCTGTTCGCGCGTCTTGAAGGTGGTCTGCGTGAGGTCGCCCAGCAGATGCGACGGATCGCAATCCGGCGCGATGGCGTTGCGAGCCGCGGCCTGGTTGGCGCGTCGCCGCTCGGTGATCCAGTAAACCGGCCCATCGATCGGGTAGCCCAGCCGCGCGCGTTGCTCCGCGAGCGTGCGCAACGGCGCGTGCGAAGCGATGGTGAAGCCGATGCGCCCGTCCGCGTGGTGATCCGGCGGCGTCTGCGCCAAAGCCAGCTCCGCGGTGGTGTTGAGGCCGGCGATCGCGTCGCGGTGGAGGCGCGTCAGGCACAGCCCGCCGGACAGGAAGCACTCGGAGACGCGCTGGTGCATGATCGCCGTGCCGGAGACGTGGAGCGTGACCTTGGCGCACTGGTACGCGGCGCGGAGGTGCTCCGCGTGCGGGAGCGGGCCCTTGGCAAAGGCCGAGAGCGTCGGGTGCGTGTGCCACTGGTTCCCGTGGATGTGCAGGCGCAGGTTGTGGCGGCGGCAGATGTCCGCGGCCCATTCCAGCGTCTGGTGGCGCAGGATGCGGTCGAGCAGGGGGATAGCCGCTGAGGTGAGGAGCAGGTCAACAGTCCGCGCGTCGGGCTCCTTCCCGATGGCTTCGCGCAGGCGTTGCACCACGGCAGCACGAAGGCGAGCGTGGTGGCACTCGACGTGGGCCGCTTCGGCGGCCTCCTGAATGTCCGGCCACAGCAGCGAAATTGTTTGGCGGATGCTCGGCACCCCATCGTGCTCGCCGATCAGCCGCTCCAGCATCGCCCGCGGCGTCTCGGAGTGATGGCTGATGAAGACGATGTCACACTCGAACTGCCTCGCCAGCTCACCGCCCACGGGCTCGCTGTGGAACTTGGCATCGTCGGCGACGACGGAAATGGGCAGGATGCGCTCGGAGGGGTAGTTGTACTTCAGGATGAGATCGAGGAAGACGTGCCCCGCGAGGAAGTCGTAGCGCGTCTGCGCCTTGCCGATGTTGGGATCGAACAGGTGCGGCATCGCATCCTGGATCCAGCAGACATACGGCAGCGTGGGCGGGTAGACGTGCGCAAAGGCCGAGCGCGGGTAGTTGATGAGAATGACCAGGTCCGGATCCAGTTCATCCAGCACGCGCAGGTACGCGAGCGCGGAAGGGTGGGAGTGCTGGTCCGGCTCGATGAGCACTCTGGCGGTGTGCCCCTGGCGCTCGAGGGTCGCCGCGAGGTCCTGAGCGGCGTGCTGGATGTATGTCGAGTAGCGCGACGTGGGAATCAGAACGCGCAGCGGACCGGCACGTCGGCTTGAGAAGCGTTCCCGCCAATAGGCTTCGTCGCGCTGGGCGTAGCGCGCAAAGACCTGCGTCCGCAAGGTTTGAACCAGCTCGGCCTGATGCTCGAACGCCCCGGACACGATCTCCCTTGCCGCGGGGCTGCAGGGCGTGCGCATCGCGGGGTTGGTGAGCACCATCGTGGGCAGGGCGGTTTCGACCCTGGCGCGGAATGCCGCGGCGAGGCGCTCGGCGGCATCCTCCCCAACGAAGAACTCCACGCGAGGGTCGGCGAGCTGGCGGGATAGGTCTGTAAGGGCAAGCTGCTCAAGCAGTTCCGTCGGGTCGCGCTGCAGGATGATGATGCGCGGCGCATAGCCGGTGGTCGTCGGCCGAGTGGCCTCGTAGATGAGCTTGAACAGGTGCGGGCAGAAGCCATCCAGGAGCGTGCGGGACAGGTCCTCGGCGGGGATGGATTCGAAGATGGCCCGCGCCGTCGCCACCCCATTGCTCAGTCGAATGGCCGAAAGGCGGGTTTCCCCCTTGGGACGGGTCACAAGGTTCCCGTCCAGGGTCTTGAAGCAGTCGGACACCGGCCGGACATCCTCGAGCACCAGCGTCGCGGCGTGCAGGGTGGTCGGAGGGATGACACTGTCTTCGGGTAGCTGCGAAGTGGCTGTGGTGAGAGCTTTTACGTCCTGGTTGGCCGGGTCCAGCAGGGCGAGTTGTTCGAGGGCGAGCGTGCGGAGCCCCAAGCGGGCGAGGTTCGCCGCGGCGAGGAAGCGCAGGGCGTCGGCGTTGGGAGTCTGGTCCAGGGCCTGGGCGACGAGGGGGAGGAACTCCCACGGCCGCCCGGCCTGGCCGAGACGGACCAGGTCGGCGAGAGAAAAGCGCGTCGGAGGCTGGGCGGCGGTGGTCGGCACGTGGGTTGTATCGGGCAACGCGGGGGCTGGCCGATAGTGGCGGGCATGTCAGAGGGTCAGAGTGCGCGCGCGGGGCTTCCCGCGGCGGTTAGGGCGAAGATCGTGTCTCGGGCCGAGCTGCTGGCGGCCCGGGAACGGGCACGGGCCCAGGGGCGGACGCTGGTCCAATGCCACGGGTGCTTCGACATCGTTCACCCAGGGCACATCCGCCACCTGCGGCAGGCCAAGAGCCTGGGGGACATCCTGCTGGTCTCGATCACGGGCGACCCGGCGATCCGCAAGGGGCCGGCGCGCCCGCTGATACCCGAGGAACTGCGGGCGGAGAACCTCGCCGCGTTGGACTGCGTGGACTTGGTGTACATCGACGACCAGCCCACGGCCCTTCCCCTGCTGGAAGCCGTGCGGCCGGACGTTTACGTGAAGGGCAAGGAGTACGAGTTCAACAACGACCCGCGCTTTGCCGCGGAGCGTGCGGCGGTGGAGCGAGCGGGCGGGCGCGTGGTCTTTACCAGCGGTGACGTGGTCTTCAGCTCCACGGCGTTGATCGCGGCGCTGGAGCAGTCGGCGGACCCGTACCACCAGCGGCTGGTGGAGCTGACCTCGCGCCCGGAGCTTGAGGGCGGCGCGCTCTACGGCCTGATCAGCGCCTTCAAGGGTCGGCGCGTGGTCGTGGTGGGCGAGGCGATTCTCGATACCTACATCCTGTGCGACCGCCCGGAGGTCGCCAGCGAGAGCCCGGTGCTGACGCTGCGCCCGGTGGAGGCGCGGCACTACGACGGTGGCGCCGCTGTTGTCGCCCGCCACCTGGCCTCGCTGGGGGCGCGCCCCGTGCTCGTGACGGTGCTGCCCGCCACGCGCGACGGCACGGGCCTGCGCGAGCGCTTGGAGGCCGAGGGCGTTGAAGTGCGCGCGATGGCGGTGCGCAGCCCCGTGCCCGAGAAGCAGCGCTTCCTCGTCGGCGCTCAGAAGGTCATGAAGGTGGACCTGGTGGAGCCGCTGATCCTCGACGCGGCTCAGCAGGATCGCTTCGTGGACCTGGCGGTGGACGCCTGCCGCGGCGGTGTGGACGGCGCGGCGGTGACGGACTTCGGCCTGGGGCTGTTTGCGCCGAAGATGATGGCGCGCCTCTGCGCCGGGCTGCGGCCCGTGGCGCGCGTGCTCGCGGGCGATGTGAGCGGCAAGCTCAGCAACCTGCGCGCGATGCGCGGCATGGACCTGCTCTGCCCGAGCGAGGAAGAGCTGCGCGCGGCGATGCGCCTGCACAGCGAGGGGCTGCCGCTGGTGGCGTACCGGCTGCTGGAGGCGACGCAAAGCCGCGGGGCGATGGTGACGCTCGGCGGCGAAGGCCTGATCGCGTTCAGCGGGATGGAAGCGCCGGCGAGCGAGACACCGGAGTGGACGACGCGCCTGCGCAGCGAGCACGTCCCGGCGCTGTGCCCCGTCGCGCTGGACCCGCTCGGCTGCGGCGATGCGCTGCTGAGCACGGCGCTGCTGACGCTCACGTGCGGCGGCAGCATGGTGCAGGCGGCGTTCCTCGGCGCGTGCGCCGCGGCGGTGCAGGTGCAGCGATTGGGCAACGTCCCCGTCACGCCCGCGGAACTGCGCAACCTGATCGCGCGGGTGGGGAGCGCGAGGCTGATGTTTACTGGTGGCGAAAGCTCAAACCTCAAACCTCAAAGCTCAAATCTGCGGGAGACGGTCGGCATTGCGTTTGCAGGATGAAACGCGATGGGCAGGCTCAAGCCGGAGTTCCTGGAACGAATCGAGGCGTTCTGCGGGCGGGTGGTCGATGCCGGGGTTGCGCTGCGCAGAAAGGCTCCTTCGCCCGGTCAAAAAGTCGAAGGTCGAACGATCCGATTGTATTTGAGCATTGAGCTTTGAGGTTTCCGCGTGATCTCCTACGTCCTCCCCACCCGTAACCGTCCCGAGCGATTGAAGCAGACGCTGCGCGCGATCGAATCGCTGGGGGATCACCGCGTCTGCGGCGGGGCGGAGGTCGTGGTCGTGGACAACGCCTCCACGGAGCGGCTGGTCATGCCGCGGGAGCTGGCGGGGGGGATCGCCGTCCGTTCCATCGAGCTTTCTCGCAACGAGGGAGCCGCGGCACGGAACATCGGCGTCGAGGCGAGCGATCCCA
The DNA here is from genome assembly GCA_937974035.1 of uncultured Phycisphaerales bacterium. Lineage (GTDB taxonomy): Bacteria > Planctomycetota > Phycisphaerae > Phycisphaerales > UBA1924 > JAEYTB01. The sequence continues at coordinate 73,749 of CALJIV010000011.1, forward strand.
ACAGCGAATGGGTCGTGATGCTCGACGACGACTCCTACCCCGACGACATGGAGTTTCTCGCGAATCTGCAGCGCCAGCCCGAGGATGTCGCGGCGGTCTCCGCGGATATCTGGCTCGAGGCCCGCGGCGTGCGCGAGAGCGGCGGGCTGCCCGAAGTCTTCATCGGGTGCGGCGTGGCGATCCGTCGCCGCGTGTTCCTGGAGCTCGGCGGCTACGACGCCTCATTCGGGTATTACGTCGAGGAATACGACCTCGCGGCACGGATGCTGCTCGCCGGATATCGCGTCACCTTTGACCCGCTCTTCAGCGTGACGCACGCGAAGGTGGCGGGCGGGCGCGATATGAACCTGATTTTGTCGCGCCTCGTGCGGAACAACGGGTGGGTCGCGCAGCGCTACGCGCCGGAGCACGCCCGCCTGACCGAGCTGCGGGAGATCCGCTCCCGCTACCGGCGAATCGCGGAAAAGGAGCGGGCTATCCGCGGCTACGGGGCGGGGCTTGTGGAACTGCGGCGCACGCTGCGCTCGCAGCATCGCAGGCCGATGAGCGATGCTCTCTGGGACCGCTTCACCGGGCTCGCCGCGGCGTGTGAGGCGCTGCAATGGGCCTATCAGCAGGCGCCTTTCCGCTCCGCTGCGATCGTGGATGCGGGCAAGAACGCGTGGGTCGTCGCGCGGGCGCTGGAAGAGCTGGGCGTGCGTGCGACCGGCGAGGGCGAGGACGCCGAGGTGTGCGTCATCGGAACCATGTCCCCCGGGCCGATGCTCGACGCGGCGCGCCGGCGCATGAGCGTCCACGCGCGAAGAAGGGTGCTGCTGCCCTGGCTCGTGGGCGGCCCGGAGAAGGCGCGAGCCGCGGCGTAGTCAGCCCTCCACCGGCATGTTCAGCACGCCGGATTCCACAAGCTGAGCCATCGTGAGAACGCGCTGAAAAACTGCATCGAGCTCGTCGGCGGAGGAGAAGGTTTTTCGCCACGTGCAGGAGAGCCAGCCGTCTGCGATGCTCCACTGCTCTTCCTCGCCCGGAGCTTCGCCAAGCCAGTTGAGCAGTTGAGGTGATAGAAGCATCGCGGAGTTGTAGGTGAGTGTTCCGTAGTCCCAACGCGCCTTGAAGGCTTCGTGCGCGATGAACGGATCCTCTTCGCGGGAAAGGAGCTTCTTGAGCGGCCGCCGGAAGATGCTCACGCGCCGTGTCAAGGTGAGGGGCGGAATCGTGGGGGCCATGTCGATCGCGACCTCGGTGAGTCGGACGACCTGAGTGTGCTTGCCGTGGCCGACGAGGTAGCGGTACTCGGCGACATGCGCCGGCCGGTCGTTGACCACGCCCAACGCTGACAGGACGGGTTTGAAAGAGCGGTGGTGATTCTCCGGTATGTAGTGAAGGACCTGGGGCTCGGCGTTGTCGTCGAAGTTCGTGACGAAGCCGCGGGCGGAAAGCGAGGCGGTCAGCTCGCGCAGTCGCTTCCTGTCGGCCCACATGGAGATGCCGGTCTGGACCACGACCGCAGAGATCGCGATGGCGATGGTGTAAATCTTCCGATGCTGGGAAGGGATGTTGGAGTTGAAGAGGACGACGAGCGAGCCGATCACGGCGACCCAGAGGATCAGCGAAGGTGTCAGGCCTTTGCGCATGGCGGAGTTTATGAACGGAGCCGAGCCGGATGCGGCGGCTCCAGCCGGTGGAGGATTCCTGCCTTGTCGAGGGTTTCCTGGTATTCGGCCTCAGGGTCGGAGTCGATGGTGATGCCGGCTCCCACGGCGTAGCGGAGCGTCCTGCCTCGGATCACGGCGGTGCGGATGGCGATGTTGAACGCGGCGTGGCCGGAGCGGCTGACGTAGCCGATCGCGCCGCAGTAAAACGCGCGGGGAGCGCTTTCCAGCTCGTCGATGATCTGCATCGCGCGGATCTTGGGGCAGCCGGTGATGGAGCCGCCGGGGAACGCCGCGCCGAGGGCGTCGGCGAGCGTCATGCCGCGCCGGAGCGTGCCGGTGACGGTGGAGGTGGTCTGGGCGAGCGTGTTGTGCCGCTCCATCGCGCGGGCCGTCTGCACGCGGACCGATCCAAGCTCGCTGACCCGCCCCAGGTCGTTGCGCATCAGGTCGGTGATCATGTTCAGCTCCGCCGCGTCCTTGTCGCTGCGTTCCAAGTCCGCGGCGTGGGCGTAGGGGCGGGTGCCCTTCATCGGGCGCGTCGTCAGCGTGCGCGTCGCCGGGTCATACGCGAGAAAAAGCTCGGGCGAGGCGGAGGCGACGATGCCGTCGGCGGTTTCGAGATACGCCCCGTACCAAGGCCCCGCGGCCCGCAGGAGCGACTGGTAAAACGCGCGGGGAGAGCCGGAGAACCCCGCCGTGAGGCGATGCGCCAGGTTCACCTGGTACACGTCGCCCGCGCGGATGTACTCGATGATGCGTGCGACGGCGTCCTTGTACTGCTCGGCGGATTGCTCCGGAATGAAGGGAGAGAGTGTGAAGGCCCCCACGCCCTGGTCCGCGTCGAGCGCGGGCGGCTCGCCCAAGGCCCACCACTTCGCTTCCGCGTGGTCGTAGATGAGGGCGTCGTCGCACTCGAAGGCGTGGATGTGGAAGGTGTCGAGCGGGAAGGGGGCGGACCCGGACGCGGGCTCGAGCACGCGCCCGAGGTCGTAGGAAAGGGCGAGGATGCGCCCGCCGCGGAAAGGCGGGCCGTCGTCGTCGGGCGGCGTGCCGGTGTCGAGCAGCTCGTGGAGGATGTCGCTGGCGTGGCGCGGCGTGACGGGGTTGAAGGCGGAGGATGATCGGGGCCGGGCCAGGATCGACCAGCGGGCGTGGGGGGATTCGCCGGAGGAGGAGAGCGCCGCAAGGGGCTGGTCGTGCGGCCAGGCGGCCAGCGCCTGCTCGGGGGAGAGGCGCAGGTCCAGCGAGCGAATGGACTTGGGCGCTTGGGAGCGGGGGCCGGGTGGACGGCGGGAGTGGAGGGTGGAGTTGGGCACGGCAGGGGGCTCGGCGTGGGCCCTGGAGGGTACTACGGCGCAAGGCGTTGCGGGCGGTTGCTCGAAAGGGACACAGCGCGAACCTAGACTTTGGGCCTGTTTCGACGCGAGCCCGCGGGCCTTCCATAGCTCGAACGTGGGGGAGTGCCCGGCCCGGGCGCGAGAACAGAGAAACCCCACAGGGCCCCCGAGCCCGTTCCAGAAAGGTCGCCGATGCCCAAGTCGTCCCCGAAGGTCCGCACTCCCGCGATGGCCCCGGTCCAGCATGGTCCCGCCAGCAAGAGCAAGAAGGTGTTGAAGAAGGTCGCCCGCAAGCCCGACGTGGCGCCCATCCCGAACATGCGGAACAAGCCGGGGAAGATGGTGTACTACTTCGGCGCCACCCGCACCGAAGGCACCGCGGACATGAAGCAGCTCCTGGGCGGCAAGGGGGCCAATCTCGCCGACATGACCTCCATCGGTCTGCCGGTGCCCCCCGGGTTCACCATCACCACCGACACCTGCGCCGCCTACTACCGCAACGGCCAGCGCCTGCCCCACGGGTTGATGAACGAGGTGCATCGCAACATCGCGATGCTGGAGAAGGAGACCGGCAAGAAGTTCGGCGACAACAGCAACCCGCTGCTGGTGTCGGTCCGCAGCGGCGCGGCGGTCTCCATGCCGGGGATGATGGACACGATCCTCAACCTGGGCCTGACGGACGCCTCCGTGGTGGGCCTTGCCAACAGCACCGGCAACACCCGCTTCGCCTACGACGCCTACCGCCGGCTCATCAACATGTTCGGCGACGTGGTGATGGGCGTGGACCACCACAAGTTCGAGGAGGCCTTCAACAAGATCAAGGTGAAGTACGGGGCCAAGCTCGACACCGAGGTGCCCGAGGCGGGCATGGTGGAGCTGTGCGAGGCGTACAAGCAGGTGTACCAGCGCAGCGTGGGCGAGGTCTTCCCGCAGAACCCCTTCAAGCAGCTTGAGCTCGCCATCGAGGCCGTGTTCAAGAGCTGGAACGGCGAACGCGCCGTCGCCTACCGCCGCATCGCGAACATCACCGGCCTCAACGGCACGGCGGTGAACGTTCAGTCCATGGTTTACGGCAACATGGGCGAGGACAGCGGCACGGGCGTCGCCTTCACCCGCAACAACGCCACCGGCGAGAACACCTTCTACGGCGAGTACCTCGTCAACGCCCAGGGCGAGGACGTGGTCGCCGGCATCCGCACGCCCCTGCCCGTCGAGCAGATGGCGAAGTGGAACAAGAAGGTCTACCAGCAGCTTCTCGACATCAAGACCAAGCTCGAGAAGCACTACAAGGACATGCAGGACATCGAGTTCACCATCGAGCGCGGCACGCTCTACATGCTGCAGACGCGCACGGGCAAGCGCAACGGCTTCGCCGCGGTGCGCATCGCCTGCGACATGGTGCGCGAGAAGCTCATCGACGAGAAGACCGCGCTGCTGCGCATCCCCGCGCAGGACCTCACCCAGCTCCTGCTGCCCAGCTTCGACCCCGCCGCGAAGAAGCGCGCCGACGTGCTGACCCGCGGCATCCCCGCCTCCCCCGGCGCGACCTTCGGCAAGCTGGCCTTCACCGCCGCGGAGGCGGTGGAGCGGGCCGGGCGCGGCGAGAAGGTGCTCCTGGTCCGCAAGGAGACCAGCCCCGAGGACGTGGAGGGCATGCACTCCGCGGCGGGCATCCTGACCAGCACCGGCGGCCGGACGAGCCACGCCGCTGTGGTGGCGTGCGGCTGGGGCAAGTGCTGCGTGGTGGGCGCGGGCGAGCTCGAGATCGACGCCGAGAAGGGCGTGCTGACGGTCAACGGCCGCACCTTCGGGCGCGAGGACGTGCTCTCCATCGACGGCTCGACGGGTGAGGTGATGGCGGGCCAGGTCCCCACCGTGGAGCCCAAGATGAGCGGCGACTTCGCCCAGGTGATGAAGTGGGCGGACAAGTACCGCAAGCTGGGCGTGCGCACCAACGCCGACACGCCCGAGGACGCCCGACGGGCGCGTGAGTTCGGCGCCGAGGGCATCGGCCTCACCCGCACCGAGCACATGTTCTTCGAGGGCGACCGCATCAAGGCGATGCGCGAGATGATCCTCGCCGAGACCCGGGAAGAGCGTGAGAAGGCCCTGGAGAAGCTGCTGCCCTATCAGCGCGACGACTTCATGGGCATCTTCAAGGCCATGAAGGGCCTGCCCGTGACCATCCGCCTCATCGACCCGCCGCTGCACGAGTTCGTGCCGCACGAGGAGAAGCAGCAGGCCGAGCTTGCCAAGAGCCTGGGCGTCAGCCTCGAGAAGGTCAAGGCCCGCGTCGCCGCGCTGCACGAGGCCAACCCGATGCTGGGCCACCGCGGCTGCCGCCTCTGCATCACCTACCCCGAGATCCTCTCGATGCAGGTGCGTGCGATCGTCGAGGCGATGATCGACTGCCTCCGCAGCAACATCAAGGCGGTGCCGGAGATCATGATCCCGCTGGTGGGCACGCGCAAGGAGCTGGCCGCCCTGCGGGCCGAGGTCGAGGCCACCATCGCCAAGGTGAAGGAAGAGCAGGACTTCAAGCCGCGCCTGGACATCAAGATCGGCACGATGATCGAGGTGCCCCGCGCCGCGGTCACGGCCGACGAGATCGCCGAGAAGGCCGACTTCTTCAGCTTCGGCACCAACGACCTGACGCAGATGACCTTCGGCTACTCGCGCGACGACATCGGCAGCTTCCTGCCCGACTACCTGTCGCGCGAACTGCTCCCCGCCGACCCCTTCCAGACGCTGGACATCTCCGGTGTCGGCCAGCTCGTCGAGATGGGCGTGAAGAAGGGCCGCAGCAAGAAGCCCGACCTGAAGGTGGGCATCTGCGGCGAGCACGGCGGCGACCCCAACAGCATCTACTTCTGCCACAAGATCGGCATGGACTACGTGAGCTGCTCTCCCTTCCGCGTTCCCATTGCCCGCCTCGCCGCGGCTCAGGCCGCGCTGATGGAGGAGAAGGAAGAGAAGAAGAAGTAAACCCTCGCTCTCAGAGCAGGTTCCGGAAGCATTCAGACCGAAGGGCGGGCTTTCGAGCCCGCCCTTCTTTGTTTGGTCCGGAACAAGGTTGGCTAAAACCGCTCCCCGGCCCGCTTCCCGCGGTTTCACTACCCTTGTGCAGCCCCGAGCCGGGGCGCGAAAGGACTTGGCTTTGTCTTTACTCCGCTACCAGCGTCGGGTTTTGGACCATCTCAGGCACGAGGGCTACACGCCGCGGCGGATCGGCGACCTCGCCGCGGACCTCAACATTCCCCCGCAGGACCTGGAGGCCTTCGCCGCGACGGTGAAGGAAATGGCGGAGCAGAAGCAGGTGGAGATCGGCCCCGGCGGGCTGGTGGCGCTGCCCTCGCTGGCGACGCGGTCGAAGCAGGGGGGCGGGTTCATCACCGGGGTGTTCCGCAAGAACGCACGGGGTTTCGGGTTCGTCGAGCCCACCGAGAGCGTGCGTGAGGGCGCGGTGTTCATCCCCGCCGACGCGGTGGGGGATGCGCTGACCGGTGACACCGTGCGGATCTCGGTGACGCGCGACCGTGCGGGCGGCCCAGGCTCCGGCTACAGCGGCGTGATCGTCGAGGTCATCAGCCGCAAGCACACCAGCTACACCGGCACGCTCACCAAACGCGGCGGGCAATGGCTCGTTCTGCCCGACGGTCGCCAGCTCAGCCAGCCCATCGTCGTCCGCGACGCCGAGAGCAAGAACGCCCGTGAGGGGGACAAGGTCGTGCTCGAGCTGACGGCCTACCCCGAAGGGGACATGCTCGGCGAGGGCGTGATCGTCCGCGTGCTCGGCGATGCGGGACGGCCCGACGTCGAGACCCAGGCCGTCATCGCCGCCTACGACCTGCCCGGCGAGTTCCCCGAGAGCTGCATCCAGCAGGCTCGCGATGCCGCGGCGGAGTTCGAGCGTCAGATCCACGAGTGGAAGGAGAAGGGCCCCGCGGCGCTGCACAACCGTGAGGACATCACCGACGAGTTCATCCTGACCATCGACCCGCCCGACGCCAAGGACTACGACGACGCCATCTCCATCCGCCGCATCGACGAGTTCGAGGGCGGCGGGTGGGAGCTGGGCGTCCACATCGCCGATGTGGCGCACTTCATCCCCCGCGGCAGCCCGCTGGATGAAGAGGCTAAGGACCGGGGCAACTCCTGCTACCTGCCGCGCCTGGTGATCCCGATGCTCCCGGAAATCCTCAGCAACGGGATTCACAGCCTGCAGGAGGGCGTGCCGCGGTTCTGCAAGACGGCGTGGATCAAGTACGACTCCCGCGGCAACGTCCGGGGCGAGCGCGTCGCGAACACGCTCATCCGCAGCAGCAAGCGGCTGACGTACCTCGAAGCGCAGGCGCTGATCGACGGCGACCTCAGCGAAGCGCGGCGTCACGCCCGCACGCCGCCGAAGTACACCGACCAGCTCCTCGAAGCGCTGAAGGAGATGAACACGCTGGCGAAGACGATCCAGGCCCGCCGCGACCGGCAGGGGATGATCGTGCTCGACCTGCCCGAAGTGAACCTCATCTTCGACGAGAACGGGCACGTGGTGGACGCCGAGCGCGAGGACGACGCCTTCACGCACAAGCTGATCGAAATGTTCATGGTGGAGGCGAACGAGGTGCTCGCGCGCCTCTTCGAGAATCTGGAAGTGCCCCTGCTGCGGCGCATCCACCCCGACCCCGTCCCCGGCGACGTGGAGAGCATGCGCAAGGTGGCGATGGTCGCCGGCTTCCGCATCCCCAAGAACCCCACGCGCGAGGAGCTGCAGGGGCTGCTGAAGGCCACGGCGGGCACGCCCGCGGCTCGGGCGGTGCACATCGCCGTGCTGCGCACGCTCTCCAAGGCGGAGTACAGCCCCGCCCTCATCGGCCACTTCGCCCTCGCCAGCGATGCGTACGCGCACTTCACCAGCCCCATCCGCCGCTACGCGGACCTGACGGTGCACCGCGCGCTGGCGGAGTACCTGCGCCTCACCGACAACGGCAAGAAGCGCCCGCGGAGCGAGAAGGAAGCACGCGAAATCGGCCGCCTCATGCGCGACAGCGACCAGTGCCCCAGCGAGGAGGAACTGGTCGAGATCGGTCGCCACGCCACGCAGCGCGAGGTGAACGCCGAGATGGCGGAGCGCGAACTGCGGAACTTCCTGGTGCTCCAGCTTCTGGAGAAGCACATCGGCGAGTCCTTCACCGGCGTGGTGACGGGGATCACGCCGCGGGGCATCTTTGTGCAGATCGAGAAGTACCTCGCGGACGGGTTCGTGAAGAGTGAAGACCTTCCTGGAGACGTGACGCGCGAGAACCTGACGCCCGTGTGGCGCGTGGACCAGCGGACCGGCGCGCTGACGGACATCCGTTCGGGTCGCAGCTTCAACTTCGGCGACGTGGTGAGCGTGAAGATCGCGCGTGTGGACCTGGCGCGCCGGCAGATGGAGCTGGTGGTGGACGACGCCGAGCGCCGCGCGGTGGGCAAGGCGAAGAAGCCGCTGCTCTCGCGCCTGGACGGCGGGGGGCCGGCGGGCGGCATGGGCCGCGGCCAGGGCGCGGGCTTCAAGGAAATGACCGGAAGCCAGCGGCGCTCCAAGCGCAGCAAGGACCGGGACCGCCGCAAAAAAAACCACCGTCGCGACCGGTAGCTGGCGGGCTGGGCAAGCTGCGTTGAGTGGGGAAAACCGACTGTCGCCGCGCTCCCGACGCGGTGAGAATTTCCTGTGATTTAAAGCCCCTGCGCGGGGGACGACGTCTTGACACACCAGCGGGAACCCTTAGTTTACATGAGAGGTCGGTGAACGGGTGTTCACTGAGAATTCATTCATAGAAGGGGGGGATTGAGGGAGTACCACTATGAGAAAGTGGATGGCGGTGGTGGCAGCATCAGTGGGGCTGTGGGCTGCGTCTACGTCACAGGCGCAGATCACGACGACGAACTACGCAACTTCTGAGTTTGAGCCTTGGACGTTCGCGCCGATCGTTTCGGGCGGTGCGATCCGCGGGTTCCTCTGCTGGGCCGATCCGATGGCCCTGACCGGGGACAACATCCCCATCATCTGGTATCACCGTGACCCCTACGGCCAGTGGGCCACCGCGGGCTGGGCCGACTACGACCTGGGCGTCGCCGTGAAGTACATCCGCGAGGCGTACGACGACGACACCATCTTCGAGATCGACCCCACGCTCAGCATCGCGATCACCGAAAACACGCCGTACAACCAGCCCAAGGAGCTCGTGAACGGTCTGTTCGAGGACGACCCCGCTCACTACCTCCTGGAAACCGCCGAGGATCCTGAGTCGGTGATGGTGACGCTCGTCCACATCGGCTGGAAGGCCGCGCCGGAGCTCTCCGTGCTCGCGGTGGACTCCGACGTGCCCGAGTGTGAAGACGCCCCCGCCACCGACGCGAAGGCCGTGGACCTCCTGCTCGACCAGATGCTCAACACGATGGAGTTCGCCATCTTCGGTGAGGTCCTCACCGACGTGGACTGCTACCAGACGGAATGCACCGGCTGCGTCACGCACTACGCCCCGCCGGAGAAGAAGCCCAACAGCGGCTGGATCTACCGCTACCACGGCGTCCACCCCATCACCGGGCAGAAGCTCTGCTACTACGACTACCCCGCCACCCAGCGCTGGTGGCGCAGCGGCAAGGACAAGAACTGCAACCCCTGCACCGGCAGCGGCGTTGACAATGTGTACATCCGCGCCATGCGCGTCGTGGCCCCTGGGGCCCCGTGCGAGCCGCCGGAGTTTAATCCGTAACGTCCGCGCCTATCTCGCTTCAAAGCGCCCCGCGTCTCCCGCGGGGCGTTTTTATTTCAGGAGAACGGCTCCCACTGGAAGCCCTCCGGAATCAGCTCCGGGCGGTCGTTGAGCCAGCCCACCAGCCATTCGAAGGCCTCGGCCAGGCGCGGGCCGGGCCGGTTGAACATCTGGTTTCCGTCCACCAGCGCCACGCGCCCGCGCTGCACGGCGGGCAGCGCCTTCCACCACGGCTCGCGCGCCAGCACCCGCGCCGTCTCGCGCGTTCTCATCAGGTCCAGGCCGCACGGCGCGATGACGAGCCACTCCGGCGCGGACGCGACCAGCTCCTCCGGCGTGATGCGCCGAGAGGGAGGGGCGGAGCGCTGCGACCGTTGCGGGCCCGCGGCTGCCCCCGCGCAGGGGTCTGGCACGGTCGGGCTGAGCGGGTGCGCCGCCCCGGCCCGCTCGATGAGCTGCACCGTCCAATGCCCCGCGCAGAACAGCGGATCGGTCCACTCCAGGAACGCGACGCTGGGGGGGTCGGCGTAGGGATTGATGTACTCCTCCGCCGCGAAGAACCGCTCGCGCAGGCGGGCGACGGCAGGGGCGGGGTCCAGGCCCGCCGCCTCGCCAACTGCGAGCAGGTCGTCGAGCACGGCGTCGATCGTCCGCGGGTTCAGGGAGAGCACCCTGGGCCGGGAGGGGATCGCCGCCGCGGCACGCTGCACCGCCGCGAGGTCGATGGAACACACCGCGCAGAGATCCTGAGTCAGAATCAGGTCCGGCCGCAGATCGGCCAGTGCCTGCTCATCGAGGGTGTAGAGCGACTGCCCCGCGCCGAGGGCTTCGGAGACGGCGCGGTCGGTCTCCGCCGGGCTGGCCTCGGGGGGGATGCGGGGGGCGGTGAGGACGGGGACCACCGCCACCGAGGGCGGGTAGTCGCACTCATGAGAGCGGCCGACCAGCAGGTGTTCGCCCCCGAGGAGGCACAGGACTTCGGTGGCGGAGGGTAGAAGGCTGACAATGCGGGGTTTCATGCGGGGTGAAGCCCACCCGGGCGGGGTACTTTCGCTGTTGTTGGCCGAGCGCAGGGCATTGCGGTGCATATTGAGGTGGTTGAGGGCGCGTAGGCCCGATGGAAGAGTCGGACCCGCGTCGGTTGACAGGTGACGGCGGGTGAAGGATAACCCATACTTCCCACCCCCATGCCGGGTGGGATCGGAGAGCTACGCGTGGATCATGGCCGGCGATTCGTGAAGAGCAGCGTCCTGACCCTGATGTTGGCGGCGGGAGGGGCGTGGGCGCAGGATACGACGCCGCGGACGACGCCCCCGCGTCCCAACCCCGCGGTCGCCCGTCCAACCTCGCGCACCCAGACAACACCTCAGCAGGCGGCGCGGGCGAAGGAGCAAGGCCCCACGACCCAGCCGGGCGATAAGCTCGCCCCCGCGCCGGAGCAAGGCGAGTCCGCCGCGCAGCCGGATTCGGACATGGTGTACCTGCCCGCCTTCGCCGAGCCCGTGCAGCTCTCGTCGCTGGTGGAGCTGGTCGCGCGGACGCTGCAGATCAACGTGGCGGTCCAGGGCGACGTGCCCGGGACGGTGGTCTTCAACGCCCCCATCCCCGTGAAGCGGTCGGACCTGATCGGCCTGCTCGACCGGCTCCTGGAGCAGCAGGGGTACACGATCACGCAGGACGAGTTCGGCCTGTACACGGTACACCCTCTGACGATGCTGCCATCGCTCGTGGGGGCGGAACAGTCCACGACCCGCATCATCCGCACGCCCAACGTGCGGCCCAGCAGCCTGAAGTCCGCGATCGAGTCGCAGATCGGCCCGCCGCCCCCGGGGGGCGTGCAGGGACGTGCTTACGCCTACATCGACGACCTGGGCGTGATCCTGGCGACGGACTCGCCGCGCCGCCTCGCCGCGATCGAGCGGCTGGTTGCCGGGCTGCTCAGCGAGGCGTCCAACACGCGATTCACCCGTATCGAGCTGAAGTACCTCGCGGCATCCGTTGCACGCCAGCGGGCCCTGGAGCTGGTCGGCTCCGCTCAGCAGACGACGCCCGGACGCCCGGAGACCGTGCCCGGCGTTGCCCCCGCCGCCGGGGCAGCGGCCGTCCGCCCCGGTTCACTCGACAACCTCGCCGAGCGGCTGACCGTGGACCCGCAGGGCAACGCCCTGATCTTCCGCGGCAGGCCGGAGGAAGTGGAACAGGTGCAGGCGGTGCTGGCGGTGATCGACGTGCCCAACAACCTCACCCCGAAGAACTACGCGGTGGGCTCGTGGGCGAGCTCGATCGCGAACATCGCCCGCAGCCGCGGGCTCGGCGAGGTGACGACCATCGAGGAAATGCCGATGGACGGGGGCTTCGCCCAGAACTCCGCGGCGATCCAGCGTGCCGCTGGCGGTGCCGGGCAGCAGCAGATGATGGGCGGGCCGGTGATGGTGGTGGACAGCACCCGCGGCTCGATCATCTACTACGCCACCGACGCCCAGCACAAGCAGATGGACGCGCTGATCCGCGAGATCGACCCGCAGAGCGAGCGCGTCATCATCGGCGTGTACAAGCTCAAGAACAGCGACGCCGAGGAAGTCGCCGCGGTCATCGACGGGATCATCCACAACCAGCGTCCCTACGGCACCGGCGACCTGCTGCCCGACGGCGGGCAGCCCTTCGGCGGCATCGGGCGCAGCAGCTCGCGCCGGGCGCAGCAGGAGTTCAGCAACCGCCGGACCAACCCCCTCAACCCGCAGGGCGGCCAGAGCGGTCAGGACGACCTCAGCCTCTCCGGCGAGGGCTACGTCGTCGCCGACAAGGCGAACAACCAGATTCTGGTCAAGGCTCCGGCGGGCCAGCAGCAGGAGTTCGCGCGCCTGATCGAGAAGCTCGACCTCCGCCGCCCGCAGGTGTACATCGAGGCCAAGATCATCGCCGTGACCTGGAGCGATGAGATGCGCCTCGCCTTCGAGACGCAGCTCATCAACGCCAACGGTCAGGGCGGCGTGCTGAACACCAACTTCGGGCTCTCGAGCTTCGCCACCGGCGCGGCCATCAATACTCCCAAGACCGTCGCCACCGGCCTGGCCGGGCTCACCGCGGCGATCATCAAGAACGACCAGGTCCCGATCATCATCAACGCCCTGCAGACCAAGACCGACTCGCGCATCCTCTCCACGCCGCAGCTGCTTGTGGACGACAACGAGGAAGCGACGATCGTGAGCGTGGACAGCCAGCCCACCGCCGCGATCACGCAGGGCAACGCTACCACCGAGACCGGCTTCGCCGGGTACGAGGACGCCGGCACCACGCTCAAGGTGACGCCGCACATCAGCGACGCGGGCTACCTGGGCCTGAAGTACGAGGTGGAGCTGTCCAACTTCACCGGCTCGGGCACGGCGACGCTGCCGCCGCCCAAGACCAAGAACAACCTCCAGTCCAACAGCATCACCATCCCCGCGGACACGACGGTGATCGTCGGCGGCCTGAACTTCCAGTCCAACACGCTCACGCGGGCGCAGGTGCCGCTGCTGGGCGATATTCCGCTGCTGGGGCTGCTCTTCCAGGACCGTCGCGACAACGACCGCAAGACGACGCTTTACGTCTTCCTCACGCCGCGGATTCTGCGCGACCCCACCTTCGCCGACCTGCGCATCCTGACGGCCGGCCCGCAGCGCGAATCGATGCTGGGCAGCGAACTGCCGCCGCTGCGCTCCGCGGTGATCGACATCGACAGCTACCGGCCTTACGGTCGCCCCAGCGTGACGGATCGGCCTCCGCCCCTGCCCGCCCCGGACGAGCCCGAGCCGGAGCTTGAGCTGATCCCGCTGCGCGAGACGAAGGGCACGGAAGAAGAGTGAACATGGCCAGGGAAGGACTCAGGTCGCTGCTCAAGCGGGGGAACGGGGACGCGAGGCCCGCGCCGACGGCGAGCGGTGCGGACCTGTCGCGCGTCGCGCAGCTCTTCGGCCCGCTGCCCCTCAGCGCCGAGCAGCTCCGCCAGTTCCCGCTCATGGAGGGCAGCGACGAAGAGCCGTGGGACGCGCTGCTCTCCATGCTCGCGATGGACGAGCACCAGGCGCTGGAGCTGCTGGCCCGGCGCACGGGGCTGCCCTTCATGGCCGAGCCGCGCCACCAGGAATCGGCGAGCCGGTTCTATGAGCTGGTGCCGCCGGAAGTGGCGCGGACGCGCCATGTCGCGGGCCTCGAGAGCGACGGCATGACGATGACCGTCGCCACGGCTCAGCCGATGCAGCCCGCCACCTTCACGATGCTGGAGGACATGCTCGGCATGCCCGTGCGGGTGGTGCTCGCTCCCCGCGCCGCGGTGGCGAACCTCATCAACCGCGGGTACGAGCAGCGGCAGGACCTGGTGACGGAGATCATCGAGGAGATGCCGCTCGACGAGCGGGCCATCGCCTCCGCCGCGGGCAGCGTGGGCCAGAGCACGGACCTGCTCCAGCTCGCGCGCCAGACGCCGGTCATCCGGCTTGTGAACATGATCCTCTTCGAGGCGCTGCGCCGCCGCGCGAGCGACATCCACATTCACCCGCAGGAAAACCGGCTGGTGATCCGGTTCCGCATCGACGGCATGCTGGTGGATGCTTTCTCGCCGCCGCTTTCTCTCGCCGCGGCGATCTCCTCGCGCCTCAAGGTGATGACGGAGCTGGACATCGCCAACCGTCACACGCCGCAGGACGGTCACACCTCGGTCCGCGTCGGCTCGCGCAAGGTGGACATCCGCTTCTCCTGCATTCCGACGGTCTACGGCGAGCGGCTGGTGCTGCGTCTGCTCGACCAGACGGCCACGCAGCTCTCCCTCGACGAGATCGGCATGACCAAGCCGATGCAGGCCCAGCTGCTGGACCTCATCGAGCGGCCAACGGGCATCGTGCTGGTCACCGGCCCCACCGGCAGCGGCAAGACCACCACGCTCTACGCCGCACTCTCACGCGTGGACCGCAGCAGCCGCAACGTGATGACCATCGAGGACCCGGTGGAATACCACCTCGACGGCATCAGCCAGATGCAGGTGAACGTGAAGCGCGGCGTGACCTTCGCCGTGGGCCTGCGCAGCCTGCTGCGCCAGGACCCGGACGTGATCCTCGTCGGCGAAATCCGCGACGCCGAGACGGCGCAGCTCGCCATCCAGGCCTCGCTCACCGGCCACCTGGTGCTCGCCACGCTGCACACCAACGACGCCCCCAGCGCCATCCCGCGCCTTGTGGACATCGGCATCGAGCCTTACCTCGTCACCAGCTCGCTGCTCGCGGTGCTCGCGCAGCGCCTCCTGCGGCGGACCTGCCAGGCGTGCCACGGCGCGGCCGTCGGCCCCGACGGCCTGCGCTGCGAGGTGTGCTACGGCGTCGGGTACAAGGGCCGTCTGGCGGTGTATGAGATTATGACGATGAACGACGAGCTGCGCCGGCTCACCGCGGCCCGCGTGGACGCCGTGACCTTGTACGAAGCCGCGCGCCGCAACGGCTTTGCCCCCATGCGCGAGGACGCACTCGAAAAGGTCCGGCTCGGCCTCACCGACGAGAGCGAAATTTACAGAGTGCTGCACTGACCGCGCGAGTCCGCTTATTCACCCATGTTTCGCCCCGACCCTCAGGCACGCAGCGTTCCGATTCCCGCGGCGTGCTAGCATTTCCGCCTCGTATTGAAAGGAAGTCCATGCGTAGCCTGCTCCTTCTGGCGTTGATGTCCGGCCTTGCGATGACCACCCATGCCCAGCAGGAGCAGCCCCCGGCTGCTCAGCCGGTGCAGGCCCAGCCCGCCCCGCAGGGCGTCCCCGTTCCCGACCTGCCCGTGATCGAGAAGAAGGAGCTGGAAAACGGGCTCGTCATCGAGGACATGAAGATCGGCGACGGGTACGAGATCAAGCCCGGCGACGCCGTCGTGGCCTTCTACCACGGCACGCTCCGAAGCAACGGCGCCGAGTTCGATTCCGCCTACCGCCGCGGCGAGCCAACCCCCTTCTCCCTCGAAGGCGTGATCCAGGGCTGGCAGCTCGGCGTCCCCGGCATGAAGGTCGGCGGCATCCGCAGGCTCACCATCCCTGCCGCGCTGGCCTACGGCGAGAGCGGCCGTCCCTCCATCCCGCCGAACTCCGATCTTGTGTTCGTCATCGAGCTCACCGACGCGCTGCACTGGAAGGAAGTGACCGAGGGCACGGGCGAGGAGGCCACGGTTCCCTGCGTCGCGGTCGCGAAGCAGACCATCACCACGGCCGACGGCAAGAAGGTGAACCACGACGGCTACATCTGGATCCCCGGCGAGCTGCAGTTCAGCCCCAACGACGACGCCGTGCAGAACGCCATCGAAGGGATGAAGGTCGGCGGCAAGCGCATCATCCACGTGCCCAAGGAAATGAACCGGGTCAACCCGATGGTCACCGGCCGCCCGACCAACGTCGCCTGCGACATCGAGCTTGAGCTGGTGCAGGTGCGCAACCTGCGGCCCCGCCCCGCGGCTCCTCAGCCTCAGCCGCAGAATCAGCCCCAGAGCCAGCCGCAGGAACAGCCCAAGTAACTCGTGAGCGACACGCACACCAGGGCCGGCCCCCCGTGGCCGGCCTTTTTTTATTGCACGCCGAAGAGGTACAGGCCGAACCCCAGCGTGTCGCGCCCCCAGCGCCAATAGGCGTTCCGCCATTGACGCGAGTGTTCCAGCATCTCCTTGGGGAAGTCCGGGTTGGACTGCGCCGAGTCTTCGATGGCGCGATGCTGCGCGCACTCGTACTCGTCCCACTCGCGTTGCGTCGCGGTGATCGTCCACAGCGGAATCAGCCCGATATCAACGCCCAGCGAGACGTTGTGGCTGTGTGTGTTGAAGTCGCTGGACGAGTAGCCCGTGGCGAGCAGGTAATCCGGTTTCGGGGGCTTCTCCCAGAACAGCTCGCCGATGAGGACGCGCCCGCCGGGCCGCGTGAGGCGCTTGAGCACCGCCAGCGCGTTGTCATACCCGCCCAGCGACGGCGCGGAGCCGATGCAGATGGTCAGGTCAAAGCTCGCGGGCTCCATCGTGACGCGGAATGCGCCCGCGTCTCCCTCGTGCACCGTGACTCCGCCCGGCAGGTTGCTTCTCACCAGGCGCGTATGGATCCGCTCTCGTGCCAGGGCCGCCATCCGCGGCGAAAGCTCCACCGCGGCGACCCGTGCCGCGTACCGCTCCACCAGCCGGATGGGCAGCTCGCACGCCCCCGCGCCGAAGTCCGCGACCATCGCGGACTTGGGCAGGTCCAGCAGCTCGATCAGGCGTGCGATGGACGCCTCGCCGAGGGGGTTGGCAAAGGGCAGGTTGCGGTGCGCGATGAAGTGGTAAAGGTCGTTGTTCATAGGGCTCACGGGAAAGTACGGGTGGGGCCGTATTGTTGGCCATGCGCGAGGGCGAACTGCTGACGCGAATCTATGGCCGGTCGGCAGGGCTGACCGGGGCGTTCCCACGGGTGGTCGTGGGGCCGGGGGATGACTGCGCGGTGCTCCGCGTCGGTGACGCTTCGCTGCTGCTCAAGACCGACCAGGTGATCGAGGGGCGGCACTTCGTGCCCGGCACCGCGCTCGATCTCGTGGGGCGTAAGGCGATGGCCCGGACGATCTCGGACATCGCCGCGATGGGCGGACGTCCCACCGCGGCCCTCGCGGCCTGCGCCATGCCCCCGGGCTTCACCGGGGCAGATGCCCTCTTCGACGCCTGCTATCGCTGGGCCGAAGCCTTCGGCGCGCCGCTCGTGGGCGGAGACATCGCCACCTACGCGGCTGGTGGCACGCTCACCCTCACGATCACCGTCATCGGCGAGCCCCACCCGAATCGCGGCCCGGTGCTGCGGAGCGGCGCGCGGCCGGGGGATGAGGTCTACGTCACCGGAACCATCGGCGGGTCTTTCGACGCGGCGACGGGAGCGGGCAGGCACCTGACCTTCGAGCCGCGGGTCAATGAAGGCTGGTGGCTCGCGGAATCGCTGGGGCCGGACCTCCGCGCGATGATGGACATTTCCGACGGGCTGGGCATCGACGCGGGCCGGCTCGCCGCGGCGTCGGGGGTGGAGGTCGAGCTGGAAAGCGAAGGGGTGCCGCTGAACGCGGGCCGCACCCTGGCCGAGGCGGTGGCGGACGGGGAGGATTACGAGCTGCTCTTCGTCGTCTCGCCTGGAACGCTGGTTCCCGCCGCCTGCCCGCAGACCGGCACGCCCTTCACGAAGGTGGGGGTGTGCCGCGAGGGAGCGGGCGCGTACCTTCGAGTTGAAGGGCAGCGCCTCGACGTGAGCAAACGCGGATGGGAGCACGGGTGATCGAGTTTGTCCGCCACAGCACGGAAGAGGGATACACGCGAGCGCTCGCGGCGGGGCTGGCCTCCGTCCTCGCCCCCGGTGACGTGATCGCTCTCGAAGGCGAGCTGGGCGCGGGCAAGACGACCTTTGTTCGCGGGCTCGCCGAAGGGCTGGGTGTGGACCAGGCGATGGTCTCCAGTCCCACCTTCGTGTTCATCAACCAGTACCCCGCGACCAAGGGCGCATTGGCGGGCGGACACCTCACCCACGTGGACGCCTACCGGCTGATCAGCGAGGAAGACCTTGAGCCCTTGGGGTGGGACCGGCTCTTCGACGAGGCGGGGCGCGCGGCGGGCCTATCCGCGGCGGTGATCGAGTGGCCCAAGAGGATCGAGCCCGCCCTGCCGCGGGACTGCGCCCGGGTGAGCATCACGTCCGAAGGCTCTTCACACCGCCGCATCGAGGTGAGCCTGCCGGAGAGCTGGGCCGGGCGTGCCCGGCTGGAATGGCTCTGCGAGCGGGAGCCGATCACCTGCCGCGTGACGGGCCGGTGGGTCTCACCCACCGCGCCGACGTACCCCTTCATCGACGAAAAAGCGCGTGACGCGGACATGTACCAGTGGTTCACAGGCGGGTACAAGACCTCGCGCGAGCTGCGGCAAGGGGAGGGGGAAGCCTGACCCAAAGGAACACCGGGGCGGATGACGGTACGTCCCTAGAGTTTGCGGATGACTTACATGCAACCGGTGCTGGCGCAGGACACGTCGGCTCCTCCGATGGAGGGCGGGCTGTGGCCGCTGTTCGTGCAATCGTTCGACTTCTTCACGGTGCTGCTGCTGCTGGGCTCGATCGCGGGCGTGGCGGCGGTGTTCGTGTGCGTGATCGAAGTGCGCGAGAAGAACATCGTGCCGCGGGCGCTGGTCGCGCGCCTGAAGGACCTGGCGAAGTCGAAGCGGTGGGAGGACCTTGCGCGGACCGTGCGCGAGGATGAGAGTTTCGTGTCGTGCGTCGTGCGCGCGGCGATGACCGCCAACGGCGACAAGGAAGCGGTACGAGAGGCCGCGGAGCTGGCCGCAAGCGAGGAGTCCGCTCGCTGGTTCCGCAAGATCGACATCCTCAACGTGATCGGCAACCTCGGCCCGCTGGTGGGCCTGGCGGGAACGGTCTACGGCATGATCCTCGCCTTCACGAGCCTCGGCGTGGCGGGGGGGCAGGCCGGCCCCGGCGACCTCTCGCTTGGCATCAGCAAGGCCCTGTTCCACACGCTCCTGGGCCTGTGTTTGGCGATTCCCTGCCTGCTCGCCTACGGCATTTACCGCGGCATCGTGGACCGGCTCTGCACCCGCGGCATCGTCGAGGCCAGCGAAGTCGTCGAGATGCTGCCCTCGCGCGAAGAGCTCGACTCGGTGACGGCATCCAGCAATCCCATCGCGGGCGTCATGAAGGGCGCGCACGTGTAATAGGAGATCGGGTCCCGCCCGCCCATGCGACTGCGGCAGTTCCATCAACACCAGCCCGCGGCGAAGATCAACGTCACCCCGCTCATCGACGTGGTGATGGTGCTCATCGTCTTCTACCTCATCGTCGGCAAGCTCGCGGCGGACCGGCGTGCGGTGGTTGAACTCCCCAGCACCGGCGTGGGAACGGTCGCGGAGGAGAAGTCCCCCGTGGTCATCACCGTCGCGGGGACCGAAAGCGGCGGCTCGCGCGTCCTGATCGACGGCGTGGAAACTCCCGTGGAATCGCTCGAAGGCCTGCTGCGGGCGAGAGTGGGGGGCGACCCCGCCGGAACGGTGGTGCAGGTGCGTGCGGATCGGCGGCTGGCCTACGGCGCTGTGGAGCCGGTGGTGCGGGCCTGCCGCGGCGCGGGGCTCACGGCGGTGCAACTGGTGACGGAGAAGAGCCGATGAGCGCTTTCAGACGGCGAAACGCGCAGGCGCTGTACGACATGCACTACGGCCCCAACATGACGCCCATGGTGGACGTCGTGATGGTGATCCTGATCTTCTTCATGGCCAGCACCGCCTTCCTGGGGCCGGAGTGGTTCCTGAAGACCTACCTGCCCACGCGCAGCGCCGCCGCCTCGGCCACGACGACGAAGCGGATGGAAGTGGTCCTCGCGCCGGGGGCAAACGGCGCCGTCGTCACGCTCAACGGCGAATCCGGCCTTTCCATCGCCGGGCTGGAGGCGCGCCTGGCGGATGAACTCACCCGCACGCCCGCGGCGGGCATCATCGTCCCCATCGAGGCCGGGGCGGATGTCGCATACGAGGACGTCGTGCGCGTGCACGAGGTCTGCCGCAAACTCGGTATCGCCAAAGTCGGGCTGAAGTGACCTACTGGCCCTCGGTCGGGCCCACCGCGAAGATGGTCAGGCGGTGCCCCTTGGCCGTCAGGCCGTGGGCGCGACAGACGGCGTCGCGCAGCGCCTGCAGCTCGGGGATGTCCACCTCCAGCGTTTCGCCGGTGTCCACGCGGACGATGGTGTCCCGCGGCGTCTTGCCGTACACGACCTGGTAGTGCGTCTGCTCCTGGTCGAACAGCGCCCGCTGGATGATGCCCGACTCCTGCAAAAGCTTGATCGTGCGGTAGACGGTGGCCTTGCTCACCCGCAGGCCAGACTTGCGCACGGCGTCCAGGACGCGCTCGGCCTCGAACAGCCCGTCAAAGGAAAGGACGGTGTCGAGGACCTGGGCCCGCTCGGGGGTGTACTTGAGCCCTTCGGCCTTGAGCTTGCGACGGAAGACGGCGCAGAGTGGCTCGATGATGCGGGGCTCTTCGGCGTGATTTTCGGCGTCGCCGGGCATCGGCGATATCCTACGCACCGGCGCGGGGAGCGCTTGAAAGGCCGTGCGTGGAAGAAGTTGTGCGACAGGCAAAATCGAGACGCGGGCTGCTGGCGGCGGCGACCGCGGCGTTCGTCTGCGCCCTCGCGGCCCTGAGCATCCCCGGCAGCGGAATGGGCGCGTTGGCCCCGCTGGTGGTGCTGGAACGGCTCCTCTTCGCCGCTCCGGCGGTCGTGCTCTACCTCGCCGCGGGAGTGGGCCTGGGCAGGCTCCTCCGCCCGCTGTGGCGCGGCGCGGTGGAGGCTCTGGCGATCCAGGTGGGCGTCGGCTGCGGGCTGATGCTCTTCGTGAGCCACGCCTTGGGATTGCTGGGGCTGCTGGGCGGCGTGACGGGGCACTACGTCGGGCTGGGGGTGGCGGTCCTTCTGGCCGGGGTTGCGGGGCATCAGGCTCTCGGCGCACTCCGCGGCGGGGGAGTTGAGGCGCGGGTCTCGCTGCTGGGCATCCTCAGCGGCGCGGGTGTTGCCCTGCTGCTGGTCGCCGCGTGCAACCCGCCGGGGGCGCTGTGGCGCAGCGAGTTCGGCGCGTACGACGTGCTGGAATACCACCTGCAACTGCCGCGGGAATGGCTCGCCATGGGGCGGCTCGAACCGCTGACGCACAACGTCTATTCCTTCCTGCCCGGCTACCTCGAAGCGGGCTTCATGCACATCGGCGCGATCAGCTTCGCTCCGCCGGGTCCGGACGGGCTGATCGTCGGCGAGGGCGACCGGCTCATCTCCTGCCAGCTGCTGCACGCCGGGTACGCCCTGCTCGCGGCGTGGCTGGCGGCGCGATTGGCGAAGCGCGTCACCGGCAACGCCGCGGGGCCGATCGCCTTCGGGCTCGTGGTGCTCACGCCCTGGGGGGTAGTGACCGGCTCGATGGCGTACAACGAGATGGCCGTCTGCGCGCTGCTGGCCTGCGGCCTGATCGCGGCGTGCGAAACGGGAATCGCCGAGTGGCGGCGCGGATTGATCGTGGGATTGCTCGCGGGGCTGGCCGCGTCCGTCAAGCCCACGGCGTTGTTCCTCGTTGGTGTGCCCCTGGGCATTCTGCTGCTTGGGCTGGGCCGCGTGCGCGACTGGCCCGCGCTCATCGGTGCGGGCGCCGCCGCGGGCGTGGCCGTCATGCTCCCCTGGCTGTGGCGCAACTTCGACGCGAGCGGAAACCCCGTCTTCCCCTTCGTGGCAAGCCTCTTCGCGAACTCGGATGGCGGCACGGGCCACTGGACGGCCGAGCAGGTGGCTCGCTTCACCGCCGCGCACACCTTTGATGGAAGCCTGCTGGATCGCTTCCGGCTGCTGGTCATGCCCGAACCGGGCGCCACCGGCTGGATGGCGCACCGCGGCATGATGCACCCGCAGTGGGGGCTCTTGTTCCCTTTCGCGCTGCTCGGCGCGGGCGTGCTCCTGGTGCGACGCGGGCGGGACGCGCTGCCCTTTCCGCTGCTGCTCATCGGCTTCGGGCTCGTGGTGCAGGCGGTGCTGTGGCTCGCGGTCACGCACTTGCAGTCGCGCTTCCTGCTTCCGCTGCTGATTCCCGCGGCGGTGCTGACGGCCGCCGCGATGACCGCGCTCGGCGAGCGCTTCCGCCCAGTCGCTGCCCTCGTCGGCGCGCTGCCGCTCTTCGTTCAGGGCGCTTACGCCGTCACGGTCTTCATGGGCGAGCCCGCGGCGATGCCCGGCAACCCCAACCACATGCTCGTCACGGGCCCGACGATGCGCACCGGCGAGTTCTTCCGCGACGCCCCGCGCGCCCAGGTGATGGAAGCAATCGCCCGCGGCGGTCCGGAGCTCTTCATCAACCTCGCGCTGCCGACCGAAATGAAGGTGATGCTGCTGGGAGACGCCACGCCGCTCTTCTACAGGCGCGTGGTGGTCTACCGCACGACCTACGACGCCTCGCCCCTGACCGGCGTGGAGCCCGAGGATTGGAACAAGGTGCTGGCGCGACTCGGCATCGACGCCGTGCTCGTGAATCTCTCCGAGCTTTCGCGCCTGGAAAAGTCGGGCTGGAACGCCCCTGGCCTGACCGCGGACCGGGTGCTTGAGTGGATGCGGCAACACACAGCGCCCCTCGCGCCCCCGTCGCAGTGGGAGGAGTTCGGCGTGTTCCTTGTGCGCCCTGTGATGAAGAACGGGGGCGACGCGTGAGCGTGGGGCAGGACCGCCGCCGAGTATTGGTGCAGCTCGGAGGCTTCGCGCTGGGGCTGGCGCTGCTGGCCTGGTGCGTGCGCGTGGCCCTGCGCCCTGAGAACCGCGGAGCACTGGAAAGCCTCAGCCACGCGCCGGCGGACCTGGTCGCCGCCCTGGTGGGCCTCTCGCTGACGACGCTCTTCCTGAACGGCACGACCTTCTGGACCGCGATTTTCCCGGTGAAGCGCGTGCCCTTCTGGGAAATTCAGGCGACCAACGCCGGCGCGGCCCTGTGCAACTACGCCCCCTTCAAGCTCGGCGCGGTGCTGCGCTTCGTCGTTCACAGCCGCAGGCACGGCGTGCCGCTGATGACGATCGCGGCATGGATCGCGGCCGTCACCGTGACGATGCTCGTGGCGCTGGGACCTTTGATCGCCGCGGGCGTCTGGCGGAGAGAGGCCGACGCGCTCTTCTGGGTGGCGCTGCTTGTGGGTGCCGCCGCGACGTACGCCGTCGCGCTCGCCATAGCGCGCGTATTGGCGCACGCGGAGGGCCTCACCCGCCTTCACCGGATGAGCGACCGTCCCGGCCTGCGGTGGCTGCTGCGCCTGATGCACACGCGCGTGTTCCACCATCTGCACGCCGGGTTCGCGATGCTCGCGCACCCCTGGTCCTTCGGCCTGGGCGTGGCGCTGCGGGTGCTGGACCTTCTGGTGCAGGCCGCGCGGTTTATGGTGGCGGCGCGCTTGGCAGGGATGGAGCTGACCTTCGAAGGGGCGCTGATCGTCTCCGGGGCCTACTTCCTGGTCTCGGTCGTCAGCCCCGCCGGGAGCCTGGGGGTGCGGGAATGGGCCTCCTCACGCCTGGCCCTGTTCGGGATGTCGATGGATTCGTTGACGGTTGTGGCCCTGACGGTTACGGCATCAGAGATGCTCGTCAACATGGTCTGCGGAACGGCCGGGCTGGCATTTTTGCGACCCGGGCGGCTTCGGAAAGAGGTTCCGGAGCGGGCAGCGGACGGCGGGATGTGAATTATGTGACTCGGGCCGCCTGCCGGAGGCTTGCTTGAGGCGGCAAGTGCCGCTGGACGCGGGCGGGTCTCCAGGGTGTGGACATCGGCGTCATGCCCAACTCCGAGGTCAGCACCGCGAACTGGTGATCGGACACACACAGAATGAGAAAAGGCCCCCGCCCGGTGCGGGGGCCTTTTTGATTCACTGCGGTTTACAAACCCGCATCACTCCGCGGCGTAGCGGGCGACTTCCCGCGCCACATCCAGGGTCGAGCTCGAGCCGCCCATGTCGTACGTGCGCACCTTGCCCTCCTTGATGACGCGGGCGATGGCCGACTCCAGTGCCGCTGCCCGGTCCTTCTCGCCCAGCCAGTCGAGCATGAGGCGGGCGGTCAGGAGCATCGCGATGGGGTTGACCTTGTACTGCCCGGCGTACTTGGGCGCGCTGCCGTGGGTCGGCTCGAACACCGCGTAGGAATCGCCGATGTTGGCGCTGGGCGCGAAGCCCAGCCCGCCCACCAGCCCGGCGCAGAGGTCGGAGACGATGTCGCCGAACATGTTCTCCGCGACGATCACGTCGTAGTCCTGCGGGTTCTTGAACATCCACATGCAGATGGCGTCGATGTTCGCCTCGTCGGCGCGGATGCCCGGATACTCCGCCGCCATCTTGCGGAAGATGCGCGTCATCAGGCCGCCCGTCTCGCGGAGCACGTTGGGCTTCTCCACCAGCGTCACGCGCTTGCGGCCGTTCTTCTTCGCATATTCAAAGGCCTGCCGGCAGATGTTCGTGCACCCCTGCACGGAGACGATGCGCGTGGACAGGGCCACGTTCTCCAACCCCTTGTCCTTCCACGGCTTCATCTTCGGGTTGGCGCACAGAGCCGTGTACACGCTCTCGGGCAGGGGGAAGAACTCGACCCCGCCGTAGGAGCCCTCGGTGTTCTCACGGAAGACCACCTGATCGATGAGCACGTCGCCGCCGGAGGGGTTCGCGATGGCCGTGCCGCGGTAGTTGAGCGGGTTGCCCGGATAGCTCTTGCACGGCCGCATGTTGGTGTGCAGATTGAAGAGCTGGCGGAGCTTGACGATGGGGGAGAAGTACTGCAGCCCCTTGCCCTTCAGCTCGGGGGCGAGCTCCTCCTTGGCCTCGTCCTGCGGCTTGCTCGTGATGGCCCCGAACAGCGCGCAGGTCGTGGACTGCAGAGTCTTGATGGAGCGGTCGGGCAACGGATTGCCCTCCTTGCACCAGAACTCCCACCCGATGTCCGTGGGGATGTACTCGGCGTCCAGCTTCATGGCGTCCAGGACGATCCGGGCGGCTTCCATCACGTCGTTGCCGATGCCGTCTCCGGGCATCCACGCGATTGAGTACTTGGCCATCGGGCGTTGCTCCTGTGCTGAGATTGGGCAGCTTAGGGACAGTCGGGGTGAGGGGGAAGGGGGGTACACTGCCGCCATGGCCCAGACACACGGTCAGACCCTGGTCGAAAAACTGGCGCAGCGCTACACCGAGGGGCTCGCGCCGGGGCAGGCGGTGCGGAGCGGCGACTTCGTCATGATCCGCCCCAAGCACGTCATGACCCACGACAACACGGGGGCGGTCATCCCCAAGTTCCGCCAGATCGGCGCAACGAAGATCTTCGACCCGCGCCAGCCCGTCTTCGCCATCGACCATGACATCCAGAACACCACCCCCGAGAACCTGGGCAAGTACGCGAAGATCGAGAAGTTCGCCTCCGACATGGGCGTGGACTTCTACCCCGCGGGCACCGGCATCAGCCACCAGGTGATGGTGGAGCAGGGCTACGTCGTCCCCGGCACGATGGTGGTGGGCAGCGATTCGCACAGCAACCTCTACGGCGCGGCGTGCTGCCTCGGCACCCCCGTCGTGCGCACCGACGCCGCGAGCCTGTGGGCCACGGGCGTCACCTGGTGGCAGGTGCCTCCGGTGGCCCGCGTCGAGCTCCGCGGCTCGCTCCGCCCCGGCGTCGTCGGCAAGGACGTGATCGTCGCCCTCTGCGGCGTGTTCAACAGGGACGAAGTGCTCAACCACGCCGTGGAGTTCACCGGCGAGGGCGTCAAGTGCCTCACGATGGACCAGCGCATGTCCATCGCCAACATGACCACCGAGTGGGGCGCGCTCGCCGGCGTCTTCCCCTTCGATGAAGTGCTGCGCGACTATCTGCTCGAACGCGCGGCGTACTTCGCCCAGGGCCGCCGCCCCGGCGTGCGGCGCGAAGGCTCCCTCGGCGGGTACACCAAGGAAGACGTGGAGCGCTGGTGGGCGCAGCGCGACGCCCTCGCGCCCGACAAGGACGCTGTGTACGCGGTGGAGCTGTACATCGACCTGGACTCCATCGTGCCCCACGTCTCCGGTCCAAACGACGTAAAGACGATGCACGCGCTGCCCGAGATCGAGGCCCGGCGCGTGAAGATCAACAAGGCGTGGCTGATGTCCTGCGTCAACGCGCGGTACGAAGACCTCCACGCCGCGGCGGAGGTGGTCCGGGGCCGCAAGGTTGCCCCCGGCGTGGAGTTCTATCTCGCCGCGGCCAGCGCCGAGACGCAGGCCCGCGCCGAAGCCTCCGGCGACTGGGGCGCGCTGCTGGATGCCGGTGCGATCCCGCTCCCTCCCGGCTGCGGGACGTGCATCGGTCTGGGCGCGGGCACGATCAAGAAGGGCGAGGTGGGCATCTCCGCGACCAACCGCAACTTCGAGGGTCGCATGGGCGACCGCGAGGGGCAGGTCTACCTGGGTTCGCCCGCGGTCGTCGCCGCCAGCGCCGTGGCGGGCTACATCTGCGCCCCCGTGCGCTACGAGGCCGCGCCCATCCGCGCGGGCAGGAAAGACTCCGGCCCGACGCAGACAAGCGCCCCGCGGGGTGAGGCGACGGTCCGCATCATCGACGGCTTCCCCGCGACCGTCCGCGGTCGGCTGCTGTGGCTGGACAAGGACAACCTCAACACCGACGGTATCTACGCGGGCAAGCACACCTACAACGACGCGATGACCCCCGAGCAGATGGCGGGGGTGATCTTCGAGAACTACGACCCCAGCCTGCGCTCGACGGCGAAGCCCGGCGATGTCGTCGTGAGCGGGCTGAACTTCGGCACCGGCTCCAGCCGCGAGCAGGCCGCCACCGCGCTCAAGTTCTTCGGTGTCCCCTGCGTCATCGCTGCGAGCTTCAGCGAGACATACAAGCGCAACGCCTTCAACAACGGCTTCGTCTGCTTCGAGTGCCCCGCGCTGGTCGCCCACCTGCGCGAGAAGCACAAGGGCCAGGGCAAGACGGTGCTCGCCGGAGAGATCGAGGTCGATTACGCGACCTCCCGCGTGCGCTTCGACGGCCGCGAGTTCCCCTTCCCGCCCCTCTCGCCCGTGGCTCAGGAGCTGGTGGTCGCGGGCG
Source organism: uncultured Phycisphaerales bacterium (assembly GCA_937974035.1). Classification (GTDB taxonomy): domain Bacteria; phylum Planctomycetota; class Phycisphaerae; order Phycisphaerales; family UBA1924; genus JAEYTB01. The sequence continues at coordinate 101,129 of CALJIV010000011.1, forward strand.
GCGCGGAGGAAGTCGTGCGCCGCAGATTGCAGGCGATGTAAACCTCAGGTCGGGGGCTCTTCCTTCCGCGCCTCGTCCGGACGCCTCGGCAGTTGGATCCTGGTCGGCGGCGGCTTGCGGCGGTTGCCCAGCACCACCGGCAACGCCCCGAAGATGCACACCGAGATGATCGCCACGCCCAGAATCGCCATGTCCGCCCACCCGGCATGACCCGATCGGGCCATGGCAATGCCCAGCCCCAGCGCAACCACGATGATCGCCGTGACCGTGATCCTCACGCGCCAGCGTAGGGGGGTGATTGCGGGCAGTGGACAGTGGAAAGTGGACAGTGGGCATAAATAGCCGTCCGCCTTCATGTCCACTGCCCACTGTTCCCAGTTCCTAAACTCCCACCCTATGACGACGCCCAAGCCACGCATCCTGACCGGCGACACGCCGACCGGCCGCCTGCACCTGGGGCACTGGGTGGGCTCGGTCGAGCGCCGCGTCGCCCTGCAGGACAGCTACGACTGCTACTTCCTGCTCGCCAACATGCACGCCTTCACGACCCGCTGGGACAAGCCCGCGGAGATCCGCCAGGACACCATCGAGATCGTCAAGGACTGGCTCGCCGCGGGGATTGATCCCAAGCGCTCCACGATCGTCCTGCAGACCGAGGTTCCCGCCATCGCGGAGCTGACGTGGTTCTTCGCGATGCTGCTGAAGTTCAACGACGTGATGGGCAACCCCACGCTCAAGCACGAGCTGGAGACCAAGGGCCTCGCCGATTCCTACTCCTTCGGCTTCCCCATGTACACCGTGGGTCAGTGCGCCGACATCCTTGCCTTCCGCCCGACGCTGATCCCCGTGGGCGAGGATCAGGAGCCGCACATCGAGCTGGCCCGCAAGGCGGCCCGTAAGTTCAATCAGGCCTACTGCGGCGTGGGCGACCGCGTGCCCGACGACGAGCACCACCTCAAGGGCGGCGTCTTCCCCGTGCCCAAGGCCCTGATCGGCCGCATCGGGCGTCTGCCTGGCGTGGGCGACGGCACGCAGAAGATGAGCAAGAGCCTGGGCAACGCCATCTTCCTCAGCGACAGCCCCAAGGAAGTGCAGAAGAAGGTCAACCGCATCACCACGGGCCGCCAGAGCCCCACGGAGCCGGGCGACCCCAACAACGTGCTCTTCAAGTTCGTCGAGGCCTTCATCACCGACCCCGACCGCGTCGCGGAGCTGAAGCGCCGCTACGCCGCGGGCGACAACATCGGCGACGGCCACATCAAGCAGGAGCTGGCGGAGGCGATCAACGCGCTGCTGGAGCCGATGCGCGCCCGCCGCGCGGAATACGAGAAGCCCGGCGGCGACGACCTGATCGTGGACATCATCCGCGACGGCACCAGGCGCGCCAACGCCGTGGCCGAAGAGACGCTGTACATGGCCAAGCAGGCGATGAAGCTGGACTTCGGCAGGCGCACGCTGGGCTGACGCTCAGCGGACGATACCGGTCCGCGTTCTCGCCTACGCGTCCATGTCCTTCCACTTCCGCGCCATGCGGCCGAACACCCACAACGCCGCGGCGGAGGCCACCCCGATCGCCGCGAAGGGCGTCCAGACATGGACGTGCGGGTCGTAGGTGTCCCACAGAAGCTGCGTCGCCGCGTGGGAATCCAGCCCCGTGAGCTCCTGAAGCCGCGCGAAAGCCTCGGGCCGGGTGATGCCCAGCGCGTCCTCAAGGTCTGTGATCTTGCCGTTCCAGTTCCTGGCCTGGCCGAAGGGCGTGTGCTCGGCGATATAGCGCAGCGCCAGCACCGCCTTCTCGCCGTAGTGGCCGTAGAGATACCCCGCGGTCTTTGAGCCCGCAAAGACGCCCACGCCCACCGGGATATTGACATACCCCAGGTACAGCCCCTTCTTGCCCGGCGGCGCGATCAGCGCCAGGTACTCGTTCTTCTTGGGGCCCGTGGTCATCTCGCCCAGAGAGAAGAGCACGATGCCCAGGATCAGCCACCACACGCTCATCGTCCAGCCCGCCACCAGCAGCCCGCCCACGGCGAAGAACATGCCCAGCAGCATCGCCGTCAGCGTGCGCATCCGGCGCGTCAGCCACGCCATCCCCACCACGCCCAGAATGATGCAGAAGGAGTTGACGCTGAGCAGCACCTGCTGCGGCACCTGCATCCCCCGGTCCGTCTGCTCCAGCAGCGCGTTGCGTATGAACGGCGGCGCTTTCGCGGCAACCTCCGCCAGCGGCGTGCTGTCGATCCAGTCGCGGATGAAGTTCGGCTGCAGGTCCCACAGCTGGTACATCATCAGCCAGAAGCCCGACATGATGACCAGCCACGCGATCAGCCGCGGCTCGAAAATGTTGGTGATCGTCTTCCACGCCACGCCCAGGATCGACTGCGACTTGTCCGCCCCGCTCGGCACGTCCTTGAACGTGAAGAGCATGCACAGGTTCAGGGCCGTGAACGCCGCGGAGGAAAGGAACAGGTTCCGCCAGCTCTCGACGGTGTGCTCCGTCCCCAGGAACATGCCCGGCAGATAGTGCCCGATGAACGCGCCGACGTTCACCACCCAGTAGAAGATCCCCCACCCCATCGACGAAGTTTCCTTCGTCAGGTTCTGCGCCAGCGAGCCCTGGATGCTGGGCTTGAAGAACGCCGTCCCGGTCGCCTGCACCATGATCGAAATGAACAGCGCCCAGAAGTTGAAGCTGTTCACCGCGGCGATCGTCTCCGCGTCCGCGCCCTCCGGCATCGGCTTGCGCAGAAACGCGATCATGAGGTACCCGATCATGATCGTGAAGATCGAGAAACCCATCGTCTTCTTGTACCCGTACCGATCCGCGATGCCTCCCGTCAGGATCGGCAGCAGGCTTTGAAAGATCGCCCACCAGGCGTAGATCGTGCCCTTGTCCGCCGCGGTCAGGTGCAGGCCCCCCGGATCATCCGCCTGCATGATGTAAATGGGGGCCATGACCCGCAGGTTGTAATACGCGAGCCGCTCCCACATCTCGATGACGTTGAGCATCCAGAAGGAGCGCGGAAAGCCGGGGCGCTGGGCGGATGTGGTCATAGGCCGGGCATCTGACCACGCCCCGCCCGTGGATGCAAGCCCCGCAAGGCCGCCCAATAAGGCGGTCTTACTTCACCGCCGCGCGTATCGCCGCCAGCTCCGTCAGCAGCTTCGGAACCTGCTCCAGCTCCAGCATCGTGCTCGCGTCGCTCAGCGCCTTCCGCGGCTCGGGGTGGCACTCCATGAACACCGCGTGCACGCCCGCCGCCACCGCCGCACGCGCCAGCATCGGCGCCCGCTCCGGCCTGCCGCCCGTGGTCTCGCCCGCGCCGGGGACCTGCGTCGAGTGCGTCGCGTCGAAGCACACCGGCACCGGCCCGCCCCCCGCGTCCAGCTCCATCAGGTCGCCCATGCCCAGGAAGTCATTCACGAGCCGGCCATAGCCGAAGAACGTGCCTCGCTCCGTCGCCATCGCGTTCGTGCACCCCGCCTCGGCGAGCTTCTTGAGAGGGCCCTTCATCTCCCCCGGCGATAGGAACTGCCCCTTCTTCACGTTGACCGCCCGCCCGTGCTTCGCGGCCGCCTGCCCCGCGGCACACAGCAGGTCCGTCTGCCGGCACAGAAACGCCGGAATCTGCAGCAGGTCCACCTTCTGCGCCACCGGCTCGCACTGCGACGGCTCGTGAACGTCGGTGGTGATGGGGCAATCAAGCTCCGCGCGGATCTGCGCCAGCCACGCCACGCCCTGCTCCAGCCCCGGCCCACGCGGCGAGCGGATCGACGAGCGGTTGGCCTTGTCGAACGAGGCCTTGAAGATGTACGTCAGCCCAAGCTCGCGGCAGGCCTCGCGCAAGCGCCGACCCACCGTCAGGCCAAGCTCCAGCGATTCCAAAACGCACGGGCCAGCGATGACGGCCAACGGACGGCCGGGACCGATCTCAACAGAGCCGACGCGGCAAACTCTGGTCATGGGCAGAGGTTAGGAAGCGTGCCGAGGCTCCATCCGGCCCCCGCCCCTCCGATCCCTACGATTGCCGATGAATCCCGAGCGAACCCCCACGACCGGCGCTGACCCCCGCGCGGACGGCGCCCAGACAGTCGCGGCCTCCCGGCCACGGCCGGGGGAGCTGACCATCACGCGGGGCGTGTGCACCGCCTTCTTCGCCTTTGACGTGGGCTTCGCCGTGGACCTCAACGAGGCCCAGCGCCTGCTCTCGCAGGAAGCCCCGCAGCGCGAAACGCTCCGCCACACGCGCCGGGCGCCCAAGTACTTCGAATACCAGCCCGCCCCGGTGCGACTCGCGCGCAATGCCCGCCAGATCACGGTGGGGCGGTTCACCACCGCGCCGGTGGTGGACGCGCTGCTCTTCGACTTCGGCGCGGTCTCGATCTCCTTCACCATCCCCATCGAAGGCCCCGCCACGGACCTGCTCGCCCTCAGCGACGGGCTCTACGAAAACGCCGAGCTGCTGGCCGAAGCGCAGCGCACGGTGCAGGAACTGATCCGACTGCTGCGACCCGCGATCAACAAGCCCGAGCTGGCCCCCTTCGTCGAGGACTACATGGTCTTCGACGTGGACGAATGGACCGTGGAGGGCGGCGGGGCGCTGGAGGCGTGGATCAACGCCAACCTCGGGCTCGTCGCCCGCGTGCTGCGCGCGGACAACCAGCCCCTCAGCCGTCAGGAAGTGGAGGACGCCACCTCCTGCCGCATCTCCTACGCCGACAACGACGCGGCCCTCATCGACTGGAACGCCGCCCTGCTCTTCGGCACCGATATGCAGGACGTCAGCGCCGTGCTCGAGTTCGCCAACGTCGAGCTGCTGGAGATGCGTTTCCTCGACGATCAGCTCGACCGCTCCCTTTCCAACGCATACGAGGCCTCGCAGAAGCGCGACTGGCTGGGCTTCGGCGGTCGCGGCGGCGGGCTGCGGCGCATCGCCCGCCTGCAGATCGACAGCGCGATGCTCTTCGAGGGTGTCAACAACGCACTGAAGCTGCTGGGCGATGTCTACCTCTCGCGCGTCTACCGCCTCGCCGCGGTGCGCATGCACCTGCCCGATTGGGACGCCAGCATCATCCGCAAGCTCGCCACCCTCGAGAGCATTTACCAGAAGGTCAACGACCGCCAGGCCAACCGCCGCATGGAAGTGCTCGAGTGGATCATCATCCTCCTCATCGCCTTTGAGGTGGTGATGAGCTTCGTGCGGCAGTAAAGGCGCGTCACGCGCCCGCCAGGCGCACGGTCCGCAACCCCGCCTCTTCCGGCCGCGGCGGGTTGTTCAAGTCGATCGGCAGGTACACGCCGTTCTCGTGGTCGCTGTTGAGGACCACGGCGTTGGGCTGCACGAACTTCCACCCGTTCGCCGTGTGCTCGTGCCCCAGGATGAAGTACCAGATCCCCCATCGCTCGGTCAGGTCTTCGAGCCCCCCCGCGTCATAGCCGCGGCCCCACGTCATCGCGTGGACCGTGCCCCGAATGATCAGGTCCTCCTCGCGCAGATCGCGATAGAGAATCGAGGTATCGAAGCGGGCCATCGCCGCGGCGGGGGGCAGGCTGTGCGCACAAAGAATGTCGCCCCGCGGCGTATGCACGCGCAGCGCAATCGGCATCGAGCGGATGAACTCGTTGACGGCCCGCGAGACCGCCTCCGCCGCGTCGCCGAAGACGTACTCCACGCCCGCGTTGAAGGCGTCCACGCACCGCACGCCGTCCTTGGCGATCAGATGCCCCATCATCTGCGCCAGCTCGTGATTTCCCAGCAGCGTATGGACGTGCTCGGGGTGCCGGGCCTTGAGGTCGGCGACCCGCGTCAGAACGCGGTAGCTCATGTCCAGCCCGCTCACCAGCCGGTCGCCGTGGATCACTTCGTGCAGCGTCAGATGGGCCGGGTCCGAGCCTTCCAGCCCAGCGGCCTCGATGAGCCTCGCCAGGTGCACCGGGTTGTCGTGCAGATCGCCCGTCGCGACGAGCCTGCCCGGCGGCTCGATGGAGTCAATCGACCCGCGCCGGCACGCGGCGGAACGGTTCGCGCGGGCGCCCGCCTCCAGGGTGGCGATCACCTGCTCGGCGTCGGTGAGGTTGATGACCGCTTCACCTGGCAGCGTTCACCTCCCCCGTGCCTGCTGTTGTTACGGGCGACCCGGCGCGTCGCCGACCTTCAGCCCCATGCCGGAACCGGCGTTGAAGATCATGCCCGCGGTGGAGGCGTTGGGATCCTTCACCTGCTGGCCGGAGCCCTCGTTGCGGGCGCGGACCATGCCCAGGATCAGCTCCAGGCGGTCCACGATGTACGCCATGCTCGCCGGGCGGTCCGCCGGGTCCACCTCCACGCACTGCATCACCAGCTCGTTCAGCTTGGCGGGCACGCGCGGGTTCAGTTCCGACACCGGCTTGGGCCGCGGGATCAGCGCATCGTCCAGGCGGCTCACCAGCGAATCGCCCTTGGACAGCGCCGTGGGGATCGTCGTCCGCGTCAGCGTCCAGTACATCGTCGCGCCCAGGTTGTAGATGTCCGTCTTGGGCGTGATGGGCCGCCGGTGGACCTGCTCCGGGGCGATGTAGTCCGGCGTCCCCTGGATGCGCGGCTTGATCGTGCCCGTCTTGCACGACTGCCCCAGGTCGATCACCTTCACGAACGGGGTCGAGTCCTTCCCCGGCGTCACGAGGATGTTGTTGGGCTTCATGTCCGCGTGGACGAAGCCCCGCTCGTGCATGTGGTGGAGCGCCCCGGCCGTCTGCTGGAAGATGCGGATCGCGTCGTCGAAGCTCTTGGGCGGCTTGAGGTCCATGCTCTTGCCGTCCACATACTCCATGAAGAGGAGCACGTCCGTCAGGTGGACGAGCATCTTCGACTTCTTCGCGAGCTTGACCACCTTACGGATATTCGGGTGATCCAGCTTCGAAGCGACCTGGTACTCCTGGATCGTCTGCTGGAGGAAACGGTCGTCCTTGGCGTCTCCGCGCTGAACGTGCTTGAGACACCAGATCTGCTTGGTCTTGGGGTCCTGGACGAGGTACACGACCGAGGCGGCGCCCTGACCGATTTCGTTCAGGACGCGGAATCCCTCTACCTCATCGCCTGCCTTGAAAGCTGGTGCCAGGTCGGCCATCGACGCGCGGTCCCGGCCGGTCCTCGGCCGCCTCCTGAAAGTCGGCGCCTCCATCGGCGCCCGGGCACAAGCCTTGCGGCTTGGTATGCCCATTCTCCATCGGCCCGATGAGGGGCCGACACGACTCCCCCCGCGAACACTTGTGCCCGGCTCTTGGGCGGTCTAATCCGAATTATGACCGCCGGAGCCTGTCACTTCAACGAAACGCCCGTGAATGGGGCGACCACCCGGCCCCAGGGGGGACCGGGCCGCCCGGTGGAACGGAGAGGATACGTGAACCAAAGCCTTCCGGCTTGGAAGGGATGACGAATTCTGGAAAACGTGGCGTTCGACCTCAGAACCGGGGCAGGCGAGCCCGGAATGCCGCCTCGGGGAACAACCGGCCCGGGTCGTCCGTCGGGGCGATCTGGCTGTGCAGGTACACCCGGTCATTGGTGATCTTGAACTCGCGGCAGAGGGTGTCCGCCAGCAAAGCCAGGCTCTGCATCTGCTTCTGCGTCGGGCGGCTGCGGTTCCCGTCGCCCACCAGACAGATGCCGATGGAATGCCGGTTGAACCAATCCGCCCGGTTGCCCGCGGCGTGCGCCCCGGGAACCTGGTTGCGCCAGCGCCCTCCCACGAGGATTTCGCCGTCGTCCAAACCGTTGCCATTGCCGATCACGAAGTGGTAGCCGAGGCCCTTCAGGTTGTTGGCACGCGCCTGGGCGTCCAGGCTCGCCTCGGTGCCGTAGGGCGACCCGCTGTCATGCACCACGATGGCCTGCCAGCGGTCGTAATCCAGGGGAACTCGGGTGTTCAGCACACCCTCCACGGTGCTCACCCCGGAGGTGGCCATCAGGGGCGTCAGGCTCAGGCCCTCAGCCGCGGCGACCGGCCCCCGATCAATCAGGAACAGCCCGCCGCCGACCACCGTCATCGAAAGGACGAGCGAAGCCCAGACCACCTGTGCGCGCCGGGAAACCCCGGAGCGGGGGGACTTGCGAGAGGACTTCTTATAGGACCTGGCCATGTCGCGCGTCCGTGCGAGAAGGAATGCTTGCGGGCCCGCCAGAGGGCCCTTGCTGGCGGGAGGATCGACCGAATCACCCCGCGACATTCAAATCCGGGGGGATATCCGAGTGTATCCGGAAGCGAAAAGTGGTGCGGCGCGGTCCGCGTGAGTTGTAACGACGGTTATCTGACCTTCCTGTCACTTCTGTGTGGACTGGAGGGTTTATTCCGTGTTGAGCAGCCGCCCGCGGAGGTTGATCTTCCGATCCCCGAACTCGTCCTCGATCCGATCCGGGGGCCGACGGTCGCGCACCGCATCAAAGCGGTCGTACTGCGAACGCGGCTGATCCTTCGGAAAGAGCTGCCTCTGGCAGCCCCCCAGCAGCGTCAACGCACCGATCAGAAACAGGATTTTGGCCATAGGGTCTCTCAAAAACGCAGTGTACCGCCCGGTCGATCCGGACGGCACACTGGAGGAGAGAGAGAAGAGATTGCAGTACAGCCCGCCGATTCCCTTGGGGGTTCAAGGAGGGGTCCTACGGCGAGCCACAGTGTGATACTGACTGCCCCCCCATAAAGTTCACGAAAACAACGGACAAAATAGTGGGAAATCATCCGAGCCGGAGTCGGCCTTGTCCGTCCAGCCTCGCCTGGCCCGACGCGAGCACCTGGCGGACTCCCTCGTACACCACCGCGCACACCGCCGTGGCGAGGTTCAGCGACCGCTCCTCCGGGACCATCGGCAGCGTGAGCAGCCGGTCGGGGAAGGCTTCAAGGATGTCAGAGGGAAGCCCCTGTGTCTCGTTCCCGAAGACCAGCCAGTCGCCGGGCTGGAAGTGGGCGTCGTAGACAGGCCGCGTGGCCTTGGTGGAAAAGAGCCACAGGGGTGCTGGGCCGCGGGCGAGGAACGCTTCCCAGGATGGATGCTCGGTAACGGAAAGACGCGGCCAGTAATCCAGGCCGGCGCGCCGGCACGCCTTCTCGCTCGTGTCAAAGGCGAGCGGGTGGACCAGGTGCAGGCTTGAGCCGGTGGCGACGCAGGTGCGCCCGATGTTCCCCGTGTTGTTGGGGATCTGCGGCGCGACCAGGACCACGTTGAACAGCGGCACGGGCTTACTTGGAGCGGAGGAACTCGTCTTCAGCCGCGCGGCGGGCGCGGATGCCGGGGTCAACCTCCAGCACCTTGTCAAGGGCGCCGCGGAAGTAGGACTGTCCCATGAACCCGCCGAAGCGCATCACGCCGTCAGAGCTGATCACCGCTACCCAGGGGAGGATGATCTCGTTGTTCCTGTTCGAGACGGTGTTGATCAGCGAGCCGTCCATGTCCAGCGTCATGTAGTGGCTGATGCGCTGGCGGGCGATCACCTCTTCGATCTTCTGCTTCAGCTTGGCCGGGTCTTCGTCCAGCTTGTACTCCTGGTTGTTGGCGTCCCTCACCTTGAGGGGCGACATGACGCCGATCACCACCAGGTCGCGCCGATAGCGCCGCTGGAGGTTGTCCATCGGCTCGAAGAGCTGGAAGGTCTGTGGCAGGTTGGGGTGCCAGAAGTAGAGCAGCACCGCCTTGCCCTTCAGGTTGGGCTTCTCGGGGAAGTAGCCGGTGTCGGGCAGAGTGACGCTCACCAGCGGATCGGGGTTGTTGGGATCCTCCGGCATGCTGCCCTCCGGCCGGGGCATGTAGGGCCACTTCACCTTGTCCTTGGAGTACGCCTCCGGCGGAGGCATGTTGAAGGGAACCTCCGGGATGGCGGTCATGTCCACCTGCGCCCGGATGGCCTCCGCACGCCGACGCTCGGCCTCCTCGGCCTTCGCCTTCGCCGTGAGGGTTGAGTTGATGTTCGCAGCCTCTTCCTTGGATTCCTTCAACAGGAACTCCACGCCCGCCTCGACGGACTCGGTGGTGATATCCGCGAAGCGGAGCTGCCCGGCGCGGTCGATGAGGTAGAAGTCGGGGTCCTGGTCCTCGAGCAGGGCCTTGCGGAACTCGCCGCTCTCGTCGTGGGCGAGGAGCAGGGTTGCGCCCTCGACGTTGGTCGTCAGCTTCTTCGCGTCCTTCCACCCCTGCGGGCCGTGGACGCCGATCACCACCAGGCCGTCCTTCCCGTACTTCTCCGCGAGGCGCTTGGAAACCGCCATCGCGCGGCTCGCGGCGGGGTACCAGTCGCTCCAGCAGCAGATCAGCACCACGCGCCCGTCCAGCGAGCCGGCCGTGGGGGCCGGGCCATTGGTCCAGTCCTTCAGGTCCGCGAAGAGGTGCATCGGGAAGGGCTTCAGCTCAAGCTGATCGAGCGCCCGCCGGCGAGCGCCTTCCCCCTCACGAATCACGTTCTGTCCCGCGGCAGGGACGGCGATGGCCGCGGCGAGCAGGGCGGCGGCGAACGAACGCTTGAGCCAGTTGGTCATGCGCAACTCCAGATATCGCGTGTCAGGTACACAGGTTAGCGTGCCGGAACCGGCACGGTTTGTCACAAGATCGTTATCCGTACCCACTTTTGGACGCCCGGCAGCCCGCCTGGTTCGCGCCTATTGCGGTTCTGCGAATCTGGAAAGGGCGATCGCCGCGGCCGTCGCAACGTTCAGCGAGTCCGCACCCTCCGCCATCGGGATGCGGACGCGCCGGGCAGCATGGGCGAACGCGCCGGGGGAGAGCCCCGGCCCCTCGGCCCCCAGCAGCAGGGCGTACCGCCCGCCGCGGGGCAGGGCCTCCACAGGCTCGGCGTGAGGATCGGGGGTCAGGGCAAGCACGGTGAACCCCGCCTGGGCGACCTGGGAGAGCGCCTGGGGCCAGGGTTCCGCGTGAGTGAAGGGCACGGTCAGGGCGTACCCGATGGAGACGCGGAGGGCTTTGCGGTAGAGCGGATCGCAGCAGCCGGGGGAGAGCAGGACCGCCGCGCCCCGCCCCACCAGGCACGCGGTGTTGCGAAAGACCGCGCCCATGTTGTCCGTGTTCGCCGTGTTCTCGAGGACCACGAGCAGGCGGGCGGAGGAGAGGACATCCGGCAGCGGGGGAGGGGGCAGGCGCTCGCCCGCCGCGAGCACGCCGCGGTGGAAGTGAAAGCCCACGACCTGCCGGAGCATGTCGTCGGGGGCGATGTAGACGGGGGTGGAGTCGGGGACGGGGAGCTTGTCGAGGCGATGCCGCGCTGATTCGGCGATGAGCAGCGAGCGGGTGGGGAAGCGGGATTGCAGCAGGCGGCGGACGACCAGCTCGCTTTCGGCGATGAAGGCCCCGGCACGGGCGCGCAGCTGCGCATCGGTGAGGTTGCGGTAGTCGTCGAGGCGAGGGTCGCTGGGATCGGAGACGTGAACGAGCACGGCGGATGGTACTGAACCCATACGATCGGGCGTGGCGCGGCCCCACATAGGCATCACGATGGGCGACCCCGGCGGGATCGGTCCGGAGGTGGTGGTGCGGGCGCTGGCGGATGAGCGCCTGCGCGGGGCAGCGCGATTCACGGTCATTGGTGAAGAGGCGGTGCTCGCGGGGGCGGCGCGGGTGTGCGGGGTCGCGTGGCCCCTGCCGGGCGTGGCTCTGGAGGAAGTGCCCGGCGCGGGGTGGCCGCCGGTCCGCACGCACGATGCACGCAACGGCGAGCAGTCATTCCGACTCGTGGAGCGGGCGATCGAGGCGGCGAAGCTGCCCAAAGAGGATTCCCGCCGCGTGGACGGTGTGGTGACGGGGCCGATTTCCAAGGAAGCGTGGGCGCTGGCGGGGCATCGCTACCCCGGCCACACGGAGCTGTTCGCGGAGCGCTTCGGCGTCGGCGATTACGCGATGATGTTCTACGCGCCCCCGTCGGCGTCGGAACCGTCGCTCAACGTGGTCCTGGTCACGACACACCTGCCGCTCGCCTCGGTTCCCGCGGCGGTCACGCGCGAGAGCGTGCAGCGGGCGGTGCGGCTGGGGGCCGAGGCGCTGCGGCGGCTCGGGTGCGCGCGCCCGCGCGTGGCGGTGTGCGGCCTCAACCCGCACGCGGGCGAGAACGGTCTGCTGGGAACCGAGGACCGCGACGTGATCGCGCCCGCGGTGGCCGAGCTGCGTCGAGAAGGGTTTGTGGTGGATGGTCCGCTGCCGGGCGACACGGTCTTTGCCCGCGCGCTGCACGGCCCGGGGCTTCAGCCGGATTACGACCTCGTCGCGGCGATGTACCACGACCAGGGGCTGGCCCCGGTGAAGCTGATCGCACGCGACCGCACCGTGAACATGACCGTCGGCCTGCCGGTGGTGCGGACCAGCCCCGACCACGGCACCGCCTTCGACATCGCGGGCAAGGGCAAGGCGGACGCCGGGAGCATGGCCGCGGCCATTGAGATGGCGGTGAAGATGGCCGGGCAGTCGGAATAGCTCTCAGGCTGGGCCGCAAGCCGGAGGGGTCTACCCTCTGCCCGTGCCTGTGTCGGACCAGAACGCCAAGCCCGTGTCGCCGATCGTCGAGCTGCTGCGGGTCGCCGGGCCCACGGTGGCGACGATGACCTCCTACACCGTGATGCAGTTCACGGATAAGTGGCTGGTGTCGCGCCTGGGGCCGGAGTTCGTGGGCGCCCAGGGCAACGGCGGGCTCGCGGCGTGGGTGCCGCAGTCGCTCGCGATGGGCACGCTGACGGTGGTGAACACCTACGTCTCGCAGAACATGGGCGCGGGACGCCCCGAGCGAGGCCCCGCCTACGCCTGGAACGGGATTTACCTGGCGATCCTGTGGAGCCTGGTGCTGCTGATGCTGCCGGGCTGGCTCCCGGCGATCTTCCGCGCCGCGGAGGTGGATCCCAACCAGGCGGCGCTCGCCACGTCCTACGGCTCCATCCTGCTCTACGGCGCGGTGCTGAACATGAGCACGCGGGCGATCTCGCAGTTCTTCTACGGCATGCACCGCGCCGGGGTGGTGATGGTCGCGGGGGTGACGGCGAACATCATCAACATCTTCATCTCCGCGCTGCTGGTCTTCGGCAACGGCCCGATGCCGGAGGAGTTCGGTCTGTTCGGGCGAGCGGTGGGGGCGGCGGCTTCAGCGCTGGGCGTGGAGCCGCTGGGCATTCGGGGCTCGGCGTACGGGACGGTGATCGCGACGAGTGTGGAGCTGTTGATCCCGCTGGCGGTGTTCCTCGGGCCGCGGATGAACGCGCTGTACGGAACGCGCCGGGCGTGGCGGCCCTCGCTGAGTCACATGCGCGACATCGTGAAGACGGGGTGGCCCGCCGGGCTGATGTTCGGCAACGAGATGATCTGCTGGGGGTACTTCATGGTGCACCTGGTGAGCCGCTTCGGTGAGGCGCACGCCTCCGCGGGATGGATGGCGCACCAGTACATGTCGCTCTCGTTCATGCCGGCGGTGGGGCTGAGCGTGGCCGCGACGGCGATCGTGGGCAAGTACATGGGCGCGCGCCGGCCGGACATCGCCGAGAAACGTGCGTGGCTGGCGGTCTCGCTGGCCGGGGTGTACATGGGCCTGTGCGGGCTGTGCTTCGTCCTCTTCCGGCGGAACCTGATCGAGTTCTTCATCGAGGACGGCACCCCGCCGGAGCGCGCGGCGGAGCTGGTCCGGCTCGGCTCGATGATGCTCATCGCCACCGCGTGCTTCCAGCTCTTCGACGCGGGGGCGATGGTGCTCTCCGGATCGCTGCGCGGGGCGGGGGACACGGTGGTGCCCGGCGTCGCCACGGTGCTGACCTCCTGGCTCGTGATCGTGGGGGGAGGCACGGCGATGGTCGCCCTCTTCCCGAACCTGGAGTCGATCGGGGCGTGGATCGCCGCGGCGGGGTACATCATCCTGCTGTGCCTGATCCTGCTGGCCCGGTTCCTGAGCGGGCGGTGGAAGAAGATCCGGCTGTTGAAGGAGGGGGCGCCGGGGGAGGAAGTCGCCGCGGGAACGGTGGACGGGATCGTCTGACCGCCCCGAAGCTGTAAAAAACGGCCCGGACGGGCCTTGAGCGGGGTTCGGACGGGGTGAGGCGGGGGTGGTTTAGGGCGGGGGGCCTGTCCTAAAGTTGGGGCCTGTTTCACATTGCACACACCGGCACGGCCGTGCCGCTTTTTCCCAGGCAGGAGCTATGAGCGTGGCCCACGATCCCCTCGACACGGTGATTGGCGTTTCCGATTCGGTCCGTCGCGACCCCCAGGCCGCGGCCAAGCACATCGCCGCGGCTGAGAAGCTGGAGAAGGAGGGCGACCGGCTGGGCGCGGTGGCGGAGCTGCGCAAGGCGGTGACGCTGGACCCGGAGAGCCACGAGGCGCTGTTCAAGCTGGCGTACCAGCTCGACCTGCTGGGCGAGGAGGACGAGGCGCTGATGCTCTACGAGCGCTGTGTCGCGACGCCCCCGGCGATGGTCAACGCGCTGCTGAACCTCGCGGTGCTGTACGAAGACCGGGGCGAGTACGCCAGCGCCGAGCGCTGCCTGCGGCAGATTCTGGACACCCGCCCGAACCACATCCGCGCCCGCCTGTTCATGAAGGACGTGCAGGCCAGCCGCGAGATGGTGGTGGTTGAGGAGCACGACCGCGACATCTTCAAGCGCAAGGCGCTGCTGGACACGCCGGTGACGGACTTCGAGCTTTCCGTCCGCGCCCGCACGTGCCTGAAGAAGATGAACATCCGCACGCTGGGCGACCTGCTCCGCATCACCGAGGCGGAGCTGCTGAGCTACAAGAACTTCGGCGAGAGCAGCCTGGTCGAGATCAAGAAGATGCTTACGGCCAAGGGCCTGCGTCTGGGCCAGGGCCTGGAGGACGCGCACCGCCAGGCGCGCCGCGCCCTCATCGAGCAGTACAAGGGCACCGGCAAGGAGACGGTGCTGGCGAAGCCCGTCTCGGAGCTTCAGCTCTCCGTCCGCGCCCGCAAGGCGCTGCAGCTGCTGAGCATCCAGACGCTCGGCGACCTCGCCAGCCACACCGAGGCCGAGCTGATGGGCATCAAGAACTTCGGCGCCACCAGCCTCAAGGAAGTGAAGGACAAGCTGGCGGAGTACGGCCTGAGCCTGCGGAAGCTCGAGAGCTGATCGCGGGAGCGAACCTCGTGCATGCCAAAGGCCCGGGGCTGAACGCTCCGGGCCTTTTTCATTGGTCGTCGCGCCGCCCGCGGCGCGTGGGCTTGTGTTACTTCAGCACGCGGAGCTTCACGCCGCCTTCCAGCTCCCCCGTTGGCTTGGCGATCAGGTCGTAGCCGTCGCTGCCCACGATGGTGCAGCGGATGACCTCGCCGGGGGCCAGCTTCTCGCGGCTCTGGACATAGGTCACGGCGTCGATCTGCGGGGCCTGGAAGTAGGTGCGGCCCTCGTACAGCCTTCCGCCGCCGCCCACGCCGGAGGTCTTCTCGCCGCGGGTGCGCAGGGGCGTGTCGATGATGACGTCGAGCTGCGTGCCCTTGCGGGTCTTTTCGTCATAGCTGGACGCGATGGCCGCGGCTTTCCTGAAGGCGATCTGCTGCTGCAGGGCCATCACCTCGTCGCGCCGACGCTTCTTGACCTCGGGCGGCACGGCGAGCTTCGGGTTTTCCTCCATCGTGCCCGCGACGGTGCCCGGCTCGCGGCTGTACTCGAACACGCCCACGGCCTCGAACTGCATCCGCTCCACGAAGCGCAGAAGCTCCTCGTGGTCCTCCTCCGTCTCGCCCGGAAAGCCGGAGATGAAGGTGGTGCGGATCGCCATGCCCGGCACGCGCTCGCGCAGGGTGTTGATCAGCCGCTCCTGCTGCTCGCACGTCACGTTGCGGCGCATGGCAGTGAGCACGCGCGTGCTGGCGTGCTGCAGAGGAATGTCGAGGTAGGGCAGCAGGTGGCCGTTCTTCGTGAGGTCCGCGAAGGCCTCGATCACCGGCTCGCCGAAGTTTGTCGGATAGGCGTACATCAGCCGCAGCCACCCCTGGCCGCTGGTCTGCGCGACGGTCTCGGAGAGTCGGCGAAGGAGCAGAGGCAGGCCGCCGGGCTGAGAGCCCGTCTGCTGCATGCCGATGCCGATGTCGTCGCCGTAGCTGGTGGTGTCCTGGCCGATGAGCAGCAGCTCGAACGCGCCGTCGGTGAGCAGCTCTCGTGCCTCGGCGAGGATGCGGTCGAGCGGCTTGCTGCGCATCTTGCCGCGGATGGAGGGAATGGTGCAGAAGGCGCAGTTCTGATTGCAGCCTTCACTGACGCGGAGATAGGCGTAGTGGCGCGGGGTGAGGCGCAGGCGCGCGGAGTCGTCCTCGAAGTAGCCCAGGCCCTTGCCGTCCTTGCCGTTGACGGTGAGGCCGGTGGTCTGCATGCCGCGGGCCTTGGCGGCCTGGAGGGCGTTGCCCGCGATCCAGTACTTTGGCCCGTCGGAGGTCTGCTCCAGCGTCTGCCGCTGCGGGGTCGCGCCCGTCACGGCTTCGACGATCTTGTCGCGGTCAAAGACGCCGATCATCGCGTCGATGCCCGGAGCCCAGTCGAGCATCTTGGCGCGGTGCCGCTGCACCAGGCAGCCCGCGACGACGACGCGCTTGACCTCGCCGCGCTCCTTCGCGGCGATGGCCTCCTTGATCACGCCCAGCGACTCTTCCTTGGAGGCTTCGAGGAAGCCGCAGGTGTTGACCACCACGGCGTCCGCGCCGGCGAACCCCGCCTCGGGATCAAAGGAGATGGGGAGCAGGCCCGACTCGGCCAGCAGCCCCAGCATCTTCTCGGAGTCCACGAGGTTCTTGGGGCAGCCCAGGCTCACGAAGGAGACGGTCTGGACGGCGGGCTGAGTTTTGGGTGAGCGCGTCTTGGGCACGGCGGATGGTAGGGGGGCGTCCGCGGCTGCCCCCGCGGCTCATCCCCCGCAGCGAATCCTTTGTGAGGGGTGGGGTTTGATCCCCTCCCCCTCACCGGGCCGGTTCCCGGACCGTCCGCGCAGCGGCGTCAGCCGGGAATCACCATCGAGCTGACCATCTCCGGCGTCATCCCCGCCATGGGGTAGTGCTGCAGCATCGCCTCACCCAGCGGGCCGGGCTCGGAGAGCACGAACTGACAGGCGTGTCCCAGCCGCCACCCCGCGAACTTCATCGCGCGGCAGAGGTTCTCCTGCGTCGTGCACGCCACCACCTCGTCCCCGGCCAGGTCCAGCGGCAGCATGCGGAACTGCCACGCCTGCCGGCGCGTGATGACGTCCAGTGCCCGCGGGTTCACGTTGTACGTGCGAGGGTCGATGTGGGGGGCGTACGCGGCGTACTGCTCCGCCCATGCACGCTCCACCGCCGAGGGATGAACGCCGAACATCTCTTCGGCGAGCAATCCGAAGGGGCCGCCCCGTGACTTCTGCGCGATCAGCACCTCGTCCCGCTGGGAAGGGGTGAGCACGCCGTGCTTCACAAGAAGATCGCCGAGATGAAGGGTTCGCACTGATCACGCCTCCGATGCGCTCGCGGCGGGGCGTCGGGCCCCAGGCCGCGGCCTGTGTTGCATCGGGAAGCGGCGGACTCATCGCGCGTCGCGGCCCTGAAAAAGCCCGGTGCGCGGCGCAACGACATCGCCTGGAGCGGCCGGGCAAGCCTCGCCACTCGTGCGGGGGCGCGGCAGATTCTCGGGCGTGTGCGCGCGAATTTTGCTTGCGGCGGCGGCGTTTATATGCCCGGCGCCGTCAGTCCATGACCCAGTAACAGTGGAGCTTGGAGCAGCTGCGGCACTGGAAGACGTGCACGCTTGGGGAGCCGCCCCGCTCCGCGATCCTGATGAACTCTTCGAACTGCTGAGGGTCGTCCATGGCCTCGCCCAGGTCGTCCCTCAGCGCGGGCACAAGAGACTTCCACCGGCCCTGGAAGTCGGCGGCGGTTGCTTCGCCGAGGTACCGGCATGGAATGCCGCAGCAGGCCCACCATTGGTTGTCCTGCCAGGATTCAAACCCCGGGGTTCGCTCGCTGATCAGCGAAAGGTCGGCCTCGGACACGCTGACCGTGCAGTCGTAGTGCAGGCCGTCGTTGAACGTGCCGTCAAACTCCTTCGCCGCGGCGCCATTCGCGATGCACCATGGGCAGATCACGAGGTCGTCGTGCTCGCTGTAGAACGGGCCGGTGTACTTCCAGCCGCGGGCCTGGCCGCAGCAGGCGCACGCCTCCTGCGAGGCCTCCATGACATGGGCCAGCGCGTCCGAGTCATACAGCTCAAAGGTCGGCAGTGTGCTCATTCCGCGGGCTCGATGGTCACTGTCAGCTTGCGGGAGTGGAACTGTTCCTGGTAGAGCTCGGCCCGCTCCTTGTGGGTGACGAGCACCAGCCCCACGCCGGTGTTGTGGGCCTCAAGCATGACCTGCACCGCGCGGTCGTGGTTGAGCGGGGTCAGCTCGACGAGCGTGGTGATGACGAATCCCATCTCGCTGATGGGGTCGTTGTGGAGAAGCACGCGGTAGAGCGGCAGCCGGTCCACCTTCGGCGGCGAAGTCGCGGCGTTCGTGGCCGTCGCCGTGGCGGATCCATCGCCGGCGGCGGGACGCTGGGGAGGGGTCGATTCGGCGGCGCAGACGGGATTGGTCATCGCGGTTATCTTCCGTGCAAAGCCGGGCTCCACCCGGTGTGCCGCGGGACAGTGTAACGTGGAACGCGCCATGGCAGGGAAGTCAATCGAAAGAAAGCCCATTCTGATAGTTGTTGGGGCGCACCTGTCGGCTGAGATCTACGACCGGCCGCTGGCGTACCGGCTCCGCGAGCGGGTGTTGGCCGCGCTCGGGACCGACCAGCCCGACCGCGTGGTGGTGTGCTCGGATCTGTGGTATCTGAACCGGGACGAGCTCCGCGAGCTGCCCGCCATCAGCGTGGGCGGGCCGACGGTCAACGCCTTCACCGCGTATCTGGGAGACAAGCTCCCCAGCACCTTCGCCGTGGATGGCCGGCTGGTGGTCCAGGCGGCGGAGGATGCCCCGCTGGCCTGCTGCTGGGGCATCGACGCGGAGGGGACCGCCGCGGCGGTGGAGGCCTTTGCGGACCGGCACCTGGAGCACTGGCTGGGCGTGGTGGGGGTGTAAACCTACTTGCCCACGCAGAAGGTGGCGAAGACGCGCCCGATGACATCATCGGGTGTGACGCGCCCCGCAAGAGAGCCCAGCTCATCCAGCGCCAGACGGAGCGACTGAGCGACAACTTCTGAACCTTGCCCGGACGCGGCTCGCGCGGCCTCAACGTGGGCGCACGCATCCAGCAGCGCCCGCCGATGACGTGGCAATAGCGCGGCAACGCCCGCGGCGTGGGCGGTGGTCGCCGCGTCCGTGATCGCCCGGCGCAGGACCGGCAGGCGCCAGCCGTCCAGCGCGCACACGGCGAGGTCTTCACTCGAAGGCCCAGCGTGAGGCCGATCCGCGAATGTGCGCACGCGGATGGTGGATCGAGCGGGCAGGTTGAGGGGCGCGGCGTCAAAGCGGCCGGTGGGATCGCACCAGATGAGCAGGTCCGCGCGCACAAGGGCTTCGCGTGCCGCGGCTTGGGCCGGCCCATCGTCGGAGCTGTCCAGCCCGGCAAGATCCTGAAGCAGCACCGTCGGCGCGCCGGGGGCCTCGCGCGAAAGGTCCAGCGGCTCGGAGAGAACATCGCGCGTGGTGCCGGGCACAGGGCTGGCGACGGCGCGATGCCGGCCGAGCAGGGCATTGAAGAGCGTGGACTTGCCCGCGTTGGGACGGCCCACCAGCGCCACGCGCGGGAGCGTGGTGAGCGATTCAGCCGCGGCATCGCCCCCCAGGTGCGCGGAGATGGCATCGCGCAGCGTCCCAAGACGGCGGTCGAGCGTCGCCGCGTCGATGGCGACCACGTCTTCCTGATCGGTGAAGTCGATGCCCGCCTCGACCAGCGCGAGGAGCGTCGCCAGCTCGTCGGTCATCGCGCGGTAGGAATCGCCCGTGCGGCCGTTCAGCAGGTCGCGCGCGGCATCGAGCTGCTCGCGCGTCGCGGCGGAGATCACCGCGGCGACGCCCTCGGCCTGCTCCAGGCTCACGCGCCCGTTGAGGTAGGCGCGGGCGGTGAACTCGCCCGGCTGCGCAAGCCGCACGCCGGGGGCGGAGGTCAGCGCGTGCAGCACGCGTTCCACGAGGAAGGGGCTGCCCGCGAACTGAAGCTCGGCCAGGTCCTCGCCGGTGTAGGAGCGGGGGGCGGGAAAGGCCGCGAGCAGCACGGGGAGCTTCACGCCCCCGAGCGCGAACGTTGTGCGCACAAGGCCGCGGCTTGGGGGCGCAGGACACCCCGCGGCGGAAAACGCGAGCGGGCCGGAAAGACGGACCAGGGCGCGGTGGGCGTGTCCCCAGGGCGTGGCGCAGGCGGCGATGGTGTCGCCGGTGTTCATGGCGCGGTCAGGGCTTCTTGCGCCGCTGCTGCTGGAGGCGCATGGCTTCCTTCTGCTTTTCCTCGGCGAGGCGCTGCAGGCGGGCCAGGAAGCCCTCCTCCCGGGGCGCGGCGCCGGGACGGCGTGCCGCGCGTGCGGCGCGCTCGGCCTTCATCTTCTCCACGTTGAGCAGGTCGTACTTGTCCATGTGAGCGCGGATATAGCGGCTCTCGAGGATCGCGAAGGTGGAGTTGCAGATGAAGTAGATGGCCAGGCCCGACGGCGCGTTGTACATCGCGATCGGGAAGAGGAAGACCATCATCCACTTCATCATCTTCTGCTGCATTTCCTGCTCAGGGGTGAGCGTCGCGGTGGTGGGCGGCGTGAGGTACTTCTGCTGGATGAAGAAGACCGTCGCGAGCAGCACCGGCAGGATGTTGAAGCCGTGGACGGGGCCGATGAGCGACCCGATGAGCGGGATGTTGAGGGTGTCGGAGAAGGCGATGAGGGTGTCGGGCTTGGAGAGGTCGCCCAGGAACTGCCAGGTGGGCCAGCCGTCGGGCTGGAGGCTCTGGAACACGCCGTAGAAGGCGCGGCTGTGACGCAGCTCAACGGAGAAGAAGAGCACCGCGTAGAGCGCGATCCAGACGGGCATCTGCAGGAGCATGGGCAGGCAGCCGAGCATGCCGGTGGGGCTGATGCCCTCCTCGCGCCACAGCTTGGCCGTCTCCTCCTGGAGCTTCTTGGGATCGTTCTTGTACTTCTCCTGGAGCTGCTTCTGCTTGGGGGCCACGGCGCTCATCTGCTTGCCGAAGCGCGCCATGCGGATCTGCGACCACTTCGTCACCGGGTGCAGCACCGTGCGCACGATGAGCACGAGGAAGATGATCGCCATCGCCCAGTCGTGGAGCACGCGGTCGTGCAGCGTGTGGAGGATCCACAGCAGCAGGTTGCTCATCCACTCGAACGTGCAGCTCGCGCACATCCCGCCGAAGTTGTAAACGACCAGGCCCGTGAGCCCCATGCCGCTGGTGACGGGGTCCTGGCGCAGCTCCTTGCGGTTGAGCGGGCCGGCGTAGACGCTGTGGGAGAGGTCCGCCCAGTCGCCGCGGACGCCCGCGGGCGCGAGGGTGAAGGGGTTGCTGCGCAGCTCGAGCGCGAGGTTGTGGCCGGTGTCGTCGAGGAGCACGCGCTCCACGGAGCCGACCCACGTGAAGGCGGGGCTGGTCTGACGCGAGGGCTCGTAGACCGGGAACGCCGCGGCGCCGAAGTAGCGGTTCGTCGCGCCGACCCAGGACAGGGTGTACTCGTTCTCGCGCGAGGTCTCATTGGGCCAGAGCGTGGCCTCGGCCTGCGTGCGCTCGCCCGCGGCATCCTTGTGCTCGATCAGGAAGCGGCTGGAGAGGACGTTGCTCTGGGAGGGATCGCGTCCCTTGTCCAGCAAGTAGCCGAACCGGACGCGGCGCTTGTCGCCGCCGTAGCCAGATGTGTCCGCGGGCAGGTCCACCGGCCCGGTCTCGAAGAGGCGGACGGTGAGCGGGATCGGCGAAAGGTTGATGACGTGCTGGCGGATCGTGAAGCGCGTCGCGTTCTCGGGCAGGATGAAGACGCGCTCCAGCTTCAGCGCCGGCTGGTTGTTGCTGTCGAGGATCGTCGCCTGGAAGGCCCCCGGCTTTCCGGGGACGGGCATCCAGACGTCCGCGGCGTCGAGGCTCACATACGACGGCGCGCCGCCGACGGGGGTGATCTCGATCATCCGCACGTTGAAGGGCGACTTGACGGGCGGGAAGCCCGGCGCGGGCGGAAGCGGCTTTTCCTCCAGCAGCGTGACGTGCTCCTGCCGCCGGATCGTCTCAAAGTGCTCGGTGAGCAGCACGCGACGAATGCCCGCGCCGTAGGGCGAGAACTCGATCTGCAGCTTGTAGGGGCTGGCCTTGTCGAGGCTGCCCAGCGGCGCGATCTGATCGGCGACATCAACGGGCTGCACGCGGTAGGACAGACTCACCGGCGCGGGAGCCGCAGTCTGCGCGGTCGACTGCGCCGTGGCGGGCTGCTCGGGAGCGGAAGCCGCGGCGGTTTCAGGGCGAGTCTCCGACGGAGCTTCCGGCGTGGGCTCGGGCTTGGGGGCCTCAGCGGTGCTGGGTGGCACGGGCTGAGGGCCGGGCGCGGAGGGGGGCGGCGGAAGCGGGGCCGGTGGCGCGGGCGGCTTGACGGAGTTGCGCCACACGGCGATGGGCACACCCACCAGCACGACAAAGGTGAGCAGCAGGAAAAGTCTGCGGGCGAGGTAGTTCTTGGGTTGGGGCATGGCTGGTCAGCAGGCCGGGATCAATGGATAGGGGGGAACCATAGGGGAAGTCCGACCGCAGGGGGCCGCGAAACCGGCGTCCCGGTTTGTTCCGGCTCGCCGTCTTCCGATTCCGACGTCTGACTACAGGCCCTTGTACAGCCGGTCGCCGAGCCAAGCCCCCAGCTCCGGAATCGCCTTGATGCGCTCGGCGGTCGCCGCGATGTCGTACTCCAGGCGGACGAACTGGGCGTGCGTGGGGTGGAGGATGACGTAGCTGGCCCGCGGGTCGCCGTCGCGCGGCTGGCCGACGGAGCCGACGTTGATCACCGCCTTCTCGCCTTCCTGGAACTTGTAGCCGTTCTCGCCCAGCTCGGCTGGGGGGTAGAAGTCGGGCTCGTCGGTGAAGACGCCGGGCACGTGGGTGTGCCCGACGATGCAGAGCTTGGGGATGCGGTCGAAGATGCTCTCGAGCTTGTCCGTCGCGTTGATGGCGTCGTCGGGGAAGATGTATTCGTTGATGGGGCGGCGGGGTGAGCCGTGGACGGCCAGCAGGGGGTGGCCGGGCTCGGTGGGGGTGGAGGTGACGGGCTCGGCGCCGTCGGGGCCGATGCGCTCGACGACGCGGACCTTGAGGCGGTTCAGGAAGTCGTAGCGTTCGGCGCGGAGCTTGTCGTCGGGCTCCTGGTCGAACTGCTGGCGCGTCCAGAAGGCGGCGGACTCCGCCGCGGCGTTGAAGTTGGTCGGTTCGTAAAGCACGCCGTAGTCATGGTTTCCCATGAGCGTCCAGGCGCAGTGCTTCCGCACCAGGTCCACGCACTCAAGGGGATCGGGTCCGTAGCCCACCGTGTCGCCGAGGCAGACGATGCGCGTGATGCCCCGGGCCTGGATGTCGGCGAGGACCACCTTGAGGGCGGCGGCGTTGGCGTGGATGTCGGAAATAACGGCGGTGGGCAAGCTGGAATCCCAAAGAGCGGCACAGACTTTAGGTTGAGCGTGCCGGGCACGCAACGGCCAGGCGGATGAAGGCCGGTGCCTCCCTGAGGCGGTCCGACCGCCAAGTTGGCAGGCGGCTCCCTTGCGGAAAGCGGAGAACCGAGGCCCGAGAGTCGGCACGCACTTTGCCCTTCTTCACACACCTTGGCTTCGCCTTAACCAGGACCCACCGAACCGCCGATGAAGCCGGGCCCACCACGTTGGGGTCTATCATCGGCGAAGGACCGAGAACACAGGGACGTGAGTCCCGACTTGCCCGACAGGAATCGCCTATGCCCGTCGCGAACGTCACGTACCAGCGCACCCGTGAAATGACCATCGACGAGCTGCTGCTGGAGAACCGGATCGTCTTCCTGATCGGGGAGATCAATCAGGCCTCCGCCGCGCGCGTCATGATGCAGATGCTCTACCTGGAGAACCAGAAGCGGGGCCAGGAGATCAACTTCTACATCAACTCCCCCGGCGGCGCGGTGGACGACACCCTCGCCCTGTACGACACGATGCGCTTCCTCACCAGCCCGGTGGCGACCTACTGCCTGGGGCGGGCGTACTCCGGCGGCGCGCTGCTGCTCACGGCGGGGGCCAAGGGCAAGCGGTACATGCTGCCCCACGCCAAGGTGATGATCCACCAGCCCTACGGCGGCATCACCGGCCAGGCCGAAGACATCCGCATCCAGGCGGAGCAGATCATCAAGGCCAAGCAGGAGCTGACGCGGATCATCGCCATGCACACGGGCCAGCCGGTGGAGGTGATTCAGCGCGACAGCGAGCGCGACAAGTACTTCTCCGCCGAGGAGGCCGTGAAGTACGGCCTGGCCGACGAAGTGCTGACCGAGCCGCCCAAGCAGGCCCAGCCCTCCGTTTTCGCCCGCTGAACCCATGAGCATGCACGGCCCGACAAGTCTCTACACCGGGGGCGTGACCTCCATCACCCCCGGCGCCACGCCCGGACACAAGGATCCCGAGATGTCCTACCTCGTCCCGATCGTCATCGAGAAGTCCCAGCGCGGGGAGCGCGCGTACGACATTTACTCGCGCCTTCTCAAGGACCGGATCATCTTCCTGGGCGGCCCCGTCACCGACGAGCTGGCCAACCTGGTGGTGGCCCAGCTCCTCTTCCTCGCCAACGAGGACCCCAAGCAGGACATCCACCTCTACGTCAACAGCCCCGGCGGCAGCGTCTCGGCGGGGCTGGGCATCCTCGACACGATGAAGTTCGTGCAGCCCGACATCTGCACCTACATCATCGGGCAGGCGGCCAGCATGGCGAGCGTCCTCGCCTGCGCCGGCACCAAGGGCAAGCGCTTCACGCTGCCCAACGCGCGCAACCTCATGCACCAGCCCCTGCTGGGCGGCGTGATGGAGGGCCAGGCCAGCGACATCGAGATCGAGGCCCGCGAGATGCTCCGCATCCGCGAGCGGCTCTACAACCTGTACTCCGAGGCCACCGGCCAGCCCTACGAGCGCATCGCACGCGACTGCGACCGCAACAAGTGGCTGGACGAGAAGGAGATGCTCGAGTACGGCCTGGTGGACGCGGTGCTGGAACGCATGCCCGAGCACAAGCACACCAAGGACATCGACGCCGAGTAAGCGCGTTCACACACGCCACGGAAAACCGCCATGCGACGCATCGCGCTCGCTCTCCTTCCACTTCTGCTCGCAGGCTGCGGCTCCTTGCGGCTGGGCGGCGAGCGGTCGGTCTCGGAGGAAAACGACCGCCTGCGGGCGCTCGTCCATGAGCAGCGCGAGCGCATCAGGGCCCTGGAGGGCGAGCGTGACGAGCTGAAGGTCAAGCTCGCCGCGGCGAACCAGGCCCGGGGCGAGGCGCTGCCTCAGGAAGTGGTGGACGCCCTGCCGGCGGTGACCGCCGTGCGGATCAGCATGCTCTCGGGGCTGGAGCCTGTGGACGCCACCCGCCCGGCGACGGGGGTGTCCGTGACCTTTGAGCCCCTGGACGGGCGCAGCCGCGTGACTCAGGCGGTGGGGACGGTCTCGATCGAGGCGTACCTGATGCCCGAGGGCGCGGGCGAGCCGCGGAAGATCGCGCAGGCGAAGCTTTCCCCGGGGGAGCTGCGGGACGCCTACCGCTCCAACCTGACGGGGACGTACTACACGGTGACCCTGCCCCTGGCCGAGCCGGTGGAGCGGCGGGGGGCCACGCCGGGGCTTCTGATCCGGCTGGAGTTCGCCGACGCGCTGACGGGGCAGGTGCACCGCGCCGAGCGGCTGCTGCCGGGCCGGTCGGGTACGCCCTGAGCCCACTCTTAGAATGACCGCGAGCGCACGGGGCGTTCCGGGCAACAACTTCTCGGGCCGCCGCGGCACTCCGCCGGGCCCTGCCGGCATGTCCTCCATCGCCTTTCCCATGCCGGACGACCTTCCCCAGCCACTGGCAGCATCGCTCCCCAAGCGCGACCAGTCCCTTCAGCACCTGACCCTTCGGGCCGCCCAGGGGGATCAGGAGGCGTTCGCGGCGTTGCACCAGCGCCTGGGCGGGGGGCTGCACCGGCTCTTCATGGAGCGGACGGGGGGGCGGACGGAGCTGGCCGACGACTTCTGCCAGAAGACGTGGGTGGCGGTGTGGCAGGCCCTTGAGGGAGGGAAGTACGACCCCGAGCGGGCGGCTATTTCGACCTTCGTGTACGCAGTTGGTTATCGGGTCTGGTTGCAGCACATGCGCAGTGCGGGGCGGGCGCGGGCGCACCTGGACGCCGCGGCTCCGGGCATGGCCGCACTGGGGCTCTCCGAAGACCCCGCGGCGGGGTCGCGCCTGGCGGAGATGATCCAGATCGTCCGGGACTGTCTCTCCGGAAAGATCGACTGCGGGCTTTCGGAGGAGGAGCGGTGGATCCTCCGGGCCTCGACGAGCGGGGTGACGGACCGGGACCTGGCGAAGCGGCTGGGGGTGGCGGCGAGCACGGCCAACACCCGCAAGCAGGCGGCTTACGACAAGCTGCGCCGACACTTAGAAAAGCTGGGCCATCGCGCGGAATTGCCCGGCCAGAACGACGCGGGCGGGGAATAACGGGTGCGTGGTGGGAGCGGTGCCATGAATGACAAGGACCTGTCGGCGCTGATCCGGATGGCGATGGAGGCGGAGCGGCTCGAGGAGCCCGCGCCGCTGCGGTTGACGTGGGCCAGGCCGGAGCGGGAGGAGACGGCGGCGCGCTTGCGCACGATGGTGACGGGGATCGCGACCCTCGCCGCGGCGGCGTGCCTGGGCTTCGCGGCCCTGGTGTGGATGAAGCCGGCGTCGCCGACGCAGCCGCTGGCCCACCAGGGCGGGGCGACTCCCGCGCCGGAGGTTTCGGAGGCGACGGTTCCCGTGGTGGAGCTGGCGAAGGCGGAGCCGGAGGTGGGCTCGGTCATCATGGCGGTGTTCCGGGACGCGGACGACCGCTGCTCCTGCATCCAGATCAACGAGGCGGACTTCAAGGGCAGGCTGAGCGAGGTTGGTCAGGCGGAGATTTTGCGCACGGCGCTGGCGAACGCCTGCCACGAGAACCCCCGGCAGGTGCTGGTGATCGCGATGCAGGGCCCGCGGCACGAGCTTCCCTCGACGACCGCGGAGGCGGAGCTGCTGGCGGCGGCGATACACGAGGAGGCCAACTCCTGCGCCGATGACGCCATGTGCATCAGCAGCCGGGCGGTGGCGTACATCCCCAGCAGCGTGACGGTTTTGACCAGCACCATGGCGTACTGAGGCCCCGTATTGCACGGCCGGGCGGGGGGTGGCCGATACAACCCGGCTTATGCGCGCCGGGCAGATCATCGCGTTGTGCGTCATTGGCCTGCTCACCATCGGCGTCCTGATGGTGAACTCGGCGGACATGCGCATCCAGGGGGTGAGCGACCCTCAGGCGGGGCTGCCGCCCACGCCGGTGGCCTCGATTCTCTTCTCCCGCGCGTCGCTGTACATGGTGCTGGCGCTGTCGGCAATGACCGCCGCGGCGTTCATCCCCGTCCGGCGGCTGGCGAAGCTGGCCGAGTGCGGCCCCGACGAGGGGCTGCGGCTGGTGGTGCTGGGGAGCCTGTGCCTGATCGCGGTGTGCGCGCTGGTGTACATCCCCGGCCTGTCGCGCGCGATGAACGGCTCGCGCCGGTGGATCGAGATCAGCGGGCTTTCGGTGCAGCCCAGTGAAATCGCCAAGTGGGGGATGGTGGTGCTGGTGGCCCTCTACGGGGCGTCACGGGCGGCGATGATCCACGAGTTCTGGCGCGGGCTGGTTCCTGCGCTGGTGAGCCTGGGCGTGGTCGTGGGCCTGATCGTGCTCGAAGACCTGGGCACCGGCGTGCTGATTCTTTCGGTGGCGTGCGTGGTGCTCATCGCGGCTGGAGCGAGGCTGCGGTACTTCATGCTCGCCGTGCCGGTGGGCGCGGCGGGGATCGTCGCGGCGATCATCACAAGCCCCTATCGCGTGAAGCGGATCCTGGCGTTCCTGGACCCCTACGCGGACCCCAAGGGGATCGGGTATCACACGATCCAGTCGCTGCTGGCGATCGCGAACGGGGGCGGGTTCGGCCGCGGGCTGGGGCACGGGCTGCAGAAGTTCGGCTATCTGCCCGAGCGGCGGACGGACTTCATCTTCGCGGTGATCTGTGAGGAGTTGGGCGTCGCGGGCGCGGCGCTGGTGATGGCGCTCTTCGCGGCGATCGTGTGGACGGGCTTTGCGATCATGCGGCGCGAGAGCAACGCCATGCTGCGGCTGGTGGTGTTGGGCGTCATCGCGACGTTGGGGATGCAGGCGGTGATGAACCTGCTGGTGGTCACGGGCATGGCTCCCACCAAGGGCATCGCGCTGCCGCTGCTCTCTTACGGCGGGACGGGGTGGATTCTGACTTCCTTCTCGCTGGGGCTGGTCATCGCCATCGACCGCACCCAGCCAGAGGCGATGGCCGCAGCGCCTGAAGTTGAGCCCACCGAGGTTGAGACGCCCGAGGCTGAGTCCCCGGCGACGACGGTCGGCGCGGCATGAGCGTTCCCGAGACGGTGCTGTTCGCGGGCGGAGGCACGGGCGGGCACCTGTTCCCCGCGCTCGCGGTGGCGGAGCAGGTCCTGGAGCTGCGTCCAACGACGCGCGTGCTGTTCCTGTGCTCGGACCGGCCGCTGGATGCCTCGATCCTGAAGGCTGAGCAGCTCCGGGGCGAGCCGGTGGACTTCGAGGTCATCCCCGCCAGGCCCTTCAGCGTCCGGCCGGTGGGGGCGCTGCGCTTCGTGCGCTCGTGGGGCGGCGCGGTGCGTGCTGGGCGGCGAGCGATTCGGGAGGCGAAGCAGCGCGGGCCGGTGTGGGTGGTCGCGGGCGGCGGGTTCGTGGCCGCGCCGGTGGTGCAGGCGGCGAGGGTGGAGCGCGTGCCGGTGCTGATGCTGAACCTGGACGCCGCGCCGGGACTGGCGAATCGGTGGATTTCAAAGCGTGCGAAGGTGATCGTCACGACCGCGCCCGCGCCGGGAGTGACGTGGGAGCGCATCCCGCCGATCGTGCGGCGCGCGGCGATTGCGCCGGGGGACGCGGCGGAGTGCCGCCGCAGGCTGGGGCTGGACCCGGAGCGACCGACGCTCTTCGTGACGGGCGCGAGCCAGGGGGCCGAGTCGATCAACCGGATGATGGCGCTGCTGGTGCGCGAGCACGCCGCGGCGTTGGCGGGTTGGCAAGTGGTGCATCAGACCGGCCGCCAGGAGAACAGCGAACTGGAAGAGGCGTACCGCGCCGCGGGCGTGCCCGCGGTGGTGTTCGGCTTTCGGAACGACATGGGCGTGGCGTGGGGATGCGCAGATATGGCGGTGAGCCGCGCAGGGGCGGGGAGCGTGGCGGAGGCATGGGCGAACCACGTGCCGACGGTGTTCATGCCGTACCCCTATCACCGCGACCAGCATCAGAAGAAGAACGCCGAGCCGCTGGTGGAGGCGGGCGGGGCGGTGGTGTGCACAGACCGTGTGGACGCGGCGGCGAATGTTGACTCCGCCGGCGCGGAGGTGCTGTCGCTGCTTGGAGATGCGCCGCGCCGGCTGGAGATGAAAAAGGCGTTGGATAAGCTGGGCCCAGCGGACGGGGCAAAGCGGGTTGCGCTGAAACTCATCTGCCCGTGACAGCCGGGGTCTACCATCGCAACATGCAGGCAATCAGGTCCGACCCGGAGATCATGCACGGCACGCCGTGCTTCAGCGGGACTCGGGTGCCGGTGTCGGCCATGTTCGACCATCTCAAGCGCGGCTATCCGCTGGAGTACTTTCTGGCCCAGTTCCCGAGCGTCCGGCGCGAGCAGGCGGAGGACGTGCTGGAGCTTGCCAAGCAACAGCTGATGCAGCAGGTGAAGGCGGAATGAAGGTGCTGCTGGACGAGAATCTGCCGCAGGACCTTCGGCATTACCTGCCTGGGCACCAGGTGTCCACGGTGGGGGACCTGCGGTGGCACATCAGCAACGATGCGCGCCTGCTGGAGCGCGCGGCGACCTTCGGGTTTGACGTGTTCGTCACGTGCGACGCGGGGCTCAAGAGCGACGGGCGCGCGCCGGGGATCGCGGTGATCACGCTCGAGTGCGCGAGCAGCGTCATGGATGATCTGCGGAAAGCCGTGGTGCCGCTGCTGGAGACGCTGGGCGCGTTCCGGCCGAACACGGCGGTGGCGATCCCGGGCTGAGCGGCCACCCGTAAGATGACCATTCTTTGGGAGCACCGGGCGTCAGCCCGGCGTGAGGAGCGTTCATGCCCCGGCTGGAGTATCAAACCGCAGGCGAGTCGCACGGCCCCGGGCTGGTGGTCGTGGTCACGGGCATGCCCGCGGGCGTGTACGTGGACGCGGACTTCATCAACGCCGAGCTGGCGCGCCGGCAGGGGGGCTACGGCCGGTCGGGTCGGCAGGGGATCGAGAACGACCGCGTGCAGGCGCTCTCGGGCGTGCGCGCGGGGCGGACGACGGGCGCTCCGGTGACGTTCCTGATCGCCAACAAGGATTCGAGGCTGGAGGACGCGGCGCGCACGCCGCCGGTGTTCCGCCCGCGTCCGGGGCACGCTGACCTGGCGGGGGCGTTGAAGTATCTGACGACGGATTGCCGCGATGTGCTGGAGCGGGCGAGCGCGCGGGAGACGGCGGCTCGCACCGCGGCGGGGGCGCTGGCGCGGTGCCTGCTGCGCGAGTTCGACATCGAGACCTTCGGGTGCGTGCGCGCCATCGGCGGGGTGGAGGGCGCGTTTGAAGTGTCCGCCGCGGGATGGCGGGAGCTGGTGGCGGCGCGGGACGCGAGCGAGACGTACTGCCCGGACGCCGCGGCGAGCGAGCGTCAGAAGGCGGTGATCCGCGAGGCGAAGCTGGCGAAGGACACGGTGGGGGGGCTGGTGGAGGCGCACATCTTCGGATGTCCTCCAGGGCTGGGCTCGTGCATGGACTGGCGCGACCGGCTGGATGCACGAATCGCCGGAGCGGTGATGAGCGTGCAGGCGATCAAGAGCGTGGAGATCGGCCTGGGGAGGGAGGTGGCGCAGCGGCCCGGCAGCCGGGTGCATGACGCCATCCGGCATGATGCTTCTCTGCGCGACAGCAGCCCGGCGGTGGGGTTCGTGCGGGCGAGCAATCACGCGGGCGGGCTGGAAGGCGGCATGACCAACGGCGAGCCGGTGGTGGTGCGCGCGGCGATGAAGCCCATCTCCACGCTGCTGCAGGGGATGCCCAGCGTGGACCTCAACTCCAGGGAGCCGCAGCAGAGCCAGTACGAGCGGAGCGACATCTGCGCCGTGCCCGCGGCGAGCGTGGTGGTGGAGAACGTGGTGGCCTTCGAGATCGCCCGGGCCTTCTGCGACAAGTTCAGCGGGGATTCGCTGGTCGAGGTGCGGGGGCAGTACCACTCATATCTGAAGCTGCTGCGCCAGCTCCCGCTCGAAGAGGGGCAGCGGCTGGCGTAACGCAAAAAGCGGGCGCCCGGAGCGTCGGGCCGCATCAGGGGTGTACCGTTGTGGCCCATGAGACGCTTCGACGCGGTGATTTGCGACATCGACGGTTGCCTTGGGCCGGAGTCCGCCGCGCCGGTGAACGCCCACGCGCTGGCGCAGGTCGCGGACTGGAACCGCAGCGCCGCCCGCGGAGACCGGCCCATCGTGACGGTCTGCTCCGGGCGGCCGCAACCCTACGCGGAGGCGGTGGTGCGGATGATCGCCAACGACCGCGCGCCGTGCGTGTGTGAGAACGGGGTGTGGGTGTACGACCCGCGCGACAACCGCTACGC
Source organism: uncultured Phycisphaerales bacterium (assembly GCA_937974035.1). Lineage (GTDB taxonomy): Bacteria > Planctomycetota > Phycisphaerae > Phycisphaerales > UBA1924 > JAEYTB01. The sequence continues at coordinate 132,954 of CALJIV010000011.1, forward strand.
GATCGACCCGAGGATTACCCCCGAGGACAAGCAGGCGGTGTACGAGGCGCAGCGCTGGGCGGACGCGGAACTCTTGCCCCGCGGTGTGGTGTATCAGCCCGGCAAGACCGCGTCGATGTCGCTGTGGCACCCGGACACGGCGTTTCTCATGTCCCTCAAGCCCATGATCGAGGAGCGCTTCCGCGCGGAGGGGTGGCCGCTGCGCGTCTCCAACACGGTGGCGTGGATCAACTGCGACCTCAAGCACGTGAGCAAGGGGACGGGGCTGGACCGGGTGATGGCGATGTGCGGGTACACGCGCGAGCGGCTGGCGGGCATCGGCGACACGGTCGGCGACCTGCCCATCCGCGATCGGGTGGCGTTCTTTGGATGCCCGAGCAACGCCGCGGAGGAGCTGAAGGTGGTGGCGGATTACGTCTCGCCCTACCCGGAGATCGAGGGCGTGCTGGACATCCTGGCGCGGCTGGTGTGAGCCGTACAATCACGGGTGAACCCCGACGACGAGGTGTGCCTGTGCTTCCACGTCTCGCTGCGGAAGATCCGCGCGTTTCTCGCGCGTGAGAACCCGCCGGTGGCCTCGCTGATTTCAGAGTGCCTGTCCGCGGGCACGGGATGCATGTGGTGCGTGCCTTTTCTCAAGCACCTGCACGCTCAGCACCAGCAGGGCATCGAGCCGGACCTGCGCGTCTCACCGGAGCAGTACATGAAGTCGCGCCAGAGCTACCGGCAGACGGGCGAGCGCGACCCGGACGTGGTCGAAGGGGCCTAGGACTTGTAAAACCGCCAGAAGCGGCACGCCTGCCACGCGATGACCAGAATCGAGCCGCCGAGGATCCACAGCGGCCACACGCGCCGATGCCCCAGCAGACGGGAGCTGTCCGTGCCGGGGATGTACTGCACATCGACGGCGTTCGCGGCGGGGAAGGGAAAGTCGATGTCCACCTCGTCTTCCTCGGTGCGTGTCTTCGTTCCGTCGAGGAAGGTGTAGCGCACGACCGCGACCTTGCGCATATTGCGGGAGCGCATGACGTCGGTGCGTTTGAAGTCCTGCGTGCGGACGGTCTGACCCCAGATGGCGTAGCGTGCCTCGTTGACGGAGAGCGCGGCGGAGACGATGAAGAGCAGCACTGCCGCGATGACGACGAGAAGCTTGGCGAACTCTTCCTGGGCCTCCTCGGAAGCCTGTTCGTCTCGATTGGCTTTGCCGTAGCCGCCGGAGAAGATCAACGTCGGCGCTCCCAGGTGTGGGTGAACGAGCGGGGGACGCGGCGCATGTTACTCGGAGCGGCCCAGGTCCTGGAGCCGCCGCTCCATCGCGTCGAATCGCTTCTGGAGCGTGAGCAGGGCCTGGCGTGCGCGGCTCATGGGAGGGGTTACGGCGACGGCCACCAGGCCGTGCTGGTATTCCAGCAGTTCCATCTCCAGCTCTTCCACCCGCGCGCCGCCGTCGGGCAGGAGCATGGCCTTGGAGATTTCTTGAAAGTAGCGGGCCGCTCGATCGACGTGGGCCCAGAACTGTTGCTCGTTGAGGCCGTACACGGGGTTGAGAGGGCTGCCAAAGGACGGATCGAAGGTCGCCAGCAGGCGTCCGAACTTGTACCCGGCATTGTCGCCGTTGCACTCGGTGGAAAGCCACCGGAGCGTCACGGCGAGCTCGTTCTCGATGGCCGTCGAGATGTTGTAGAAGTTGGTGCGCGGGATCTCGCGGAAGGCGGCCAGGAGCATGCGCGCGTGGGCGGGGGTGACTTTCCCTGTGTCCAGGAGGTAAGCCGCGGCGTCCGTCGCCTGCGCCCCGATCGCGACCCCCAGCAGCGTGCAGATCAACAACCCGTCCCGCGCGGAGTGGACGGACAGGCGCAGCATCGCACGGATGCGTTCGATCGCGGCGATCATGCTCCCTTCGCGAAGACAGCGGATTGCATCGGCGCGGAGGATGCGCGAGGACTGCCGGCAGGTGCCCAGGTGCGGCAGGAGCATGTTCCAGCCCTCGTCGTAGGCCACGCCCCAGTCGCAGTCGGTCGTGCCCGTGGCTGCGATGAGGTCGTTGACGAAGCTCGCGTGGCGGTTGAGCAGCTCACGCCTCTCGGGCGTCAGGGTGTTGAGGTCGTGGACCTCGGCGCAGGCGGTGCTGAGCGCCAGCAGCTCCTGGGTGGTGATGGAATCCCAGACGCGGAAGTAGTCGCTCGCGGCGTTGTTGTTGTTGCCGACGCGGGCGGGCGGGCGAGGGCCGCGCCCCGGCGGGATGGACTGCGACCACCGATCTCCGCCGGGTTGTGCGAGGGCGAGCGCTGCGATCAGGATGGGAAGGGCAGGCACCTGGGGTCACTCCCGCGGGGCGGCGTCCGCCTGCTCGATGATCACCGACAGGCGACGGTCCAGGCGTTCGAAGGTCCGCTCCACGTTCTCGCACGTCCTGCGGATGGGAACATACGAGTGGGCGATGGCCGCGGCGATCAGTCCGAACTGGCCTTCGCGGGCTTCAAGCTCGAGCTCTTCGAGCGAGGCGATGGGGGCGGGCTTGTTCCACGCCCGCTCGACGGCGTCGAAGTAGCGTTCGGCGCGGTCGAGGCCCGCGCCGATGGCGGTCTCGTCCATGAAGAACAGCACTTCGCGAGAGTCGATTCCCAGAATCATCGGGTGTTCCTCGAAGATGCTGAGGTGCTGGGCGAGGAACTTGCCCGCGTCGGGGCCCTGGCACTCGCGCCGCAGCCAGTCCACCACAATGCGGCGCTCGTTGTCGATGGCGGCGCCGGCGTTGTAGATGTCCTTTGTGCGCACCTGGCGGAGGGCGTGACGGATGGTGCGTGCCGCCGTGGGTGTGAGCTGGTCTTGCTGGATGAGTTCGTCGGTGATGATGGAGGCGTAGTAGCCGATGGCGCAGCCCACCAGGGACGAGATGACGATGGCGTCGGTGGAAGCGTGGGCGGACATGCGGAACATGGCCGCGACGCGCTCCGCCGCGGCGGAGCTGCTGCCGTCCTCGGCGCAGCGGCGCGCGTCGAGACCCAAGGCGCGGGTCGAGTTGCGGAGCTGGCCCAGGTGGGGCAGGAGGAGCAGCATGCCGTGCTCCCAGCCGGGGCCCCAGTCGCAGTGGTCCATCGAGGTGGCGTGCAGGAGGCCGTCGATGTATGCCCGGTGGAGGGCGAGCTGCTCACGCTGCTCGTTCGTGAGCTTTGCGCCCGGCTTGGGCCGTTCGCCGATGGCGCGTGCGAACTTGTTCCGCGCGTCGTCGTCCGTGGGGAGCGTGTCCCACGCCTTGATGTACGCCCACGCGGCGTTGCCGGCAGTCCGCGGCGGGCGGATCATGGATTCCTCCGTCTGCAACAGCTCGGAGAAGGTGATCGGCTGGGCGATGCAGGGCGCGGCGAGAGCCGCCGCGAGCACGCAGACGCGGAAAAGGAACCTGGTGCGCAGAGGCGCACGAGCCTCGGATGCACGGGCCGAAGCAGCCGGGATCATGCGGGTTGTACCAGCCCGGCGAGCGAGAGGTTGCGGCTGGTCAAGGGCGGGAGCGGCCGGCGGTCAGGCGGCGGCGCGGGCGCGGTCCACCAACTCCACCACGCGGCTGAGCCAGCGGTCGGGGTTGTTGCAGAACTCCGCCTTATCGATGAAGGCGTCGGCCCCCGCCGCGAGGCACGTCTGCTGCTGGCCCGGCTCCGTCGCGGCGCTCACGACCAGGCAGGGGATGCTCCTGCCCCAGCGGGCGCGGACTTTCTGCACCAGCGTGCTGCCGGACATGCCCGGCAGGTGCAGGTCGCAGATGAAGGCGTCGGGGCGGGGGCGGTTGGGGCCGGGGTTGTCGATCCACTCCAGCGCTTCCTCGCCCGTGCGGAGCACGATGGTGCGCAGGTCGCGGTTGCGCGAGAAGAGGAACGACAGCAGGCGCGAGGCGAGCGGGTCGTCCTCGACGATCATCACCGTGCGGACCCCGCCCTTGCCCTGCGCCGTTGCGGGCTCGCCAGGGTTGGTCGTGCAGGTGCGGTTGCGGCCCGTGCTCTTGGCCTGGTAGACGCCCTGGTCCGCGGCGTGGGTGATCTGCTCCGGCGAGGTGATGGTGTCGAAGTTGGTCTTGTCCATGCACGCCACGCCGACGCTGATGGTGAGAGGAATCGAGAGCGCCACGCCCCAGCGGTTGAGGTCGAAAGGCGAGTTGGCGCAGGCCTCGCGGTAGGCCTCGCCGATGCGGGCCGCCTCCTCCAGCCACATGCCGGGGAGGACGACGGCGAACTCCTCGCCGCCGTAGCGGCAGAGCACGCCAACGCCCGGCGTGACGGCGCGGAGCCGGTCGGCCAGCTCCATCAGCACGGCGTCGCCCGCCTGGTGGCCGTGCTCGTCGTTGACGTGCTTGAAGTTGTCCGCGTCGATGAACACGACCGAGAGCGGCAGCTTGGCCTCGCGGCACTGGTCGTAGTGCATGCGGAGCATGCGGTCGTAGTGGGCGCGGTTGAAGACGCCGGTGAGGCCGTCGGTCATGGTCTGGCGAGCCAGCTCGTCGTTGCTGCGGCGGAGCTGCGCCGTCTCGATCTGCATCGCCTCCTGCACGAGGCACATCTGCTCGTGGGCCTCGCTGAGGATCGCCGCCAGGTCCGGCTCCTCGCCCGTGGGCACTTCGAGCAGCGAGGCGAGCTCGCGCCCGCCCGCGGCGGCCTTCTCGATGATGGCGCGGGCGTCGCTCTCCTCCACCCGGAACCACGCCTTGCACTTCGCGAGGAACGCGCCGAGCTTCATGGCGTGGTGCGGGACGGTGAGCGTCGCGGCGGCCAGCCCGCCGAGGTGGACGCAGCGGACGAGGGGCTCGCACTCGGGCGCGCTGCGCGCGGGGTTGTGGTGGTTGGCGACGCATTCGACGATCTGGGGCGGTAGATGCCACTTCTCCGCCAGCAGACGGCCGACGCGCTGATGGTCGAAGCCGAGCACCATGGTTTCGATGGCGGGCGCCTCGTCGTGGTCGGTGCGCTTGTGGGCGATGACCGCGCGGTACTCGTTGCGGAGCGTGGCGAGGCATGCGAGCACGCCGATGTCCTGGAGCAGCGCGCCGATGAACGCCTCCTCGGGGTCCAGGCAGTGCGGCGTCTCGATGGCGAGCGCGCGTGCCGCTGCGGCGGAGTACGCCGCGCGCCGCCAGTAGCTGGTCATGTCCTGGCCGTCGCCCAGCCCGCTGGCGCGGGTGGATTCGACGAGGCTGAAGCCCAGCACGATCGCCTTCACGGCGTTGAGGCCGAGCATGGTCATGGCCCGCATGATGGACGGGCACGGAGAAGCCAGGCCGTAGTAGCTGGCGTTGACGGTCTTGAGCACCCGGACGGAGAGCGCCGGGTCGGCCTGTACTGTCTGGGCGATCGTGGTGAGCGAGACTTCCGGGTCGCGCGTGAGGGCAAGAACTCTCACGGCCACTGCGGGAAGAGTGGGCAGATTCGGGCAGGACAGCACACGCTCGAGCAAGGGATCGTTCATGCGGTTCTATCCTGGAAGCGCAACTCCACTGCGGTGCGTCCGAAAACCCCCCCAAAGGCGCTTCCAGCCGCGTGGATTTGCATCGGCAGATTGACGGCGATGAATGAGGTCGCGCTTCCCTGGAAAATGAGGAATTTAGCTAGGGGGTAGTGTGTGCAGGACTTGCGCCGAAGTTCACGCGGCGGCGGGCGGACAGGTCCAATACGACGATGAATCCGCGTGCACTGAATGGAACTTTGTCCGGATGCGCTGCATCCCTTGGGGGTCAGGACGCGAAGCGCAGTGCGAACGCCAACCAAGAGAGGAAGGAGGCGTGCCATGAGGCGACAGAACGAGAAGATCACGCCCGACCGACTGATCGACGCCTCCATCGCGGTGCTCCGCGCGGTGGCCGAGGTCAAGGAAGAGCTGGGCGGTGCGCCGCTCTACCCGCCGGACCTGATGGGCTCGCCCCTTCAACCCGCGTATCTCTCCGAGTTCACCCGGTTCGAGATCGAGGAGGCCACGGCGTTTCTGATCCGCATGGGCCTGGTGGAGAAGGTGAAGGGTCAGCGTTCGTGATATTGGGTGCGTGGGCGCGCCCCGCCGGGCCCGCTCACGCTTTCGATCATGATGCGATGTCGATGGGAATGTGCCCCAACTCCGCCAGCACAATCATCGAGATGTAGCCGATGATCATCCCGAAGTACGCTCCCTTTACGCGGTCGTCTTCGCAGAAGAAGCCCGCGTAGATCAGAGCCACGATCGGGGCGAAGAGCGATCCAACTCCCCACATGATGTTTGACTTGAACGCGTCGATCAGCAGCCAGATGCTGATCCCGAAGGCGATGAGCGTGCCCAGGAGTATGAACGCCGAGGCGAGGTCCGCCATTGCGACGGCGCCCCCGATCAGCGCGCCGTAGATCGCGAGCATGATCAGGAAGAACGTTCCGCCGCCCGCATCGGCGAGGGTGAACCCGCCTCTTCTGCTGTCGCTCTCGCCCTTTTCCTTGACCTTCTTCGTGCGCTGAACCTTCACGGGCAGCCGCTTGCCCGTCTGGAGGTTGTACCCGCACCCGATGCAGATGACGGTGTCTTCGGTGATGGGCCGTGCACACTCGGGGCAGGTGCGGGCCGAGCTTGCCGCGGCGGGCTTGCTGCCCAGCTCGAGCAGGAAGCTGTTGTCGTTGAGATTGACCGGGGGTTCGGCGGGGGCAGCCGCGGCAGCCGGGGCGGGCGTCGGGGGCGAGGTCAGGGCCTGCTTGGTGTTCTTGACGCGCTCGAAGCACTCCTGGCACATGTACCGGCCCTGCTGGTCCTTGACGCGAGGGCGGCCCGTGCAATCGGTTCCACAGACGGTGCATTGCTTGGCGGCGGTTGCTTCCGGCATGGGGGCAATCTGAACACGACCGGGCCGCGGCTGTCAAGGGCATTACACATTGGGGGCGGGGGCATAAATGGGTTGTATTTGTCAGTTTGCGCGCGTCCGGCTGGGCGATAATCTGGTGTCGTGAAGCCCCGTCGAAGGTTCATTCACACCTTTTTCGTGCTGACGCTCTCCCTCGCGGCGGCCCTGCTGCCGCTGGGCGCGGGGAAGGGGCCACAGCCCAACAGCAAGGCGACCACCCAGCGGGCCGAAGGCTTCCTGCCCTCCAAGCACGGCTTTGCGTTCCGCAACGCCTTCAAGGGTTCGCCGCTGCCCGCGGTGCTGCGCAATGCCGAGTCCGGGCCGCTGAATGCGGTGAAGTCGAGCGTCAGCGCCGGGCTTCCCAGCGAATACGGCCTGTGCGGGGGGATGTCGCTCGCCGCGGCGGACTTTTATCTGTCGGGCTTGAAGGCCGAGCACGGCAAGACGGTTCCCGAGCATGGCTCGGCGCTGTACGAATACCTGTACCAGCGGCAGACCGACTCCATGGGGCAGTGGGGGGTGATGGCCCTGAAGTTCTGGAAGTGGATGGGCCTGCCCGATCGCTCCAAGTCGGGCGAGAGCACCGCGCACCTGTCCGCGATGGAGTTGCCCACGATCGTGGCCTGCCTTAAGGCACGCCAGCTCTTGCCCATCGGGCTGGTCTACACCAGCCAGGCCGAGGGCGGGAAGCTGTGGGAGAACCACCAGGTGCTCGCGTACGGCATCGTGGAGCGGGAAGATGGGGTTGTGGATCTGCGGATCTACGACCCGAACTTTCCCGGCGACGACGAGTGCATCGTGCGCGTGACGCCCATTGGGAAGTCCGATAAGCCCACGGAAGTCACGGCGGAGCGGATTACGGGCAAGGGGGCGCAGAAGAAGGTTCGCGGCTTCTTCGCGATGCCCTACGAGCCCAGGATTCCTCCGAAGTCGTTGGCATCCCGACAGAGTGGTGATAGGTTGACCTCGCCCGCCTCGTCCCAGAAGTAAGGCGGGCGTGGGAGCCTGCCATGCGTGGACAAGTTGTGGCGTTGATGACGCTGCTGGCGAGCGCCGGTGTGGCGTCGGGGTACACGCGGAACATCATGGTGGTGGGTTTCTGGCCGCCGACGAACGAGCTGGCGCGCCAGTGGAGCACCAATCCGGACCAGAACCCCGGGGGCTGGCAGGGTCAGAACTGGGAGGGCCGGGGCTACGACATCTATTCCTACTTCCCCGAGTTTCCGGGGATGACCGGGCCCAACTACGGGCGTGGCGTGGGCGACTTTGAGGTGGACTACCAGGACACCTCCAACGACTTCTGGCGGATCGTGGCCGAGATCCGCCCCATCGCGATCATCAGCTTTTCGCGCGGGTCGTCGGGGTCCAACTGGGAGATTGAGTCGCGGGCGATCAAGTACCCGCTGGCGAACTGGACGCCGGACTACCTGGCACCCACGCGCCCGACGGCGGACCTGCCCATCGCGCAGGAGCCGGACAACATGATCCGGTATTCATCGCTGCCGATGACGCAGATCTACAACGCGGTGAGCTCCGCTGGGCTGCCGCTCACGACGTTCATCGACACGAGCAACGACTTCGCGGGTACGTTCGTGTCCAACTTCCAGGCGTATCACAGCTCCTGGTACGCGGACATGAACAGCGAGCCCTTCAGCGAGAACTGGTGCATCGCGGGCGGGCACATCCACGTGGGGATCGACACGCCGCAGGCGGTGGCGAACCAGGCCGCGGTGCTCACGATGCGCGAGCTGACGAGCTACCTGGACACGGTGATCCCCGCGCCCTCATCGCTGCTGGCGCTGGGGGCGGGGCTGGTGATGGTGAGACGGCGGAGGTAAGGGTCAGGCGCCGGAGCTTGGGCGGGAGCGCTCGAGCTGCTCGATCCGCTTCTTCTGCTGCTGGTAGACCTTTTCTTCCTCGGCGGAGATGGGCTGGACGTTGGGGGACTGCGGCGGCTTCGGCGGAGCCTCGGGCTTGAGGTTCCAGTAGGCGACCACGCCGCACGCCACCAGCAAGATGCCGAGGAGCACGACCTTGCCCTTGTTCTCTTGCAGTATGTTGCCGGACGCGGCTTTTTTCTTGGACATGCTCCACTCCGAGGAAGAGGCATCGCCGAGGGGCGGGCCGGTTGAACTCTACCCCACATCCCGACGCTGGAACAGAATCACGGCCAGTGAGAGGAAGACGCCGATCTCCGCCAGGGCGTAGACCCCGGCCATCAGGACGTACTGGACTGGAATGGCGCGGTTCTGCGTGACGGCGTCGAGCAGCCAGAAGAGCTGCATGTTGGGGATGACCGTCCAGGCCACCATCGCGGGGCGGTTGATCTGGGTCCGCTCCAGGAAGACGTAGTCGCCCTCGGAGATGGGGCGTATGACCGGGAGAGGCTTGCCGCCAACGGTCATGGCCTTGAGGGACTGGCGGTCGCACTCGACCACCACGAGGCTGGGGGGAACGTCACGGCCCTTGGTGTCGTTGGCCTTGGTGAGGTCACCGGTGAAGGGGGCCGCGTCGCGGTTGAGCATGGGGAAGCCGCTGGGGCTGGGGCTGTAGTAGAGGGTGGTCTTGGGGGCGGGCAGGGTGTTGAGGGGGCTGAGCAGCTTCAGGGTCATCACCTGGCCGGGCTCGTTCATGGCGAGGTCGGACTCGGTGTACCGGATTTCCTCAACCTTACCCAAGGGATTGTTCTGGAAGACCTTGCGCCCGATCAGGTGGTTGGACAGCAGGGCCATGAGGAAGACGCCGCAGCAGACCACGATGGTCATGACCTGGCCGAGCCGGGTGGACGCGGCGGTGGCGACGGCGGTGAGGACGAGGATGGCCATGGTCAACGCCGCGGAGGCGAGCATGACCTCGGCGTTGAAGTCTGTGGAGAGGGGCTGGACCTTCCAGTTCTTGTCGAAGAGCAGGACGAGGACGTAGGAGGCGATGGAGAAGGGGATGAGCAGGGACATCGCCGTTTGAGCGAAGTTCCAGCCGTAGAAGAAGTTACACCAGCCGCCCAGAGCGAGGGCGAGGAAGACGCTGAGCACGCCGATGCAGAGGACGGGGCCGTCCAGCTCGTCGGCGGTGGTGCTCATGACGCCGTGGCGGATGCCCAGCATGAGGAAGACGAGCATGACCACGATGGCGCCGAGGATGGCTCCGGCGACGCCGAGGTACTTGCCCAGGACGAGGGTGTAGCGAGGGACGGGCTTGCTGACGACGGTGAGGACGGTCTTGTTCTCGATCTCGCGGCTCATGACGGCGGTGGCGATGAAGCCCGCCAGGAGCACGCCGATGACGAAGACCGTTCCGAGGCCGATGTCGAAGAGGAGCTTGTTGTCGCCTGTGATCTTGCCGGTTTCGGCGTCGGCCATGGCGAAACCGGTGTTCCAGGTGTTGAAAACCTGGAGAATGCCCGAGAGCAGAACGAGCAGGAGCAGAACGGGCTGCCGCACGCTCTCGATGAAGGCATTCCGGGCGATGGTCAGCAGTTGCAGGATCATGCAGAGAACCGCACGGACGGGTGCCGCGCCTTGAAAAATGGCCGCGGGAAGGGGGAGAACACGCCCAGCCGCGGCACGGAAGTACGAACGTCCGCGAACACGGGTTCGGCTGCATCGTACAGCCTCCGTGTGTCAGAGCGGAGATAGTACCGGTACGCCCGTGCAGTGTGTGCAGGCAAGTGTTCGGGTTGTCCTGGGCGGGCCGGTGGAAAGAAGGATCGGACATTGCCACAATACCGCCCCCCCGGCCGGAGACGGTCGGGCGCGAGCGCGGACGGAAACGCGTCCGCACCCCTGACCGTTCTGGGCGGGGGCGGAAGGATGACCCCGGGGACCGGGGAGATCGAGAACGTCTGAGTCAGAGCTTGAGTGCCCGCCACCTCTGGGCGGCTGGAACGTAAGAGAAAGGTCCATGAGAGCCGACTACCTGACGTACCGCAAGGCGACGAGCGAGTCCATCCGTGGCTTGCTGCTCCAGGCGGCCCTGGCCGTGGGGGTGCTCCTCTACGGGGCGATCGTGAAGGACACCGCGGCGATGTCCGCGGCGGCGTTCATCGGGATCGGCTGCCTCGGCTGGCTGACGCTGGCGATCATTTATGACCAGCACCGGCGTGAGCGCATCGAGGCGATCGAGGCCGAGGCGCTGGCGGCGGCGCCCACCGCCGGAGCGAGCGTCTTCGAGCAGCAGGATGAGTTCCTGCCCGCGGCGCGCCGGCTCGCGGCTCTGTACAAGTTCTTTCTGCCCACGATGAGCCTGATCATCGGCGCGCTGCTCACGGGCGTGGGCGCGTGGATGTTCATCGCGGGGAAGAACTTCCTCGAAGGCCCACGGGGCGACGAGGTGCCCGAGCACGGCGGCTGGGCCATCGGCATCGGCGTGAGCGTGGCGGCGCTGGGCTTCGTGTACGCGCGGTACACGGCGGGGCTGGCGAAGGTGCCCGCGTTCGCGAACCTGCGGGCGGGCTCCTCGTTCGCCGTGGGCGCGGCGTTGCTGGGCCTGTCGCTGGCGGTGGCGAAGTTCGTGGACTACGTGGGGACGGACGCGCTGGTCCGCTATCTGCGGGTCGCGTACCCGGCGTTCATGGTGGTGATCGGCGTCGAAGTGTTCGTGCACTTCGTGCTGGGGGTGTACCGCCCGCGGCGTGCGGGTGAGACGCCGCGGCCGGCGTTCGACTCGCGTCTGCTGGGCTTCGTGGCCGCGCCGGACAAGATCGCGCAGTCGATCAACGAGGCGATCAACTACCAGCTCGGCTTCGACGTGACGAGCGGGTGGTTCTACCAGCTCCTGAGCCGGTGGGCGCTGCCGCTGCTGGCGCTGGGGCTGGTGATCGTGTGGGCGATGTCGTGCGTCGTGATCGTGCAGCCGCACCAGCGGGCGATGATCCTGCGGTTCGGGAAGCCGGTGCACGACAACCTTGGGCCGGGGGCGCACTTCAAGGCCCCGTGGCCCATCGACACGGTGTACGTGCCGGAGTACTTCAAGCGCGACGACAACGGCCGCCTGCGGATCACGGACCGCACGGCCACCGGGCTGCGCGTGCTGGACCTGGCGACGACCCCCGCGGCGACGAAGGACCCGATCCTGTGGACGAACGACCACGCGGGCGTGGAGGTGTACCAGTACGTGCGGGCTTCCGGCTCCGACCCCGGCGCGGACCTGGCGGACCTGGCGATCATCTCGGCCGAGATTCCGATGCACTACGCGGTGTCGAACGTGAAGCTGTTCGACCAGCTCGCGCCGCCGGAGAAGCGTGACGACCTGCTGAAGGCGGTGGCGCAGCGCGAGCTGACGCTGTACTTCCAGCGGGTGGCGCTGGACGACGTGCTGGGCGCGAAGCGCGACCGGATTTCGCGCGACCTGCGTGCGCGGATTCAGGCGGCGTTCGACGGCCTGAACAAGGACGAGAACGGCGTGCCGCGGGGCGCGGGCGTGGAGGTGGTGTTCCTGAGCATCGTGGGCGTTCACCCGCCGAAGGACGTGGCGGTGGCGTTCGAGGGTCCGGTGATGGCGGACCAGCGCCGCGAGGCCAACATCGACGACGCGCGGGCGTACGCCATCGAGAAGCTGGCGCAGTACGTGGGCAACGTCTCGCTGGCGAGGACGATCATCAACGAGATCGACGTCTTCGAGCGGATGAGCACGGAGGGCGCTTCCGCGGACGCTCTGGAAGAGCAGGAGCTCAAGATCCAGGGCCTGATCGAGACGGCGGGCGGCGGCGCGGCGAAGGTGCTGGCCGAGGCCCGCGCCGACCGCTGGGCCAAGCACATGGGCACCCGGGGCGCGGCGACGCGCCACGAGGGCCAGCTCGCCCTCTACCAGGCCGCTCCCGAGTACTTCCGCGCCTCCCGCTACTTCGAGGCCCTCGCCTCGGCCATGCAGGGCTCGCGCGTGTACGTGACCAATGACGATCTGCCCAACATGCGGGCGGACTTCGACCTGAAGAGCAAGGACCTGGGCGTGGACATCTTCCAGAAGTCCGAGTAAGCAACCGAACGATCGACCCCCCGCCGCGGGGCGGGGATCTTGAAGCAGGAGCAACCCGTGCGTCGAGCGCTGACATACTTCCTGACCGCGATCTTCCTCATCGCGCTTGTGTCGTACACCGTCACCTACGTGGTGCGGTTCACGGACGCGGCGGTGGTGACCACGTTCGGCAAGGCCGACGAGGGCGCCGTCCGCAAGGAGGCGGGGCTGTACTTCAAGCTGCCCTATCCCATTCAGTCGGTCACGATCTACGACACGCGCACGCGCGTCCTGACGAACAAGTTTGAGCAGCTCTCCACCCGCGACAACAGGCAGGTGGCGGTCGAGACCTTCTGCATGTGGAAGGTGAGCGACCCGCTCAAGTTCTTCCAGCGCTTCAGCAACGCGGGCCCGAGCCCCGACGAGCACTACCGCAAGGCGGAGGACGCCCTGCGGCAGAACCTCCGCGCCGCGGCGGCTCTGGTCTCGCAGTACAGCATGGACGAGCTGTTCTCCGCCGGCCGCGCGGGCTCCAAGCTGCCGGAGCTTCAGGAGAAGATGCTGGCGGTGTTCCGCGGCAGCACGGACCAGACGGGGATGCAGCTTTCCGACTACGGCGTCACCGCGGAGGACCTGGGCCTGATGCGCGTCGTGCTGACCGAGGAGGTGAGCAAGACGGTGATGGAGCGGATGAAGGCCGGGCGCGAGAAGATTGTGAAGGAGACGCAGTCGCAGGGTCAGGCGATGGCGGACAGCATCCGGGCGCAGGCCGACGCCGACGCGAACCGCATCAAGCAGTTTGCGGAGCGGCTGGCGCAGAACATCCGCAGCCAGGGCGACCGCGAGGCGGTGCAGTACCTCGCCCGCATGAAGGAGATGCCCGAGCTGGCGGTGTTCAACAGCGCGATGGACTTCATCCGCGACGTGTACGCCAAGAAGATGACGCTGGTGGTGTCGGGCAACATGCCGGGCATCTGGCTGCTCTTCCCCGACGCCACCGAGCACATGAAGGACGGCCGCGTGCCCTCGCTGACCCGTCCGCACACGAACGCCGCGGGCAAGGACAACACCGCGACGGCGAACGTGGAGGAGGGTGATCAATGACGCCGACCGATCCGCGGCTGCTGTCGCCGGAAGAGCCCACGGCGGGCGCGACGCCCGCGGGGCGGCGCGCCGGGTCGCTGACCCTCCGTGAGGCGGGGGAGGACGGCGGCCTGAACCTCGACCCCGCGAACCAGTCGCTGGCCGACGCGCTGCGCGTCATGCTGCGCCTGCTGCAGGCGGGCATGGTGGTGCTGGGCATTCTGTACCTGCTCAGCGGCATGCAGCGCGTGAACGAGGGCGAGCGGGGCATCCGCCTGATCTTCGGGCAGATTCGTGAGTCGAACATCGAGCCGGGCTTCCACTGGTCGCCGCCGTATCCCATCGGGGAGCTGGTGCGCGTGCCGCAGGGGTACCAGGAGCTGGACATCAGCAAGGACTTCTGGGTGGACGTGCCCGCCGGGATGGTGGACACCTCCATCGAGAAGCTGCCGGGCACGCCCAGCCTCAAGCCCGACCAGAACGGAACGGGCTCGGTGATCACGGGCGACGGGAACATCGCGCACACCAAGTGGAAGGTGGGCTTCGAGCGCGTGGACGTTTCGAGCTTCACCCGGAACGTGCACGAGAACTTCGAGCAGGAGATCGTGAAGTGCGCGGTGAAGCGTGCGGTGGTGCAGGCGGTGTCCGAGGTGACGCTGACCGAGCTGCTGCAGCAGTCGAGCAAGGACGGCACGGTCGCCAGCCGCGCGCGGGCCTTGGCGCAGGAGACGCTGGACAACCTGAACTCGGGTCTGCAGATCCGCAGCCTGACGATGGACCCGCCGATCCCGCCGCTGTACCTGCGTGAGGACTTCAACAGGGCCTCCGCCGCGGCGGCCAACGCGAGCAAGACGATCGCCGACGCGCAGAGCTACCGCAGCGAGCGGCTGAACCAGGCGGCGGGGAACGCGGCCAAGTACCTGATCTACTACATCGATCAGTACGAGAAGGCTCTGTCGCACGACGACCCCGAGGCCTCCAAGATCCTGAACATCATCGACGCGCTGATGCTGGGCAAGGAGGAGGTCGAGGTGCTGGTGCTGGGCGACGACGGTCTCCCCGAGCGCGAGGAGGAGGGCCAGCCCACGGGCCGGACGCACAAGGTGCGGTTCGCGGCCACGGGCGAGATCGCGGCGACGCTGAGCGAGGCGATGCTGTACCGCACCGGCGTGCGGTCGAAGGCGCAGACGACGCTGAGCCGCTTCGAGGCCAAGCTGCAGCAGTGGAAGGCCAACCCCACCGTCATGATGCAGACGGAGTGGACGGAGGCGATGCGCTCGTTCATGAGCAAGCCCAACTTCGAGATGATGATGGTGCCCCCGGGCGTGAACACGCTGACGCTGCTGCTGAACAGCGACCCGGACATCGAGCGCGAGGTGCAGTCCGACATCAAGCGCCGCATCCGCGAGGAGACCGAGCGGAAGCGCAACGAGGAACTGATGCGCAAGGGCCGCGAGACGGACACGACCGGCCTGAACTACCGCACCTGACGAGAGGACCCCATGGCGACCGCGCCGACGAGCAAACCTAAAGCCGCGGGGACGCGCCACGAGCCGGTGGTGGTCTGCCAGAACCTGACGAAGATCTTCAAGGACTTCTGGATGCGGGACCGCGCCCGCGCGGTGAACACGCTTTCGTTCGAGATCCGGCCGCGGGAGGTGTTCGGGCTGCTGGGCCCCAACGGCAGCGGGAAGAGCACGACCATCAAGATGATCCTGGGGCTGCTGCGGCCCACGAGCGGGCGCGTGGCGGTCTTCGGGCGAGCACCCACGGACGTGTCCATCAAGCGGCGGATCGGCTACCTGCCGGAGGAGAGCTATCTGTACGGGTTCCTCAACGCCCGGGAGACGCTCGACTATTACGGCAAGCTGTTCGAGCTGGACTACCGCACGCGGATGCGCCGCATCGATGAGCTGCTCGACATGCTGGGCCTCACCGGGGCGCAGTTCCGGCCCGTGCGCGAGTACTCCAAGGGCATGCAGCGCCGCATCGGCATCGCCCAGGCGCTGATCAACGACCCCGAGTTCCTGATCCTCGACGAGCCCACCACCGGGCTCGACCCCATCGGCACCAAGCAGATCAAGGACCTGATCATCGAGCTGGGCCGGCGCGGCAAGACGGTGCTGCTCTCCAGCCACCTGCTGGCGGACGTCGAGGACTGCGTGGACCGGCTCATCATCCTTTACGGCGGCCAGAAGCGCGCCGAGGGCACCTGCGACGAGCTGCTGGTGGCCCAGGACCGCACCTCGATCGAGGCGGCTTCGCTGGACGAGGGCACGATCGCGGAGATCGACCGCGTGATCCGTTCGCGCACGGGCAACGAGAACGCCATCCTGCGCGTGAGCAAGCCGCGGCAGAGCCTCGAGTCGCTCTTCCTCGACATCGTGGAGAAGGCCAAGGCCGAGCAGCTCGCGACCTCCGGCGCCACCGCGGGCGGCCAGACCGCCGCGTTCCTCCGCGAGGAGCAGGGCGGGGAGGAGCTGATCGAGCGGCTGGTGTCGGCGTCGGATCCGGAGGAGCCGAAGCCCGCACAGGCCGAGGCCCCCGCCCCCAAGGAGCCGGACGTTATCGAGAGCCTGATGAAGGAGCCCGAGCCCGAAGCTGCCGAGGCGAAGCCCGAGCAGGCCGAGCCCGCGAAGAGCGACGTGGACCTGTCCGTGATCGGGCGGCTCATGGATGAGGACGGCAAGGAGCAGCGGCCGTGACCCGGTTGCGGGACTTTTTCTCCAAGGCCAACCGGCTGCAGAAGACGCGCCTGTTCAAGCTCGCCGCCACCGCCGCGCTGCTGATCGCGGCCGTGTCGCTGCTGGTGGCGTACGCGATCCGGATGGGGGATGCGCCGGAGCTGCCGCAGGTGGAGATCGCCGCGCCCCAGGCGGGTGAGGCGGTGGACCCCGTCGCGGCGGCCCGCGAGCGCGACATGGCCGCCAAGACGCGAGAAATCCTGGAGAGCGCGGTGGCGGCGCGGACGGACGTGACCGGCGCGGCGATCGCGGTGTCGCTGGTGACGGGCCTGGCGGTGGCGGTGGTGTGGCTGGGGCTGGGGCTGACGTACCTGGGCCTGGCGGCGGCGACGGCGCTGCTGGTGCTGTTACTGAAGCTGTTCAATGCGGGGCAGACGCCCATCGCGCTGGTGGTGGGCATCGCGGCGCTGACGGCGTCGTTCACGGCGTTGTTGCGGTTGGTGGGGCTGCTGCTCAGCTCCGCCTCGCCGGTGTCGGCGATTGCGCGCAACGTGCTGGACGAGGCGGTGCGGATGAAGATCTCGCTGGTCTTCATCGTGCTGATCATCTTCGGGCTGGCGGCGCTGCCGGGGCTGCTGGACCAGAGCACGTTCCTGCGCTACCGCGTGCAGTCGTTCATCCAGTACGGGACGGGCGGCACCTTCTGGCTGATCGCGGTGCTGGCGCTGACCTTCTCGGCGTCGTCGGTCACTTTCGAGCAGCGCGACAAGGTGATCTGGCAGACGATGACCAAGCCGGTCGCGGCGTGGCAGTACGTGCTGGGCAAGTGGCTGGGGATGGTGGCGCTGTCGGGGATTCTGCTGGGGGTCTCGGCCTCGGGCGTGTTCCTCTTCACCGAGTACCTGCGCGGGCAGCCCGCCACGGGCGAAGCCGCACCCTACGAGGTGGACGAGACGGGTCGGATCAGCGAGGACCGCTTCATCCTGGAGACGCAGGTGCTCGCGGCGAGGGAGACCAAGATGCCCGACCCGATCCCCATAGACGAGAAGCAGATGCGGGAGAACGTCGAGGCCCGCATTCAGGCGGAGGTCCAGAAGCTGCGCGACAGCGGCGAGCGGGACGCGATGCTGCGGATGAACATAGATGAGATCCGGCGGAAGATGCTCACGGAGCTGCCGGAGGCCGTCCAGGTGCAGTACCGCGCCATCGCGCAGGGGGCAGGGCGGGAGTTCACCTTCAGCGGCCTGAAGCACGTGCGAGACTCGCGCTTCCCGCTGGTGCTGCGGTTCAAGTTGAACGCGGGCTCGAACATGCCCGACCGCGAGTATCGGCTCACGATTCTGGTGATGAACGAGTCGGAGCCGCGCCTGCTGGTGGCGCCGCTCAACCAGTTCGTCACGCTCCGGCCGCCGCTGCTGCCGACGGTGATCGACGAGAACGGCGAGCTGAAGATCCGCATTTACAACGGGGACTTCACGGTGTCGCCGCCGCGGTTCAACGAGGAGGCGATCTTCTTCCCGCCGGACGGCATCGAGCTGTCGTATTCGGCGGGCGGGTACCGGATTAACTTCTTCCGGTGCATCGCGGTGCTGTGGGTGAAGCTGGCGTTCCTGTCGATGCTGGCGATCTGCGCGAGCACGTTCCTGAGCTTCCCGGTGGCGTGCCTGGTGGCGTTCACGACGTTCCTTGCGGCGGAGGGGGCCGGGTTCATCCATCAGAGCCTGGAGAGCTACGCGACGGAGGACCGCGAGGGGAACATGCTGCTGGTCCCGACGATCATCGCGAAGGTGGCGGAGGGGGTGTCCACGATGTTCAAGGTGTACTCCGACCTGAAGCCGACGACGCGGCTGGTGGAGGGGCTGCGGCTGTCGTGGGGCCAGATGGGCGGGGGCGTGGCGGTGCTCGGGCTGGCCACCGCGGTGCTGTACGGCCTGGCCGCGGCGATCTTCCGCAAGCGCGAACTGGCGACCTATTCGGGGCACTAGGAAGGAGAGCATGAGCCGCGACACCATCACCCAGTTTGTGGCCGGCGCGGTCCTGTGCGTGTGCCTGGTGGTCTCGGGCGTGATGGCCGTGAATCTCACCGGCTTTGCGGGGGCGGCGCGTCTGACGTACACCGACCGCGCCGAGGAAGGCCAGCCGCCGGAGGTGAGCCTGGGGATCGCGATGGGCGCGTTCCGCGGCATCTTCGTCAACATGCTGTGGATCCGCGCCAACGACCTGAAGGAAGCGGGCAAGTTCTACGAGGCGATGCAGCTCGCCACGGCGATCACCAAGCTCCAGCCGCGCTTCCCGCGGGTGTGGGTCTTCCACGCCTGGAACATGGCGTACAACATCTCCGTGACGACGCAGACGCCGCAGGAGCGGTGGGCGTGGGTCAACGCGGGGATTTCGCTGCTGCGCGATAAGGGAATTCCCGCCAACCCCAACGACATGCTGATCCACAAGGAGCTGGGGTGGATCTTCCTGCACAAGATCGGCGGGTTCACGGACGACGCGAACATCTATTACAAGAAGCGGCTGGCGCAGGAATGGACCGCGGTGCTCGGCCCGCCGCCGGTGCGCACGGCGGAGGACCGCGACCGCGACGCGGCGATCCGCAAGTATGTGGAGTGGCTGCGCGTCATCGATGAGGCGCCGCAGACGCTGGACGCGTGCATCAAGGCCGAGCCCTCGGTGGCGACGCTGCTGGACCGCCTGCAGCAGGAGGTCTCCATCCACCCCCAGGAGAGCGTGGACGACATCTACGTGATGCTGCTGCAGTACGAGCGGTATCGGGCTCTGGCGCGGTCGATCTTCCGGCCGCTGCACGAGTCCCAGATGGGCCCGCGCACGCTCAAGTTCGGCCAGATCGTGATGGACCCGGAGTTGCAGAAGGCCTGGTCCGTCCTGCTGCCGCACTTCCGGCGCCGCCTGCTGATCGAGAAGTACCACATGGAGCCCGGCCGGATGATCCGGTACACGCAGCAGATCGGGCCCATGGACTGGCGGCACCACGGCGCGCACTCGCTGTACTGGGGCCTCAAGGGCGTTGAGGGCGGCCTGACCCGCTGGGAAGAGCGCAACAAGCTCGACTTCGACTTCATCAACACCGACCGCATCGTCGCCCAGTCCATTCAGGAGCTGTTCCGCACCGGCGAGCTCTACTTCGACTTCCTCGGCTCCTTCACCGAGGGCTCGGTAGAGGGGGGCGGCTTCTACCAGGGCGTGCCCAACGCCCACTTCGTGCAGTCCTACGGCGACATCCTGAAGGAAATGCGCGACCGCTCGTGGGCCGACAACGACGAGCGCGGCTACAAGCCGATGGCCTCCGGGTACGAGAACTTCATCCGCGACGCCATCGTCTTCTTCTACCGGCGCGGGCAGCTGGTCGAGGCGGAGCGCTGGCGGCACCGCCTGCGCACGGACACGTTCCTCAACCTCAACGACCCCGACCGGCGTCGTCTGCTGGACGAGACGCTCGAGGAGTTCGTGAGCCAGGAGCTGGTGGACAACCTCACCCGTCCCAGCATCATGATCAACCAGGTCGCAGCATCGCTCATGGGCGCGTACGCGAGCGGCCTGCTGGCGGGCGACCCCGAGCTGTTCCTGTCGCAGTTCGACTTCGCCAAGCGCGTGCACCGGGTGTACATGGAGGCGCAGCTGCGCAACACCCCGGCGGGCGGCAGCGACGAGCGCATGAAGCAGATCGCCGCGGACTTCCGCCTCGCGGCGGGCAACCTGTTCTTCCAGTTCATGCTCGGCCTGAGCATCGACGACGCGGAGAAGGTGTACAACGGCGCGCCCAACGACCTGCGCCTCTTCGCCTACACCTACCTCTACGAGGTTGTCCGTCCAGAGATGGAGGACACCACCCGCACCGGCGGACGCACCTTCGACGAGGTCTTCCCCAGGCCCATGGGCTACGACGAGTTCGTCGAGGAGACCCGCCGCCGCATCGAGCAGGAGCTGGGCACGCCTCGGGCGCCTCTGGAGCAGAAGTAAGCCTCAGCGTATCAGGCGTTCCGCGGCTTCCTCGTACTTGGCGAGCGTCGCGGCGACGATGTTCTCGGGCAGCTCCGGCCCCGGTGCGGACTTGTTCCACTTCCCCGCCGCCACCAGCGTTTCCAGGTATTCCCGGAGATACTGCTTGTCGAAGCTGCGTTGCGCCTTGCCGGGCGCGTACTCCGCCGCGGGCCAGAAGCGAGAGCTGTCGGGCGTCAGGGCTTCGTCCACGAGGATGGGCTCGCTGTCGCCGGGCAAGAGGCCGAACTCAAACTTGGTGTCGGCGATGATGATGCCCCGTGCCGCGGCGTGCTCCGAAGCGCGGGTGTAAATGGCGAGGGAGTAGGCTCGCAGACGCTCCATGAGCGGGCGGCCGACCAGCTCGCAGGCGCGGTCGAAGGAGATGTTCTCGTCGTGCTTGCCCTGCTCTTCCTTGGTGGCGGGGGTGAAGATGGGCTCGGGCAGGCGGTCGCACTGGCGCAGGCCGGGGGGAAGGGCCACGCCGCAGACGGCCCCGGTGGCCTGATACTCCTTCCAGCCGGAGCCCTCGAGATAGCCGCGGACGACGCACTCGATGGGAATGACGGAGGCGCGGCGGGCGATGGTGACCCGGCCGGTAAGTTCGAGGCGCGAGGTGCCGCCCACGCCGAAGGCCGAGTCGGGGATGAGCGCGGCGTCATCGGAGATGAGGTGGGTGCGGCAGATGCCGGCGTTCTCGATGAACCGCAGCCAGAAAGTGGAGAGGCGCGTCAGAAGGCGGCCCTTGCCGGGGATGGGGGTGGGCAGGACCACGTCAAAGGCGGAAATGCGGTCGGTGGCGACGATAAGAAGGCGGTCCTCCCCCTCGGGGGAGGGCAGCTCGAAAATGTCCCGTACTTTGCCGCGGCGTTGGCCGGGCAGGTTGAGCCTGGTTTCATACAGTCCCTGCATAGGGAGAGCGTAACCACCCCAAAGGATCGTGGGGCGTGGTTAAACCGACGGGCGGGCGGGCTCGTAAACTCTCCCCCCGCCCGATGCAAAAGGCGGGCGGCGGAGGGACGGGCGGTTGCTGAGCTTCGTGGTCTTTGATGCCGACGGCGTGGACACGGCACACTTTCCGCCGCGCCATGCCTACCTCGTGGGCCCGGACGAGGTTCCGATGCAGGGGGAAATCTCGTTCGACCCCGGCCTGGTCGAATGTGAAAAGACCGTGCGGGAGACCGCCGGCCTGGCGGTGCAGTTCCAGGTGGGGCGGCCGGAGGGGCCGGGCGTGCCCCCGATGCCCAACGGGCTGGGGCTGCTCACCGTCCATACCTGCCTGCTGCCTGACCGCGAGCAGCCCTACCTGCTGACCATCGAGCTGGCGCGGCACCGGATCATGTTCTTCCTCAACAAGATGGAAGACTGGGGTTTGTTCGACCTGCCCCCGGACAACCCGGTGATGCAGCAGTTCGAGCTGGCGCGGTCGCAGTTCACGCAGGCGCTGGTGGCGCAGCGGGCCAAGGGGGACGAGGACGGCGAGCCGCGGTTCGGCTTCTCGCCCAGCGCGGACAAGATCGCGAACAACGCCCTGTCGCTGGCGATCACGGCGGGGGAGGGGCTGGCGCTGCTCAACGCGGACCGGCAGCTCAAGCAACGCTTGTCAGGGAAGGGGTACTCGGACGCGGTGGCGCACCTGTCGCGTCTGACGCCGGAGGTGCCCCCGCCGGGGGCGCCGGTGCTGGTTCCGGGCGCGGGGCACGTCGTGCTCTCCGGGCCGCCGCAGATCGGGTGCGCGGTGAGCCCCGGGCTGTTCGGAGAGCCCTTGCACCGAGCCGTCGCCGCGTCGTGCGACTTCGTGACGATGCCGATGCGGTGGGTGGACCTGGAGCCCAACGAGGGCAAGTACAACTTCGCGACCACCGACCGATGGATCGAGTGGGCGGTGCGGACGGCGCGACTGCCGGTGGTGGGGGGGCCGCTCATCGACTTCCGGCCGCAGGCGGTGCCGGAGTGGCTCTTCATCTGGGAGAACGACTACGAGACGCTGCGCGACCTGGTCTTCGAGCATGTGCAGGCGGTGGTGACGCGCTACCGGCGCACGGTCTCGCGCTGGACGGTCGCCAGCGGGCTGCACGTCAACACCAACTTCAAGATCAGCTTCGAGCAGATCATGGACCTGACGCGGATGTGCGTGCTGCTGACCAAGAAGCTGCACCCCGCGGGCAAGATTCAGCTCGAGGTGGCCCAGCCCTGGGGCGAGTACCACGCGCACAACCGCCGCAGCATTCCGCCGTACCTGTACGCGGAGGCGGCGGTCACGGCGGGGCTGTCGATCGACGCCATCGCCCTGCGCCTGCAGATGGGGCACGCCGAGCCGGGCTTCGCGACGCGCGACATGATGTCGCTCTCGGCGATTCTGGATAAGTTCGCGGCGTTGGAGAAGCCGATCGTGGTGTCCGCAATCGGGGTTCCCAGCGCGACGATCACGCCCACGCCTTTCCGGCCGCGGGCGGGCGCGGAGGCCGAAGACCCCTACGAGCCGGGCTATTGGCGTCAGCCCTGGAGCGAGCAGGCCCAGGCGGACTGGCTGACGCAGGCCGTGTCCATCTGCTGCTCCAAGCCCTACGTCCACAGCGTCTGCTGGCAGGAGCTTGCCGACCCGCCCGCGGGCGCGACTGTGCCGGAGATGCCCTCCGGCGGCCTGGTGACAGCGACCGGAGCCCCCAAGGCGAGCCTCACGCGGCTGATCCAGCTCCGCAGCATGATCAAGGAGGGCAAGAGCCCCCTCAGCCTCACCGGCGCGCGGTAAACTGGTCCCCGGCATGGGGGCTCACACTCCCATCTACAGCAGCGTGCAGGGGCCGGCGAAGTGGGCGGCGGTGGTGGTCTTGTCCGCCGCGTGCGGGGCGGGGCTGACGTACTCGCTCATGCGCGATTCGAGGCCGGTGGTCGAGCCGCGGCGAGAAACGACCGTCTCCTTTTCTCCGGCTGCGTCCTTCGCCCCGCAACGGCCTGCGCCTGCACCGATGCCCGCTCAGGCGCCCGTGCCGGTGACGCCGCCCGCCCAGCCCCAGACGGTGACCGAGCCCTCACCAGCGCCGCCGACTGTGGTTGCAACGGAGAGCGTCGCGCAGCCCGCAACGGCGGAGCCTGTTCCCGCCCCCGCGGCTGAGGTTGCACCGCCCCTGCCTGCTCCGCCGCCTGCGCCCTCCGCGCCGCCTCCGGCGATCGTGAACGGCAAGGTCAATATCAACCGGGCGACCGCCGCGGAACTGGAGCTGCTGCCGCACATCGGGCCGGCGATGGCGAAGAGGATCGTGGAGCACCGCACGCTCCACGGCCCGTTCCGGTCGCTGATGGACCTGGATCGGGTCCGGGGCATCGGCCCCAAGACGCTGGAAAAACTCGCGCCGCTGATCACGTTCGAGTGAGCGATTTCGGCCAAGGGCTTTTCCTACACTCCCGCCCTATGCCTCTCATCGTCACCGGAACCATCGGCATCGACACGGTCTACACGCCCACGGGCCACGCCGAGCGCACGCTGGGCGGGTCGGGGACATACTTCGCCGCGGCGGCGTCGCTGTACGGCCCCGTGCGACTGGTGGCGGCGGTGGGGGGTGACTTTCCCGCCGAGCACCGCGCGGTGTTCTCCAAGTTCCCGCAGGTGGACCTGACGGGGCTGGAGGTTCGCCCCGGCAGCAAGACCTTTGCGTGGGGAGGCAAGTACCACCAGAACATGAACAGCCGCGAGACGCTGTTCACGGAGCTTGGCGTGCTCGCGGAGCCGCCCCCGCCGGTGCCGGAGGCGTACCGGGACAGCGAGTATGTGTTCCTGGCGAACACGCACCCCGGCGTGCAGATCGGGATGCTGCCGCAGCTGCCGCGCCGGCGGCTCACCGTCGCGGACACGATGGACCTGTGGATCAACACGGCCAAGGACCAGCTTTTGGTGCTGCTGCGGCAGGTGGACGGTCTGGTGCTGAACTACGACGAGGCGGAGCTGCTGACGGGCAAGAGCAACAGCGTGACGGCGGGGCGGCACATTCTGGAGATGGGGCCGACGTTCGTCGTCATCAAGAAGGGGGAGCACGGGGCGCTGCTCGTGCACCGCGACGGCATCGCCGCGCTGCCCGCCTATCCCACGGAGAACGTGGTGGACCCCACGGGCGCGGGGGACAGCTTCGCGGGCGGGATGATGGGGGCGATCGCCGCGGCGAAGGACGCCAACCCCGCCTCCTTCGAGTCGATCCGGCGGGCGCTGGTCCACGGCACGGTCGTGGCGAGCTTCAACATCGAGGCCTTCAGCCTGGAGCGGCTGACGCAGATCACCCGCGCGGACCTGGACCGCCGCTACAACGAGTACGCCGTGATGGTGCGGGTGTGACCCGCGGGCGGGGGAAAGGCGGAATCCGCACGTCCCGCGCCGCACGTCCCGCGTCAGGCACCGTACGATGCGGCCATGATCTACGTGCTTCAGCACTCGGATAAGGGTCACGCCGGGCGGCTCGGCGCGACGCTGCGCGACCACGGGTTCAAGCTCCGCACGATCCGCCCTGACCGGGGCGATGCGCTCCCGCCCGATCTGGACGACGTTGAGGGGCTCGTGCTTCTGGGCGGGCCGCAGAACGTCACGGACATCGAGAAGCACCCGTGGATGCAGCAGGAAGCCGCGCTGGTGCGGGCGGCCCACGCGAAGGAGCTGCCGGTCATCGGCATCTGCCTGGGGGCGCAGATCATCGCCCACGCCCTGGGTGGGAAGGTCACGCCGCGGGAGAAGCCCGCGGTAGGGTTCTACCCGATGGGGCTCAACGCGGCGGGCCAGACCGAGCCGGTGCTGGCGGGCGTCCCGTGGACGCACCTGCAGGTCTTCTCCTGCGGGCAGGAAGTCTCGCAGCTTCCTCCCGGCGCGGCGCTGCTCTCCGGGACGAAGCAGATCCCCACGCAGATTTTCCGCGCGGGTCTGCGGACCTACGGCTACATGTGCCACTTCGAGTGCGACAAGGCGATGGTGGAGGCGCTGATGGACGAGTGCCGCGGGCAGATGGAGCGCTGCGGCACCACGCCCGGCGAAGTTCGCGTGCAGCTCGACCAGGAGTATGAGAAGTTCGCGCGGGTGAGCGACCGGATGTGCGTCAATCTGGCGACGCTGTGCTTCCCGCTCCAGCGGCGCATCCCGGCGTAACGAGCGGTAAAAAAAACGCGGGGTCAAGCCCCGCGTTTTTGATGGGTGCTGTGCTCAGGCCGGGCGGGGGACCGCGCCGGGGGGCAGCTCGGGCTCACCGTCTTCCTTGACGATCGGCTCCATGCCGCGCTTCTTCGCCGCGGCGTTGATCATCTCGGCGACGGTGGGGCGGTTGATCGTCTCGCCCGCGAGGAGGCGGTCCACGTCCTCGCCGGTGAGGGTTTCGTGCTTGAGGAGCGCCTCGGCGACGACGACGACCTTGTCCCAGTTGGCTTCGAGAATCTTCTTCGCCTCGGCGTAGGCCTCGTCCACGAGGCGGCGGACCTCCTCGTCGATCAGGCGTGCGGTCTCCTCGGAGTAGTCCTTCTCGGCGAGGAAGTTCTCGCGCGTGTCAACGGGGGCGTAGCGGATGAAGCCCAGCCGCTCGCTCATGCCCCACTCCAGGACCATCGCGCGGGCGATGTTGGTGACCTGCTGGATGTCCTGGCTGGCGCCGGTGCTGGTATCGTTCATCGCCTTCTGCTCGGCGATGCGGCCGCCGCAGAGGATCTGCATGGTGGCGCGCAGCCACTTGAGGCTGTAGCCCATGCGGTCCTTCTCGGGCAGGCTGAAGGTCGCGCCGCCGGCGGCGCCGCGGGCGATGATCGTCACCTTGTGGAGCGGGTCGGCGTCCGGCAGCAGCCGCTGCAGCACGGCGTGGCCCGCCTCGTGGTAGGCCACCAGCCGGTTCTCTTCCTTCTCGCGGACGCGGCTCTTCTTGGCCCGGCCGAACTTCACCTTGTCGCGGGCCTCCTCCAGATCGTCCTGCTCCACGGCGTCCTTGTTGGCCATGGTGGCGGAGATGGCGGCCTCGTTGATGATGGCGGCGAGGTCCGCGCCGCTGAACATGGGCGTGCCGCGGGCGATGCGCTCCAGGTCCACGAAGGGGGAAAGCTTCACCTTCTTGCTGTGGACCTTGAGGATCTCGAGGCGGCCCTTGACGTCGGGGAGGGGGACGACGACCTGGCGGTCGAAGCGGCCGGGGCGGATGAGGGCCGGGTCAAGCACGTCGGCGCGGTTGGTGGCCGCGATGACGATCACGCCGTCGGCGGGCTGGAAGCCGTCCATCTCGACGAGGATGGCGTTGAGGGTCTGCTCGCGCTCGTCGTGG
>CALJIV010000012.1 GCA_937974035.1 uncultured Phycisphaerales bacterium
TGTAGCCGCGGTCGCCGTAGGCCTCGCTGAAGGCGCCGTCGATGGTGACGGCGTTTCCGCCGCGCTTGACCGGCTGCTCGCCCTTCTCGATCTTGACGGGGACGTGGCCGTTGACGATGAGCACGTCCTCGCCGCAGCCGAACAGGCGCCCGATGCGCTTGACGAACGCGGGGTCGTGGATGAGGTCGAAGTAGGGGTTCTTGACCTCCTTGTGCGTCTCCTTGTCGGCGAGGAAGTAGGTCTCGAAGGTGGCGAGCTTGTCCTTGCCGAAGAGGGGGCTGCGCGGCCCGCCCCACAGATACCACAGCCAGTCGGCGTCGCCGTCGATGCCGAACCAGCGCTTGCGGACCGCACGCCGGACGACGGACCCCAGCGCGTCCATCAGCTCGCGCCCGGCGACCTCTCGCCCGTCCACGCGCAGGGAGAGCGGGTTGCCCTCGCTATCCACCGGCACGCAGGCGTGGAACACCAGCGCCTCGTCGTACTTGGCCCACATCCCGCCCTGGCGGACGACCCATTCCATGTGCTCGCGCAGCTTGCGGGAGTTGACGAAGGAGGCCTTGATGCGCTTCAGGCACTCTTCCTCTTCCGGCGAGTAGGCGTAGGGATTGGCCGGGTCGATCGTGGGCAGGTGCTTGTCCAGCAGCTCGTATTCCTTGTTTCCAAGGGTGATCGTGCCCTTTTCGAAGTTGATCCGGTGAAGCAGGCGGCGGTGTTCCAGGCCCCATTCGGGGTGCCGCTCCAGCATCTGGCCCTCGGCCTTGAACTGCATGATGGCCAGGGCCTTCTGCATCCGCGCCACGGTGAGCTGGTCACGGTGCCCCCAGCCCTTGGGGATGAACCGCTCCGCCGGGTCATCGGCGTACTTGGCGCGCACCAGCTTTTCGAGGGGCGTCGTGAGGATGCCGTACCCCTCCTCCAGCTGCGCCGCGCGCCGATAACGGGCGCTGAAGCGCAGCGTGGTGAGCATGCAGGGCTCGTGCCCCAGCATCGCCCCGATCCAGATCATGTCGTGGTTGCCCCACAGCAGCCGGCAGCGCGGCTGGCGCATGAGGATGTCGATCACCTTGTCGATCCGCGGCCCGCGGTCCCCCAGGTCGCCCGCGACCAACAGCTCCGCAACGGAGAGGTTGCGGATGAGGCGGGAGGCGGCCCGCACCGCGCCCCAGTCGCGGTCGTGCCTCGCCATGCCCGCGATCATCTCCTTGATGTACTCCGGCCGCAGGCCCGAGCCCAGCTCGAGGAACAGCTCGCGGTACTCCGCGGGGATGAGCCGCTCGTAGACGTCGCGCCGGTAGTTCTGCCGCAGCTTGCGCACGATTTCGAACTGCAGCATCAGCGTCCGCTGCACCCATTCCACGCGGCGGCCGGACTCGACGATCTCCTTGGCGAAGCGGGCCACCGCCTCGCGCGGGTAGTACAGAATCGCGAGGAACTTGGCCCGCTCGGCATCGCTCAGCTTGTCCTGGAGCGTCTCTTCCACCAGCGTGCGCAAAGCGCCGGAGGCGTTGTTGATGACGTGCCGGAGCTTGGCGTCCTCGCCGTGGATGTCGGAAATGAGGTGGACGACGCCCTTGGGCAGCGAGAGCCGGGCCCGCAACCCCGCGGCTTCGGCGATGGCAGCGTCGGCGGTGGGGTACTGGGATGCAAGGGCACGCAGGAGCGACAGCCGATCGGGTGAGATGGTGGACATGGAGCTGGATGGTAGGGGTCGGGAAGGGGGCTTTGGCGGACCGCCAAAAGCGGGCCTTCAATGCTGCATGGCCAAGGGCGATTACCTCTCCAGCTATCAGCAGAAGGTCGTGCAGAACTACTACACCCACCGGGACACGATCTTCGTCACCAAGCTCTCCACCATCGTCTCGGACCTGGCCATCACGCAGTCCGACAAGGAACGCGGCAGGCTGTGGGCCAAGGCCAAAGAGTTCCTTGCCAAGACCAGCGCCAACCCCACGCGCGTCCAGAAGCTCATCACCGAAAAGAACCTCGAGGAGTTGGCGAAGGTCGTGAACGAGCTGGCCAACGCCAAGCCCGGCACGGCGGACAAGCCCGCCGCGACGCAGACACCTTCCGCCCCCGCTGCGGCGGAGGTCAAGGCAGAAGCGGGTGCGGCGGAAGGGGCTATCCCTCCAGAAACGCTCAAGTCCGCGCTCACCGCCTTCAAGAAGCGGCTGAAGCTGACGATTCTCAACGATGAATCACGCCTCTCGCCGCGTGTGATGACCGGCGGCAGGAAGTCGGAGATTACCGCGATCCTCCCGCCCGACCAGTTCCCGCGCGAGGTGTGGGACGCACTCGTGCAGCAGGGCAAGCTGCGGTACACGGGACAGGGCTTCTACGAGCTGATGCCGGGGGTGTGACGGCTGGGCTCGGCCGCTGGGGTCAGTGACCCCCCGCGGGGGAGCCTTCCTCCTGCTCCCTGTGCATCCACTTGGTCAGCAGGGGCGAGAGGGCCAGCACGATCACGGCGGACACACACGCCGCGATACCGATCTTCCCGAACACGCTGGCGTAGATGTCCACCGTCTCCTGCGGGGGTGGCAGCACCTTAGCCCCTTCCTCGCCGTGGCCGACGCCCGTCAGCGTGGCGATCAGGCCCGCGAGGTAGTTGGAGAAGGCGGTGGCGAGGAACCAGCCGCCCATCACCGTGCTCACCATGCGGGTGGGGGACAGCCGCGTGACCATCGACAAGCCCACCGGAGAGAGGCACAACTCGCCTGTGGTGTGCAGGGCGTAACCGAGCACGAGGAAGGCCATCGAGGTCATGCCGCGGTCGGTCGCCTGCTGCCCGGCGTACCAGAACACGATGAACCCGAGGCCGAGCTGCGCCAGGCCCAGCGCGAACTTGACAGGCGTGCTGGGCTCCAGCCTGCGCTTACCCAGGAACGTCCACAGCGAGGAGAAAACCAGCCCGAAGATCATGATGCACACGGGGTTCACGGCCTGGAAGACGGTCGCCTTGACTTCGCTCCCGCCGTACTCCTTCCCCACGTGCTCGGGGAGCACCGTCCATTGGATGTTCGGTCGGGCGGGCGTGCCCTTGAGGTTGTTCGCCTCGCGGTACTCCTCGACCGCCTTCTCGATTTCGGTCAGGCTGACGATGGTGCCGTCGGGGCGCCTGAGGCCGACCAGCGCCTGGTTGACGGGCACCTCAATGGTCTGGCCCACCTGATCCTCCGTGAACTTGGAGGCCTGCACCACGCGATCGACGTTGCGGTCCGTGAAGTTGTTGACCGAGCTGCCCGCCTGCTCGAAGAAGGCCCAGAAGAGCATCGAGAAGAACATCATGATGAGCACGACGAAGAGCCGTTCGCGCTCCACCCTCTGCGAGCGGATGGCGGCCACGAGGATCGTGCCCAGCGCGAGGATGCCGAAGGCGGTGAGGCAGTAGCCCACGATCTCGTTCCGCTGCACCAGCAGCGCCAGAACCGGCACGGACAGGAGCGTGCCGAGATAGACCATGAACTCGTGGGAGCGCTTGGGGGCCTTTTCCGGCCGCCCGGCCTCCTTCGGGAGCCCGCCCTTGCCGACCGCAGCCGCGGCGATGAACGCGGCCACGATCAGGGCCAGGCCGACGGGGGCGTTGACGGCCAGCATCAGCTTGTCGTTCTGGCCGAAGTAGACCATGCTCGCCGCGACCGCCAGCGCGCCCACGACGATCAGCGCCTGCGTGAGCGTCCGGGGGGCGACGAAAATCGCCACGCCCGCGAGCATGCCGATCGTCGCCAGTCCGAAGCCGTAGTGCCAGCCGTAGGTTTCACCGACGTATCCGCACAGCAGCGGGGCCAGAGCCGCGCCGAGGTTGATGCCGATATAGAAGATCGTGAAGCCCGCGTCGCGCTTGCCGCTTCCCTTCGGATAGAGCGAGCCGACGATGGTCGAGATGTTCGGTTTGAAGAACCCGTTGCCGGCGATGAGCAGCGCCAGAGCGCCGAAGAAGGCGTAGTGGTTCTCGATGGTCATCAG
The DNA here is from genome assembly GCA_937974035.1 of uncultured Phycisphaerales bacterium. Classification (GTDB taxonomy): domain Bacteria; phylum Planctomycetota; class Phycisphaerae; order Phycisphaerales; family UBA1924; genus JAEYTB01. Next base: position 3,967 of record CALJIV010000012.1, read on the forward strand.
CAGGTGGCCCGCCGCCATGAGCAGGCCGCCGAGCACCACCGCCTTTCTCGCCCCCAGCAGCTTGTCCGCGAGCATGCCGCCGATGAAGGGCGTCGCGTACACCAGGGCCGCGTACGCCCCGTACACCGCGTACGCCTGAGAGTCCCCGTACCCCAGGAACCCTTTGATCATGTAGAACACGAGCAGGGCGCGCATTCCGTAGTACGAGAACCGCTCCCACATCTCCGCGAAGAAGAGCGTGAACAGCCCCACGGGGTGCCCCAGCAACTGCGGCTGGTTCGTGACGTCGAGCACCCCGGACGACGAGTTGGCTTGGCTCATTCGATAAACCTCACGGCCGCGAACGCGGCGTCGTGCCAGCATACCCAAACCCGTGATGGCCGAAAACCCGGGCCTAGGCCTTCCACCGCACCTCGCCCGCGGCGATGGTCGCCCTCAGCCACCGGTCGTCCCACGCATAGATCAAGTGCGAGAGCACATCGGGAGACTCCCACCACCGGGTCGTAGGCCGAATGACCAGGACATCCGCATAGCGACCCGCTTCCAGCGAGCCGCAGTGCTTGAGGCCGAGCAGGTCCGCGTTCCAGCGCGTGATCTGAGCCCAGCACTGGGCGCCGGTGGGAATGGCGGAGCCGCTCGCCTTCGCCGCTTCGATCATGCCCCGGGCGATGCGGACCATGGAACGATCCGGCCCGCCGGCGACATCCGACCCCAAGGCCATGCGGACCCCGGCGTCCGCAATCTTGGCTCGCTTCATCACACCCGCGTCGAGGAATCGGTTCGCGGTGGGGCAGTGCGCGACGATCGCGCCGTGCCGGCGTACCGTCGCAAGATCCGCCTCCTCCAGCCACACGCAATGCCCCAGCAGCGTGCGCTTCGTCAGCAGCCCCGTCCGTTCATACACGCCCGTGTACGTTTCGCCGGGGAACAAGGCTTGGACCGTCTCGATCTCCCGGCGCGTCTCGGCCAGGTGCGTCTGCACATACCAGCCGGTGTCACGAGCCAGCTGAGCCGCGCCCAGCAGCAACTCTTCAGAGCAGGTAATCGCAAACCGCGGCGTGACCGCCGGTGCGATGCGTCCCGCACCACGCAGGCGTGCCGCGCTTTCCAGCGATTCTTTCGCGCCCGACAGCAGCTCCGGCGGCGCGTTGCGGTCCATCAGCACCTGACCGACGTGGCCCGCGATTCCTTCCCGCGCGAGCGCTTCAATCGCCGCCTGTGTTCCTTCATGATGCACCGTCGCATACGCAGCCACCGCCGTGGTGCCGAAGCTCAGCAGCTCCTGCGCGACCCGACCCGCCATTTCCGCGGCGTACGCGGCGTCCTTCCACTTCGCCTCCGCGGGGAAGATCGCCGTCTTCAGCCAGTCCAGCAGCTCCAACCCGTCCACGCCGATGGAATCGAACTGCGGCAGGTGGACGTGCGCATCCACGAACCCCGGGGTGATGAAGTAATCCTCTCCGCCCAGGTCCGCGTTCGGGTCCAGCCCCTCCATCACGCTTTCGATCCGCTCGCCTCGAATGACGAGCGTGCCGGGCGCAAGCCGCACCCCTTGGTCGGTATCGGGCAGGAGCAGGTGGCCGGTTATTCGGGCGTTCATTCGCGGCAAAGGGTACGGTGGCGGCGTGCAGCGTGGGAACAGCCCCCGAACTGGGCGGCACACGCCGATGTATAGTGCGGAAGCATGAGCGCCGACCCACTCGAATCCCTGGTGCAGCGGTTCGCCGCGCGTGACGCGACGGTGGGGGTCGTGGGTCTGGGTTACGTGGGGCTGCCGCTCGTGCGTGCGATGCACGGCGCGGGATTCCGCGTAGTGGGGTTTGACATCGACCCGCGCAAGATCGAGATGCTGCGGGCGGGACAGTCGTATCTGAAGCATCTTGGACCGTCGCTCAGCAAGGAGCTGGCCGAAAGCCCGCGCTTCACCCCCACGGTCAACCCGGCGGATCTGCGCGCGTGCGACGCCATCGCCGTGTGCGTGCCGACGCCGCTGGGCAAGCACCAGGAGCCGGACCTCTCCTTCGTCGAGCAGTCGATGCGCATGGTCGCGGACGTGCTCAAGCCGGGGGCGCTGGTCTCGCTGGAGTCCACGACGTACCCCGGCACGACGCGCGGCCTCTGCCAACCCATCCTTGAGCGGGGCGGTACGCACCGCACGGGACGCGACTTCTTTCTCGTCTTCTCTCCGGAGCGAGAGGATCCGGGGCGAAAGGGATACGAGACGCGCTCCATCCCGCGCCTGGTCGGTGGCGTGGACGAGGCGAGCACGCGGGCGGGCGTCGCGCTTTACTCCGCCGCGATCGAGAAGGTGATCCCCGTTGAATCGGCGGAGGTCGCCGAAGCAGCGAAGCTGCTGGAAAACATTTACCGCTCCGTCAACATCGCGCTGGTGAACGAGCTCAAGCCGGTGCTGGCGGACATGGGCATCGACATCTGGCAGGTCGTGCGTGCCGCGGCGACCAAACCCTTCGGCTTCCAGCCCTTCTACCCTGGCCCCGGGCTGGGCGGGCACTGCATACCGATCGATCCGTTCTATCTTTCCTACAAGGCCCGCGAGTACGGGCATGTGACCCGCTTCATCGAGCTTGCGGGCGAGATCAACCACCGCATGCCGCGGTATGTCGTGGACCGCGCCGCCGAGGCCCTGAACGACGACGGCAAGCCCGTCCGCGGCTCGTCGGTGCTGATCGTGGGCATCGCTTACAAGCCGGACGTGGACGACATCCGCGAAACCCCCGCCGCGGAGATCATTCGTCTGCTGTGGGAGCGCGGGGCGAAGGTCAGCTACCACGACCCCCACGTCGCACGCTTCCCCGAAATGCGCAAGTACGCGATTGATCTGGAGTCCGTCGCGCTCACGCCGGAGACGTTGCACGCGGCGGACTGCGTGCTGATCGTCACCGATCACAGCAACGTGGATTATGCGCTTCTCGGGCGAGAGGCCAGGCTGATCGTGGACACGCGCGACGCCATGTCCCGCGTGCAGGGCGTCAAGGCACGGGTGGTGAAGGCATGATTCAGCGCGGCGCGCAAATGTTGATCGGCATGGTTCACGTCGGGGCGCTCCCCGGCTCGCCTCGCGCGAGTGAGCCGATCGCCGAGCTGGTGCGACGCGCGGCGGCGGAAGCCAGGGTGCTCGTCGAGGCCGGGTTCGACGGCGTGATCGTGGAGAACATGCACGACCGGCCTTATGTCAACACCCACGGTCCCGAAGTCGTCGCCGCGATGACCCGCGTCTGCCTCGCCGTGCGTGAAGCGGTGGGGGACCGGCCGTTGGGCGTGCAGGTGCTCTCGCGGGGCGAACGGGAAGCGCTGGCCGTCGCCGCCGCGTGCGGGGCGCAGTTCATTCGCTGTGAAAACTTCGTCTTCTCGCACGTCGCGGACGAAGGGCTGATGGTGGACGCCGCGGCGGGGCCGCTGCTGCGCTACCGCGTCTCCATCGGAGCGCAGCACATCCGCGTCTTTGCAGACCTCAAGAAGAAGCACGCCAGCCACGCCCTCACGGCGGACATCTCGCTCACCGAAGCCGCGCAGGCGGCGGAGTTCTTCGGAGCCGACGCCGTCATCGTCACCGGCACGGCGACGGGCAAGCCCGCGGATCAGGGACACGTCGCCGAAGTCCGCGCGGCGGTCCCGCTGCCTGTGCTGGTGGGCTCGGGCGTCACCCCGGCGCAGGTCAAACCTCTCTTCCAGCACGCCGACGCGCTGATCGTGGGGTCGTACATCAAGGCGGGCGGCGTGTGGTCTAATCCTGTGGATCCTGTCCGCTGCCGCGAGATCGTCGCCGCACGGGGCTGACCCGAGAATCCAACACACGACGATGGCGGTGATACTCTTCCCCTGCTTGGGTGGAAAGGCATGCCGTCCTATAAAAGAGTTGGTTCGTGACAGAAACCCAAACCCGGTCCGAAAAACCCGGCAGCGTCCCGGGGGCTCCGGGGCGTAGGATTCCGCCCCGCCGGCCCCTGTGGGCCTTCTGATGGCCGCCGGGTTGGCCGATGACCATCCAGCCGGAGCCTTCCCGTGTTCGTCATCCGTCAGTCCAAGCCTGAGGACGCCCCGACGCTCCAGAAGCTGGCGCGGATGGTGTACTTCATCAACCTTCCCCCGGATGAGCGGCTCATCCTGGAGAAGATCGAGCACAGCCAGCGCTGCTTCCGCAAGCTCGCGACGGGGGCGCCCACCGAGAGCCGACGCCAGGAGCCCCGCCGCTCCAAGAGCTACGGCTCGGGCCTCTCGCACATGCAGGAAGAGTCCGACCTCTTCATGTTCACGATCATGGACACGGAGGCGGGCGTGGGTGGGGTCCTGGGCACGAGCCAGGTCCGCGCCAAGATGGGCGGGCCGGGCAACCCCAACTGGGCCTTCAAGATCACCGAGAAGACCTTCCGCAGCGAGCAGCTCGGCGTGGGCACCACTCACCGCGTGGGGCAGCTCTACGGCGATGAATCAAGCCCCACCGAGGTCGGCGGGCTCATCCTGACGCCCAGCCACCGCGGACACCCCGCCCGGCCGGGCCGCTTCCTCTCGTTCGTCCGCTTCCACTTCATGGGGCTCTTCCGGTCGGTCTTCTCCGACCGCGTGATCGCGGAAATGGCTCCGCCCGTGACGCCCGACGGCGAGAACCTCTTCTGGGACGCCTTCGGGCGCAAGTTCATCCCCGTCAAGTACGCGGAGGCGGACCGCTTCTGCCAGCACAACCGCGCGTTCATCTCCGAGCTGCTGCCGAAGGAGGAGATTTACCTTTCTCTCCTGCCGCTGGAAGTGCAGAACCAGATCGGCGCGGTCTCGCGCGAGACGGTGCCCGCGAGAAAGCTGCTCGAAAGCCTGGGCTTCAGCTACCGCGGCTTCGTGGACCCCTTCGACACCGGGCCGCACCTGGAGGCGGACACGGACAAGATCTCGCTCGTCGCGCAGACGCGCCGCCTCGTGCTCGGCAAGCCGACCACGCCCGACCGCTGCACCACGCCCGCCATGATCAGCGCCATGACCGGCGAGGGCGAGTTCCGGGCGATGGAGACCAACGTCGAGCTGGACGGAGAGGGCGTCCGCGTGCCGCGGCATGTCATGGAACGGCTGCTGGCCTCGCCAGGCATGCAGGTGGGGTTCACGCCGATGAGCGACTGGGTACGTACGAAGGGGGACGCGACCGGAGAGCAGGCGTCTGGTGATGCTTCCGCCTCTGAGCGTGCGGGAACGGGCAAGAGCCGCAAGCCGCGTGCGAAGGCCAAGTCCAAGCGCGTGAGGTCCTGAAGTGCCGTCTATGCCGTTGCAGCAGGGCTCTGCGGACCTCATCGACGGACGGTGGCTGCCGATTCCCGGAGGCACGATCCGATCCGAAAACCCCGCGCATCCCGACGAGATCGTCTGGTCCGGCGAGCCGAACATCGAGCACGTAGATGCTGCCGTGAACGCGGCGCGTGCCGCGGCGGATGCCTGGTCGCGCTGGCCGCTGGAACGCCGGGCCAAGGTGCTGCGGCGGTTTCAGCAGATCGCTGCCGCGCGCGCGGAGGAGATGGCCGCGCTGATCCGCGATGAAGTCGGCAAGCCCATGTGGGACGCGCGGGCGGAGGCCGGGCTGCTTGCCTCCAAGGTGGACATCACCCTCGATGCTGGTCCCGAAGGCGCGATGCGGCGCATCACGGGCTACGAGGTCGGCATGGGCGCTGCGATGCCCACGCGGCGCGGGGCGACATGGTTCCGACCCCACGGCGTGATGGCGGTGCTCGGCCCCTTCAACTTCCCCGCGCACCTGCCCAACGGTCACATCGTGCCCGCTCTCGCGGCGGGGAACACCATCGTCTTCAAACCCAGCGACAAGGCCCCGGCCGTGGGCCAGCTCCTCGCCGAGTTCTTCCATGAGGCCTTGAGCGCAGAGGGGGCTCCCGCGGGCGTGTTCAACCTCGTGCAGGGGCATGCTCCCATCGCCGCGGCGCTCTCAGCACACAAGCACATCGACGGCGTGCTTTTTACCGGCTCCTGGCCCGTCGGACGCCGGATCATGGAGGCGAACCTGGACTATCCGGGCCGCATCCTCGCGCTGGAAATGGGCGGAAACAACCCCGCGGTCATCATGCCCGACGCGGACCTGCGGCAGGCGGTCATCGAGTGCGTCCGCTGCGCCTTCATCACCGCCGGCCAGCGCTGCACCTGCACGCGCCGGCTCATCGTGCACGAAGCCGTGGCGGACAAGGTCATCGCGGCGGTGTGCAAGGCCGCCAGCCAGCTCATCATCGGCGACCCGCGGGCGGATCACCCCGTCTTCATGGGGCCGGTGATCTCTGACGCCGCGCGGCAAGACATCCTCGAAGCCCAACGGCGGATGCACAAGGCCGGGGGCGAAACGCTCGTGCTCGCGACAGCCTTGGACGGGCCGGGCTGGTTCATTTCGCCCGGTGTGGTGAAGGTCGAACGCTTCGCCGAGGGCGATGACCTGGGCGCGGCAGCAGGGGCGGATGTCGAAGTCTTCGGGCCGCTGCTGCGCATCTGCACGGTGTCGGGCCTGGACGAGGCGATCGAGCAGTGCAACGCGACGCAGTACGGCCTTGCCGCGAGCCTGTTCACGAAGGATGCCGGGGCGATCGCGGAGTTTCAGCACCGCGTCCGCGCGGGCTGCATCAACATCAACACGGGCACGGCGGGAGCGAGCAGCAAGCTGCCCTTCGGCGGTCTTGGCCGCTCCGGCAACCACAGGCCCGCGGGCGCGTTCAGCCTCGATTACTGCGCGTATCCCGTCGCTGGCATGACCGAGACCGCCGACGCCGCGCAGATCAGCCCGGGGATGCGGTTCGAGGACGGTTGGCTGCGGTAAGCCGCGGCTGCAAGCGCCCTTCATCCCCCCGACATAGACTGCGGCCATGCCGTCCACCGTACTGCCAGACGCTCGCGTCTCTCCGCGCTTTGCCGGCGTGTCCACGTTCTGCCGCTACCCGCTGCTGGAGCTTGTTCCAAAGGAGTCGCGCCCCATCGACTGGGCCATTTACGGCGCGCCCTTCGACAGCGGCGTGACCTACCGGCCCGGGGCACGCTTCGGCCCACGCGCCATCCGTGATGCCTCCCAGTACATCAAGCGCTATCACATCGAGCACGGCGTGGATGTCTGCGAGAAGCTGAGCATCTGCGACGCGGGCGATGCGCCCGTCAAGCCGTACAGCATGAAGGAGACGCTCGACGGGATCGCCGCGTGGGCCACGGGGCTGGCCGACCCCGGCACGCGGCTGCTCGCCGTCGGGGGTGACCACTCCATCGCCTACGCCAACATCAAGGCGACGTGGGACCGTCGCGGCAGGCCCAAGGGCGGGCTGGCGCTGCTGCACTTCGACAGCCACCTCGATACGGTCGATGCCGTGTGGGGCGAGAAGTGGGGGCACGCCTCCGTCTTCCGGCGTGCGATCGAGGAAGGGCTGGTGGACCCCACCCGCATGCTGTCGGTGGGGATCAAGGGCCCGCTGAACTCCGCGGCGGACCTCGACTACGCCAAGCAGCAGAAGATCACGATCCTGTCCGCGGAGCAATGGCACCGCTCGATCCGCGAAGGCACGCGCGAGGTTGAAACCTTCGTCAAGAGCCTGGGGGGTGCGGAGACGTACCTCACCTTCGACATCGACGTGCTGGACCCCGCCTTCGCCCCCGGCACCGGCACGCCCTCCATCGGCGGCCTGACGAGCGCGGAGGTGGTGCGGTTGCTTCACTCCCTCAAGGGCGCGAACATTGTGGGGGCGGACGTGGTAGAGGTCCTGCCGGACAGGGACACCGCCGGTATCACCGCCCTCTTAGCCGCGCACGTCATCTTTGAGATCCTGGCCCTGGACGCGGCGACCCGCTAAAGGGCTCCTGCCAGTTCGGCAGGCGGGGCGGCGATGGCAGCCGACCCCGGTGCGGGCAAAGAGCCGCAAACCCCGCATTTCCAAAGGGCCCCGGCTGGCACAAACCTTGCACAACCTCCTTCGCAGCAGGAGAACCAAACAATGTCCAAAATCATCGGCATCGACCTGGGCACCACGAACTCGTGCGTGGCAGTCATGGAGGGGACCACGCCCAAGGTTCTGATCAATGCCTCCGGCAATCGAATCACCCCGTCCGTCGTCGGCTTTACCGACAAGGGCGAGCGGCTCGTGGGCCAGCCCGCGAAGCACCAGCAGGTGACCAACCCCAAGAACACGATCTTCTCGATCAAGCGGTTCATGGGCCGCCGCCACAACGAGGTGGAGTCCGAGGAGAAGCTGGTTCCGTACACCGTCACCGGCGCCGCCGAGGACTTCGTGAAGGTGAAGGTCAACCAGGGCGAGTTCACGCCTCAGCAGATCTCCGCCTTCATTCTCCAGGATCTCAAGAAGACGGCCGAGGATTACCTGGGTGAGAAGGTCACCCGGGCGGTCATTACCGTGCCCGCGTACTTCAACGACGCCCAGCGCCAGGCCACCAAGGACGCGGGCGAGATCGCGGGCCTGAAGGTTGAGCGCATCATCAACGAGCCCACCGCCGCGGCTCTGGCCTACGGCCTGGACAAGAAGAAGAACGAGAAGATCGCGGTCTTCGACTTGGGCGGCGGCACGTTCGACGTCTCGATCCTCGACGTGGGCGACGGCGTCTTTGAGGTGCTCTCCACCAACGGCGACACGCACCTCGGCGGCGACGACTGGGACCAGCGGCTGATCGACTACATCGCCGAGGAGTTCCGCAAGAAGGAAGGCATCGACATCCGCAAGGACCCGATGGCGCTCCAGCGCCTGAAGGAAGCAGCGGAAAAGGCCAAGATCGAGCTCTCCACGATGATGGAGACCTCGGTGAACCTGCCCTTCATCACCGCGGATCAGAACGGGCCCAAGCACCTGCAGGTGACGATCTCCCGGGCCAAGTTTGAGGCGATCACCGACGACCTGTTCGAGCGGCTCAAGGAGCCCTGCCGCAACGCGCTCCGCGACGCCAAGCTCGACGCCAGCAAGATCGACGAGGTCGTGCTGGTGGGCGGCTCCACCCGCATGCCCAAGGCCCAGCAGATCGCCAAGGAGATCTTCGGCAAGGAGCCCAACAAGAGCGTCAACCCCGACGAGGTCGTGGCGATCGGCGCGGCCATCCAGGGCGGCGTGCTCACGGGCGACGTCAAGGACATCCTGCTGCTCGACGTGACCCCGCTCTCCCTGGGCGTGGAGACCCTCGGCGGCGTGATGACCCGCCTCATCGAGCGCAACACCACCATCCCGACCTCGAAGAAGGAGGTCTTCTCCACCGCCGCGGACAACCAGCCCAGCGTGCAGATCCGCGTCCTGCAGGGTGAGCGCGAGTTCGCCAAGGACAACCGTCTGCTGGGCGAGTTCGACCTGTCCGGCATCCCGCCGGCGCCCCGCGGCGTGCCGCAGATCGAGGTGGAGTTCGCCATCGACGCCAACGGCATTCTCACCGTCACCGCGACGGAGAAGGCCACCGGCAAGAAGGCCGACATCAAGATCACCAACAGCGGCGGTCTCCCGAAGGAGGAGATCGAGCGCATGAAGCGCGACGCCGAGGCGCACGCCGCCGAGGACAAGGCGCGCCGTGAGGTCGTTGACCTCAAGAACCGCGCCGACGCCATGGTCATCCAGACCCGCAAGCAGCTCGAGGAGCACGGCGGGAAGGTCACGGCCGAGGTTCGCGGCAAGATCGAGTCCGCCATCAGCAACCTCGAGGCGAAGATCAAGACCGACGACAAGGAGGCCATCCAGGCCGCGATGAACGAGTTGGAGAAGGCCGCCATGGAGCTGGGCAAGGTCCTCTACGAGGAGGCCGCCAAGAAGGCCCAGGCCGGCGGCGACGCGGGCGGCTCCACGCCTCCCAAGGACGACGTCATCGACGCCGAGTACAAGGTCAAGGACGAGAACTAATCCGGCCGTTCCGGTAACGCACTTCCGCGGCACGGGCCTGAGCGCCCGTGCCGTTTTTATTGGGTATCGTGCCGCATCGGAACGGAACCATGCCCTCCTCTTCGCCGCACACCAACAACGATTCCAAAGCCGGTTCACGGGTCGGCGCCATTCTCGTGTTCATCGCGACGTTTATCGCGCACGCCCGATCGGTCCAGTTCGGCTTCAGCAACTTCGACGACCCGGCGTTCGTCACCGAGGTCGACGGCTACCGCGGCTTTTCTCCTGCGCACCTCGCATGGATGTTCACAGAGGTCCGTTACGGCCACTGGCAGCCCCTCACCTACTTCAGCTACGCGATCGACCACGCGCTCTGGGGCATGGACCCGGCAGGCTTTCACTTCACCAACATCCTGCTGCACGCCGTCGCCGCGGTGCTCGTGATGATCCTGACGCGTCAGTTGCTGGTCCGTATCGGGGCGGCTGCTCCGCTCCTCGCGGGCGTGCTTGCCGCGTTGCTCTTTGGCCTTCACCCTTTGCGGGTTGAATCCGTCGCGTGGATCACCGAGCGCCGCGACGTCCTGAGCGCAGTCTTCCTGCTCTCCGCGGCGATCTTCTACATCCGTTCCGCCGATCCTTCATCCCCGGAAGCGCCCCAGCGCATCAACGGCCGCGCGTATGCCCTTGCCCTGCTTTTTCTCACACTTTCATTGCTCTCGAAGGCCTGGGGCATGACTTTCTTTGTGGTCGCGATGGTGCTGGACCTCTGGCCCTTCCACCGCCTTCCCATAAACCCGCTCAACCTTCGTCGAGCGCACTACTTTGTGCTGCTGCAGAAGCTGCCCTTGGCGCTTCTTGGCGTAGGCGCCGCGGTCATGGCCGCGATGGCGCAATCACAGGTGCCCGGCACCGTTCGTACGCTCGAGCAGTGGGGAATCGTCGAGCGCGTGACGCAGGCCGCCTTCGGCCTGGTCTTTTACCTGTGGAAAACGGTCTGGCCCACAGGGTTGGCCGCGTTGTACGAGTTGCCCTCGTCCATCAGCCCCGCGGAGCCCCGCTTTCTCGCGAGCCTTGTGGTGCTCGCGGCGTTGATCGTCGCGGTGCTCATTCTCGCTCGTCGTCACCCCGGAATCGCCGCGGCCGGCGCTTGCTACGCCGTGCTTGTTTCGCCCGTCCTGGGGCTTTTTCAGAGCGGGATCCAGCTCGCCGCAGACCGCTACACCTACCTGGCGACGATCCCGATCGCCATGCTTCTGGCCGTCGTGGGCGCACGCCTTGCCATCAGCCCCGGTGCGACACGGCCTCGCCCGATTGTGCTGGCGGTGTTCTCCTTGGTGGCGCTCACTCTCGCCGGGCTCTCCTGGCAGCAGACCGGATACTGGCGGACCGCGGAGGACACCTTCAACCGCGTGCTGGCCGTGGGCTGGGATGGCCCCACGACCCGTATGTACCTCGGTCGCCAGCTTGAGGAACGCGGCGATCTCGCTGCCGCACTGACGCATTATCGCCGTGCCGTGGAGCTTGGCCCGAAGGATGGTGACGCGTGGTACGCGCTCGCCAATGCGTTGCGTGCTTCCGGCGATGCCGCCGACGCGGAGCGTGCCTACCTCACCGCCGCGGGTCTTATGCTCGACCCTTGGCAGGCGTACATGGGACTGGGGTATATCTATCTGCAACAGGGGCGGCCCGGGAACGCGGTTCCCGTTCTCCGGCTCGCCGTGGAGGACGCTGAGAAGCCTCGCGGCAGGGGCCGTCCAGAACCCGACGGTTTGCCGCACATGCTCCTCGCCGCCGCGCTCGACTTGAGTGGCGACGCCGCCGGCAGCCGAGCCGTGCTCGAAAAGGCCACGCAATACCCCCGCGTGCGCGAGGAAGCCCTGCGCATTCTCCGAGAAATGGACGAGGAAGCCGCGACCGCGCCTTAGCACGACGAAGCTCCCGCCCCGGCTCCGGGCGTGTACCCTGCCCATCGTGCCGACCGTTGCCACAGCCCGGCTTTCGCGCGCCCTGCTCACGCTGGTGGGGCTTGCGATCCTGCTTTGCGTCGTTGTGGTGCTTCGGCTCAACACGGGGCCGACGCCGACACCCGACGCCGCCGAGCTGGTCATGTCGCTGCGCACCGACCGCGTCGTCATGGGCGCGACGGTGGGGGCCGCGCTCGCCGTCGCAGGCGTGCTGCTTCAGGCCTTGCTCCGCAACCCCCTCGCCTCGCCCGACCTGCTGGGGCTGGGCTCCGGCGCGGGGCTGGGCGTGATGGTGGTCGTTTACGCGGCGTATCTGGCGGGGCTGGGCATCGCCGCGACGAGTGTCGGCGGTGGCGTGGGATGGACCACCACGAGCGCCGCGATCGCGGGAGCACTGGGAGCCTTGGCCCTGGTCTACGTCCTCAGCCAGCGAAAAGGCCTGCTTGATCCGGTCACGCTGGTTCTCATCGGCGTGGTCATCAGCATCATGTGCGGCGCGGCGATCTCACTGCTCAAGACACTGATGCCCGATCAGGGGCTCGCGGCTTCGCGCCTGTTGATGGGCACCCTCAGCGATGATGTCCCCCGCACGCGCGTATGGGCGGTGGGGGGGCTCACCCTCGCATGCACCGCCTTGGGAGCATGGGCGGGCCCGGCGATGGACGCCGCGGCATTGGGAGAGGATGAGGCCCGGAGCGTGGGCGTCCGCATCGGCCCGCTGCGCACGCTGTTGTTCGTTCTGAGCGGCGTGCTCACAGCGGGCAGCGTGGTGCTCGCCGGGCCGGTCGGGTTCGTGGGGCTCATCTGCCCTCACGCCGTGCGTCTGCTCGCCGGGCCGGGACATCGTGTGCTCGTGATCGGTGCCGCGCTCGCGGGGGCCATTCTCGTGATCGGCGCGGACGCCGCGACAAGGTTGATCGACTTCGGCTCCGGGCACCCGCCCATCTCGATCCTCACGAGCCTGATCGGTGGGCCGGTGCTGGTCCTGCTGCTGCGGCGTTCTCGCTAAGGCGGTGACCCGGCAGCCTTATACGTTGAAGTACTTCGCCTCCGGGTGGTGGACGATGATGGCGCTCGTGCTCTGTTCCGGATCAATCTGGAAGTTCTCTGTGAGCGTGCAACCGATCCGCTCCGGCTGCAGAAGGCGGAACAGGTTCTGCTGCATCGACATATCCGGGCACGCCGGATAGCCGAAGCTGTACCGGCTGCCGCGGTAGTGCTGCGTGAACAGCTCCTTGATCCGCGGCGAGTCCTCGTTCGCGATTCCCAGCTCCTGACGCATGCGCTTGTGCCAGTATTCGGCCAGCGCCTCGGCGGTCTCCACGCCCAGGCCGTGGAGATACAGGTAATCGGTGTACTTGTTCGCCTCGAAGAGCCGCTTCGCGGCTTCGCTCGCCCGCGGCCCCATCGTGACGCAGTGCAGCCCGATCACGTCCACTTCGCCGCTCTCAACAGGACGGAAGAAGTCGGAGATGCACAGCCGTCGCTTGTCCCCCTGGCGCGGGAAGGTCAGCCGCTCAAGCTCGCGGTCTTTCTGCTGCGGATCCCAGATGACCAGGTCGTCTCCGTCCGCGTTGCAGGGGAAGTATCCGTACACCACCGCAGGCTTCAGGATTCCTTCATCGCGGCACTTCTTCTTGAGCGATTCGAACACCGGGACGATCTCGTCCTCGATGAACGCTTCATATTCCGCGTCACTCTTGGCCCCTTTCTTCACCTGCCACTGGCCGCGGAAAAGGGCGACGGGATTGATGAACGGGTAAATGTCCTCCAGGTCAAGGTCCGTGACGACCCGCGACCCGAAGAACGGCGCGGCGGGGATCGGCACGGCGGTGGAGACGTCCGAGCGAACCTTGGGCTTTGCGCCGGGCGGAGCGCCTGTGCCCGCGGGCTGGTTCGCCGCGGCGAGCCTCTCAATCCGCGTTTTGTTGATCTGCTCTTCTGCCGCGGTCCGCTTGGCCTGCCGCTCCTCGGCTTCCTTCAGCAGGACATCCGTTCTGCCGGAGGTGATGTGGTCCATGACGCGCAGGCCGTCGAAGGCGTCCTTGCCGTAGATGCACGGCCCGCGGTAGGTCGCCCGAAGGTGGCTCTCGCAGTAGTGGCGCGTCAGCGCGGCGCCGCCAAGCACCACCGGGGCCGTGATGCCCAGCGCGTTGAGCTCCTTGAGGTTCTCCTCCATGACGTTCACGGACTTCACGAGCAGGCCGGACATGCCGATGGCGTCGGCCTGGTGCTCACGCCACGCCTTCACGATGTCCGCGATGGGCTGCTTGATGCCCAGGTTGATCACCGTGTAGCCGTTGTTGGTGAGGATGATGTCCACCAGGTTCTTGCCGATATCGTGCACGTCGCCCTTGACCGTCGCGAGCACGATCTTGCCCTTGCTCTTGCCGCTTGTCTTCTCCATCAGCGGCTCAAGCTGCGACACGGCCATCTTCATGACCTCGGCCGACTGCAGCACAAAGGGAAGCTGCATCTGCCCGCTGCCGAAGAGGTCGCCCACCGTCTTCATGCCGTCGAGCAGGTGGTCGTTGATGATGTCCAGGGGCGAGTACTTCCGCAGGGCCTCCTGCAGCGTATCGCTCAGCCCTTCCTTCTCGCCGTCGATGATGTGGGCGCGGAGGCGCTCTTCGACCGTGAGCTGCTTCGTCTCCTTCTTCGTCCCCGCCGATGCCTCGGCGTCCTTGAAGAGTTCGATGAACGCGCTCAGCGGGTCGTAGCCCTCTCTGCGCCGGTCGTAGATGAGGTCAAGCGCCGCGTCCCACTGCTCCGCCGGGATGCGGTTCTTCGGCAGGATTTTGCTGAAGTGCAGGATGGCGCTGGTGAGGCCGGCTTCCTGCAGTTCGTGCAGAAACACCGAGTTGAGAACCACCCGTGCCGCGGGCTTGAGGCCGAAAGAGACGTTGGAAAGGCCCACGGTGGTCTGGCACTCGGGGAAGCGCCGCGAGATCGCGCGAACGCCCTCGATGGTCTCAAGGGCCGAGCGGCGGTCGCTCTCCATGCCCGTTGAGATCGGCAGCACGAGCGGATCGAAGAGCAGGTCCGCGGGGTCCAGCCCGTGAACCTCCACCGCGCGCCGGTAGCCGCGCTCGGCGATGGCGAGCTTGCGGTCCGCGGTGCGGGCCATCGACGCTTCCTTGTCCTCGTCGATGGAGCCGATGACGAGCGCCGCGCCGTACTTCTTCGCAAGCCCGCAGATCGCGTCGAACTTCCTGTCCCCTTCCTCGAAGTTCGCGGAGTTGATGATTGTCTTGCCCCCGAAGCACTTGAGGCCCGCTTCCAGCGTCGCGATCTGCGTGGAGTCGAGCATCAGCGGGGCGTTGACCTGTCGAACCACGCGCCGCACAACCTCCGCCGCGTCGCGGGCGTTGTCTCGGCCCGCGTAATCCACGTTCAGGTCGAGCACGTGCGCGCCGTCATGCCGCACCTGCTCGCGCGCCAGCGACACGATCCCGTCGTAATCCTCGGCCTCCAGCAGCCGCTTGAAGGCCCGCGAGCCGCTCGCGTTCATCCGCTCGCCGATGATCAGGATCGAAGTGTCCTGCCGGTACTCGGCGACGGAGTACAGCGAGGTCACGCCCTTCGGCGCCACCCGCTCCGTGCCGAGCCGGTGCGCCGGAATCGGCGCGCCCTTGCGGTTGAACTCCTCGACCATCGCGCTGAGCAGCCTGATGTGCTCCGGCGTTGTGCCGCAGCAGCCGCCCACGATCCGCACGCCGTCCTGCTCCACGAACCGCCGCATCGCCTCGGCAAAGGGGCCGGGCTGCAGCGGGTACTCGGTACGCCCTTCGTGCAGAATGGGCAGGCCCGCGTTGGGCAGGCAGGAGACGTACCGCGCGGGCAGCCCCTTCGGACCGCCGAGCCAGTTCTTCCCGAGCCAGGCGATGTGCTCGCTCATCTCCACCGGCCCGGTGGCGCAGTTGAGCCCCAGTGAGAGGATGGGATACCCCGCCAGCGCCGTCGCCGCCGCGGCGATCTCCGTTCCCAGCAGCATCGTGCCGGTGGTCTCGATGGTGACGCTCACCAGGATGGGCACATCGAGCGGCGTCTTGCCCCGCTCCTCGATGGCCGCGAGCGCCCCGTTGATCGCGCACTTGGTCTGCAGCAGGTCCTGGCAGGTCTCGATCATCAGGGCATCGACCCCGCCCGCCAGCAGCCCCCGGGCCTGCTCCCGGTAGCTCTCGAACATTCGGTCCCAGTCGATCTGGTTGAGCGTGATGAGCTTCGTGCCCGGCCCCATCGACCCCACGGCAAACCGCGGCTTGTCGCTGGTCGAGAACTTGTCGCACGCCGCCCGGGCCACCTCCGCCGCGGCTTTGTTCAACTCGAAGCAGCGATCCTGCAGGTCGAACTCGGCCAGCACGTGACGGGCGCCGCCGAAGCTGTCCGTCTCGACGCAGTCCGCCCCCGCCGCCAGGAACGACTCGTGAACCCCCCCGACCACGTCCGGCCGGGTCTTGGCGAGGATGTCCACGCAGTTCTCGCACCCGCAGTAGTCGCGCTGAAGGTCCAGGTCGGCCTTGTGCAGGCTGGTGCCCATCGCCCCGTCAAAGACCAGGACGCGCCGGGCAAGGGCCTCGATGAAGGTGTTTGGCATTGGGTGGGGCCTTTGGTTCTTCTATCCATTCATCCGGATGAATGGATGAAGAGTACCTCGGCCCAGCCGGAAAGTCGAGAAATGGGCCCGGTGGGATTCGAACCCACACTTCCCTCGCGGGAAAGCGGATTTTAAGTCCGCTGCGTCTGCCGTTCCGCCACGGGCCC
>CALJIV010000013.1 GCA_937974035.1 uncultured Phycisphaerales bacterium
CGCCGCCGCCCCGGCCGCCGCCGAAGCCGCCGCGACCACCGCCGAAGCCGCCTCGGCCGCCCGCGGGGCGCGCCTCGCGCGGACGCGCCTCGTTGACGACGATCGCCCGGCCCTCGACGGACTGGCCATTCATCGCCTCGATGGCGGCGCGGGCCTCGTTGTCATCGGACATCTCGACGAACCCGAAGCCGCGGGGGCGGCCGGTGTCGCGGTCCATGACCACGGAGGCGGAGACAACATCACCGTGCGCCTCGAAGAGCGCGCGCAGCTGCGAATCATCCGTGCTGAACGGAAGGTTCCCGACGTAAAGCTTCATCATTTTCGATCTCGAACTCTGCCCGAAGTTCCTGAACCCAATCGCTGCCTGAACTCGGGCGAGACGAGCGCTGGTCAACGGAGAGGCCCGGCACCCTGCCGGAGCAGCCTCCATCACGAGGAGTATAGCCGGCCCCGAACCTCCGGTCGGGTATTTTTTTATAAATCTGCCAGGGGCTGCTTTGAGGGTGTCCCCTGCGAATGGGAGGGGAGGCAGGGGAAGCACAGAGGAAGAAAGGGCGTGCGCCGGGCCCGCGTCCGCTGACATGGAAGCCTCGCACACGATCAGAACCGCCGCGCGGCCCGGCGCGGCCGCAACTGATACAGCCTCGCCCCCCGCCGGACTCGATCCCTCACGCCGCCTGTCCTTTTTCCTTTTTTTCCCGCAGGGCGTGCGTGACGATTTCAGTGGCCTCCGATTCTTCGCGCTTGCGCATCAGCCCCGCGTACCAGACGGGGAAGGCCGCCGCGGCGAAGACCAGCAGGTAGACGCCCCCCATCAGCAGCGCCGCGGGCCCCCCGATGGAAATGACTGCTACGGCCACCAGCGGCAGCCCCACCGCGAGGATCACCAGAAAAATCGTCCTTCCCCGCCCGCGCGAGCGGGTGTCGGGCTGGCGGCCGTCGGGAGAGAACTGCGCCAGTTCCTCCTCCGTCACAGCCTCCACTTCCCGCGCGTCCACCGGCGTCTCCCGGTACTCGTGCGCGCCGCCGAAACTCCCGTCGCCGCTCATTCCCGGATTGCGAGCCTCATCCACGGGACGCCTCCATTCGATTTCCAATCCCTTATCAACCAATCACCGGATGAAGCGGGCGTGAAGATGGGGTTTGGGCTTGCACGCGACTCTTCTGAGCCGCGCGTCGTCGGTGTGCTGCGGGGCGCTTTTGGCTCTCTCTCACCGCCCCTTCAGCCCGAGCCCGCCCACTGTGAGCCGTGGGGCTGGGCCGGATACTCACAAGGGAGCAACAGGCAATGAGCATGCGCATTCTGATGCTGATCGCGGCGGCGGGGACCATCGCCATGACCGGCTGCCGAAACACCGACAACGAGCGGGACGATTACTACGACTCTTCCTACACCTCCCGCACGACGACGCAGAGCCGCTCCGGGGCGACGCGCTCCACGGCGGACCAAAACGCTCCCTCCGTGACCGATCAGACGCGGGAAACGACGGACGCCCGCGTGCGCCGCTCCGACACCGTCTGGCACAGCTCCAACGACCCCGACTATCGCCGCGACCGCACCCTCGACCGCAACGGCATGCAGACGGAGCGCCGCACCGACCGCGTCGGCGACCCGCAGATCCGCACCGCCGACCAGGAGTTCGTCAAGGAGGCGAACATCGGCAACCTCAAGGAAGTCGAGCTTGGACGGCTCGCGCAGCGGCAGGCGAGCAACGACCGCGTCCGGCAGTTCGCGCAGAAGCTGATCGACGACCACTCCAAGGCCAACGACGAGCTCGCGACGCTGGCGCGCACCAAGAGCATCTCCCTCGCCTCTCAGCTCCCCGCCGACCACAAGCAGATGGTGGACAAGTTCAACCAGATGCGCGGAGAGGAGTTCGACCGCGAGTTCGTTCAGCACATGATCCGCGGCCACGAGAAGATGATTCAGGAGTTCGACCGCCAGGCCCGCACGGGCGAAGACGCGCAGATCAAGGCCTTCGCCCAGCGCCAGCTCCCGATCCTCCGGAGCCACCTGCAGCAGGCCCGCGACCTTCAGATCACCCTCGAGGGCGCGGACGTGGGCCTCCCGGGGCGTGAGCCCACCTTCGACCCCAACAACCCCGACCGTCGCCCCGTGGACCCCACCCTGCCGCGCCCGCCCTCCGAGCCCGTCAACCCCGCCGATCCCTACAACCCGCTCCCCGGCAACCCCGCGACGCCGCGGTAACGCTCTCTCGTTCCGCCTTTAACATAAAGGCCTGCAGTTGCAGGCCTTTTTCATATCTAGATCAAGGTGCGATTGTGCGAACAACCCCGCTCAAATGTCTTTCGATGGCAACTTCCAGCCTACTTGTCCAATCCTCATTTTCTTCAAGTGAAACCGGCTGAAATTTCATCATGAGGTTAGAGTCATTCGGCCTAGGGATCAGCCATCTTGCTGGCACATATCGAAACTGCGTCCAGTCTCCCGTTGAAGCTTCCATACAGACCGCCAAAATATCGAAATCTGAAAATCTGTATGGACGTGTATCTGCACCCAAACCGTCAGATCCAGCACGCGTTTTCTGCGTTTCTACCACAAACTTGTCGCTAGAAAAACTGCGGTAAGCTTGCCGTGCGGTCATCGGCAACCCGCGCAGGCGACGCTGAGACTTGACCTGGATGCGAACTCTCTCGTCATCACGCCGGAGTACGCAATCAAAAGCGTGATTGCCGGGCGGGGTGTCTTTAACCCAGCCCGAGATACCGTTGCTCACCATTTGGTCAAAGTACGCTTCTGCGATCAGGCCACGAACGCCTCGCTGAGAAAGATCAGGAGACCGCGCAATGGCCTCCAGAATCACTTCGGCGGGCACCCCCCATTGAGCTTCAAGAGGGTGGATAGGGTGTCGGTTGCGAAGCCACGAAAGGACAGCTTTTTGCACCTCCTGGCCCGCAGCTTCAAGAATCTGTTTGGCTTCAGTCAGTGGATCGGTCGGCAATTGGGTACACTACCTTCATGAGCAGCAAGGATGTTCTCTTCACTCAGCCGAAGCTACCCCCTGCGGAGCGACTGGTCAAACGCCCCCCCTTCTACACGACTGACTACGGCGCAGCCATTCTTGGCGACTCGCTCGAGATTTTGGCGGAAATGCCAGATCGGTCGGTCAATCTTGTGGTGACTTCGCCGCCGTACGCACTTCACTTCAAGAAAGAGTATGGGAATGCGGATCAGAGTGAGTACGTTCAATGGCTCATTCCCTTCGCCCGCGAGATCAAGCGCGTTCTGACAGATGACGGCAGCTTTGTCCTGAATGTCGGGGGTGCTTGGACTCCGGGTCTGCCAACCCGATCGATTTACACGTACAAGCTCCTCATCGCACTCGTTGAAGAAGTCGGCTTTTACCTGGCACAAGACTTCTTCTGGTACAACCCGGCCAAAATGCCGGTGCCAGCCGAGTGGGTGACGGTACGGCGTATCAGGGTGAAGGACTCAGTCGAGTTCGTTTGGTGGTTTAGCAAGACCCCGCACCCCAAGGCAAATAACCGCAATGTGCTGAAGCCTTATAGCCCCGACATGATTCGGCTTAGCCGCCGGGGTATCAGCAAGACGAAGCGTCCTGCAGGTCACATGATCAATGAAGGATTCGCGGATACATCGCATGGTGGAGCGATACCGCCGAACGTCATCGAAGACGGCATTCCCAATGACTTGATGCGTTTCGGTAACAATGCAGCGAACGACACCTACACGCTCCGCTGCAAGGCAGCTGGTGTCAAAATTCATCCGGCCCGATTCCCAGCCGTACTGCCCGAGTTCTTCATTCGTTTCCTAACCGACCCGATGGACATCGTACTTGACCCGTTTGCTGGCTCAAACACCACCGGCATGGTGGCAGAAGCCTTGGAACGCCGCCACTTAGCCTTTGAGCGCGACCCCGTCTACCTGGACGCGAGCAAATTCCGGTTTGACAATGTCCAGGACGGCAAACGGTCGAGAGCATTCCGTACGACGTTGAGCCGAGCCGTTTGAGCCGGTCTCGGGCTCCCGCACACCCCGATGAAGACCCGATTTCGTGGTCCCGTTGTCTCCCCGCGGCCCTCACCCTGACAACCCCCTTTCCGGCAGGTATGATGGGCTCTTTGGCGACTGGGGACCTCTGAGGATCTTCCCCCTCCGCGGCCCCCTCCCACTTGGAGACGTGCCGCATGAGCCGGGCTGTGATTGACCCTCCCACTTCCCCGACGCTGAAGGACACTGGCAAGAGCCTTCCTCTCCCGACTCCCCTCCCGCAGCTCCGCCCCGCCGGCAAGACGATGCGCAAGGACAACTGGTGGGTGCAGCCCCTGCTCGTCTTCCTGGGGCTGACCGCCTTCATCGTCTACAGCACCTGGGCCGCGCTGCAGGGCGAGCACTACTTCGTCCAAGACACCAACTACCTCAGCCCGATGTACTCCCCCGTGCTCTTCGACTCCTGGAAGCTCGGCACGGGCGAGGCGTACCAGCCCAGCGGCCACGCCTGGTTCGGCGAGTGGCCGAGCTGGCTGCCCCAGACGCTCGCCTTCATCCCCCTGACCCCCGCGTTCCTCATCCTGTGGGCCCCCGGCGGCTTCCGCTTCACCTGCTACTACTACCGCGGCGCGTACTACAAGGCCTTCTGGGGCGATCCCATCTCCTGCGCCGTCGGCGAGCCTCAGTTCCGCGGCAAGAACTACCGCGGCGAGCAGAAGTTCCCCCTCATCCTCCAGAACATCCACCGCTACTTCTTCTACATCGCGGTGGTGTTCATCGGGTTCCTCAGCTACGACGCGGTGATCTCGTACATCTTCCCCACCGCGGAGGGGGGCAAGACCTTCGGCATCGGCGTCGGCTCGATCGTGCTGACGCTGAACCCGATCTTCCTGGGCTGCTACACCTTCGGCTGCCACGTCGGCCGCCACCTCATCGGCGGCCGCAAGGACGCGCTCAGCGAGCTGGGCGTGCAGAAGAAGGCGTATGACTGCGTCTCCTGCCTCAACCGCCGCCACATGATGTGGGCGTGGATCAGCCTCTTCTGGGTCGGCTTCACCGACGTCTACGTGCGGCTGGTCTCCATGGGTGTGTGGAGCGACTTCCGGATCGTGTGAGAAGTGCCGGGTGGAAAGCACTGAGTCCTGAGCGCAGATGGTCACCAAGGTTCAGAGATTCGAAGACCTGATCGCCCTGCAACGGGTCCGGGAGCCGGCGCGCGCCGTGCACGCCGCCACCCGTCCGGGGCCGACGGGTCGGAACCCAGGGTTCTGCACCCGGACTCGGCGCGCGGCCGTCTCGATCATGTCGAGCATCGCGGAAGGCTCGGGGCGCCGCCGCCTCACCGAGTTCCACCAGTTCCTCCCGCCCGCCAGAAGCCCGCGCGGCGAGGTCCGCGCCCGGCTCTGCATCGCCCCGGAGGCCCGTCACCGCTCCGAACCCGCCTGCAACGAACCGCGCTCACTCGCCGAGGAAGTCGGCGGAATCATCGGCGGCCTGCGCACCGCCGTCGCCCGCAAACGCAAGAACCAGAGGGTGGACAAGTGACCCCTCAGTGCTTTCCACTCAGGACTCAGGACGCTCCATGAACAAGTACGAAACCTACGAGCACGATGTTGTGGTGATCGGCGCGGGCGGAGCCGGCCTCCGCGCCGCCATTGAAGCCTCCTCCATGGGCTGCTCCGTCGCCCTCATCTGCAAGAGCCTCCTCGGCAAGGCGCACACCGTCATGGCCGAGGGCGGCATGGCCGCGGCGATGGCCAACGTGGACGACCGCGACAACTGGAAGGTCCACTTCGCCGACACGATGCGCGGCGGGCAGTACATCAACAACTGGCGCATGGCCCAGCTCCACGCCCAGCAGGCCCCCGACCGCGTCAAGGAACTCGAGGCCTGGGGCGCCGTCTTCGACCGCACCAAGGACGGCCGCATCCTGCAGCGCAACTTCGGCGGCCACCGCTACCCGCGCCTCGCCCACGTCGGCGACCGCACCGGCCTGGAGATGATCCGCACCCTCCAGGACCACGGCATCCACAAGGGCATCCAGGTCTTCATGGAGATGACCGTCACCGACCTGCTGCTCTCCGGCGGTAAGGTCGTCGGCTGCGTCGGCTACGACCGCGAGCGCGGCCGCTTCCGCGTCTGGAAGGCCAAGGCCATTGTCCTCGCCACCGGCGGCATCGGCCGGGCGTACAAGATCACCTCCAACTCCTGGGAGTACACCGGCGACGGCCAGGCCCTTGCGTACCGCGCCGGCGCCGAGCTCATGGACATGGAGTTCGTCCAGTTCCACCCCACCGGGATGGTCTGGCCCCCCTCCGTCCGGGGCATCCTCGTCACCGAGGGCGTCCGCGGCGAGGGCGGCGTGCTCCGCAACAGCGAGGGCAAGCGGTTCATGTTCGACGACATCCCGGAGAACTACCGCTCCTCCACCGCCGACAACGAGGAAGAGGGCTGGCGCTACGTCACCGGCGACAAGTCCGCCCGCCGTCCTCCGGAGCTGCTCACCCGCGACCACGTCGCCCGCTGCATCAACCGCGAGGTGAAGGCCGGGCGCGGCTCGCCCCACGGCGGCGTCTTCCTCGACGTCTCCTGGCTCAAGGAGAAGGTGCCCAACCACGTCGAGCACATCAAGAAGAAGCTCCCCTCCATGTACCACCAGTTCATCACGCTGGCGGGCCTGGACATCACCAAGGAGCCGATGGAGGTGGGCCCCACGACGCACTACGTCATGGGCGGCATCCGGGTGGACGGGGACACGCAGATGTCCACGGTGCCCGGCCTCTTCGCCGCGGGCGAGGTCGCCGCGGGCCTGCACGGCGCGAACCGCCTGGGCGGCAACTCGCTGTCGGACCTGGTCGTCTTCGGCAAGCTCGCGGGCGAGCACGCCGCGAAGTGGGCCAGGGAGCAGGGCGGGGGCGTCGAGCCCGACCCGGCGCAGATCGAGGAGTGCGTGAACCGCGCCCTGGCCCCCTTCAGCCGCGAGGGAGGCGAGAACCCCTACGCCATCCAGCACGACCTGCAGGAGATGATGCAGTCGCTGGTGGGCATCGTCCGCACGGAGAAGGAGATGGTGCAGGCGCTCGAGGGGCTCCAGAAGCTCAAGGCGCGTGCGAAAAACGCCGCGGCGTACGGCCACCGGGAGTACAACCCCGGCTGGCACACCTGCATCGACCTGAACAACCTGCTCACCGTCGCCGAGGCCGTGACCCGGTCGGCGATCGAGCGGAAGGAATCCCGCGGGGCCCAGTTCCGCGAGGACTACCCCAGCAAGTCCGAGGAGTTCTCCACGTTCAACCACGTAGTGCGCATGGGCGCCGACGGCGAGATGACCATCTCCCGCCGCCCCCTGCCCCCCATGCCCCCCGAGCTTCAGCAGATCATCGAAGAGAACAAGTAACAGGCGCTGAGCGTGCTCAGTGCTTTGGATCAACGCCATGGCCACCGAATCCGCCCCCAAGTCCTACACGATTCCCGACGCCACCGAGGGCAAGCCCGACCAGCCGCTGAGCCAGTCCGCGGTGTCGCAGAGCAGCCGTTCCGCCCGCGACGTGACCTTCCGGGTCTGGCGCGGCGACTCCTCCGGCGCGAAGTTCGAGGAGTTCACCACCAAGGTCACGGTCGGCATGGTGGTGCTCGACGCGATCCACCAGATCCAGGCCGAGTCCGCGCCGGACCTGGCGTGCCGGTGGAACTGCAAGGCGGGCAAGTGCGGCTCCTGCTCGGCGGAGATCAACGGCAAGCCGCGGCTGATGTGCATGACGCGGATGGACGAGCTGCCGCTGGACCAGCCCGTCACGGTGGAGCCGATGAAGGCGTTCCCGCTCATCAAGGACCTCGTCACGGACGTCTCGTGGAACTTCGAGGTGAAGAAGCGGATCAAGCCCTTCAAGCCGCGCAAGCCCGACGCGCCGGACGGCACGTGGCGGATGCAGCAGGCGGACGTGGACCGGGTGCAGGAGTTCCGCAAGTGCATCGAGTGCTTCCTGTGCCAGGACGTGTGCCACGTGCTGCGCGACCACCACAAGCACGACGAGTTCATCGGCCCGCGCTTCTTCGTGTACTCGGCGGCGCTGGAGATGCACCCGCTGGACACCGAGGACCGGGTGCCGGACCTGAAGCACAGGAACGGCATCGGCTACTGCAACATCACCAAGTGCTGCACCAAGGTCTGCCCCGAGCACATCACGATCACGGACAACGCGATCATCCCGCTCAAGGAGCGCGTGGTGGACGAGTACTACGACCCGCTGACGAAGCTGTTCAAGATCTTTAAGGGGAAGTGAGCCCCCGCCGAGCTCGCGGCCTGAGCCGCCGCGGAACCACATCCCGCAACCCTTCATTCGCCGTGGGCCCCTTCGGCCGGGGGCCCGCGGCGTTTTTGCGGTGGGACGGCGGGGCATGAGCGGGCGAGAGCCCACGGGGACGACAGAGCAACGCCGCCATGGGCGCGCCCGGCCCCGTCTCAACCGTTCGACGCAAGCACGAACTCCGCGAGCTCCCGTGCCGCGAAGCGCTCGCTTTCTTCCCCCATGCGAAAGCCCGTGCAGCGGAAGCCGCACTTTTCCAGGATGCGGCGCGACGGGATGTTGCCGCTCGCGGCGGTGGCGTACAACGGCCGCCGCGGCTCTTCCCGCAGGAACAGCTCCAGGGCGCGGGACGCGATCCCCATCCCCCACCATCCGCGGGCGATCCAGTAGCCCACGTGATCGCGCGTCACTCCGTCATCGCCGGGGGCCTGGAAGCAGGCGATGCTGCCCACGGGCCGCCCCTCGAGCTCGATCACCCGGCCGCGGATCTGCGGGTTCGCGAAGTGCTGCTCCCACACCGCGAAGAAGAGTTCGCGCGGCCGCGGCTTGGTTCCCGCCATCTCGTTGGACTTCGGGTCGCTCTGCATCTCGAACAGAGCCTCCAGGTCCTCGCGCGTCACGGGGCGCAGGCGGATGGCGGGCGGCTGCGGGGCTGGCGCGGGCGCGTTCATCGCCGATGGTACGGGCGCAACCCCACGCCGCTCAGCGCGAGATCAGCACGCGGGGGCTGGTCAGGACCACCGGATGCTCGCGCAGCTGGAGCAGCGCCGCCAGCGAAGGCTCGATCTGCGCCCACGCACGCTCGCCGACCAGCTCCCGCACCGCGGCGAAGAGCTGCGAGCGCACGGGCTTGCCGATCACCCCCGGAGCCCTGGCGCTGCCGAAGCCGGAGAAGGCCTCCGAAAGCACTTCGTTCAGGGACCTGGGCGCGGGGTAGTCCATCACGCCGTAGTCATCCAGATCGCAGCGCTTCGCCAGCCCGGCGATGCAGTCGTCCAGGCCCCCCACGGCGTCGGCCATCTTCAGGGCGATGGCCTTGTCTCCGGTGAAGAGGCGGCCCTCCGCCGTGACGGAGAGGTCGATGCCCTGCCGGCCCTGCTCGACGCGGCTGGTGAAGAGGGCGTAGGTCTGCTTCATCTTGGCGCGGACGAGCTCGATGTCCTGGGCGGACCAGGGGGCGCCGCTGGCGAACATGGAGGCACGCGGGCCGCGGGCGCGCGGCACGACGCGGACCTTCGCCCAGTCATAGAGCCCCTGCATGCTGAGCTTGCCGCCGACGACGCCGATGGAGCCGACGATGCTCGAGGGATTGACGTAGATCTTCTCGCCCGCGACGGCGCAGTAGTAGCCGCCGCTGGCGGCCATGTCGCCCACGCTGACCCACACCGGCTTCTTCTCGGCGACGCGCCGGATCCCCTGCCAGATCACCTCGCTGGCGGTGGCGGAGCCGCCGGGGGAGTCGATGCGGACCACCACGCCCTTGATGAGGTTCTCCTTCAGCACGTCCTCCAGGGCCTTGCGGATCGTGCGGCTGCCGACCTGCCCCTCGCCGCCGAAGAGGCCGCCGGAGCTGCTGTCGCCGTCCACGATCGCGCCGTTGATGTGCACCACCGCGATGGTGGGCTTCCTGGGCTTGTGGTCGGGCTCCTTGGTGAAGAGGCTCATCATCGCGAAGGGGTTGGCGTCCATCTTGGGGGCCTCGCCCGTCAGCGCGATCTTCTTCCAGTCGATGGCGCGGCCGTCGTAGCGCGTGCGCAGGTGCTCGCCGAGCACGGCCAGGTCCACCTCCGCGTCGATGAGCCCGGCGCGGACCGCGTCCTTGGCGTCGGCAAGCCAGACCGTCTCCATCGCCTCGTCCAGCTTCTTGTCCGTCAGCCTGCGGCCCTTGAGGATGGGCTTGCGGATGTTGGCGTAGAGGGAGTCGAGGAGCTGGTTGATGTTCGCGTCCCACTCCCTGCTGGGGGCGTTGCGGGACATCTGCTCCGCCGCGCCCTTGTAGTCCCCCACCTGCACGAAGTCGGCCTTGAGGCCGATCCATTCGAGGGTGTCGGCGAGGAACATCTCCTCCATGTACAGGCCCGGAAGCGAGACCGGCCCGCCCGCCTGGGCGATGGTCTCGTCGGCATACGCCCCCAGCATGAGGCCGGTGGTGCCGTAGGCCTCGGAGAAGACGTGCACCTTCTTGCCCGCCTGCCGGACCTTGTTGATCGCAGCGCCGAGCTCCTCCACCTGAGTCGCGGAGAGCTCCGCGTCCCGCAGGCGGATCAGCACGCCGTCGTAGCGGTCATTCACCGCGATGTCCTGCAGGGCGTTGACGACGGCCCGCAGCGTGGGCCGTTCGCTGCCGAACAGCCAGTCCAGCGGCCCCGGCGCGCTCTGGAGCGAGCCCTTCAGCTCGATCGTGGCGAGGCGGGCCTTCGCGGCCTGCTGCGCCGCGGACGCGGGGGCTTCCGCTTCGTTCTGAGCGACGGCGGGCGCGGCGAACGCAAGGCCGCAGCTCAGGGCGAGGAGAAGGGCGGGGGCGAAACGTGGCTTGCGCATGCGGAGATCCTCCGGGCCCGCTCCCTCCCCGGGCGCGGGCCTGTCCGAGTTTATTCGCTCGCAGGGGGCGCCGGTTACTCGTAACCCAGCCTCTCCAGGTCTTCCTCCGACAGCCCGAACTGGTGGCCGATCTCGTGAAGGAGGGTGACCCAGATTTCTTCGTACACGTCGTCCTCGACGCCGTCGTTGCGCCACCCGCCCGCCTGCTTCAGGATGCCCTCGCGGAAGAGGTAGATGTCGGAGGGGAGCCGGCCGGTGTCGTCCAGCGGGGCCCCGGTGAAGGCGACGCCGGTGTGCAGGCCGCAGAGGCAATCGCTGTCCTCGGCCTCTTCGGGGGTGACGACGCCCTCCTCGCGGAGCTGCTGGAGCAGCTCGCGCGTGGGCCGGTCCTCGACGATCACCGGAACTTCGTCCAGCAGCTCGCGCACGCCCTGGGGAAGGTTCTCGATCACTTCCTCGACCAGGGCATCAAACTTTTCCTGCTCGCTGGGGCTCATGGTGCTGGTGTTCCGGGAGCGTGGGACGAAGAAGAGGACGACGGCTCCTCGAAGAGCGCTTCCAAGGATAAGGGGGGCTGGAGGACCGCCCGCCGGATCCGCACGCAGTCGATCAGGACGCCCGCCAGCCCGATGGTGAAGAGCGCCGCGCCCGCCACGACCAGCGCCTGCCCGATCAGCAGCAGGGTGTCGGCGGGCTGCATGCGGCGGGCGAGCAGGCAGACCGCGTCCCCGGTCATCGACACGGCAAGAACGGAGATCAGAGCCAGCATCGCCTGGCGGTCGACGCGCCCCTGGCGCAACAGAACGGAGCGTGCCGCGAGAAGCTGGGCGTTCCCCCGCAGCCCGAGCACGACGCAGATGATGATCGCCTGGATGATGAGCCCGAGGACGTTGCGGATGTCGCTGGTGACGGCCCAGCGTCCCAGGCCCGACGCGGAGCCGGTGTACCACTCCACCATCAGCAGTTTCCAGAGCGCCAGGCACAGAGGGATGTACCCCAGCGTCCCCAGCAGCGCCGCGCGCCCGACGCGACGAGGAATGTTTGGATGAGGGTTGATGAAGGCCGCCGCGGCTCCAAGGCCGGAGAGCGCCGTCAGCCCCACCACCGCCCACTTGGCCGCGGCGAGGTAGCGGTCGAGGAACGTGGAGGGCAGCGTCTCGATGGCCCACAGGCACCACCCGCTCAGGACGGCCCCCAGCGCCGCGCCGCTCCACAGGAGCAACCCCGCGGCGGTCAGGCGAGGGCGGTGCATGGGCTGCAGTTCGCCGGCCTTGGGGTCGATGACCGAAAGGAGGGTGGCGCGGACGGGCGTGCCGCACTCAGGGCAGAGCGCGCGAATGGACAGCCCGCGCAGGTCGTACCTGCACCGAATACACGGAAGGCTGCCGGTCAGCTCGCTGGCCAGCGATGGCACCGGCGGACGCGATGGTTGGCCCGGGGGGGGCGGGCCGGAGTCTTGCATCCGTTCTCCTGGGTGCGCCGCCGCGGCGGGCGGGCGACGGGGGAGCGTACACGATGACGCAATCGGCGGCACGCCCGCAGTTCCTATACTGCCCGCCCCAACCCAGGAAAGGGCTCCGGAACCTGCATGCTCGAACCGCTCGCAAGACTGCGTGAAAACATCGCCAAGGTGCTCTTCGGCAACCTCGCGGCGATCGATCGGGTGTGCTGCTGCCTCCTGGCCCGCGGGCACCTGCTGATCGAGGACGTGCCCGGCGTCGGCAAGACGGTGCTGGCGACCGCCCTGGCCCGCAGTGTGGACTGCACCTTCTCCCGCATCCAGCTCACGCCCGACATGCTCCCCAGCGACGTGCTGGGGGTGAGCGTCTATGACAAGACCACGGGGGAGTTCACCTACAAGCGCGGCCCGGTGTTCGCCAACATCGTGCTGGCGGACGAGATCAACCGCACCCCGCCCCGCACGCAGTCGGCCCTGCTGGAGGCGATGAACGAGGCCACGGTCTCGGTGGACGGGCGCGTGATCCCGCTCGATCAGCCCTTCATGGTGATCGCGACGCAGAACCCCTTCGACTTCGAGGGCACCTACCTGCTGCCGGAAAACCAGCTCGACCGCTTCCTCATGCGCATCAGTCTGGGGTATCCGACGCCGGAGGAGGAGGCCCGCGTCCTGGACGTGCGCCCCTCGGGCCAGCAGCTCCACGAACTGAAGCCGGTGCTGACCCGGGCGGAGATCATGGAGCTGCAGTCGCGCGTGGACCACGTCAAGGTGGACCGGGCGCTGCTGGACTACATCGTGCGTTTCGCCAACGCCACTCGGACGCACCCGGGCCTGCTGCACGGGCTTTCGCCCCGCGGCTCGCTCTCGCTGGCCCAGGCGGCGCGGGCGACGGCCCTCTACCGCGGGCGGACTTACGTCGTCCCGGAAGACATTGTGGACAACATCCTGCCGGTATGCGCCCACCGAGTGGTCACGCGGGCGGTGGCCGGCACTGGGGCGGAGACGGCGGAACGCGCCCTGCGGGACGTGCTGGAAACCGTTCCGAGCCCGGCCTGAGGAGGAGATCTCATGGCTCGCATCGTTCGTCTTGAGGCGACCGGCCCCATCCGCATAGACCCGTCCCAGTTTCCCCGCGACGAGCAGGGCAACCTCAAGCCCATCTGGGTCTGCGCCTGCGGCCTGACCGCCACTCCCCCCTTCTGCGACAAGTCCCACAAGTTCTGCAAGGACGAGCAGCCGGGGATGATCTACGAGTATGACCCGGCCACAAAGGCCGTCAAAAGCTGCCGCCCGGAATGAAACGCGCCTTTCCGGCGTGAAACGGCATCTCGATCTACCCTTGCATCAGTCCATGTCATCCTCCAGCACGCACGCCTTCCGGCCCTGTCTCGTGCTGCCCTCGTACAACAACGCGGGCACCGTCGCGGGCGTGGTCGAGCGGTCGCTCGGCCTGGGGCTGCCGGTGTACGTCGTCGATGACGGCAGCACCGACCGAACCGGCGAGGTGCTCGCCGCGTTCCGAGGCCGCCCCGGCTTCACGCTGCTCACCCATCCGGTCAACAGGGGCAAGGCCGCGGCGATGCAGACCGCCTTTGCCGCGGCTGCCGCGGACGGCCTGACGCACGCCCTCACGCTCGACACCGACGGCCAGCTCGATCCGGCGCAGGCTCCGACCATGCTCGAAGCCTCGGAACGCCACCCCACGGCGCTCGTGCTCGGAGTACGCGAACGGCAGATCAAGAACTACCCCATCGGCGGCCGGATCGGACGCAAGCTGACGAACCTGCTCATCCGCCTTGAATGCGGCGTGCGCGTCCAGGACAGCCAGTGCGGCATGCGCGTGTACCCGCTGGCGATGATCGCGGCACTCCCCGTCTGGTCGGGGCGGTACGACTTCGAGACCGAAATCATCACCCGCGCGGGCTGGGCGAGAACGCCCATCGTCGAAGTGCCCATTTCATGCAGCTACCCGCATCCTTCGGAGCGCATCAGCCACTACCGGCCATGGATCGACACCGCACGCGCGGTGGTGCTGCACATGGGTCTGCTGCTGCGCCGGCTTGTGCCGCTGCCTCATCCGCAGTGGCCGGGGCGGGATCAGGCCGAGGATGTCGCGGTTTCGCCGGTGGGCGTCGCTGCGGCCAAGTAACCCTCGCGCCCAAGCAACGCATCGAGCCGCACGAACGACAAGCCACGGGCGCGGATGCCCTCGATCACTTTCGGCAGGGCCTCGATCGTCGGTGTGGGGTCGCGGCTGGAACTGGGCTCGCGTCCGTCGTGCAGCAGCAGAATGTCGCCGTCGCGCGCGTGCGGGACCAGCCGGCGTGTGATGCGTTCCGGCGTGGTCGCGATGCCGTCCAGCCCCCGCCGCGACCACGCGACCGTAACTAAGCCGCGTTCACGGATGGGCCGCGCCATCCACGGCGACTTGTGGCCCAAGGGCGGCCGAAAGAACGCCGGACGTCGCCCGATGATTGACTCGACCACCGCGTCCGTTCGCGCGAGCTGACCCCGCCAGAACGAGGGCGGACGCAGCGCGCCGGTGGGCACGTGGTCGTAGGTGTGATTGCAGATCAGGTGTCCCTCGGTGTGCATGCGGCGGACGAGGTCGGGCCAGCGGGCGGCGTTGGCGCCAATGACGAAGAACGCCGCGGGCACGCGGTAGTGAGCGAGGATTTCGAGCACTCGCTCCGTGCCCGGTGGCGTAGGGCCGTCGTCGAAGGTGAGCGCCACGCCTTTCGTCCGACCCCGGCTCACCAGCGGCAGAAACGCACCGCAGGCGGGGGCGAGGTAGGCGTACCCCGCAGCCGCGGAGCACGCGGCCAGGACAACCGCCGAACCGACATAGATCCCGGTCAGAGCCACCGCGCCAGTGTACGTGCTGTTGGTAACGCGAAGAGAAATCGCGAAGACGTGAGGCGGGTTGTCCTTTTCCCCTTCGCGTTGCAAAAAAAGAGCCGACGTATGACGCCGGCCCTTGGGAAGAGGGGTGCGAGTGTTGGAGCGTCAGCGGCGGCGGCGGAAAGCCAGCCCAGCGAGCCCGGCCATGCCCAGGCCTGCAGCCGAGGGCAGCGGGATCACGACCGGCAGCACGCGGACGCCGAACTCCTCGTAGCTGCCCTGAGCCGTGGCGGTGTCGCCGATGCGCGCAAACAGGTAGACGTAGTCGTCGGGCGAGGCGTCGCCGAACATGGCGACCGGCACGAGGATGCGCGCATCCATGGCATTCTCGCCGCTGTTGGCGTCACGCACGATGATCGTGTTGTCATCGCCCGTGGCGTCGAGGCTGTAGCGCAGCGTGCCGAGGGAGGAGATCGAGTTCGTCCGCTTGTCGCCGATGGGGCCGGTGTAGATGTTCATCTGGTTGATGCTCACCCTGTCAACGCCCTGCCCGTCGGGCTCGTTGGCGTTGAACAGGAACTCGAAGTAGTCCACGCCCCCGATGTTGAACATCGGCAGCTCGCTGACACGAAGGTTGCGCGTGTAGTCGCCCTGGTCGTCCTCGTTGAAGCGCAGCGGGCGGGCCGAGGAGTTGTAGCCCTGCGGCGACGTCAGGTCCGTGCGGAAGCGCAGGAACGAACTCACCGGATCCCCCACTCCTTCGGTGTCCACGGACATATACAGCGCGCCGCGGACGAATCCCGACGATCCGGGCGTGGTCAGGTCCACGACGACGCCACCCATGGCGACGCCGCTCATCCCCGCGGCGACAGCCGCGACGCCGAGCATGATCGCTCTCTTGTTGTTGCACATGTGCAAGCCCTTTCGAAAAATGCCCCCACGTCGCGCCGGGTTCAGCGGGTGAAAGGTGCACACTTCCAACTGCGGACAAGATCAGCGAGCCGTGAGAACGGATTCACTCGCTCCACGA
Organism: uncultured Phycisphaerales bacterium; assembly: GCA_937974035.1. GTDB lineage: Bacteria > Planctomycetota > Phycisphaerae > Phycisphaerales > UBA1924 > JAEYTB01. The sequence continues at coordinate 16,152 of CALJIV010000013.1, forward strand.
GCCGGAGCGGAGCCCGCGCCGCTCCGGCTCAAGCCGGTGAATTTTCGTTGAGCCCATCGGGCGCGCCTTACATGAACGTCACCCACACGGAGAGCAGGTAGCCCACCAGCATCACGGCCAGCGTCAGCGCGATCCCCGCCTTGCGGGAACGCAGTCGCCCGAAGGGCGGCGCCATAGCCGCGGCGATTGCGATGAGCTCGATCCGCGTGTCCATCACGCGCCCGTGCCAGTTCTGCCTCACCACGCGCCAGGGCAGATCGACCGCCGCCTGTACCCACTCCGGCTGCATGGTGCACAGCAGCAGCACCACGAACGTGACGCTCCACACCGGCAGCGCGTGGGGGCGGAACACCAGCTCCCGCCATTCGGATGCGAACTCGTGCTCTTTCGAGCCGCACTCCGGGCAGGGCGTGTTCGGCGGCAGCCCGGACAGGTCATACCTGCACTTCCCGCAGAGACCCGTGAACTTCCCCTCGTGGCGTTCGAGCCCCAGGAGCGCCACCGCGCTCGTGAAGAAGTACAGCAGGAGGAAGCAGCCCACGCCAAACCTTACCGGAAACGGTTCCCCGCGTTGCTCCGTGCCTCCCGCGGCGAACATCCTCTGCTACCCTACTGGCTCGCACAACAGGGGTGGATAAAGGGTCAAACACGTGAAGCACACACTGCGTTGGACGTTTGCCGCGGCGGCCCCGCTCGTTCTCTGCGCCGGCCTCGCGGCCGGTCAGAACAAGGCCGAAAATCGCCCCACTGGGGCCATGCTCCGCTACCCGGACGTCAGCAAAGACCGCATCTGCTTCGTTTACGCCAACGATATCTGGACGGTCGAGAAGCGCGGCGGACAGGCGAGCCCCCTGGCCAGCCCCCCAGGCTCCGAGGCCTTCCCACGGTTCAGCCCCGACGGCAAGACCATCGCCTTCGTCGGCAACTACGACGGCAACCGCGACATCTACACGATCCCGATCACCGGCGGCATCCCCCGCCGCGTGACGCACCACCCCACCACCGAGAACCTCTCCGACTGGACTCCCGACGGCCGTCTGCTCTACATGGCGAACGGCTTTGGCGGGCTCGCCCGTCAGACCCAGCTCTTCACCGTCGGCTCTGAGGGCGGGCTGCCCCAGAAGCTCCCCGTGCCCTACGGCGGCTTCGGCTCGATCTCTCCCGACGGCACCTGGCTCGCCTACACCCCGCACTCCACCGACACGCGCACGTGGAAGCGCTACCGCGGCGGCATGGCGACCGACATCTGGCTCTTCAACCTCAAGGACCACACCAGCCGCAAGATCACCGACTGGGAGGGCACCGACACCCTGCCCATGTGGGTTCCCGCGAGCGAGGACGGCAAGACCAAGGGCAACTCCAACGTCGTCTACTACCTCAGCGACAACGGGCCGGAGCACCGGCTCAACATCTGGTCCTTTGATCTGAAGACCGGCAAGCGCGAGCAAATCACCAGCCACGCCGACAACGACGTGCGCTGGCCCAGCATCGGGCCGGGCGATAACGGCCGCGGCGAGATCGTGTATCAGCTCGGCAGCGAGCTGCGGCTGCTGGACCTTGCCTCGAAGCGCGACCGCGTCGTCAACGTCACCATCCCCGGCGCCAAGCCCACCATCCGGCCCCGGACGGTGGACGCCGCGAAGTTCATCACCAACGCGGCCATCTCGCCCACGGGCAAGCGCGTCGCGATCGAAGCCCGCGGCGACGTGTGGAGCGCCCCCGCCAAGGAGGGCGTGATCCGCAACCTGACCATGACCAGCGGCGTGTACGAGCGCATGCCCGCGTGGTCTCCGGACGGCCGCTGGGTGGCGTACCTCTCCGACGAAAGCGGGGAGTATGAGCTGTACATCCGCCCTGCCGACAGCCGCCCCGCCGCGGAGAAGAAGAAGGACGGCGAGGAGGACCGCGTCGGCGAGCCCAGCCTCCTGCACAACCTGACCGGGCCGCGGAAGCTGACCAGCATGGGCGCGGGCTTCCGCTTCAACCCCACCTGGAGCCCGGACAGCAAGTACATCGTCCTCAGCGACAAGGGCGGGCGCGCGTACCTGATCGAGGTCACCACCGAGGGCGAGCCCAAGGAGCCCAAGCTGATCCTGGAAGACCCGCTCGGCGGCGTGCCGGAGCTGGCATGGTCGCACGACTCGGCGTGGCTCACCTACGCCCGCGGCGATGAAGAATCACGCCATGGGTGCATCTGGGTGTACAACGTCGCCGAGGACAAGGCCACCCGCGTCACCAGCCCGATGTTCAACAGCGGGAACCCGACCTTCGACCGCAAGGGCGATTACCTCTACTTCACCAGCAACCGCTCCATCGAATCCCCCACTTACGCGGACATCGACAGCACCTTCGCCTACACCGGCACCGAGCTGCTGTACGTCATCCCGCTGCGGGCGGACCAGAAGAGCCCCTTCGCGCCCAAGAGCGACGAAGAGGAGTACAAGAAGCCCGAGGCGGACAAGAGCAGCGACAAGTCTGAGGAGAAGGACTCCGCCGGTAAGAAGGAGGGCGACGACAAGCAGGAGAAGCCCTCCGACAACGCCACCGCCGACGACGGCCTGAGCGGCACGTGGGAGGGCAAGGCCACCGGCCAGGGTGAGAACTTCCCTCCCCAGGGCATCGCCTTCTCCATGACCCTCAACCTGCACCCCGACGGCAAGGTCACCGGCTCGGTGTCCGCGCCGTACGGCGGCGGGTCCGTCAACGGCACCTTCGACAAGGCCGGCGGCGCCATCACCCTTTCCATCACCGTCGGCCAGACCACCATCACGCTCACGGGAACGGTGAAGGGCGACGAATTGACGGGCACTTGGCAGGCGACCGACGGCTCCTCGGGCGACTTCTCCTGCCGCCGCACCGTGAAGGGTGCGGGCGGTGCGAACGACGCGAGCGGCGACAAGCCGGCCAAGGCCGAGGACAAGCCCAAGGCCATCAAGATCGACCTTGAGGACATGGAGCGGCGGGCGGTGCAGATCCCGGTTGCCCCCGGCAACTTCAGCCAGCTCATGGTCGCCCACGACGGCAAGCTGATCTACGTGCGGCAGTCCACCCGCCGCGGCAGCAGCGAGGCCGCCATCAAGGTTTTCGACATCAACGACGACGCCAAGGAAGAGAAACAGGTCATCGCGGGCGGCGGACGTCTCCAGCTCTCCGCCGACGGCAAGAAGCTGCTGGTCGTCCGCGGCGGCTCGCTCCAAGTGCTCGACCCCGTCGCGGGCGGCGGCAAGCCCACCACCGTGCCCACCGCGGGCATGAAGGTGACCATCGACCCGCGCCAGGAGTGGCGTCAGATCTTCCACGACGTGTGGCGCATCCAGCGCGACTACTTCTACGAGCCGACGATGCACGGCGTGGACTGGCCGAAGATGCGCGAGCACTACGGCCGCATGGTCGAGGACGCCACCAGCCGCGAGGACTTGGCCTGGATCCTCGGCGAGATGATCTCGGAGCTGAACATCGGCCACGCCTACGTGACCAGCCCCGGCGACGTGGAGCAGCAGCCGAATGTTGCCGTGGGAATGCTGGGCTGCGACTTCGAGCTGTTCGTGGACGGCGACGTCGCCGCGTACCGCATCAGCAAGATTTACGAGGGGGCGCCGTGGGACGTGGACGCCCGCGGTCCGCTCAGCCAGCCCGGCGTGAACGTCAAGGAAGGCGACTTCCTGCTCGCGGTCAACGGCGTTCCAGTGGACACCTCGAAGGATCCCTGGGCCGCGTTCATCGACACCGCCAACAGGCCGACCACCATCACCGTGGGTAAGAACCCAGTGATCGACGAGCACGCCCGGGACGTGCTGGTCAAGCCCATGGGCGGCGAGCAGGCTCTGCGCACGCGTGCGTGGATCGAGCGCAACCGGCGGTACGTCGAGGAGCGCACCGACGGCAAGGTCGGCTACATCTACGTCCCCAACACCGGCGTGGACGGCCAGAACGAGCTCTTCCGTCAGTTCATGGGCCAGCGCGGCAAGGCCGCCCTCATCATCGATGAGCGCTGGAACGGCGGCGGTCAGATCCCCACCCGCTTCATCGAGCTGCTCAACCGCCCCGTGACCAACTACTGGGCGGTGCGTGACGGCCTGGACTGGGTCTGGCCGCCCGATGCGCACCAGGGCCCCAAGTGCATGCTGATCAACGGCCTGGCCGGCAGCGGCGGCGACGCCTTCCCCTACTACTTCAAGCAGGCGGGGATCGGCAAGACCATCGGCATGCGCACCTGGGGCGGGCTTGTGGGCATCAGCGGCAACCCCGGGCTCATCGACGGCGGCTACGTCACCGTCCCCACCTTCGGCTTCTACAAGCTCGACGGGAACTGGGGCGTCGAGGGCCACGGCGTGGACCCCGACATCGAAGTCGTGGACGACCCCGCCAAGATGGTGGACGGCGGCGACCCGCAGCTCGACCGCGCCATCGAGCTGATGCTGCAGGAAATCAAGGAGCGCCCGTACATTCCGCCCAAGCGCCCGGCCAGCCCGGACCGCAAGGGCATGGGCATCCCTGAAGAGCAGCGCTGAACCGGCGCATCACCCCAAAGTCAAAGCCGGCCCCATCGCGGGGCCGGCTTTTTTTGCGCGCAAACTCGAATGACAATCAGCCCGGCACGCGGATCGTCCGCAGCGCCGTGGCCCACTTGTGCAGCTCCGTGAGCAATGCCGCGGCGCTCTTCTCGTGGAGCTCGTTGGCGCTGAAGACCTTTCGCCCGCCATCGTCCTTCAGGAGGGTGTTGACGTTGGGGATCACCACCGCTTCGTACATGGGCATCATCTTCAGCGTGGTGCAGAGGCCCTTGGTGACCTGCACGCCCCGCATACCGCCGGAAATGCCGCCGTAGCTCACGAACCCCGCGGGCTTGTAGCACCACTCGTGGTACAGGTAGTTGAGCGCGTTCACCAGCGCCGGCGTGGGGCCGAAGTTGTACTCGGGCACGACGAAGGCGTAGGCGTCCGCAGCTTCGACCGCCGCGGACCAGCGGCGCGTGTGCTCGTGCTCGTACTTGCGCTGCGTCGGGTGGTTCGGCTCGTCGAAGACGGGCAGATTGAAGTCGGCAAGGTCCGTGGGAACGACTTCGAACGCACCGTGCCGTCGCGCGGCATCCGCGAACCACGCGGCGACAGCGGGGCCAACACGCCCGGGACGGGTGCTGGCGGTGAGAACCATGAGTTTGAGTGTGGCCATGCGACAGGATATCCCCGAACGGGGTGCAGGGACCCGGCGGGACCGCGGGGTACGCTTGCCTCATGAGCAACGCTTCAAACGCGGCACGGACGCTTGCCCTGCGGATCGCGACCCTGCCGCGGGACACGAATCACTACGGCACCATCTTCGGCGGGGTGGTGCTCTCCTACATCGACCAGGCGGGCTTCGTCGAGGCCAGGCGGCACGGCTGCCACCGATGGGTGACCGCGGCGATCAGCAGCGTGGAGTTCAAGGCCCCCATTCATGTGGGCGACGTCATCAACCTCTTCACCACCGTGACGCGCTTCGGCACAAAGTCCGTGACGGTCCTCGTCGAAGTCGAAGCGGAGCGGTATACGACGGGCGAGACGGTGCCCGTAACCGCGGCGACCATGACGATGGTTTCCGTGGATGCGTCGGGAAAGCCCATCCCCTTCCGTTCGCCCGCGACGGTGTAAGCCGCGGGGCGACGCTACAGTGGTCTTATGAGCGAGCATCAATGCGGGTGCGGGGGCGGCGGTTCCGGTGCGGGCGACGCGGCCACGTGCTGCAAGAGCAGCGCGACGGCGGCTTATGACCCCAAGGTTCTGATGGAGCAGGTGTCCGCTTTGGACCCGCTGACGCTGGTCATGCGCTATCGGCGCGGGATCGAGGTGATCGACCGGCGCGTCTTTGAACTGACCGAGCGGCAGATCGACACGGCGTTCCTGCCCGAAGCGGGCGTGGGGCAATGGCCGGTGCGCGTGCTGGTGGGCCACGTCGCCGACGCGGAGCTGGTGTATGTCGAGCGGATGCGGCGGTGTGTCGGCGAGGACAACCCGCTTGTCGGCGTATGGGACGAAAACAGCTTCGTGGACTCGGGGATCTACGGGAACGGCGAGAAGACCTACGCCGAGGATCCGCAGGGGGACCATCACCGCGTGATGGCCGCGATCGGCGGGCCGCTGACGGTGATCCACACCCTGCGGCAGTGGACCGGGCAATGGCTGCTGAGCCTGCCCGAGTCGGCATGGTCACGGAAAATTCTGCACCCCGAACGCGGCGAGATGACGCTGAAGAACATCCTCGAATACGCCACCTACCACTTCGAGCACCACGCCGTGTTTCTGGCCCGGAAGGTGGAGAAGATGCTCGGCCCCGCGCCCAAGGAAGAAGGCTGCGGGGCTGGGTGCGGGTGCAGGCACTGAGATCGACGGAGAGCGTGGGATACCCCACGCCCGAAGCAGGGGCCGATCCCTCAAGCCGCGCGGCCCCGCCGCGCTTGTTCGCGCTTAAACCGACCTTCGCCGCTCGGCGCCCGCTTACGAGACGGACGCCGCGTGCGCCTTGTTGAGAGCGGAGCCACCGGGGAACTGCTTGATGCCTTCCTGGCGGGCCGGGCGACCGGTGCCCTTCGCAACGGGCGACTTCTCCGGAACGATGAACTGGTCGTTCGGGAGCGTGTCGGAGTGCTTGATGGCCGCGGCAGCCGCGGCGAGCATCGTGTCGTCGGAGTTCTCGTAGAGCGCCCGGAAGTTGTTGTGAATCGCCAGCTCGGCGAGATCGAAGAAGTGGAACGCCGCGGCACGGTCGCGCTCGAACTCCGGCGTAAGCGAAGAGCCGTGCTTCTGCATGTCGGAGTCGAGCTTGGAGAGCGTGCAGCACCACGCGTGGAGCATGATCGCGGCGTCGGCGAGGCGGGCCTGGACGCACTGACGGTTGATCATGGCCTCGCGGTAGCGCTTGCAGGCCTGCTTGTACTGGTGGGAGAAGTCACGGATCATCGCCGTGAGTCGGTCCGCCTGGGGCCGCAGGGAGGGGGTCGCGAGCTTCGTCAGAGCCGGCGCCTTGCGGCGCACGCCGAGGAAGAGCTCCAGACCCAGCGGGATCGCCGCCCGCGCGATGGTCGGCTTGAGGCCGTTCTTGATGATCCGGGCGATGTTGCCGCCGAAGGACTGGTCAGGGTCCCAGCCCACCGCGGCGTGGACGCCGAGCATCGACTCCAGCAGCTTCTTGCCGCCGTAGGCCCAGACGAAGGACTGCATGACCTCGTTGGCGCCCTCGACAATGAGGTTGATGCGCGAGTCGCGGAAGACTCGCTCCACCTCGTTCTCCGTCATGTAGCCTTCGCCGCCCATGACCTGCAGGCCGTCGTTGACGACGCGCCAGCCGAACTCGGAGCAGAAGACCTTGCAGATGGCCGTCTCGACCATGATGTCCTCGTCGTGACGGTCGAGCATGCCGGTGGTCATGTAGAGCACCGCGTCCATCGCGTAGTCGTACGCGGCCATGCGGGCGAGCCGCTCCTGCACCAGCTCGAACTCGCTGAGCGGACGGCCGAACTGGTAGCGGGTGCGGGCCCACTTGGTGGCCTGGTCGCGAACGCGCCGCGCGCCGCCGAGCATGCCCGCGGAGAGCGTGCAGCGGCCGTAGTTGAGGCACGAGAGCGCGACGTTGAGGCCCTTGCCCTCCTGGAAGAGCAGGTTGGCCTTGGGAACCTTGACGTTGTTGAAGCGGATGCGGGCCTGCCACGTGCCGCGGATGCCGCACTTGCTGCGGTTCTTCTGGTAGATGTCCACGCCCTCCATGTCGGGCGTGCAGACCAGGGCCGTGACCTTGTCCTTGCCGTCGGGCATCTTCTGCTTCGCCATGACGGTGAACATGCCGGAGAGCGCGCCGCTCGTGGCCCACTTCTTCTCGCCGTTGATGATGTAGTACTCGCCGTCGGGAGACTTCTCGCAGCGGGTCTCCTGCCCGCCGGCGTCGCAGCCGACGTTGGGCTCGGAGAGGCAGAAGGCGGAGAGCCAGTCCGTCGCCAGGTGCGGCAGCCAGCGCTTCTTCTGCTCCTCCGTGCCGTAGAGCATGACCGCCTTGCAGCCGATGGACTGGTGGGCGGAGACCATCACGGCGGTGGAGCCGCAGGTCATGCCGATGCGCTCAAGGACGCGGTTGTAGCTGGTGATGCCCAGCCCCAGGCCGCCGTACTCCTTCGGGATGGTCATGCCCAGGACGCCCAGATCAAAGAGCCGCCGGATGACCCAGTCGGGGATCTCCTGCTCCTGGTCGATGAGCGTGGCCGGGTGCTCGGTGCGGAGGTAGTGGTCGAGCTTCGCCAGCAGCTTGTCGCACTCCTCCTTCTCCTCGGGAGACTGCTGCGGATAGGGGAAGGCCAGATCCTCGCGGAGGTTGCCCCAGAAGAGGTTCTTGACGAAGCCCATCGAGGTGGGCTCCGGACCCAGGAGTGCCTCGGCATCCTCGATCATCTTCTTGTCGTTCTCGGAAACGCCCTTGAGGTTCTTGAGGTCGGCCATGGGAGAAGTCCTGAGTGATAGGTACTGAGTGCTGAGTGCCGGTCTTACTTCTTGGCGGACTTTGCGAAGAAGGCGGCGATCGCCTCCTTCGCAGGGGGAAGATTGCGCAGACGGATGAGCTGACGGCGTTCGACGGCGAGCGCCGCGTCATAGCCGCGGGTAACGCCCTCGTTGACGGCCTCCGCCACGGCTTTGCCGGGCTCGGTCTGGTTCAGCTCGGAACGGACGGCGTCGAACGCCTCGATGGCGGCCTTGGCGTACCCCGTGCGGCCGATCCAGCGGGAGGGCGACCCGTCCCGCTCGATCCGGCCCTGTGCCGCGTGCTGCCGGACCCACTCCTTGGCGGTGGGCAGCAGCTCCGCGGCGGAGGGGGCCACAGCATCAAAGAGGTTGGCCTTGACGGCCTCCTCAAACATCATCGTGGTGCCCGAAGCCGTGCGGCGGAGGGCGTCGGCCGGGTCGATGCGGGCGGGGAGGAGGTTGGTGCCTCCCCATCCGGGGCAGATCTTGAGACCGGCCTCGGGGAGGCCGATGGGGTAGGGCTTGCCGCTGGGGCTGGGGGCCCCGATCAGGCCGTCGCAGTGCATGGCAAGCTCAAGTCCGCCGCCCAGGGCCGCCCCGTTGATCGCCGCGGCGGTGGGATAGGGCAGGTCGGCGATCATCTGGAAGACGCGGCTGCCGTACTGGAGGTACTTGTCCAGTTGGTCGTCGTCGAGGTCCATAATGGACTTGAGGTCCGCCCCGGCGACAAAAACCCGCTCGGAGGCCGAGGCGATGACGCAGCCGACGAGGGACCTGGGAAGGGAGCGGAGGGCGGCCTCAAGACGCTGAAAAACCTCCAGTTCCAGGACGACGACGGGCTTGCCGGGCTGCTCGAGGGTGAGCGTGGCGATACCGGCCGTCGGGCCGTCCTGCTCGATATGCACGGGAAGCGGCGATACGTTCATTGGAGCCCCTGGCGAGGCCGGATCGGCCTCCGCGGCCATCGTAGCACGACCTTGAGCCGGTTTTGCGGCGTAGAAGTTCGAAGGGAAGGGGCCTACGGTTGGGTCCGCCGCGGGCGTGGCGGAATTGGCAGACGCGCTAGATTCAGGTTCTAGTGGGGTCAAACCCGTGGAGGTTCAAGTCCTCTCGCCCGCATTCGGGGCCCGGCTCAAAGAGCCGGGCCTTGTGTCTTTTTGGCGAGCCCCCGACCGGGGCAGGCCACATCACAACGACGACGTCCAGGAGCACGCGCGTTAGACTCGCGCGGGCATGGCGTTGCTGATCGCCGGGATTGACGAAGCCGGGTACGGCCCCCTGCTGGGGCCGCTGTGTGTCGGTCTGTCGGTGTTCCGGGTGCGGGACATTTCGGACCCTGCGAAGCTGCCCGACCTGTGGAAGATGCTCAACAAGGGCGTCTGCCGCGAACCGGGGCGTGCGGGCGTACACGACCGGCGCGGGCGCGTCGCCGTCGCGGACAGCAAGCAACTGAAGCTGGCAAACTCGGTGAAGGCGTGCCACCCGCTGGTCCACCTCGAACGCGGCGTGCTGACCTTTGCGCGTTGCGTCGAAGGATGCGGAGCGATCACCGACGACGAGACGTACTTCAACGCCCTGGGGGCTGTGCTTGCCGAGCACCCGTGCTACCGCGTGCCGGCGCGGCCGATGCCGGTGTCGATGACACAGGCGGAGGTTTCGATTGCGCACAACGTGCTGGCGCGGGCGATGCTCGGGGCGGGGGTGGAGCTGCTGACCCTGCGGTGCGAGGTGATCGGGGAGCAGCGGTACCAGGCGATTATCCGCGAAACGGGCAACAAGGCGGAAACGACCGCCGCGGCGTTCGGAGAGCACCTGCGGCGGGTGTGGGCGTTGTATGGAGAGCAGGAGGAAGCGTGCGGGCTGGTGCTGGCTTGCGATCGGCTCGGCGGGCGTGTGCAATATTCAGGATTGATCGAGCGTGAACTGCCCGGCTGCGTCGTGGAGATTGAAGAAGAGTCGGACCATGCGAGCCGGTACACGGCGCGTGCCCCGGACAGCGCCGGGCGGACGCGAGAAGCCAAAGTGATGTTCCTGGTGGAGGGTGAGGCCGCCCACCTGCCGGTAGCGCTCTCGTCGATGGTGGCGAAGCTGACGCGGGAGCTGGCGATGATGCGCTTCAACCAGCACTGGTCCGCGGCGAAGCTGGCGGCGGACGGCGTGGAGCTGAAGCCCACGGCGGGATACCGCAACGATGCGCACCGATGGCTCGCGGACATCGGCGCGGTGATGGGCGAGGAGGACCGGCGAGCGCTGGTCCGGTGGGTTTGAGGAGTGTGTCGTGAGTGAAGCCCGCCGCATGCTGGACCTGGCCGCGCGGCTCGCGCTGCGCGGCGTGGGGCGCGTGGAACCCAACCCCGCGGTGGGGTGCGTGCTGGTCAAGGACGGCCAGGTGATCGGCATGGGCCATCACCGGCGATTCGGCGGGCCGCACGCGGAGCGCGAAGCACTGGCGGACGCGAAGGCGCGGGGGCACGACCCCAGGGGCTGCCATGTGTACGTGACGCTGGAGCCCTGCGCAACGACGGGTAAGCAGCCGCCCTGCACGGAGGCGCTGATCGAAGCGGGCGTAGCTCGCGTGACCTACGCCCGGCGCGACCCGCACCCGCAGAAGGGCGGTGGTCACGAGGTGCTGGAAGCGGCTGGAATCCCCTGTGAAGAAAGCACGGAAAGCACGCTGGCCATTGGGGTATCCGCCCCGTTCGTGAAGCGGGTGAAGACGGGCATGCCATGGGTGATCGCGAAGTGGGCACAGACGATCGACGGGCGGGTAGCGACGCGGACGGGCGAGAGCAAGTGGATCAGCGGCGAAGCCGCCCGACGGCGTGTGCATCGTTTGCGCGCGAGGGTGGATGCCGTGCTCACGGGGATCGGGACGGTCATGGCGGACGACCCGATGCTGACGGCACGGGGCGTGCCGATCCGGCGGCGGGCAATGCGCGTGGTGGCGGATACGGACCTGGACCTGCCCTCGGAGTCGGCGTTGGCGCGGACGGCCCGCGAAGTGCCGACGCTGGTGGCGTGCGACAAGTCGCTGGTCGGCGCGGACATCATGCGCCAGCGGCAGCACGAGCTCGAAGCCCTGGGGGTGCAGCTGGTGCCGGTGCCAGCCGGGCAGCGTGCGGGGGGGGGAGGGGCCATCGACCTGACTTCCCTGCTGCGCATGCTCCACGTGGAACATGGCGTCTCCACGGTGATGGTCGAGGCCGGGCCGGGGCTGCTGGGCTCGCTGATCGAGGATGATCTGGTGGACGAAGCGGTGATCTACATCGCCCCGATGCTGCTGGGCGATGAACTGGCCAAGTCGGTCGCGGTCGGGCGGGTGGCGGAGCAACTGAAAGCCGCGCGGCGGTACGCCCTGTGGCGTGTCCGGCCCGTGGGCGATGACATCGAGCTGATCTACCGGCGCCGTTAGGAAGCCCTCGCCAGGAAGCCCCTCCTAGGAAGCGAGGAACCGCAGGCGTTCTTGCACGACAGCGCGAACGTCGCGCCCTTCGACCGTCGCGACAAGCTGTGTGCCGGGGGCTATGTGCGTGTACCGCACCGCGGCGATGGCGATGGGCACAGCTCCGAGCATCGGCGAGAGCGTGGAGCTGGTGACCGCCCCTACCGCTTCTTCGCGCGCCCCCTCGGCGGGAAAAAGCTCCGCGCCCTCGGCGGGCAACAGGGGCAACTCCTCGCTGCCGGGCGTTGATTCAAACTTCAGACCCACTAGCCGCTGCTTGAACGCACCACGGGCGTGCATACGTGCGACGACTTCCTGGCCGAGATAGCAGCCCTTGGTGAATGAAACGCGGTCCTGGATGATTCCGGTCTCCGCGGGCAGGCTGCGGGGGCCGAAGTCGATGTTGAAGATGGGCGTGCCCGCCTCGATGCGCGCCATGTTGTACGCGTGCCAGCCGATGGGCCGCAGCCGCACACGCGAAGCGAGCGTCTGCGCGTCGCCCCGCAGCGCCTGAGCCCCGTGCGTGGCGTCGTGCCCAAGTTCCAGCAGCTTGCGATAGACCGCGACCGCGCCGGAGGAGGGAACGATCAGCTCATACCCCGGAACGCCGGCGGTGTCCTCTCGCCAGACGATGCAGGAAACCCCCGCGATCGAGCCTTCAACGCAGGCGTTCTCCGCGGGAGCGGCCCCGAAGGCAGCATCGATGAGCTGCGGCGCGGTCGGGCCGTGGAGGGCGAGCCGTTCCACTCCCCCACTCTCAGCCGCGGCGGGATGAACCTCCGCCTCTTCCATCACGATGAAGGCCCGGAGCCCGTCGATGACGGCGGTCGCTGCGTGGACATCGACATCCAGCAGCACGCGTCCGGGAAGCACGAGCACGCGCAGGTCTGCCTCGATGCGGCCCTTCTTGTTGAGCCAGAAGCTGCGGCGGACCTGCCCCTCGGCGGCGGTCTTCAGCTCCTGGGTGAGCATGCGGTTGAGATAGTCGAGGCGGTCCGAGCCGCGGACCTCGACGGCGGTCCGCTGGGGGAAGTGCAGAAGACCGCAGTGCTTTCGAATGGCGGCGTACTCAAGCTCCAGCTCCCCGAAGCCGGCGGCGACGCGGACCGGGCCGTAGGGGACGAGGATCGCACCGGCTTCCTCCTGCAAAGCCGCGAGCCCTCCCCCACGATCATCCGCATTGGCGGCGGGAAACGCCTGCTCGTGCATCATGTGGGATGGTAGGGCCTACCCTGCCAGACCCCGCCGGGAGGAAGGCGCTCAGGGCGCGTTCCGGGGCGGCACACACGCACATAGGAAGGACAACGCTCATGGCGAACAACATCGACCTGCTCAAGCGTCTGTGCGAGACCCCCGGAATCCCGGGGCGGGAGGAGCGTGTGCGAGCGCTGATCGAGCAGGAGGTCAAGGGCCTGTTCGACTCGGTGACGACGGACGCGATCGGGAACCTGATCTGCCGCCGCGCCCCGCGCCCGGGCAAGAGCGCTCCCGCGCCGAAGAAGGATTGTCCGACGCGGGTCATGCTGCTGGCGCATATGGACGAGATCGGGTTCTACGTCACGCACGTGGACAAGAACGGGTTCCTGTGGATGAACCCCGCGGGCGGGTTCGACCCCCGGACGCTCTTCGCGCGGCGCGTGCTGGTGTGCACCGACGAGGGCGACCTGCGCGGCGTGCTCAACCCCTGCGGCAGGCCGCTGCACATCTCGCAGCCCAAGGACCGGGAGAAGATTCCGGAGATCAAGGAGTTCTACGTGGACCTCGGCCTGCCCGCGGAGACCGTGAAGCAGAAGGTCAAGGTCGGCGACTACGTGGTGCCCGACGAGCCGCTGGTGGAAGTCGGCAACAAGGTCGTGAGCAAGGCCCTGGACAACCGCATCGCCTGCTGGCTGGGGATCGAGGCGATCCGGGCGCTGGACGCCTCCGGGTCGGGTCACGCCTGCGAGATCGTGGTCGCGTTCACAACGCAGGAGGAAGTCGGCCTGCGCGGTGCGAAGAACGCGGCGTTCCAGGTGCAGCCGGACATCGGCATCGGCCTGGACGTGACGCTCTCGTGCGACACGCCCGGCGTACCGGAGGAAGAAGCCGTCACGAAGAACGGCGAAGGGTTCGGGCTCCACATCAAGGACAGCTCCTTCATCGCCGACTACAAGTTGGTGCGCGAGATCGAGGAGCTGGCGAAGAAGCGGGAGATTCCGTACCAGCGGAGCATCCTCGCCGCGGGCGGCCAGGACGGCGCGGCGGCGCAGCAATCCGCGGCCGGGGCTCGCGCGGTGGGCATCACCGTCGGAACCCGGTACATCCACACGATCGCGGAGATGGCGGATAAGCGTGACCTTGCCGCGGCGCGGGACATCCTCGCGGCGTACCTGGGCACGGTGGCCTGACCCATCGGGAGCGAAGAGGGTCGCGGGGCCGGTCAATCCCGGAACAAGACGACGCAGGCCGTGTGGGCGTGGAGGAAGCTCTGGTTGCCCACGGGGCCGATTTCGCCCGCGGCGAAGCAGCCCGCCATCGGAAAGGGCGCCAGCGGCGGCTCGAAGGGGGTGCCCGGCTTGCTGAGGTGCTCGCCGCCCGCGAGCGGCGAGAAGGCGCGGGCGACGGCGAGGGCGTCGTGGCTCTCCGGGGTCGGGGTGTTGGCGAAGAGCTTTCGCCCTCGCCCGTGACCGGTGAAGAGCAAGGCCCCCTTGGGCTTGTCGTAGAGCTTCTGCGCATCCAGGAGAAGGGCCAGGTCTTCGTGCGCTGTGGCGGCGTCGCGGCAGTGAAGGCGGATGGTCTGCCCCACGCGCACACGGTCGGCCACCGCGATGGCCCCGCGCGCCGGGTCCACCCCCATGACGGCGCGGATGAGGAAGTCGCCCCGCCCGAAGCGGGACTTGTACTCGTCGATGACGCGCCCGATGAACAGGCCGCCTGCGAGCATCGGCGTGGACCTGTCGCCCAGAGCGAGCACGGCCTCTTCCACGGCCTGCACCGCCGGACGCCCGCCCAGCTCCATGATGAGGTTGTTCTTCGCCTTGGTGACGACCATCGTGGGTCCGAAGGGACGGCACCCCTGCGAGACGACGGCATCGACGTGGATCGCCCCTCGCAGGGACAGCCCGACGCCCCCGGCTCGCAGCACGCGGTCGTTGAGGAGCAGCGCGTTGCGCCCCGGTACGGTGGCGGCGCTTGCCAGGCCCCCGACAAGAGGAGCATCCGTCGCTCCTGCCAGTGAACGCGAGCGGTTCAAAGCGGGGAGGAGATTGACCAGCGGAACGCTGAAGGGGTCGGCAAAGAGAACCGTGCAACGGAGGTCCGCCGCCGCGCCGGATCGCTCGGCCATGAGCGCCAGCGTCTTCTGCTCGGCGTCGATTTCATCGGGCGAGGGTGTCGGCGGCAGGTCGTCCAGCGCAAAGGGCGTCAAGGTGACGCCCGGCATGCACGCGGCAAGCACACTGACGCCCGGCGACCCTTCCATCTCCCTCGTGCCGCCGATCGCGGCGGCGGTGGTGACGCCGATCATGGCGCGGGGGCTGAGTGTTCGGAGCACTGTCGCGGACAGATCTGCCGCGTTTCCGGCGTGGTGTGCGGAGAAAAAGACGAAGGCTGCGTCGATGGCGTCCACCGGACCTGCGGGGTCGGCGGCGAAGGCGGCAAGAGCCTGCTCGCACGCGACCTGTGCCGCGCGTGCGGTGTCCGTCGAGGCGGAAGCGCCCATGCCGAAGCGGAGTTGTGGCTTGCCGGGGGTTGCCTGCACCGGGGTGGAGTCTAGGAACGGGAAGGGCCGGGACAAAAAGAAGACGCCGCGCACACGAGGCGCGCAGCGTCATAGGCGGGGGCTTGGTTGATGAAGGCGATCCGACTCCGCAAACGGCTTTACTTCTCCGGCGCGGGTTCGGGGACCGTCGCGGTGGTCGTGGGCTCGGTCGCCTCGGGCGCGGAGCGGAGCACCTCGACCCGCTGAGGATCGATGATGTTCAGCTTGAGGGAGCGGTCCATCGAAGCCTCGCCGATCACGCCGACAATCTGGCCGAGCATGGCATCAAGGTTGATGTTCTCGGCGGGCTTGAGGTAGCCGAGCGTACGAGGCGCGACGCCTCCGACGGAGACGATGCGGTACATGCGGGGCAGACTCTTGCCGTCGTAGACGGTGCTGGGACGCAGCTCGCCGACGATGGTGTAAACGCGGGAGCGGTCCCACTCCTCGATCTGCCGGGCAAGCTCCTGCTTCGCGGCGTCGAGCTTGGCCTTGGCCTCCTCCTGCTCGCGGATGATGTTGTTGATCTCGAGACGGGTTTCGAGAGCGTTGATGCGGGCGGTCAAGCCGCGGCGGCGGAGAACCTGATCGCTGGGGGTGGCCTCCAGCGTGCGGCGGTACTCGGCGAGCAGCTCGCCGACCTCGGCGGAAATCTGCTCCTGCTTCCAGACGGCCTTGAAGCGATCCTCAAGAGCTTCGAGCGAGCTGACGGGGCGCTCGGCTCGCTTGATGGGCTCGTCCTGGAGAATCGGGGCGTCCGAAGTCACGGGCGTGACGGGCTCGGCGGGCGCCACGGGAGCCGCGGCGATGGGCTTCGAAGGCGCCTCGGGCTGCTTGGCCGCGGGCGCGGGAGCGGCCGGGGGAAGAGCGGCGACCGGCGCGCCGGCCCGGGCGTTGAACGCGGCGACTTCGGCCTCGGTGGCGTGGCGGAGGACGCGCGACTCAACGAAGGCGCGGGCCGTCTGCGGCGCGGCGACCTTGTAGCCGACGATGGAATCGCCCTCCTTGCAGGGCTCGATGATCTTGAGCTGCGTGCCCGCGGGCAGTGGCGTATCGAGCAGGGACTTCCAGCTCGAGGTAAAGCCCGCGGTGATGTTCGCGGCCTTGAGCTTGCTCTGGGTGGTGAGGGTGGCCGTGGAGCCGTCCACCTTCACGTCCTCGACCTTGACGAAGGCGAAGAAGGAGGCGGGGTAGGCGATGCGCGACCAAGCGTTGCCCTCGCCGTCCACGAGGACGATGTCGCCCCCGGACAGCTCGCCGACCTTGTAGAAGCGGTCATTGTCGCCGCAGCGAACGGTGGCCCTGTCCACGGTGACGTAGGCGTGGTAAGGGGTGACGTTCTGGACCTGCGCGAAGGCGGGAACGGCGATCGCGAGGGGTGAAAGAATGCTCATGGACGCGAGTCGGGTCATCAGCGAGAACACGAACCCTCCGGTGGTCACTCTGTCTCCAGGCATGGGAGGCAGCTCCTCGAAAAAGTGTGCGTGCCCGGCGCATCCGAGCGCCGGCCCCTCCGCGGGGCGAGGGCGAGTGTAAACGGGACAGGCCAATCCTGCGCTATCGGCAGGTTCTGCGAACCGGCGGCAGAAATCTGCGTACCGCAACCGACAGGCTGTGCGCACAGCCGAAGGCGCGGGTAGGCTGTTGGGGCGGGGCGCGGCCCCCCGCCCGCTTTGACCGGGCCAGCCGCAATCCCTACGTTGAGGGTCCATGCCACGACCAAGCAAGAGGTCTGTTGAAAAGCTGTCGCTCCGCGGCGGGGCGGCGGGAGCGCTGCTGCTGTCCCTGCTTGCGGGGTGCGCCTCGCCCAGGACGAGCCCGTTCGAGTCCCGCCTGCAGTCGGACCTCCGCCGGGCGGTGGTGGACGCGGCTCGGCGCGAACTGCGCGAAGCCGAGCAGTACCCCGAGAAGCTGACCACCAGACGGGGGAACGGAGAGGCCGACCTCGGCATCCCGCCCTCGCAGCTCGAAGACCTGAAGCGGATGGCGGGGCTGAAGTCCTACGAGGGGGAGCAGGTGCCCGTGCAGGACACCCTGCTGGGGACGCCGGGCCGCACGGTGCGCGTCAGCCTGGAACGCCTCATCAAGAGCGCCGTGGAGCGGAACATCGCCGTGCAGTACGCGCGGCTGGGCCCGGCGATCAGCTCGGCGCAGGTCGTGGCGGCGGAGGCGGCGTTCGACTGGACGTTCTTCTCCAACCTGAGCTTCCAGAACCTCAACGATCCCGGATCGACGCAGTCGCAGACGACGCAGAACTCCTTCGGGCTGCGGCGGGCGATGGTGAGCGGCGGGCGCCTGACGATCCAGAACGAGTTCTCGTACATCGAGAACAAGCCGCTGGGGGTTACATCAAACAACCCGGTCAACATGCCCGCGGCGATCACGCTGCAGTACGACCAGCCGCTGCTGCGGAACTTCGGGAGCGAAGTGCAGCTCGCGGAGCTGCGCGTGCTTCGGAACGCGGAGCGCAGCGCGGTGCAGACCCTGCGCCGCGACCTGATGCGCATCGTCACCGACACGGAGAAGGCGTACTGGCAGCTGGTGCAGGCGCACCAGGACGTGCTGATCCTGAAGCGGCTGCTGGAGCGAGGCGAGCGCGTGCGCGACCAGCTCATCCAGCGCGCGCCGATGGACGCGAATCAAGTGCAGATCGCGGACGCCATCTCGCGCGTGGAGAACCGCGCCCGGGACCTGAGCACCGCCCAGACGCAGATGGAGCTGCTGAGCGACAACCTCAAGGCGCTGGTGAACGATCCGGAGTTCCCGATCGGCTCGTCGGTGCTGCTGGTGCCGGCGGACTTCATGGTGGACCAGCCGATCACGTACAACCTGGCCGAGGCCGTGCGTTCCGCGCTGCGGTACAGGCCTGAGGTGCAGTCGGCGATTCTGGCGATCGATGACGCCTCGATCCGCCAGACGGTGGCCCGCAACGCACGCCTGCCCGACCTGTCCATCCGCCTGCAGATGCGGCTGGGAGGTTCGGACGACCAGCTTAACGAGTCCTACGGCGACATCATCGAGCGGGACTTCGTGAACTACGTCGTGGGGCTGGCATTCGAGATGCCGCTGGGCAACCGCCGCGCCGAGGCGGAGTACAGGCGGCGCGTGCTGGAGCGCATCCAGTCGGTGCTGGCGTACCGCAACACGGTGCAGACGGCGGTGGCGGAGGTGGTCAGTGCACTGCGTCAGGTGACGCTGTTCTACAAGCAGATCGACCAGAGCCACACGGCGGTGCTGGCGACGGCCGAGGCGCTGCGCATCCTGACGGTCGAGAAGGAAATCGGCCCCGGCTACACCATCGAACGGCTGAACGTGGAGTTCAACCAGCAGGAGCGGCTCGCGGAGGCGGAGCGGCGGCAGGTGGAGGTGCTGGTGCGGTACAACTCCGCGCTGGCGGACCTGTTCCTCGCGATGGGCACCACTCTGGAGCGCAACAACATCAAGCTTGTCGTGCCCACGCCGGAGGAAGCCCTGCAGGGCGCGTGGGGCGGATGGCTGGATGAGCCGGCGCTGGACGTCCGGCATCGCTGAGACGGGCCCATACCCTTGGCCATGCTCGCCGGACCGGAGCAGCTTGCCGCCGCGGTCGCACGCCTGAAGGCGGGCGGGCTGGTCGCATTTCCGACAGAAACGGTGTACGGGCTGGGGGCCGATGCGCTGCGCGAAGATGCGGTGCGGCGCGTGTTCGAGATCAAAGGCCGGCCCTCGAACAACCCGCTGATTGTTCACGTCTCCGGCCCCGCGATGGCCCGCGCCGTGGTAGACGCATGGACGGCGGAAGCGGACATGCTCGCCGCGGCGTTCTGGCCGGGCCCTCTGTCGATCGTGCTCCCGAAGTCGGCGCGGGTGCCCGCGATCGTGACGGCGGGAGGCCCGAACGTCGCCGTGCGCTGCCCTGACCATCCCACGGCTCTCGCATTGCTGGAAGCCTTCGGCGGGCCGCTGGTGGGCCCCAGCGCGAATCCCTCCGGGCGCGTCTCCCCCACCACCGCGGAGCACGTGCGGGCTTCGTTTGATGAGTCAGAGGTGCTGGTGCTGGACGGTGGCCCCTGCCGCGGCGGGATCGAATCCACTGTGGTGAAGCTCGGCGATACGGCCCGCGTGCTGCGGCCGGGGCTGGTGAGCGCGGCAGAGATCGCCCGCGTGATCGGGAGGCCCGTGGAAGGCCCCGCGTCAGAGAGTTCGGGGCCGGCAGAAAGCCCTGGAATGCTGGCGTCGCACTACGCACCCGCTACACCCGTGCGGCTGTGTGACGTGGCAGAGGTGGCGGGCGTGCTCGCCTCGGGCGGCCCGGCGGTGGTCATCAGCCACGAGGATGTGGAGGCTCCTGCGCCGCACAGCTTGATCGCGATGCCGCGGGAGGCGGCGGCGTATGCCCGCAGGCTGTACGCGGCGTTGCGGGAGGCGGATAGCGCCGGCGCGGAGCGGATCGTGGTCGTCCAGCCGCGGGTGGAAGGAAGCGAGGAGGAGCGCAGCACCTGGAACGCGGTGCTGGACCGCCTGAAGCGAGCGGCGGCCAGGTAACGCTTCTTCAAAAAGCACAAGGGCCGCCCCTGAAAGGGACGGCCCTTGGAATCGAACAAAAGGAAAGATCAGGCCCGACGGCGGCGGAGGGCGATGCCCGCCAGTCCGAGGCCGGCCATGCCAGCCACGCTGGGGAGCGGGATAGCCTGGGAGATTTCGATCTGGATCTTCTGGGCGACCGCCTCGCCGAAGGCCTGGAAGCTGTTGGCAACCATCACAAAGGAGCCCGCACCGCCCCGGACGAAGGAGTTGTACCAGCTGGCGAGCGCGGGATCGTCGGTGGTGATGGCCAGACCGTTGATCTGGTCGATGCCTGCCGCGAGGGCGGCGCTGCGGGCGCCCGCGGTGAAAGCGTTGCCGTTCACGTTGTCGATGCCATCGCCCGAAACGTCGATCACCTGCTTGTCGCTGGTGATGCTGTTGGTCAGGATCGACTGCGACGCGAAGTTGATCGCCTGACCGACGGCGGTGCTGCCGGAGTAGGCGCGGGGAGCGGCCATGATCGCTGCGGCGAACGCGTTGGCATCAGCCTGGCTGGCGATGATGGTCCAGCCGACGGCCTGTTGCTGCTGCCCGCTGCCGGACCACTCGATGAAGTTGACGGCGATGCTGTTGCCGGCGCCGATGACCGAGTTGTAGAAGTTCGGGTCGGCGAAAGTGTTCGCGTAGCCGATGCGCTGAAGGTTGAACTCGTTGGTGTCAATGCTGCCGGAAACGTCCACGACGAGCGAGAGCTCGAGGTTGACGTGCTGCGCACTGGCCGTGCCCGCCAGAAGCGCAAGCATCCCCACCGCCGCCAAACCGACGTTCCGATTCATAAAGACCCTCCCTTGTTTCCCCCCGCGCACTCCCGTGAGCACATGGAGATGGAGCAACTGAAGACTGGTTTTGCTCGGCAAAGACTTGGCCGACCGGCCGACGCTCCTGCTTCGGCCAGCGCCCCCCACACGGGAAACTGCACCGGGATTAGAACAGGCCAGGAGCCCCATAGAAAGGGGAACCTTCATAAATCGTGACGAATACCGTAAATAGGCTTTGACACACAAGTTATCGGACAAATAAGCCTCAGAGCGGCCCAAGGCCCGAAGAACGGTTCTCTATCACCTATCAGGACAAAGACTTGCGCCATTGAAGGGCGGTGTGCCTGCGCGCCGACTATCCTTCCGCCCCTTCAGGAGCACCGGTACATGGCACGTGTGGTCATTGCGCAAGCCCGAGGCGACGGAATCGGCCCCGAAATCATGGACGCGGCGGTCGAGCTCTTTGCAGCCGCGGGGGTGATGGAGCACGTCGAGTTCGTGCCGGTGGAGATGGGCAAGGAGGTGTTCGAGCGCGGGGACTCCCGCGGGATGACGGACGCAGCGATCCGCACGGTCGAGGAGGCGGGGCTCCTGTTCAAGGGCCCTATGGAGACGCCCAAGGGGGGAGGCGGCAAGTCGATCAACGTCACGCTGCGGAAGCTGTTCAACACCTATGCGAACTTCCGGCACTTCCGGTCGCTGCCCGGCGTGCCGACGGTGTACAGCAAGGCGGGGTATACGCTGAACTTCTCGATCGTCCGCGAGAACATCGAGGACACCTACGGGGGCATCGAGCGGCGGCTGAGCAACGACGTGATGGAGGGGAAGCGGCTGATCTCCGCGCCGGGGTGCGACCAGGTCTCCCGGTTCGCGTTCGAGATGGCGCGCAAGCTCGGCGTCACGCGCGTTCACTGCGGGCACAAGGCCAACATCATGAAAATGACGGACGGCCTGTTCCTTGAACGCTTCCGCCACGTCGCGAAGGACTACCCCGGCATCGAGACGGCGGACGTCATCGTGGACGCGCTGTGCATGAACCTGGTGCTCAAGCCGCTGCAGTACCAGATGATCGTGCTGCCGAACCTGCAGGGCGACATCGTGAGCGACCTCGCGGCGGGGCTGGTGGGCGGCCTCGGCTTTGCCCCGAGCGCGAACATCGGACGGAACATCGCGATCTTCGAGGCCGTGCACGGCACCGCGCCGGACATCGCGGGCAAGGGGCTGGCGAACCCAACCTCGCTGATCCTCTCGGGCCTGATGATGCTGCGGCACATAGGGCTGTTGCGGCAGGCGGCGGTGATCGAGAACGCCCTGCTCACGGCGCTGGAAGAGGGCGTCCACACCGGCGACTTCGGCGATCCCTCGCTGCCGGGGGCGAAGGGGCCGGTGGGAACGAAGGAGTTCACCCACGGCATCATCGAACGGCTGGGGCGATCGCCGCGGACGGTGCCCCCCGTGCCCGTGCCGGACGCGAGCACGCCTTCGTTCCAGAAGCCCGTGCGCCCGGCGCATCAGGAACTGCTGATCGCCAACGCGAACGTGAAGACCGAGGTCGTTGGGTGCGATCTGTACCTCGACACGCAGGTGTCGCCCGACGAACTGGCCAAGGCGATGCAGGCCGCGGCGGAGGGTTCGCCCTTCCGCCCGACCCTCATCAGCAACCGCGGCACGCAGGTGTGGCCGACGGGCTCGGTGTACACGGAGTGCGTGGACTACTACCGCGTGCGGTTCGAGGCCGCGCCGGGCGAGACCTCCACGCAGGCCGACGCGGTCGAACTGATGAACAAGGTCGCGGCAAAGCACACCATTTCCAGCTTCGAAGTGCTGCGGAACTTCGACGGCGTGCGGGGCTACTCCCTGGCGCAGGGTCAGTAAGCCGCGAGTTCCCCGGCTGCGGCTTCAGCCGGCGGCGAGACGAGCGAGCGCGTCGCCGCTCAGGCGGTGGATGGTCCATTCGGAAAGCGGCTCCGCCCCCAGGGCGTGGTAGAAGCGCAGAGCGGGCTCGTTCCAGTCGAGCACGTTCCATTCGAGGCGCGGGCAGCCGCGCTCCACGGCGACCTTCGCGACGGCGACGAACAGAGCTTTGCCGAGCCCCTTGCCGCGGGCGGCGGGGGTGACGTAGAGGTCTTCGAGATACAGGCCTCGCCTGCCTTTCCAGGTCGAGAAGTTGTGGAAGAACAGGGCGAAGCCCTCGGCGACGCCGTCCAGCTCACCGATGAAGGCCTCGCACGCGGGGCGGGTTGAGAAGAGCGCTTCGTGAAGCAGCGCCTCGGTGGCGACGACTTCCTGCGGGGCACGCTCGTACTCGGCCAGCTCGCGGATGAAGCGGAGGATCGTGGGAATATCGTCAGGCCGGGCGGGGCGGATGGTGATGGTCATGACGCGGGTTCCAGCCACTCGGCGAGCCACTCGACGGGGTGGCGGGCGTTCAGGCCGACGCCGTCGTGGACCTGATGACGGCACGAAGCACCCGGAGCGGCGATGCAGGCGCCGGGAGCCGCACGCAGCGCGGGGAAGAGCGAAAGCTCGCCGACTTTCATGGAAAGATCGTACTTGTCGCGGGTGAAGCCGAAGGAGCCCGCCATGCCGCAGCAGCCGGTATCGAGCGTGGTGAGCCTGCTTCCGGCGGCACGGCGCAGCGCCCGCTCGCTGGTCTGCGCCCCCCACAGCGCTTTCTGATGACAGTGAGCGTGGAGAAGCACGGGGGCATCGGGCACGCGGAAGGCGGGACGCTTGGGGTGCTCATCCCAGCAACGATCGAAGAAGTCCTCCACGAGGAAGGAGCGCCCGGCGAGCGACCGGCGAAGAGCGATGGGCGTGCGGAGCTTGAGCGAGAGCCAGTCGTCCTTGATGGCCGAAAGACACGAGGGCTCGGTAAAGAGGAAGGCCCGCACGTCGGTGCGCTTGAGCAGCGGCGTGAGGCGCTCAAGCGTGGCGTCGGCCTCTTCGATGGCCTGTTCGAGCAGGCCCAGCGATATCTTCGGTCGGGCGCAGCAGCCCGCATCGCACAGCAGCACGCGGTAGCCGCACGCCTCCATGAGCCGTTTCGTGGCGAGCCCGACGCCGGGCTCGTTGTACATCGAGAAGCAATCCCCGAAAAGCACGACGGCGGGGCGCTGATCCTCTGCTTCGGGCCTCCACGCGCGGCTGAGAGGCGTCGCGAAGCGCGGCAGTGAACGTCGAGGATCGATGTTCATCAGCAGCCGCGCCATGGCCCGGCCAATGCTGCTGGACGCGGCAAGATTCGCCAGCCCCGGCACAACAGACCCCAGGCGGTTGAGCGTGCGGACCGCGCCGAAGAGCCGGGCGCGGAGCGGCGCGCCGTTCTCGCGGTACATCTGCGCGTGGTACTCGGCCTTGAGGCGGGCAATGTCCACGTTGCTGGGGCACTCGGTCTTGCACGCCTTGCACGAGAGGCAGAGGCGCAGGGTTTCGAGCGTGTCCGGGTCGTTCCACACCGGGCGGCCCGCGTCGAGCTGGCCGGTGATGGCAAGGCGCAGGGCGTTGCCCCTGCCGCGGGTGGCGTGACGCTCGTCGAGCGTCGCCATGTAGGAGGGGCACATGGTGCCCCCCTGCTTCTTGCGGCAGACGCCCGCACCGTTGCACATCTCCACCGCGGCGTCGAAGCCGTGCTGATCGTCGTAGTTGAAGTATGTAGAAACATCCGACGGAACCAGCACGGGGCGACCGGGGTGAGGCTCGACGCGCAGGCGTTGGGTGATGGAGTCAATGGGGCGAGGATCGTGGCCGGAGAGGTCCACGATATTGCCGGGGTTCAGGAGATTGGCGGGGTCGAAGAGTCGCTTGACGTCGCGGAACGCGGCCATGAGCTCCGGGCCATAGAAGCGTTCCAGCAAGGGCGTGCGCACGCGACCGTCGCCGTGCTCGCCGGACATGACGCCGCCGAGCTCTCGGGCAAGGTCCGCCGCGGCGACGGCGATCGCCTTCATCCGCTCGCGGTCGTCCTGGTCGTGGATGTCAAGAAGTGGCCGGACATGCAGCACGCCGACGCTGGCGTGGGCGTAGAAAGCGGCTCGCGTGCCGTGGGAAGCGACGATCTCGCGCAGGCGGCGGACGAAGACGGAAAGGTTTTCGACGGGGATCGCGTTGTCTTCGATGAAGGTGATGGGCTTGCGATGCCCCGGGATGCCGTGGAGCAGCGGCTCACCCGCCTTGCGGAGCTTCCACGCGTCCAGCATGGCCTTGGGATCGGTGTGCATCTGGAGCGAGGCGTCGGGGACGACGGCGCGGAGGGCGTCAAAGCTGGCGCGGACCAGCTCGGGGGTCTGCTCGAAGTATTCGACGTAAAGAACCGCGGCAAGGGGGCGACCACCTCGGGGAGCGGGCATCAGCTCGACATAGCGGCGGTACTCGGCGTTGGCGCGGGCAAGGTCGATGACGGTGTCGTCGAGCAGCTCCACCGCGGTGGGATTGGTGGTGAGGATGGGCAGAACGGCGTCGATCGCCGCGTCGAGAGATTCAAAGCCGAGCACGGCCAAGCCGCGGGAAGTAGGCCGCGGATGGAGGCGAAGCGTGGCGCCGAGCGTGACGGCGAGCGTTCCCTCGCTGCCGCAGAGGAGCGGCGCGAGATTGACGCGGGTGAGCGGGTCTACCCCTTCCTTCGCCGCGGCGTCGAGCTGGGCGAGGATCATGTCGAGGCCGTAACCCGCGTTGCGGCGGATGGTCTTGGGGAAGCGCTCGCGTATAAGCCGGTCGTGCGCGCGGACGATTGCAATGACGCCCTCGGTAAGCCTCCGGGCCGGTCCAGGTCGCAGGGCGGCGCCCTCGTCGAAAGTGACCCGCGAACCGTCCGCAAGGCAGGCGTGGATGGCGAGGATGCTCTCGCTGGTGCGTCCGTAGCGGATGGACCTCGCACCCGCGGCGTTGTTGCCGATGCAGCCCCCCACGTTGGCGTGGCGGCTGGTCGCTGGGTCGGGCGCGAAGAAGAGGCCTGTGGGGGCAAGGGCGTCGTTCAGGTCGTCGATCGTGATGCCGGGCTCAACCTCGCAAGTGCGCGCTGCGGTATCGGTCGAGAGCAGGCGGTTGCAGCGGTTGGAGAAGTCGATAACGACGGCGCGGTTGGTGCATTGACCGGCAAGGCTGGTGCCGCCGCCGCGGGGCAGGATGGGCAGCGCGTTTTCTGCGCAGAACTGAACGACGCGGACGGCGTCGTCGATGTCCGCGGGGATGGCGACGCCGAGGGGCTCGACCTGGTAGAGCGAGGCGTCGGTGGCGTACAGCAGGCGGTTATGACGATCAAAGCGAACCTCGCCGGCGATGGCATTGGCGAGGGCGCGGGCGAGCCGGGTGGTATCGGGCTCGGGGCGGATGACGGGCAGAGCGGCCATGGACGGCGACTATAAGCGGGCGGGACCGAAGCGCCGAAGTGTCACCGGGGTGTAACACGACCGAACAAGTCCGCTGAGCCGGTGAACCGATGGAGGGGGAAAAGATCTAAACAAGCGGCGGGCCCAAAGGGCCGCATTGCCAAAGGAGCCACCATGACCGCACTCGCACGGCGTCTCACGCAAGCCACCACCATCGCCATCCTGACGGCAGCCGCGGGGCTTGCCGTGTGCACGCCGCCGGCATGGGCCCAGCCCCAGCAGGTCATGGCGGCGCAGGGATCGACGGACCTGCCGATCCGCCGCATCACGCTCTACCGCTCCGGGGTGGGGTCGTTCGAGCGGCGCGGGTTGGTACAGGGGAACTCGATGGTGCCGCTCCGGTTCAAGACCGAGCAGGTGAACGACATCCTCAAGTCGATGGTCGCGCTGGACCTCTCGGGCAAGGGGAGCGTGGACAACATCAGCTATGGGAGCAAGGAGCCGCTGAACCGGCGGCTGGCGAGCTTCGGGGTGGATATTTCCGGCAATCCAACGATGGCGCAGTTGCTGGGAGCGCTGCGGGGGACGGAGGTGGCCGTCTCGTTCCCGGATTCGAAGGTTGAGGGCGTCATCCTCGGCATCGAGACCAAGATGGAGCCGGTGGCGAAGGACGCCCCACCCGTGCCGGTGGAGTACCTCAACATTGTGACGCCGTCAGGGATCCGGTCGATCAAGCTCTCGCTGGCTTCGGCGGTAGAGCTGAAAGACCGCGAGCTCAACGCCGAGTTGGCCCGCGCCCTGGCGACGGTGGCCGAGTACCGGGGCGACCGGACGAAGACCATCGAGATCCACTTCTCCGGTGAGGGGGCGCGGGAGTGCGTCGTTGCGTATGTGCAGGAAGCGCCGGTGTGGAAGACCAGCTATCGCCTGGTGCTGCCCGACGCGGCGAAGCGGCCCGACGGTAAGCCGGAACCCGCGAAGACGGATGATCGCTTCACGATGCAGGCTTGGGCGATCGTCGAGAACACGACGGACGAGGACTGGAAGGATGTGACCCTGGCGCTGGTGGCGGGGCAGCCGGTGAGCTTCCGGATGGATCTGTACGAGCCGCTGTACATCTACCGACCGGAGGTGCCGGTGCCGATGGTGCCGGGCGTGATGCCGCGGAGCTACGCCGCAGGCGTGGACGTCGCCGGGACCCCGGAGTACGACCTGGACGCGGTGCGTGAAGAAGCGGTCGGCAGAAGGCGCATGAGCTCGGCGCCAGCGTCGCCACCCCCGGCATCAAAGGCCGGGCAGATGCGTGCGGGCGTGGAGGTTGCCGGGATGACCGCCGAAGCCATGACTGGGTACGCTGGACGGGGCCAGGGTCAGGCCGTCGAGGCGGGCGAAGTGTTCATGTATCAGGTGGACCACCCGGTCACGGTGCAGCGGCAGAGCTCGGCGATGATTCCGCTGATTAACGCGGGCGTCGAGGGTCGGCGGGTGAGCATTTACAACCCCACCGACGGAAGCCAGCACCCGATGCGCGGGCTGGAGCTGCGCAACTCAACGAACCTGCAGTTCATGCCGGGGCCGATCAGCGTCTACGACGGCGGCGCGTACGCGGGTGATGCGCAGATCGGGCACGTGCCCGCGGGGGACAAGCGGCTGCTTGCCTACGCGGTGGACCTGGACGTGGACGTGCTGACCAAGCAGGAGCAGCAGGAGCGCGTGCGCAAGGTGCGGATGGTCCGCGGCGTGTTTGAGATCACGAGCCTCTACCAGAACGCGGTGACGTACCAGTTCACGAACAAGGATAAGGCCCGGGACCGGATGATCGTGGTCGAGCATCCCCGCCTGGGCGGCAACTGGACGCTCGCGGAGCCCAAGCAGCCGTACGAGACCACGGACTCGGTCTACCGCTTTGAGGTCCCGGTGGCGGCGGGCAAGGGCGCGTCGATCCGCATCGCGCAGGAGATGGTGTCGAGCCGCACGATCGGCGTGCTGTCGGTGGACCTGCCGACGCTGATGTCGTACTCCAAGCAGGGCGGGCAGGTGTCGGACGCGGTGATTCAGGCGTTCCGCGAGGCGCAGCGCCTGCAGGGCGTCGTGAGCGAACACCAGCGGACCATCAGCGAGCTGGAGCAGCGGCGCGCGGCCATCGACACCGACCAGAACCGACTGCGCCAGAACATGCAGTCGATCGACCGGACCTCGGCGCTCTACAAGCGCTACATGGAGAAGCTGACGGAGCAGGAATCGCAGCTTGAGCAGCTCGCGACGGACCTTGCCGCGGCTCGCGATGCGCTGCGGAAGGCGGAAAGCGACCTGAACACCTACATCTCAAATCTGAACGTGGAGTAAGCGTTCGGGTGCATCACACGCCGCCACGGATGGAGTCGGGGGACTTCGTCCGCGGCGGCGGTGCGCGCCGGGAACAATGCCACCCGCTTAGAATCCCGCCTTACTCAAAGGAGGGCTCAACGCGTGATGTCCAAGCTGCGTTCCTGCCTGATCATCGCTGCGGTGCTGGCCGCGGGCGCGTGCCTGACGGCCTGCAACACGATCGAAGGCCTCGGGAAGGACACCAAGAACCTGGGCCGGAAGATCGAGCAGGCCGCCGAGCGGGCCAAGTAAAGAACATGCCCAAAGACCTGCGCAACCTCCCCATCGCCATCACGGGCGCCAGCAGCGGGATCGGGATGGCCACGGCTCTTGCCTGCGCCCGCGCGGGGATGCCGGTGGCCCTGGGAGCCCGGCGGGAGGACCGGCTGGCGGAAGTGGCGGAGCGCATCCGGAGCGAGGGGGGCCGCGCCATTGCCGTGCGTGTGGATGTGGACAACCCCGCTGAGTGCGCGGAGCTGGTGGAGCGCACGGTGGCGGAGTTCGGCTCGATTTACGCGGTATTCGCGAACGCGGGGTATGGAGCGGACACGCCCATCTCAACCGTGCCGGACGCTGAAGTCCGCGCGATGTTCGAGACCAACTTCTTCGGGACGCTGAACACCATCCGCCCGGCGCTGCCGCACATGCTCGCGGCGGGGCGCGGGCACGTGCTGATCTGCTCGAGCTGCCTGTCGAAGTTCGCCCTGCCGTGGCATGCGGTGTACTCGGCAACGAAGGCGGCGCAGGACCACATCGGGCGAAGCCTGTACATCGAACTGCGGCCCAAGGGCATCGCGGTCTCCACGGTGCACCCGGTGGGAACGAAGACGGAGTTCTTTGAGCGTTCGGCGGCGCGGTCACATTCCCCCGCCACCAGGCCCGCGGAGATCCGCACGCCGCGGTTTTTGATGCAGCCCGCGGAGCGTGTGGCGAACGCGATCGTGCGGAGCCTGCGGCGGCCCCGGTCGGAGGTGTGGACAAGCCTGCCGACGCGCCTGTTCTTCGCGGGGCTGATGGCCTTTCCTGGGCTGCGCGACGCGGTGCTTGCGCGTAAGTACGCTCGTCCGTAAGAGCTGCACACAGGCCACGGGACGGGTGGACAGCCGCCCTACCCTTTCGGCCCATGCTGGAACTGGACTATTCGAACTGTCTTGCCGACCGCGTCGGCTCTCACGGGCTGGATCCTGACCTGCTCGCGCCGGGCTCGGAGCCGCACGAAGCCGCGGCGGCGAACACCCGACGCCTGGCATCCTCCCGCGGCAAGGGCTGGGAGCGTTGGCGCGAGCTGCCCTTTGACCCGATGCGCGCCGAGCACCTCGCGGGCGTGCGGGCTGTGGTGGAACGCTGCCGCGGACGGTTCGAGAACATGGTCGTGCTGGGGATCGGCGGCTCGGCGCTGGGGAACACCGCGCTGCAGGCGGCGCTGAACCCGCCGACGTGGAACCTGCTGCCGGAGCAGGCACGCGGCGGCGGGCCGCGTCTGTTCGTCGTGGACAACGTGGACCCCACCCACTTCCGCGCGGTGCTGGACGTGTGCGAGGCATCGCCCGGGGGCCTGCGCAAGACGCTGTTCAACGTCATCAGCAAGAGCGGTGAGACGGCGGAGACCGCGGCTCAGTTCATGGTCATCCGCGACATGATCTCGCGGGCGCTGGGCAAGGACTATGGGCAGAACATCGTGGCGGTGACGGATCCGTCGCGGGGAACAATGCGGCTGATCTGCGAGCGCGAGGGATACACGACCCTGCCCGTGCCCGACGGCGTGGGCGGACGCTTCAGCGTGCTCTCGCCCGTGGGGCTCTTCTCCGCGGCGATGTGCGGGATCGACATCGAAGCCCTGCTCAACGGCGCGGCGGACATGGATCGTGCGTGCAGCGAGCCGACGCTGGAAAAGAACCCCGCGGCGATGCTGGCGACGCTGCTCGTGGAGCTGGGCACGAACAAGGGAAAGACCAACCACGTCCTGATGCCCTACTCCAGTTCGCTCTACCTGCTCGCGGACTGGTACCGACAGCTGTGGGCGGAAAGCCTGGGCAAGCAGCGCGACCTGCGCGGCGAGACGGTGTACGCGGGCTTCACGCCCATCAAGGCGCTGGGCACGACGGACCAGCACAGCCAGGTGCAGCTCTACCGCGAAGGCCCCAACGACAAGGTGATCGGCCTGGTGGAGGTCGCCGAGTTCGACCGGGACGTAACGATCCCCGAGGGGCTGGGCGTAGAAGCACTGCGGTATCTGGAGGGAAAGACGATGTCCGCCCTGCTCAACAACGAGAAGCGGGCGACGGAGTACGCGCTGGTGGAGAGCCAGCGGCCCAACTACACGATCCGCTTCCCGAAGATCGACGCGTACCACGTCGGGCAGTTCATCAGCCTGTGGCAGATCGCCACGGCGTACGCGGGGCTGCTGCTGAACATCGACGCTTACGAACAGCCCGCGGTGGAACTGGGCAAGCAGGCGACCTTCGGGCTTATGGGACGGCCTGGGTACGAGAAGTACTACAACGCGGTCGCAGAGACGCTCGGGCCCCCGCGGCGGGTGGTGTAGGGAACGCCCAAGGGGAGGGCGGGGGGAGCTAACCACCTGCGTTCGGGGGGGGATGTCGAATAAGATGACGCCGCCATGCACGCCCGCTGGTTTGGACCCTATCGCCTCGTCCGCGCGCTGGAGCCCACGCGCGTCGGACCACGGGAGGCGAACCCCGCGCGAGCCCCTCAGGCGCGGCGATGGGCCGCGGTCCACGAACGCGAAACGAGCGGGCACCTGGTGTACACGCTGGAGCTTGCACGCCACCGGCTGAACGCACGTCGCTTCACCAACGCGCTGGAGCGGATCGCGGTGCTGGACCACCCCCACCTGCTGCCGGTGGAGACGTACTCGTTGGACGAGGAATGGGGCGGCGTGGTGGTGACGCCATACCTGGGCGATCCCGGCGGCGTAGTGACACTCGAAGAGCTGCTGGAAGCCAAGGGCGGACGTATGGACCCGTTTGAGGTTCAGCGCGGCGTCACGCATCTGCTGGAAGGTCTGGCGGAGGCGCACGCCCGGGGCATCGCGGACGGCAATCTGTGGCTCGACCGTGTTCACGTTGATCCTCGCGGATCGCTGCGGGTGGAGCTGGTGGGCCTGTGGCGGGAGATGTGGCGGGGTGGCGAAGTGGCAGAAGTGGTCGCCCGCGACGACATCCGGTCTGTCGCCGCGATGGCGTACCGCATGCTCACGGGTGTTGAGCACGGCACGGGCCCCGGCGCCCCCCTCGATGCACGCTGGGAGGCGTGGCTGCGGCGCGGGCTGGACCCGATCGACGGGTACGCCTCCGCGGAGGAAGCGCTGCGCGAACTGCCCTCCGGGCAGGCGGTGGCAAAGTCGCTGGGCGCGGGCGGCAGGATCCGCGCGGCGCTGTCGCGCATCCGCGCGGCGATGATCTAGCACCAGCTATTCGGGCAGAGGCCGGGGCCGCTCGGCGGCCTTCTCTACGGCATCCTTC
Organism: uncultured Phycisphaerales bacterium; assembly: GCA_937974035.1. Taxonomy (GTDB): domain Bacteria; phylum Planctomycetota; class Phycisphaerae; order Phycisphaerales; family UBA1924; genus JAEYTB01. The sequence goes on from CALJIV010000013.1 coordinate 48,319, forward strand.
GCGGCGAGGCTCTTCCGCACGCTCTCGACGAGCTCTCGCTGCTCGGGCGTAAGGATGGAGCTGAAGCGGGCGTCGATCACCTGCACGATGCGGTCCGCGTGGGGCGCATCCTTGGAAAGCTCCAGGCCCCGGAGCCAGGCTGCCGCGGGAGCCTGCAGCCCCTCCGCGACTTCGACCTGTCCGGTCGCGAGCAGCACGGTGCAGCGGAGCGAGGCGAGTTGCTCCTCGTCCACAAGATCATCGCCGCTGGGGGCGTTGTTGAGCGCTGCGAGCGCGGCTTCGGGCTGCCCTTCATCGAGCTCCAGTTCAGCCATCGCGATGGCGCCCTGGGCGATGGCCCGCAGCATCGCCGGGTCGGCCTTCTCGAACATGAGGCGGTCCGGCGAGGCGAGCAGGGCGAGCATGCCGCGGCGGAGCGACGGGTCCGTGATGTCCACGGCGACGCTGAGCAGCTCGTCGGCGGGAAGAGCGTTGCAGGTCTGCAGCAGGGCTCGGTGGGCGATCTCGGGAGTCGGAAGAGGCAGCAGCAACAGTTCGCGGACGGCCTGCTCGGTCGGGCCGTGGACGAGCACGGCACGGGCGGCGAGCACGAAGAGATCGGGGTCGTACGCCGCGGCGTCCAGAATCTCGCGCGTGAAGTCGCTGTACCAGACGAGGGCATCGCCCACGGCCTGGCGGATCGCGCCGTCGTCGGACCGCAGCAGCGGCGCAATGCGGCTGCGGTCGTCATCATCCCCGATGGAGGCGAGAAGAGAAATACCGGGGGGAGTCAGTTCGTCGTTGCCGAGTCCGCGCAGAACGGTGAGCAGGCGGGCCGATGCACCGTGGGCAAGCTGCCCGGCCCGGTGCATCCACCACGCGGCCTCAAGAGCCGCGCTGCGGGCGGGCGTCGCCGCTTCCGCCCAGCGGATGACTGCGCTCGAAAGCTCGGGCATGGGCCAGCGAGCGGCGGCCAGGAGCAGGTTCTGAGCCGCGACGGGATTGGTCTCGGTCAGGAGAGCCCGGGCCACGGCTTCGTCCGCACCTTCCGGCGCAAGCTGACGGACAAGCACCGCGGCGTCACCTCGAACGCTCGCCTCGGGGTGACTCAGCAGCTGAATGGCTGCATCCCCGACGGGGCCATCAAGCTGCCCCGCGGCGGAAAGCTCACGCCGGACAAGCTCAAAGCCGAGCTGGCGGACCTCGGCGGTTTCGTTGAGCAGCAGAGAGGCCAGAAACGCCGGGCGCTCCTCGGGCCGGGTGGCGAGGTGGAGCCGCCGGAGGGTGTCCACAAGCTGGGCGACCGCGGCGCGGCGTTCCTCGTCCAGCCGCCGCTCGCGGGCGCTCAAGGCGGAAAGGAGCCGAGCCCGCCACTGGGCGTCGTTGAGCTCGTTGACCTCCTCTGCGAAACGCCGCCAGGCGGCCCGATCCAGCGGAATGTCGTCCCGACCGGAGACGCGGACCAGGCACCGCATCGCGGCGAGAGCCGCGGCGTCGTCTGCATCGTCCGTGAGGTAGCGGCTCAGAATGCGGACGGTGTCCCGCAGGCGAAAGGGGGCAAGGGCGGGAATGATGCGGGCCGCCTCCTCCGGGGTCGCAGCCGCGGCGAGACGCTGCGTGACCATCGGAAAGAGCCGCACATGGGCCTCGGAGAGCCCGGCGAAACCATCGATGACGGCCTGCGTTGCGTTTCCCGCGGGCTCGTTGATGAGCTGCTGGAGGAGGTCGCGGACGGAGGCTTCTGCGGAAAGCCCGATCAGATCGCGGGCGGCGTCGGCACGCTGCTGGGGCGTGCTGAAGTCGTCGCGGATGATGGCGACCGCGGCCTGCGCCTTGGGGGAGAGGGTCGCGTCGGACAGTTCAACCTGGGGGACGAACGCCGCTGGAGAAGGGGCGGAGAGCAGCGCGCAGCACGCGAGCGCCAACGCACACAACGTGCGTCGTGCGATCAGCATTTTGCTGACTGCCCCGAGCAGCATGCGAGCACTCCAACTGCGACGGTGCGAGCCCCCCGCACCGGCACATCCTAGACCCCGCGATCAGGAACGCGAAGCAGTTCCATCCAACTTTGACGCAAGTTCGACGTCTTTGTCGCCCCGCCCCCACAGAATCACGACGATGTTCTGGTCGGCCTTCATCTCGCCCGCGAGCTTGAGAGCCTCGGCCACCGCGTGGGAGGCCTCGATGGAGGCGAGGATTCCCTCGGTGCGGGCGAGCAGGCTCATGGCGTGGAGCGCCTCGTCGTCCCCGGCGACCGTGTATCGGACGCGCCCCGCATCCTTCCAATAAGCGTGCTCGGGGCCGGCGAAGGCGTACGCAAGACCGGGGGCCACGCTGCGGACAGGGCCGGGGGCTCCGGAGGCATCGACGATGGCGTAGCCGGTCTGACCCAGGAGCGTCGCGGGCTGGCCCATGGAGATGGGCGCGGCGTGCTCGCCGGGAACGCCCGAGCGTCCCCCGGCCTCGACGCCCACCAGCTTTACCGTGGCATCGTCCACGAAGGGGTAGAAGACGCCCGCGACCTCGGCCCCCATGCCCACGCACGCGACCACCACATCGGGCAGCTTGGTGAGTTGGCGGAGGGATTGGGCCATGACCTCGCGCCCGACGATGCACTGGAAGTCGCGGACCATCGCGGGCAGGGGGTGCATCCCCACCGCCGCGGGAGGCGTCAGGAGCACCGAGCCGGGATTGCTCCGCCAGGCATTCCATGCGGCGGTGAGCGACGCGGCGCGGCTTTCGACCTCAACGATGGACGCTCCGAGCAGGGCCGCCCCGCGCAGCGCAGCCGCGCCGCCGTCCTCGACGGGCGCGAAGATCTGGCACTCCAGGCCGAAGTGGGCGGCCGCGGCGGCGACGGCGAGGGCGTGGGGGCCACCCACGGCGGGCGCGGCGAGCTTGCGAACGCCGGCCTTGACGGCGAGCAGGGCAAAGCCGAGGGCGTGGTTGATCGCGCCTGATCCTGTTGCGGCGAGGTCCTCACGCTTGAGCCAAAGTCGAGCCCCGTCCCCCTTGGGAAGGCGGCGGCGCGAGTGGGCCGTCAGTGCGTCGGCGCTGTAGAGCGGGGTCGCCCGTCCGGCGAAGGTGCGAAGATGGGAAAGAAGCTCATCCCAGAAGGCCGCGTCGTTGTACGCGCGGGCGTACCACTGTTGAAGCTGAGTGATCGCCGGGCGGGCGTCTTCCGGCGCGGTCGCGCCGCCGTATGCCCCGTACATGCCCTCTGGGTTGGGGACCTCGGAGAGCTTGGGGGGCGGAGCGGGCTTGGGCGGGGGCGTTGGCCCGCCGGATCGGGGCTGTGACGGGGCGGATGGCCTCATAGATGAGGTATTCATCGCCGGACCGGATGGTTCGGCTTGAAGAACCTCAATCTCAACGGCGTGTAGGGGCGAGTTCGGTGTCGCGGGTGAGGTGTCGGGCCCCCATCTTCCAGCAGACGCCGGCCAGGAAAATCGTCACGCCGACGAGGGTGAAAGCGAGGTTCATGTTGTCCCGCCCGTCGGCGGTCTTGAAGCGGTCGCTGATGGCGCCGATGAGCGGGGGCGAGATGGCGTCACCCAGCGCGTGAATGAGCAGGATCGTGACGGCGTAGCCCGTGGCCCGCATCGAAGGCGGCACGACGTTGGCGATTACCGTGTTCGTCGGGCCGGTGTTCATGAAGGCGAGGAAGAGGCAGATGCCCATCGCCACCCAGGCGAATGGGAAGGGCGCGTAGAGCACCAGGAGGAAGAAGGGGAACGCGGACATCATCGCCCAACCGGAGAGCTTGAGGTACGCGCCATCGACACGCGACCGGAGCCAGTCGCCCAGATAGCCGCCGAAGATGGTGCCCGCCAGGCCGGTGAAGACCGTGATTGCACCGAAGATGAGGTTGATGCGGGCGAGCTGAGCCGCGCCGGCCTCCCCCGCCTCGCCGCCCATCCGGAACTCGTGGATGTACGTCGGCATCCAGAAGGACATGCCGCCCACTGCGAAGGTCATGAGCGTCATGCCGCCAAGGTTGTACAGGTAAGAAGGAATGCGGAACAGCAGCAACACGTCCTGAATGCGGAAGCGATGAGTCGTGGCCTGCTTCTCGGAGGCTCCCCGCGGCGGGTCTTTCCTGAAGAACGACCACAGGCCCAACAGCAGCCCAGGAGGCACGACGACCAGGAAGGCCCAGCGCCACCCCTCGCGCCCGTCGAAGCCGTCCATCAGGTGGTTGATCTGACCGCCGATGACGTAGCCCAGGGCGCTGCCCACCGGGAGCGCGACGTTGAACCAGGCGAGAACGCTGCCGCGTTTCTCGATCGGGAACATGTCGGCGATGATCGTGGGAGCAACAGGCCCCCAGGCGGCCTCACCCACGCCGACCAGCACGCGGCAGATGAGCAGCATGGTGAAGGACGATGCCAGGCCGCAGGCCCCCGTCGCCAGGGACCAGAGCAGCACGCCGATGCCGATGATCGTCCACCGCTTCATGCGGTCGCCCATCCACCCGAAGAGCGGAGCGGCGAGCATGTAGGTCACGAGGAAGGCGGTGGCGAGCAGCCCCATCTGCCCCTTTGCGTTGGGGTCGTCGGGAGCGAAGAAGGCGGCCCGGACATTCAGCTCGATGGCCGAGAGCACGTAGCGGTCGATGTAGTTGATCAGGTTGATGGCGATGAGGATCGCCACCGAGAGCCGTGCCCCGGGCATGCGCCATACGGCCCGCGCGGCGAGCTGCGCCGGTGTAGGGGCGTTCGGAGACGCCGCGGGCGTTGAAGGAGTTGGAGAGACCGAATCGGACATTGGCGGGAGAGGTTAGCGGGATCGCGCCCGTTGTGCCCCTATCCGAGCGCGGCTTTCAGAAAGTCGGTCTGCATGTTCTTGGCGTCGTTGCTGACGCGCCCGAAGCCGATATGTTCCTGGGGAGCCCCGGTCTGCGGCCACGTGTGGAATCGGATGAGCCCGGGGTCGGCTCCCACTTCCTCGTAGCGCCGACGCAGGCGCTCGATGAACGAGCGCATGACGGCGACGGGGACTACCTCGTCCGCCTCGCTGTGCAGGGCGAGCAGCGGGATCGGCCGCCAGCCGTCGAGACGCTCCGCGGGGTTGACAGCCGCGACCTGCTCCGGGTCATGGGGCGCGATCCAGCGGGGATCGCGCGATTCGACTTCCGACGAGTGACCCGCGTACAGCGCGGCGAGGTCGCCGGTGGTGCCCTCCACAGCCGCGGCCTTGAAAGGGTGCGGGTCGCAGAGCCGCCGCAGTGTGATCATGCCTCCCATCGACATCCCGCCGATGGCGAGGCGGTCGAGATCGAAGACGCCCCCCCACTTCGGATCGGCGAGGTGCTCGACGACACGGTCGATCTCTTCGACGGCGAGAGCGATGTTCTCAAGCGTGTGCTGCGGGCCCTGACGCTCCGGGTCGGCCCGCTCGCCGTGGGCGGGCAGGTCGATGGAGCACGCGGCGATGCCGGCGCGGATCCAGCGGAGATAGCGGCCGGGGTCGAGCTCTTTGTTCGCGGTGCGGCCGTGCATCCAGAGCACGGTCGGCGCGGGCGTGGCCCAGTCCGGGTGACAGAGCAGCACCGGCACCTCGCCGAACCGCTCGGTCCGGCTCTGGCTCGCGAGTGATGACGGGAACTGAGAAAATCGATTCTGCTGGTTCACATGGACTCCTGGGCCAGCAGGTTACGCCCGTACTCACCCGGTTCGAACCAGTACGCATCCTCCATGTTGGGGATGATGACCGCGACGCCCCCCGGCGCGAGCCCGGCGTGCGCCGGAACACGGGCCCGGAGGGAGTGTCGCCCGGTTGAGCAGTGAATATCCATCACCTCGCCCAAGGGCTCGACCAGGCTGACCGGCACTTTCCACGCGTGCCACACCGGGGCCTGCTCACTGGGAAGGATTGGCGCGACCTCGCGCAGAGACTGGGGCCGCAGCCCCAGCACGATGGGACGGCCGACGTACTTGGAAAGGACGTCCACGTGCCGATCGCAGACGCGCACGCGGTATGCGCGCCCGTCGGGATCGGTGGAACCTTCTTCGAAGAGCATGCCTCCTGCCACGAACACCAGCCGCCCTTCGAGAAAGTTCATGGGCGGCGCGCCCAGGAACCCGGCCACGAAGCGGTCCGCGGGGCGTCGGAAGACCTCGAGCGGGCTGCCGACCTGCCGGATGCGCCCGCCGGAGATGACGATCAGACGCTGCGCGAGGCTCATCGCTTCCTGCTGGTCGTGGGTGACGTAGACCATCGTGGAGCGGGAGCGCATGTGGAGGGACTTGATCTCCGCGCGGACCTGGGCCCTGAGCCGCTCATCAAGATTGGAAAGGGGCTCGTCCAGCAGCACGACGCGGGCATCTCGCACCAGGGCGCGGGCGAGGGCTACCCGCTGTCGCTGGCCGCCGGAAAGCGCACGGGGCGGACGGTCGAGCAGTTCATCAATGCCGACGGCCTGTGCCGCGGCGTGGACGCGCCGGTCGATCTCGGCGCGGTCCGTGCCGCGCATGCGGAGCGGGAAGGCGAGATTGGCGCGGACGCTCAGGTGGGGATAAAGGGCGTGATTCTGGAAGACCATCGCCACGTCGCGTTCGTGCGGCGGGACGGCGTTGACGATGCGGCCGTTGATGGCGATGGTGCCTTCGGTGGGCTTTTCCAGACCCGCGATGAGGCGCAGCAGCGTCGTCTTGCCGCTGCCGGATGGGCCGACGAGCACGACCAGCTCGCCGGGCTGCACGTCCAGCGAAACGCGATCGACCGCGTTATGCACGCCGTCGTAGGACTTGGTTACCGCGTCGAGCGAGACGCCGGGCATGGGTCAGAGCATAGCGGGCGCGTCAGAGCTGCCACAGGCTGCTGCCCCAGGTGAGCCCGCCGCCGAAAGCGACGAACATGACCTTCATGCCGGGACGGATGCGGCCCTGCTGCATCAGCTCGTCGAGGCAGAGCGGGACGGAGGCCGCGACGGTGTTGCCCACCCGGTCGATGTTCACGTACAGCTTCTCGGGCGGGATGCCGAACCGCTCGCGGGCGCTCTGCAGGATGCGGGCGTTGCTCTGGTGGCAGACGTACATGTCCACCTGCTCAGGCGTGACGCCGCCCTTGTCCAGCGTCTCCGCGATGAGGTTGGAGAAAGTGCCCACGGCGAACTTGAACACCGCGGCGCCGTTCATCTGCACGTAGGTCTTGAGGCTCGGGTCGGGGGTGACGCCGGGAGGGAAGTCTCGATCCTCGTAGGGGATGTAGATGTCCTTCCAGCCGCGGCCGTCGGCGTGCATCGCCTGGGCGATCAGCCCGAGGGAAGAGTCATCGGTAGCCCGAAGGATGACCGCGCCCGCGGCGTCGCCGAAGATGATCGCGGTGGCTCGCCCCGCGGTGCAGTAGTTCATGTGCCTGCTGAGCGTGTCCGCACCGATCAGGGCGATGTTGCGGTACGAGCCCGCGCGGATGAGGTCGTGGCAGAGATTGAGGCCGAAGACAAACCCGCTGCACGCGGCGTTGAGGTCCATCGCCCCCGCGTTCCCGGCCCCGATCCGCTCCGACACCAGGCACGCGGTGGCGGGGCAGGGCATCTCGGGCGTCATGGTGGCGCAGACGATCAGGTCGAGCTCGCTCGCCTCCATGCGTGCGGCGGCGAGAGCCTTGCGGACCGCGGCGGTGCTGAGCGTGGAGGTGCACTCCCCGGCCTGCTTGTCGATGATGCGACGCTCGCGTATGCCCGTCCGCTGGACGATCCACTCGTCGTTGGTGTCCATGAGCCGCTCGAGGTCGGCGTTGCTGAGGACGCGGCTGGGGAGCTGAGACCCTGTACCCGCGATTCGGACCCCGACGCGGCCTGCGGTCATACCTTCACGCCCTCGTCTACGGGGTCGGGCTTGACGACCTGTGAGCGGGGCATCACCTTCTCGATCTCGGCGAGGCGATGGACGATGGCCTCGTTCACGTGGTTGCGGATGTACGTCCGGCAGTTGCGGATGGCGGCCCGGATGGTGCGGGCCTCGCTGCTGCCGTGGGCGATGAAGCAGCCGCCGTTGACGCCCAGCAGCGGAGCGCCGCCGTACTCGTGGTAGTCGTTCTTGGCGTAGATCGCCTTCACCACCGGCTCGAACTTCATCATCAGGCCGGGGTCCTGGAGCATGATCTCCGCGGCGATGGCCTTGAAGAGGCTCTTGGCCATGCCCTCCGCCGCCTTCAGCAGCGTGTTGCCCACCAGCCCGTCGGTGACGACCACATCGGCGGCGCCGTCGAAGAAGTCGCGGCCCTCGATGTACCCGATGTAGTTGAGGCCCGGCGTGGCCTTGAGCAGGTCGCGGGTCTGCTTGATGAGCCCGGTGCCCTTGGCTTCCTCGCTGCCGATGTTCATCAGGGCGACGCGGGGGTTCTCGATCTTGTGCACGTGGCGGGCGTAGATGTCCGCCATGATGGCGTACTGCCAGAGGTGCTCGGGCTTGGGCTGGGGGTTGGCCCCCGCGTCGGTCAGCACCACCGGGCCGTGGAAGACCGGGACGGTGACGGCGATGCCGGGACGGATGACGTGCCGCAGACGCCGCATGCAGAGCGAAGCCGCGGCGACGCAGGCGCCGGTGTTGCCCGCGGAGAGCACCACGTCGCAGTGGCGCGGGTGACGCAGCGAGCCCAGCTCGGACATGCGGACGATGGAGGAATCGGTCTTGGTCTTGACGGCCTCGACCGCGGACTCGCCCATGTCGATGACTTCGGAGCAGTCAACGATCTCGATGCGCGGGTCGGAGTCGCTGATGCCGCGTTCGGTGAGCACCTCACGGATGAGCGAGGCGGGGCCGACGAGGACGATCTGATCCCCCGGGGGGAGATCGTCCAGCGCCATGATGCATCCCTTGAGGATGGCGTCGGGCGCGTGGTCGCCGCCCATGATGTCCACGGCCACACGAACAGGTTTGTCGGCGGGCCGTTCGCTGGAGTGAGTGCGGTGCATGAGTGAATTGCAGAAAGGACGCGCCAACAGCGCGCCGGGAGTCTACCAGCCGCGCAGACGGCTCACGACTTGGCGACGCCGATGCCCAGCTTGGGCACCTTGATCTGAAGGCCCGCCCGCACGTACCCCGAGTCCTTTGCAGCCCGGTGGTGCAGCTTGGCCATGCCGGTCAGCGGGCACACCGACGGGGTGATGGGCTTAAGGGCGTGGTGGCTGCGGCGGCGGCGGGTACGACCAGGACTGACTCGATGGGTAGGTTGCATGGAAAGAACTCCCGCCAGGCCGGGTCACGGTCCACGGCGATCAAATGCCTGTAAAACCCTCGGAAACCGGCGTTGATCCGGCCCGGAATTCCGAGTGGTAACGGTAGGTGAATGGATGGGCCGTGTCAATCCGCGCCCGCCGCCACTGGACCCGCGGCAAGAGCCCGGTAAACTACGCACTCCTCGACTCACGGGGCCGGAAACGGCTCCCGGGAGAAGGGGAATGGGCCTCCCTAGCTCAGTTGGTAGAGCAGCTGACTCTTAATCAGCGGGTCGTAGGTTCGAGTCCTACGGGGGGCA
>CALJIV010000014.1 GCA_937974035.1 uncultured Phycisphaerales bacterium
CCGCCGCTCCACCGGCGCGGGCTCCGCCGGCGTGATGAGCTTCCGCACGGGCTTGAGGAGGTCCCAGAGGGTCAGCACGGCGGAACTCCTCCCGCGATCACCTCCCCCTCGGCGGGCCTGCGGCCCGGAGCGAACTGCTCCCACGTCATCTTCCTGCCGCCGGCGGGCTGCACCTCCAGAAGCTGCAGGGCGTCGGCCCTCTCCCCCGCGCCGCAGGCGACGAGCCCCGCCGCGGCGTCGATGAGCGTCCCCGGCGCGGCGCTGTGCGCGCGCTCCACCGCGCGCACGCGCAGCAGCTTCAGGGGCTCGCCCCGGAAGGCCGCCGTCACCCCCGGCCAGGGAGTCAGGCCATGGACGCGGCGGCGGCACGCCTCCGCCCCCTGGGCAAAGTCCACGAAGCCGTCCCTCTTGTGCAGCTTCGCGGCCCTGGTGACGAGCGCCTCGTCCTGGACCGTGCCCGTGAGCACGCCCGCGCGCATGCGCTCCAGCACCTCCAGCACGAGCGCGGGCCCCTCCTCCGCGAGCCTGTCGTGCAGCTCGCCGGCGGTGATGAGGGGGTCGATGGGCAGGCGCGACTGCGCCAGGATCAGCCCCGCGTCCATGCGCGGGGCGATGGTGATGACGGAGTTCCCGGTCTCTCTGTCCCCCGCGAGGATCGCGGCGTGGATCGGCGCGGCCCCGCGCCACCGGGGCAGCAGGGAGGCGTGCAGGTTGATCGCGCGGCTTCTCACCGCCCCGCCCCCGCCCCCCTCCTCTTCCTCCGCCTCGGGGGGGAGCACCTGGGGGGAGAGCTTCTGGCCGAAGGCGATGACGACCGCGGCCTGCGCCTTGAACGCCTGAATCTCCGCCGCGACCTGGGGCGCGTTGACGTTCTCCGGCTTGAGGATGGGGACCTGCGGCAGGTGCTCCCGGGCGTACTCGGCGATGGGGGTGGGCGTGAGGCGGGAGCCTCTCCCCGCGGGGCGGTCGGGCTGGGTGATGATCGCGCGGAGGCGGTGCCGCCCCGCCAGCGCCCTGAGCGTGGGCAGCCCGAAGGCCCCCGACCCGAAGAAGAGCAGGTCCATCGCGGAAGGGTTCAAAGCGCCGTTCGCGTCCATGCCGGGCGAAGGTTACCAGACCTCCACACTTCTCGGAGCAGCGCGGAGGCGACGGGAAGCGGGGGCCGAGAAAAACGCCCCTCGAGGGGAGTTACGGGCCGCCCCCCCGGCTCCGTGGCCCGAGAAGATCGCTGCACGAGCGGAAAATGTCATCAACGGCGCGGCTCCGTTGATCACTTTTGCGGCGCCGTTGATCACTTTTTCGGCGCCGTTGATCTCCTTTGCGGCTCCGTTGATCGCTCGTGCGGGACGTGTGATCGCACGGGAGGCGCGCTGTGATCACTCTTTGGGGAAATGTGATCGCCTTTGCCGGAAAAGCGATCGACGGAGCCGCGCCGCCGATGAGCGCCGCCGCGCCGATCGCCAGCAAAGCCGCGCCGATCATCAACGGAAGCGCGTCTGTGATCGCACGGAAAGAGCATGTGATCGCATGCGCGGCTCGGGCCGCCGGGCTTCCCTCCCCCGCGCGCTCATGCCATTCCCGGGCGCTCCCGCGAGCCGCGCCGGAGCGCTATCTCTCCTCCCGCTCCAGCGCCCGGACCATCGCGCGGTTCCTGAGGCGCGAAGGGGGGGTCATCCTGTCGATGATGAGCACCCCGTCGAGGTGGTCGTTCTCGTGCTGCCAGCAGCGCGCCAGCAGCCCCGTGGCGGTCTGCGTGAAGGGCTTGCCCTCCAGGTCCAGGGCGGTGATCGTCACGACCGGGGGCCTCAAAACTTCGCCGCGGATGTCGGGGAGGCTGAGGCACCCCTCCTCTGCGGGCTCCACCGGGCCGCGGAGGGTGAGGACGGGGTTGATGTAGACGACGGGCCCCCTGGTGGCGGTGGGCAGCTCTCCCTCGGCTTTGCGGCGCTCGTTCTCGGGAACGTCCACCACGAACAGACGCCAGCTCAGCCCCACCTGCGGGGCGGCCAGGCCGATCCCTTCGCTCTCGACCATGATCCGGAGCATCGCCCTGGCCACCTCCCGCACCTCGTCGGTGACCTCGGGGATGGGCTCGGCCTTGCGGCGGAGCACGGGGTCGGGGTAGGTGCGGAGGCGCAAAGTGGAGGGATCGACCGTCATCGCCCCATCGTATGTTGGGCGAAGGGGGGTTCGGCGCGTTTTCCCCCTCTCCGCCCCCTCAACCCCCCGGGGCGCGGCCGCGGGCGAGTTCTCCTAGAATCCGCCCCGCGCTCCCCCCCTGCGCCCCTCCGGGCGCGGGGCCGGGCGGCGCTTGAGTTCGGTGGAGCCAAGGACAAGGAACGAGCGTTGGCGTTATTCGGTCTCAAGAAAGACAGCGGCGGAGAGAGCGGCGACAAGACCCCCGTGGTCTTCTCGCCCGAGAAGGCGACCAAGTTCTTCGAGCGTGCCCGCACCGTCGAGGACACGGGGCAGTACCAGTACGCGATCCGGCTCTGGCTCGACGGCCTGAAGTGGGACCCTGGGAGCATGGTGGGCCTCCAGGGGTTCTTCGCCGCCGTCCCCAAGTTCCTCAACGACCCCTCCAGCAAGAAGGGGATCGACAAGGACACCGTCAGGAGCGTCTCGGGCAAGTCGGACGTGGATCGCTTCCTGCTGGCGATCCTGGAGTGGGCGCTGAAGCCCAACGAGGCCCCGCTGGCGGTGCGCGCCTTCGAGGCGTGCGCCAAGCTGGGGCTGGCGGAGCCGGCGGTGTGGATCGGCGAGCGCGCCTTCGCCACCGCGCTGCGGCAGTCCAAGCCGAGGAAGGACCACATCATCAAGTGCATGGAGAGCTTTCAGGCCGTCGGCGCGTACGACAAGGCGATCATCGCCGCCGAGCAGGCTTACAAGCTCGACCCCACCGACTCGCAGCTGGGAGCGCACATCCGCACCCTCGCCGCCCAGGCGACGATGAACCGCGGCGGGTACGAGAAGACCGGGGAGGCCGGGGGCTTCCGCCAGAACATCCGCGACGCGGACAAGCAGAGGCTGCTGGAGGAGAGCGACCGCATCGTCAAGACCGAGGAGACGATCGACCGCCTCCTCGCCGCGGCGAAGGAGGAGTACCTCCGGCGGCCCACGGACCTGCCCACGATCGACAAGCTCGGCAAGCTACTGCTGGAGCGCGGCCGCCCCCAGGACGAGGAGCGCGCCCACAAGCTCTTCATGGACGCCTTCGCGAGCACCAAGCAGTTCCGCTTCCGCGAGCAGGCGGGGGACATCCGCATCCGCCAGGCGCGGCGCCGCGTCAACGACCTGGCGCAGATGCTCGAGCGCGCCCCCGAGGCGGAGAAGGAGCGCGTCGAGCGCATGCTCGCCCACGAGCAGGAGACGCTGCTCAACCTGGAGCTGGAGGAGTACAGGCTCCGCGTCGAGGCGTACCCCACCGACCTGGCGCGCAAGTTCGAGCTGGGCAAGCGCTACTTCACCGCGGGCCGGTACAACGAGGCCGTCGAGCTCTTCCAGGAGAGCCAGCAGGACCCCAAGAACCGGGCCGTCTCCCTGCTCTACCTGGGGCAGTCCTTCCTCAAGATCAACTGGAACGACGAGGCGGTCGAGACCTTCCGCCGCGGCATCGAGGTCAAGGACATGGCCCCGGAGATGGGCCTGGAGATGCGCTACTGGCTGATGGTGGCGCTGGAGCAGAAGGGGATCGAGAGCCGGGAGCTGGCGTGCGTGGAAGAGGCGGACAAGATCGCCTCCTCCATCGCCGTGCAGTCCATCACCTTCAAGGACATCCGCACCCGCCGCGACGCCATCAAGAAGCTGCTGGCGGAGCTGCGCGCCAAGGCCTCCTCCTGACCCCAACGCCCCGTGGACCGCGCCGTCGCCCTCATCCCCGCGCGTCTCGCCAGCACCCGCCTGCCGGGCAAGATGCTGCTGGACCGCACCGGCACGCCCCTCATCGTCCACGTGCTGGAGAACGCGCGGCGGGCCGGGTCCATCGGCCGCGTCGTGGTCGCGGCGGATGACGAAAAAATCGCCGGGGCCGTCACCCGCGCGGGCGGCGAGTGCGTCCTGACAGGGAGCGACCACCCCAACGGCACCAGCCGCCTCGCCGAGGCCGCGGAGCTGCTGGGGCTGGCGGACGAGGCCGTGGTCGTGAACGTGCAGGGGGATGAGCCCGAGATCGAGCCCGAGGTCATCGACGCCGCGGTGGACCGCCTGCGCGCGGGGAACTGCGAGGTCGCGACGGTCGCCTCTCCCTTCCAGGAAGGCGAAGACCCCGCCAACCCCAACATCGTGAAGGTGGCGCTGCGCCCCGACAACACGGCGCTGTACTTCTCGCGCTCCCTGATCCCCCACCCCCGCGCGGGAGGGCTGCACGTCCCGCCCCTGAGGCACGTGGGGATCTACTGCTACACGGTCGCCTTCCTGCGCCGCTACGCCAGCCTCCCCCCCACTCCCCTGGAGCAGTGCGAGATGCTGGAGCAGCTCCGCGTGCTGGAGCACGGCTGCGCCATCGGCGTGGCGATCGTCCCCTGCCGCTCGCTGGGGATCGACACGCCCGAGCAGTACGAGGCCTTCGTGCGCCGCTTCCTCGACCGCGCGGCGGTCACTCCCTGATCCGATTCAGCCACTGCCGGTAGAGGTGCCGGTGCTCCTCGCCCGGCGCCGACTCGAGCAGCCTTTCCAGCGGCTCAAGAGCGCGGGGATCCTTCAGCTCCGCGAGGGCGTTGCCCGCCCCGATCTGCGTGCGCAGCTCCGGCTCCTCGAGCATCTTCAGGAGCGTGCGCAAGGCCAGATCGCCGTCCTGGTGCTTCAGCCTGGCGACCGCCGTCGCGGCGACGGCCCTCGTGCGCGGGTCGTACCCCGGCGCGGTGTACCCCGCCGCGATCCGCAGCGCCTGCGCCGGGGCCCGGTCGCCCAGGGCGGCCAGCGCGTCCAGCGCCGCGGTGCGCAGCGTGTCCGCCTGCGAATCCACCTTCAGGCTTTCGAGGATGACGGCCTGCGCCTCTTCGCCCGCGAAGGAGGCCAGCGCCCGCACCGCCGCGGCGCGGGCGCGGATGCTGCGGTCCTTTCTCGCGCGCTCGGCGAGGAAGCGCTCCGCCCCCTCGCGCAGAGCCGTGCCGCGGGCCATCTCGGGGGCATCAACGAGTTGCGCCAGGGCCTCGCTGGTGGCGATGCGCATCTCCCACGCGTCCACGGCGGCGGAGGCCAGCGCGCGCACGTCCAGCACCGCCTGCCGCGCGGCCAGCGCCCGCACCGCCTCGCGCCGCACGAACACCGGGAGCGATCGGTCGTCGGCGGTCCTGCGCAGCCTCTCCTTCGCCGCGGTCGTCAAGGGGCCGGCCCCCGCGCCGATGCCGCGGCACGCCTGCACCATCGGGCCGACGCCCAGCCCCGCCGAAAGCTGCCGCAGCCACGCCTCGTCGCTCTGCTGAACCATCCACTCCGCCAGCACGCTGCCGCCGGGGTCCACGCACACGAAGGCCGGGGGCGACTCCAGCGGCACTTCGAGCTTCGCGGTGCGTCCCTCCACCACCAGCCTGTGCGCCTCGAACCCGCCGCTCGTGCCCACCGCCACGGGGACGGAGAACTCGAAGGCGGGGTTGTCGCCGTCCACGCGCTGCGTCTGCTCGGCGGTGATGCTCAGCACCTTCCGCCGCGCGTCCCACTCCGGCCGCACCCTGAGGCGCGGAATGCCGGGCCGCTCGGTCCACTGCGCGAAGAACTGCTCCAGCGACTCGCCCGAGACGGCTTCCAGGGCCGTCCGCAGGTCGGATGTCTCCGCCGTCTGCATCCTGCGGCGCTCCAGGAAGAGCCGCACGCCCTCGAAGAAGACCTCGTCGCCCAGGCGGCAGCGCAGCATGTGGAGCACCGAAGCGCCCTTGCTGTAGGGGTTCGCGGGCCTGCGGAAGACGTCCCACGGGTGCTCGTACCGCTTGCTGACCATGCCCGCCGCGTCGGGGGCTTCGCCGCGGTCCGCCCAGATCACCGAGTCGAAGCCCGCGATGACCTCCCGCGCGTACCGCTCCGCGCCGTCGCGGTGCTCGAACCACAGCCAGGTGAAGTAGGTCGCGAGCCCCTCGTTGAGCCAGATGTGCTCCCAGGAGTTGCACGTCACCAGGTCGCCGAACCACTGGTGCGCCAGCTCGTGGCTGATGAGCCCCTCGCTGTCGTGGTCCAGCAGCGCCTCGGGGCGCAGCAGGCACTCGTCGTAGAGCGTGGTGGCGCTGGTGTTCTCCATGCCCCCGGCCCCGAAGTTGTGGACCAGAACCTGCGCGTACCGCGCCCAGGGGTAGGGCTGCCCCGTCAGGCGCTCGAAGAGCGCCACCATCTCGCGGGTGCGGCCGAAGGTCGCGGGCACCTCCGCCCCGCGCCCCACGGGCGCGTAGACCGGCATCGGCAGGCGCGGCGTGCCCACGTCCACCACGTCGAACTTGCCCACCACCAGCGAGACGAGGTACGCCACGTGCGGCGCCTCCTGCACCCAGTGGAAGCGGTCGTAGGGCTTCATCTGCCGCGTGCCCGCGCGGGACTCGACGGTGATGATCTCTCGCCTGTGCTCCGCCAGGTAGCCGTTGCTGCTCACCAGATACCCCGCGGGCACCGTCACGATCAGCTCCGTCGTCAGCCGCTCGTTGGGAAAGTCGCGGCAGGGGAACCAGAAGCTGTTGGTCTCGGGCTGCCCCTGCGTGTGCAGCTGCGCCGGCCGGCCCGGCCACGCGGGGGACTCGGGCGTCCAGATCAGCCCCAGCGGCGGGTTCTCCACCCTGTAGTCGATCAGCAGCTCGCCGCTCGCGCCGACGGGCACGGCGGGCACGAAGGTCACGGTCAGCTTCTGCCCGTCGTGCGAGAAGCGGGTCTCGTGCCCCTCCATCGCCACGCTCGTGATCGCCATGCCGCGCGCGTCGAGCGTCAGCACCTCCAGCGGCGTGCCGATGGGCTCGAAGCGCAGCGTCTGCGAGGCGGTGAACGAGGGCGTGTTCATGTCCGCGATGAAGATCTCCAGCCGCATGTGCTGAAGGTCCGCGACGCGGTCGGGCGGGTAGTTCTGCAGGTCGCGGCCCGTTTCGGCGTCGAAGCCGGGGCTCGCCATCGCCGGCAGGAGCCCCGTGCGCGCCTCCATGCACGCCTCGTACCCCCCGCCCGCCAGAGCCGCGCCGGCGAACAGAGCCAGCGCCGCCCCCGCCGCACAACCCCCCCGCCACTTCCGCCGATCACGTATCAAACGCATCAAAACCCCTCCGCCTCACTCCGCCTGCTGAGCCACTTCCACGCCCGCCGCCTCGATCAGCAGCGGGTCGCCCTCGTCGATCACGGCCGCCAGAATCGCCGCGTTCTCTCCGCTCTGCGCCAGGTGCTCGACCGCGCGCAGGCGGGCCAGCAGCGTCGGCCCGTGCAAAGCCTCATCGATCCACATCGACAGCGGCTTTTCCACCCGCACCGCGGCGAGCACCGTCAGGTCCGGGTCCACGCTCACCTGCGTGGGCTTCGAGGGCAGCTTCATCGTGCCCGTCGCCGTGCGCGAATCCACCTCCACGTGCATCCACCGCGTCTCCTCCTCCCCCAGCTTCACGAGCACGGGGAGCGTGAAGGCGTACGCCGGGTTCAGGTAATCGATCTTCTGCGTCTGCTCCACCGAGACCGTCAGCGTGGAGCTTTCCTCGTCCCACGCCTGCTCGACCTTCAGCCGCGGCAGGCCGGGCCGCAGGCACCACTGCGTGAAGAACCGCTCCAGGCTCCGCCCCGAGACCTCCTCCATCACGCGCCGGAAGTCGTCGGTCTCCACGTTCCGGTACGCGAAGCGCTCCAGGTAAAGCTTCGTCCCGCGGAAGAAGACCTCGTCCCCCAGCCGCTGCCGGAGCATGTGCAGAATGATCGCGCCCTTGGCGTAGGGGTCGTCCGCCTTGCGGAAGACGCGCTCCGGGTCGGTGAAGCGGTTGCTGACGATCGGGGGAGCGCCCGGGGCGCTGCCGCGGTTGCGCGTGCGCTGGCCGCGGAAGTTGCCCAGGATCGTGCGCATGTACGCGGCTTTGGCGCGGGCCTCTCCCTTCGGCGCGGCCAGGTGCTCCTGCCACAGCGCCTCGGAGAAGGTCGCCCACCCCTCCTGCAGCCAGAGGTGATCCCACGACCTGCACGTCACCAGGTCGCCGAACCACTGGTGGGCCAGCTCGTGCGCGATCAGGTCGTCCATCTGACCCGGCTGCGTCGCGCGGCTCGCCCCCAGCAGCAGCAGGGTGCAGGAGGTGTTCTCCATCCCCCCCGCGGCAAAGTCGCGGACGATGCACTGGGCGTACTGGTCCCACGGGTACGGCACCCCGAACCTCTCCTCGAAGAAGGCCACCATCCGGGGGGTGCTCGCGAAGACCGTCGCGACGTTCTCCTCCGTGCCGTGGGGCGTGAACACCGGCATCGGCAGCCCCGGCCGCACCGAGTCCAGCCCCTCAAGATCCACCCGCGCCAGCTTCCCGATCACCAGCGTCACCAAGTACGCCGCGTGGGGCTTGTCCTGGAGCCAGTGCCACCGCGTCATCCCTGGGGCGTCCGAGGGCGCGCGGGAGATGAGTCGCCCGTTAGAGATGACCTCGTACCCCTGCTCCACGTGAACGATCAGCTCCGAGGTGAGCCGCTCGAAGGGGTGATCCAGGCAGGGAAACCACCGGCTGTTGGACTCCGCCTGCCCCTGGGCGTGGACCTGCGGGAACTGGGCGGTGAGGCTCTCGGCGTCGGGCTTGCCGGGGGAGTAGGTCAGCCCCTGCCCCTTCTGGCGGGAGTAGTCCAGGGAATAGCGGATCGTCAGCCTCCCCGTCGCCCCCCTGGCAAGCTCCGCGGGGAAGCGGATCAGCAGCTTCTTGCCCTCCTGCACGAAGGAGCACGCCGCGCCGTTGAGCATCACCTCGGCCGCGACGGGGCCGTCGCAGTCCAGCTCGATGGCGGCGCGGGCCCGCCCGATGGGCCTGATGGTGAGGGTCTGCACCCCTTCCAGGACCGCCCGCCCCATGTCGGGGAAGCGCAGCTCCAGCCGCATGTGCTCATGGTCGAAGAGCCGGTCCTTGGGCCAGGTGGCGATCAGCCGCCCCGAGGCGTCGATGCGAGGGTCTTCCTGGCCGACGGCGACCGTCCCGAACATCGCCAGGGCGCCGACCAGCACGTGAATGAGCCGCGGTTTCATGCGGCGGCAGTCTACCGGTGTCGCGCGAAGAGCGCGAAGGCGCGAGGGAAATCGAGAGGGCGAGCGGCACCGATGCAGCGTCGCAGGGGGACCACGAGACAACGGAACAGCGGGGCAACGAGCGAGAGAACGGGCGGCGGGGCGGCGGGGGGCGGGGCGGCGTGAGACGGTGAGGGGTGAAGGGAGTCATCAACCCCATGCCCCAATCTCATCCTTCAAGCGCTCCGAGTTCTTTCTGCTCCAAACTCCTTCCGTGCTTCTTCGCGCCCTTCGCGTCACCCCAAG
>CALJIV010000015.1 GCA_937974035.1 uncultured Phycisphaerales bacterium
TCCGCCCAGGGTTAGCCGGGACCTAAGGCAAGGCCGAAAGGCGTAGTCGATGGACATCAGGTTAATATTCCTGAGCCAGTGCAGAGGACGGATCTTAAAGCTCCACGGGGCTGTCAGATGCCCAGGCCCTTGAGGCCGATGTGGGGTGGCGGGGTTCCTAGAAAAGCCTGCACAATAAGCCCGTACCAAAACTGACACAGGTGGATGTGGCGAATAGCCTAAGGCGCGCGAGAGAACGGTCGTGAAGGAACTAGGCAAATTGACCCCGTAACTTCGGGATAAGGGGGCCCTCGCCGCAAGGCAGGGCGCAGAGAAAAGGATCTGGGAACTGTTTATCAAAAACACAGCTCTGTGCCAAGACGTAAGTCGACGTATACAGAGTGACGCTTGCCCGATGCCGGAATGTCAAGAGAGCGGGTCATCGCAAGAGAAGCTCGCAATCGAAGCACCGGTGAATGGCGGCCGTAACTATGACGGTCCTAAGGTAGCGAAATTCCTTGTCGGGTAAGTTCCGACGCGCATGAATAGCGTAATCACTGGATCACTGTCTCCACGACCGACTCGGTGAAATAGTAGTGGCGGTGAAGATGCCGCCTACCCGCAGCAAGACGGAAAGACCCCGTGGACCTTCACTATAGGTCCCTATTGGCCACGAGCATACGCTGCGTAGCATAGGTGGGAGGCTTTGACGGCTGGGTTCCGGCCCAGCAAGAGCCACCGGTGAAATACCACCCTGTGTAAGTTTGTGGCCTAACTCTGATTCCCGTGAATCCGGGCAGAGGACAGTGGGTGCCGGGTAGTTTGACTGGGGCGGTCTCCTCCAAAAAGGTAACGGAGGAGCGCAAAGTTCGGCTCAGCACGGATGGAAACCGTGTTTCGAGTGTAAGAGCATAAGCCGGATTTACTGCGAGACCGACGGGTCGAGCAGTCTCGAAAGAGGGCTCTAGTGATCCTGCGATCCCGTGTGGAAGGGTCGTAGCTCAACGGATAAAAGGTACCCCGGGGATAACAGGCTGATCGCGCCCGAGCGTCCATAGCGGCGGCGCGGTTTGGCACCTCGATGTCGGCTCATCACATCCTGGGGCTGAAGGCGGTCCCAAGGGTTGGGCTGTTCGCCCATTAAAGTGGTACGCGAGCTGGGTTCAGACCGGCGTGAGCCAGGTCGGTCCCTATCTGCTGTGGGCGTTGCAAGCTTGAGAGGAGTCAACCTTAGTACGAGAGGATTGGGTTGGACGTACCCCTGGTGATCCAGTTGCACCGCTAGGTGCACCGCTGGGTAGCTACGTACGGCAGGGATAACCGCTGAAAGCATCTAAGTGGGAAGCCCCCCTCAAGATAAGGCTTGCTAGTCGCAAGACGAGAGACCCCTGGTAGACCACCAGGTTGATAGGCCGCGGGTGCACGGACAGAAATGTCTTTAGCCGAGCGGTACTAACGGTCGAAGCTTGGTCACACCAACCAGCCGCCGCGGGTTCTTCCCGTGCGGCCGGTTCCTCAGCACCTCACCTTTGCACGCTGCACTTCAACGCTTCTTCTGTTCATCCGTCCCGGTTCCCCCCGCCCCTCAAGGCGGGCTACTGGGCGATCCGCCGAAAGGCGAGTCGCTTGGTTTGTCGGTGAACATGAGCGCTGGGAAACACCTGTTCCCATCCCGAACACAGCAGTTAAGCCAGCGCTGCCGATGATACTGCACTGCGGGAAAGTAGGTCATCGCCGACGTTTGGGCTCCTCCAAGGTAACTCCTTGAGGAGCCCTTTTTCGTTTTTGCCCCCCGTCTTCTGTGTCTCGTCTCGCCCCGGCGCGGAAGTAAAAACGCCGCCCGATTGAAGAGTCGGGCGGCGCGGCATTCAAAGCGTGTGGTCTGCTTGTCGGGCGGGATCAGCACTCCCCGCCCGCCAGCACGCGGAAGAAGGCCTCGATGTCCGCGTCGGTTCCGGCATCGCCGTCGGCGTCGAAGTCGGCGCCCAGGTGCCAGCAGGTGGGGCAGCAGATGCCCGCGAGGCAGGAAAAGAAAGCCTCGATGTCCTGGTCGGTGCCCGCGTCGCCGTCTCCGTCGAAGTCCGACGTAGCGCACGAGGGGCCGGAGGAGCCGACGAGCACGAAGGCCACGTCGTTGGACGTTGGAACGACGGAGCCGAAGAAGATCTGACGCACGGGCGGTGGCGTGAGGGTGGTGGCGTTCACCCAGCCCCATTGCGGCTCGATGGAGCTCCCGCCGCGGGGGAGGATCGCCACGACGCTCAGCCAGTACTGTCCCGCGGCGGGCAGGGTGACGGGCTCGTTGAGGTCGCAGGTCGTGTGGAAGCGGGCGCCGAGGGTGTTTGTGAAGTCGGGCACCTCCGTGAAGGTCATCACGTCCTGCGTGGAGATCAGGTCGCCGACCTGGTTTCCTGCGTCGGTGTAGAAGCGGATCATGAAGCCCTCGGTGTTCCCGGGCTCCGGCTGAACATAGCCGCCCCAGAACTGCACCTGCGTGATCGTCACCGGGCCGCTCACCGTGAAGTTGTCCGAGACCTCGGAGAACCATCCCAAACCGCCAGGGTTGCGGGCGTCCTGCGAGGAGATGCCGCCCACGTTGGCGACAGGGTTCTGGCGGTACAGCTCTTCATCCGCGTGTGCCGCGACAGTGGACGCGGCGAGCACCAACGCAACGCACGGCACGTACTTCATGATGCTGTCTCCTTGAATGGTTGACTGTCACCGAGAGCCGCCAGCCTACAGCCCCGGCCCGGCATGGCAATGGGTTTCTCCGGGAAAGCGGAGCTGGCTCATTGGGTCGGCGGCGAGGCGATCGCAGGTCTGGGCCGTAGGAGGTTGGGGTGACCGGGCTTAGCGCGGCGTGCGAGCATGGGCGCCTGCGAGCGTCAAGGCGGCGTTCGAGGCCTTGGCGAAGGCGGGCTCTTTCCCGCGCGTGCCGGTGAGTGACGTAACCGCCCCCGGTCGCGCCGGATCGCATCCACGAGCAGCGCCAGGAGCCGGTGTGCCACCGGCCCCGGACGGCCGTCGCACAGGACGCGCTCGCCCAGGCGCGTAATGCTCGTGATCATCGTCAGCGTTCCCACGGCGATGACTTCGCTCGCCTCGTTCAGCTCCGATGCACGCACGGGGCGGTCCTCGATGGCGATTCCCTGGCGGGCCGCTTCGTGCAGCAGCAGGTCGCGGGTGACGCCGGCGAGGATGGGCACGCTCGAAAGACTGGGTGTGGCGATGGTGAGGCCGCCGGGCCGTGCGG
Source organism: uncultured Phycisphaerales bacterium (assembly GCA_937974035.1). Taxonomy (GTDB): domain Bacteria; phylum Planctomycetota; class Phycisphaerae; order Phycisphaerales; family UBA1924; genus JAEYTB01. The sequence continues at coordinate 3,233 of CALJIV010000015.1, forward strand.
TGGCGATCAGCACGTTTGCCGAGGTGGTTTCCGCGAGCAGCCCGTTCCGCACAAGCACGGCGTCGTCCGCCCCGGCGCGGATGGACTCGAGGGTGTTCAGGACGCTCCCCATGAGGCTGATGGCCTTGATGTGGCCGCGGAGCCAGCGGGTGTCTTCCATGACCACGGCGGTCTTGGAAGGGGGCGGGTTCGGGGGCAGGTAAGCGTCGAGCGGAGGGGTGGGGGTGCAGAACCCGAAGATGGTGGGGGAGAGGGGGCTCGCGGGTCTACGGGTGCGGACGGGGTCGTCGGGGTTGGGCGTGCCGCGGGTGACGTGCCAGTAGATGAAGGCGTCGGAGAGGCGGTTGGCGTCGAGGAGTTCACGGGTGAGGGGGGTGAGCTTCGCGGCGTCCCAGGGAATGTCTGCCTCACGCAAGCCCTGCCGCATGCGTTCGATGTGCCGGTCGATGGCGGCGACGTGCCCGTCGAAGGCGCGCAGGCCTTCGTAGATGCCGTCGCCGAAGAGAAAGCCGCGGTCGAAGACGCTGACGCGGGCGGCGTCGGCGGGCAGGAGCTTGCCGTCGAGATGAACGATCATGGGTTGGTGTATCGGTCCGCGGCGCGTCGGCGGTGGAGACGCAGGCGCTCCCACACGAGGTAGGTGGGATATCCCGCGGCGAGCACGCCCAGCCAGGGCAGCGTGCTCCGCGGCGAGGCGTGGACGGCCAGCGCGGTCATGATGAACGCCGCGAGGATGAAGAGCGCGGGGATGACGGGGTAGCCGGGGGTGCGGTAGGGGCGTTCCAGGTCGGGCCGGCGAACGCGGAGGATGATGACCGCCGCCGCGGCGAGGCCGTAGAAGATCCAGATGGTGAACACGAAGCCGCCGGCGAGAGCTGCGAAGTCGCGCAGGAAGAGCACGGCGACGCAGGAGAGGGCGCACTGCGTCCACAGCGAGACGTGCGGCGTGTCGTAGCGCGGGTGAATGCGGCCCAGCGATTCAAAGAGCAGGCCGTCGCGGGCCTGGGCGAAGGTGACGCGGGCCCCGGTGATGATCGAGGCGTGGGTAGCCCCAAGCGTCGAGATCAGCACCGCGATCGTCAGCAGCGTGCCGCCTGTGGGCCCCAGCAGCGCGGTCATGAAGTCCCAGGCCACGGCGTCGCTCGCCGCGACCTTCTCCGCGGGCAGCACGTAGAGGTACGCAATGTTCACGCAAACGTAGAGCCCGATCACCAGCAGTGTGCCGGTCAGGTAGACGAGGGGCAGGGATCGCTGCGGGCGGCGCACCTCGCCCGCGACGGAGCCCACGTCGGACCAGCCGTCGTAGGTCCACAGAACCGAGGCCATGACGGGCACGATGGCGCTGAAGAGCGGCGCGGGCTTGCCGGAGGAGGCGAGGTTCTCCATCGAGCCGCCGGGCAGCAGCACCGCCAGCGCGCAGATCGCCAGCAGCGCCAGCACCTTGATGGCGGTGATGACGACACCCGCGCCGGCGCCGAGGCGCATGCCTCGGACGTTCAGCGCCGTCAGAAAGATCAGGAGAATGCAGACGGCGATGGGCTCGGGCAGGTCGGTGCGGAAGTCGGGGCTGAAGCCGAAGCGGTCGATGAGCAGCGACGTGACGTGCCGGTTGAGGTGCAGGTACTCGGCGAAGATGCTGGTGATCGCCGCGGCGGCGAAGGGCTTGGAGATGAGCATGTACGTCCATCCGAAGACGAACGCGAGCGGCCGCCTGAAGCCGTGGTAGAGGTAGTTGTACAGCCCGCCGGAGCGGGGAAAGAGGACGTTCAGCTCGGTGTAGGTCAGCGCCCCGAAGAGGGAAAGCAGCCCGCCCAGCACCCACGCACCGACGGTGAGGAGGGGGCTGTGGATGTGTTGGGCGATGTCCGAGGGCGTGCGGAAGATGCCGCTGCCGATCGTGACGCCGAGCATAATGCCCAGAGCTCCCAGCGGCCCGATGGTGCGGGGCAGGTCCGGCGGCGGCGGTGTTGGGGCGTCCGATTGCGGCATGGAGGGTGGACCATACCGGGCCGGGGGGCGGTGCGGAAGGGACGGGGCGGGAAAGCACGCCTTCATCCGGCACTTTGCGCACAAACCCAGGGTGTGAGGGTGCAGCGTGGATGAATCAGCTTGAGGGCGGGAGCGAAGCGAAGAAGTCGCGGAGGATCGCCGCGGCGGCGAGGGCGTCGCGCTTCTGCTTCTTTTCCTTGTGCGTCATGCCGGAGCGGGCCATGGACCAGTCCGCCTCGGCGCTGGTGAGTCGCTCATCCTGATAGTGGATGGTGCGTCCGGTGCGCCGGGCGAGACGCTCGCCGAAAGATCGCACCTTCGCGGCGGGCTTGCCCTCGGTGCCGTCCATGTTGATGGGCAGGCCGACGACCAGCTCGCAGCGCTCGTGCTTGCCGACCATGTTCTCGATCTGCGCGACGATGGCGTCGAGGAGCGCCTCGCCGTCGCGCGTCGCCATCGGGACTTCGAGCACTTCCAGGGGCGAGACGATGCGCGTGATCGAGTCGCCGGTGGCGAGCCCGGTGCGGCGGTCGCCCAGATCGACGGCGATGTACCTCAGACCGGCTCTCCTTCGCGCAGCAGCGATTGCAGGTCCAGCGGGCGGGTGTACATGGCGATGTTGCCCGATGCGTCGCGAGGCCAGAGAGCCTGGGGGCGGTCCCAGTAGAGCTCGATGCCGTTATGGTCGGGGTCGTGGAGGTAGAGGGCTTCGCTCACGCCGTGGTCCGCGGCGCCGTCCAGCTCGATGCCCGCGCGCATCAGACGGCGGAGGGCGTCGGCGAGCAGGGCGCGCGTGGGGTAGAGAATGGCGACGTGATAGAGCCCGGTGGTGCCGGGGGGCGGGGGCGACCCGCCGCGGCTTTCCCAGGTGTTGAGCCCGATGTGATGGTGATAGCCGCCGGCGCTGAGGAACGCGGCCTGGGGGCCGAAGCGCTGCGTCAGCTCGAAGCCCAGCACGTCGCGATAGAAAGCGAGGGCGCGTTCGAGGTCGGCGACCTTGAGGTGGACGTGCCCGATGCGGACGCCGGGGTGGATGGGAGGCGTGTCCATCAGGGGGAGGGGGTTCAGGGACGGATGCCCCAGAGCTTGCGCACGGCGCTGAGCAGCTTTTCGATGGTTTCCTTGTCCACGTTGCGGCGCTCCATGACGTGGCGCGCCAGGGCGATGCCCGCCTCGCCCTCCTCGAAGATCGACTTGGTGGCGCCGGCGTGCTTGAGCTCCTCGATCTCGCGGAGGTAGCGGGCGCGGACGGTGATCTCGAGGTTGGGGTTGATGTCCTTGGCGAGCATCACGAGGGCGGCGCGCTCGCTGCTGTGGGGCAGGGTGACGATGAGGTGGACGGCGCGCTCGATGCCCGCCTGGATGAGCACATCGCGCAGGCCCGCGTCGCCGTAGATGGCGCGCCGGCCCTGTCGGTGCAGGCTCTGCACCGTGTCCATGTTCATCTCGATGACGCAGGTCTCCATGCCGCTGTCGCGGAGGAGGGCGTCGACCAGGCGGCCCACGGGGCCGTAGCCGACGATCACCGCGAGGGGCTTCTCCGGCTGGTCGTCGGTCAGCTTCTTCGCGGTGCGGTTCACCTCGTCGATGCGCTTCTGGGCGCGGGCGTTGAGGATGTTCCACAGGCGCGGGTGACGCTTCAGCCACCGTTCGATCGCGTCCAGCCGCCCGAAGATCAGCGGGTTGAGGGTGATGGAGATGATGGCGCACGCCACCAGCAGGTTGTGGCCGTTGTCGGGCATCAGCCCGTGCTCACGCGACACCTGCGAGAGGATGAAGCTGAACTCGCCGATCTGCGAGAGGGCGAGGGCCACCGTCAGGCCCGTCCTCACCGGGTACCCCAGCACCGCCACCACCGCCAACGCCGTGATGGGCTTGACCAGCAGCACGATGGCCAGGCCCGTGGCGGTCATGAGCGGCTGCTCGGTGAGGAAGCGGGGATCAAAGAGCATCCCCACCGCCACAAAGAAGAGCACGGAGAAGGCGTCCCGCATCGGGAGAGCGTCCGCCGCGGCCTGGTGGCTCACCGGCGACTGCGCCACGACCATGCCCGCGAGAAAGGCGCCGAGGGCCACGCTGGCCCCGAAGAAGACGGCGCTGCCCACCGCGATCGCCACGCTCAGCACCAGCACGGTTAGTGTGAACAGCTCGCGCGAGCGCAGGCGGGCCACCTGGATCAGGATCCAGGGCACGATCTTCGAGCCTGCCAGCAGCACCACCGCGACCAGCGCCACCAGCTTGCCGATGGCCCACACCACGGCCTGCCAGCCCGCGGGGGCGGCCGCGGCGTGGGACTTGCTCTCCTCGGCCAGCGCTTCCTGGAGTGCGAGGCGGGCAACCTCGAAGGCGTGGCGGGCGCGTTCCAGGGTGCTCGCGTCGGGGGCGAGTTCCTGAAGCGCCGGGGTGGCCTGCTGCACCGTCTCCGTCGGGGGAAGCTCCACGCCGCCGCCGAACGTCGCGATCATCGGCACCAGCACCAGCGCCAGGACGGTGAAGATGTCCTCAACGATGAGCCAGCCGACCGCGGCGTGGCCGGGCGCGGAGTTAAGCATGTGCCGGTCCATCAGCACCCGCAGCAGCACCACCGTGCTGGCGACCGACATCGCCATGCCGACCACCATGCCCGTTCGCAGCGGCCAGTCGAAGACGTAGTGGAACACCGCGATCGCCGCGACGGTTGCGCAGAGGCTCTGCACCACCGCCCCCGGCACCGCGATGCCCTTGACGGCCAGCAGGTCCTTGATGTGGAAGTGCAGGCCGACGCCGAACATCAGCAGGATGACGCCCACCTCCGCGAGCTGGGATGCGAGGTTGACGTCGCCCACGTATCCCGGCGTGTACGGGCCGATGGCGATGCCCGCGAGCAGATAGCCCACGATGGGGCTGAGGCGGAGTTTCTGCGTGACTAGGCCGAGCACCCAAGCGGCGGCGAAGGCGGCGGCGATCGTCGTCAGGAGCGGTACGTTGTGCATTGAGGGCAAACCATACGCGATCCCAACAACCATGCCCACCCCCAAGGGGGCATATTCCGCGCCCAGAGGTGCGGAGTTGTTTGGCCGGATGTTCCGGAGAAATCAGAACTTAGGAGCGGCTGGCGATTGTGCGGGCGCGGTGGGCTTATGAACTGCCGCCGCGCATGCGCTCCAGGCTTTCGGGGAAGGGGTAGCTGGGGAAGACGCCCACGTGCCCGAAGCGCCACATGACGGGGGCGGCGTAGACGTCGCCTCGGAATCCGGCCTCGAACATGGTGCGCAGGACGGTTTCAAAGGAAGGCTCCCGTCCATCGGGGCCGACGAGGCGGTTGGCCTTGGCGTTGAGGAAGCTGACCGTCGCGGCGGGCCAGCGGTCACGTCGGCCGTCGAGCATCTTGGCGACCGTGTGGAAGCCGCGGGAGAGGTCGTCGAGGGTGAAGTGGTCCTTCCCCTTGGGGCGGAGGATGGCCAGGATGAGGATGGAGTCAAGGTCGAACTTGAGGACGTAGGGCTCGCGGTCGCTCGCGGCGTGGATGCCGACGCTCTCCTGGAACATCTTGGCGTAGCTGGTGATCGCCTTGCTGGACCACTGGCTGGTGGCCATCAGCTCGACGAGCTGGGCGATGATGCCGTGGGAGTTGTCCTCGTCGTTGACGCCGCAGATGACGGTGCGGTAGCGGCCGTCCACGATGTCGCGGAGCATGTCCTGGCCCCAGAGGATGCGGATGCGCTCCTTGGGGACGACCTTGCCCCCTTCGCCTGGCAGGAGGGTGACCCGGTCGGGGAACTGGTCGCTCCCCAGCACGCTCTCGGCGTCGTGTTCATAGAGCCGGAGGGATGGGACGGGCGACTTGGCGGCGGTGGACATGGGGATGCCTCCTCGAGTTCAGCATACATCACGCCCCGGGCCCCGGAGCCCTTCGCGGATGGGTCAACGGGCGTCGGGCGGGAAGTGGGTCAGCCCCAAGCACCTGCGCTCGTACAGTGCTGGCCCCATGCCGCCTGTTCTGACCGCTCAAGACCTCGCCAAGACCTTCGGGCACCGCACGCTCTTTTCGGGCATCAGCCTGGTGGTGCAGGAGCGCGAACGGCTGGCGCTGATCGGACCGAACGGGAGCGGAAAGTCCACGCTGCTGAAGCTGCTCGCCGGCCTGGAGACGGCGGATGCGGGGTCGGTGGCGCTGCGGCGGGGGCTGCGCGCGGCGTATGTCCCGCAGTCGGACGCCTTCCCCGAGGGCTCGACCGTGCTTTCGGTGGTAGTGGGGGGGCTGGCGGGGCTGACCCTGCCGCATGTTCACGACGATCATGAGCGCGAGCTGCACGCGGAAGTGACGCTGCGGCGGCTGGGCTTTGAAGAGCTGGGGCTGGGCGAGGACTTTCTGCACGTGCCGACGTCTCGCCTCTCCGGCGGGCAGCGCAAGCGTCTGGCGATCGTCCGCGAGCTGGCGAAGGAGCCGGACCTGCTGCTGCTGGACGAGCCCACCAACCACCTCGACGTGGAGGGGATCCGCTGGCTGGAGGAGATTCTGGAAGGCGCGCCTTTCGCGTGGATCGCGGTGACGCACGACCGGGCCTTCCTCGAGAACACCGCGACGCGGATCGTGGAGCTTTCGCGGGCTTATCCGGAGGGCTCCTTCGGAGTCCACGGGAACTACACGGAGTTTCTCCGTCGCAAGCAGGAGTTTCTGGAAGGTCAGGCGCGGCAGGAGCAGGCGCTGGCGAACGTGGTGCGCGAGGACATTCGCTGGCTCAGCCGCGGGGCCAAGGCCCGGCGCACCAAGAGCAAGAGCCGGATCGACGCCGCGCACGAGCGGATGGAAGAGCTGGCTGAGCTGCGGGCGAGGAATGCCCCCGCGCGTGCCGCGGCGGTGGACTTCACGGGCACGGACCGCAAGACGCAGAAGCTGCTGGATGCGAGGGCGATCAGCAAGACGCTCGGCGGTCGGACGCTCTTCCGCGATCTGACGGTGGTGCTCAGCCCCGGCCACAAGCTGGGGTTGATGGGCCCCAACGGCAGCGGCAAGAGCACGCTCATCAAGGTGCTGACGGGCGAGCTGGAAAGCGACCCGCCATCGCCGGAGGCGGTGCGTGCCGCGGCGGAGGCCAACTACCCGAGCGGCGTGCCCGCGCCGGGGACGATCCGGCGCGCGGACAATCTGCGCGTGGTGACGTTCTCGCAGCATCGCACGGAGCTGGACCCCGGCAAGACGCTGCGCGATACGCTGAGCCCCGCCGATTCGGTGGTGTATCGCGGGCGAGTGCTGCACGTGAACACGTGGGCGTCGATGTTCCTCTTTACGCCCGAGCAGCTCAAGTCTCCGATCCGGGCGCTCAGCGGCGGCGAGCAGGCGCGGGTGCACATCGCACGCCTCATGCTCGAGCCCGCGGACGTGCTGATCCTCGACGAACCCACCAACGATCTGGACATCGCCACGCTCGAGGTGCTGGAAGAGTCGCTGGAGGAGTTCCCCGGAGCGCTGATCCTGGTGACGCACGATCGCGCCATGCTGGCGAGGCTGGCGACGCATCTGCTGGCGCTGGACGGGCGCGGCAACGCAAAGTACTACGCCAGTTACGAGCAGTGGGAAGATGCCCAGGAGCAAGCCGCGGAGCGGGAAAAGGCAAAGACCGTAGCGGAGAAGCCGGCGCCGCCGCCTGCTCCGCCCTCGCAGCCCGCGCGGCGCAAGCTCACGTACAAGGAGCAGCGCGAGCTGGAGCAGATCGAGCCGGCCATCGAGCAGGCCGAGGCGGAGGTCAAACGGCTGGAGGCGGCGGTCAACGATCCGAGCGTGATGTCGGACCACCGGAAGTTGCAGCAGCTTTACACAGAACTGGGCGAGGCCCAGGCGAAGGTCGCCGCGCTGTACGAGCGATGGGCGGAGCTGAGCGGGTGAGCGTTGCTATGTGCCGCGTTCGGTGCGCGTGCGATTCGGTCTGCCGCGGTATTCGTCGGCGATGTCCTGGCGGGTGCGTCCGTCGTCCTTGAATCGCTTCTGCCAGGGCTTCTGGGGCTCGACCTGGGCGGCGCGGCGTTCGGCTTCGTCGGTGCGCTGGGCCCACGGCGCGGGCACGATCCTCCGCCCGTACATCTCCGCGTAGCACTGCGTCATCTCGGCGCCCAGCAGCAGGATCGCCGAGGTGTAGTAGATCCAGATGAGCGCCACCGCCAGCGACCCCGCGGCTCCGTAGACGTTCGCCGTGCCCGATCGACCGAGGTAAATGCCCAGCCCCACCTTGCCTAAAGCCAGCAGCAGGGCGGTGAGCCCGGCGCCTACCCACGCATCCTTCCACGCGATCCGGGCGTCGGGGAGGAAGCGGTACACCACCGCAAGCAGCGCGGCGATGATGCCCATCGAAACCAGGATGTCCAAGGCGTGGATCACGACCGGGGGAATGGCGATGGCCGCCTGGATGCGTTCGGCCGCGCCGGCGACGAAGGCGCTCGCCCCCAGCAGCACGATCATCATCAGCCCCATGAAGAGCACAAGCCCGAAGCCGACGAGCCGCGTACGCAGGAGCCGGCCCACGGCCCCGCCGGGGCGGGGCCGCACGTTCCACACCTGGTTCAGGGCGCCCTTGAGCTGCGCGAAGAGGCCCGTGGCCCCAATGAAGAGAATCACGAAGCCGACCACCATCCCGATGATGCCGCTGCGGGGCTCCGCCGCGTTGCGGAGCATGTCATCGATCAGCGCGCCCGCTTTTTCGCCCATCGCCGCTGAGAGCTTGTTCACGATCGCGGCCCTGGCCTGCGTGTCGCCGAAGAGCCGGCCCACGATCGCGAGCATGATGAGCAGCAGGGGCGTGAGCGAGAAGATCGTGTAATACGAAAGCGACGCGGCGAGCGTCAGCGAGTTGTTCTTGAAGAACGCCGATACCGAGGACTTGAGCAGTGGGATGACGCCGCGCTTGCCCTGCCGGTCGCCCGTTCCCAGGTCGGGAGCAGAGTCGCGTTCCTTGCGTCTGGTCATGCCGAAGGCTGTCGGCGCGGGATGAACCGCTGCTGAAGCCGCCGCAACCACCGAGGCACTTACACGGGCTTCATGCTGTCCTCGAAGTTGCCCACCAGCCGGCCCATCACCACCGTGAACATGAGCGACCCACTGCCCTGGTCCACGCCGGGAAGAAAGTCATGGTCGAGGGATTCCAGCAGCGCGGGTGCGTCATGCTCGGTGAGGCCGCCGTCTACCAGCAGAATAACTGTGCCCGCCACTGTGCCGTCGGCGAGGTAATGCAGGTCCACCGCCGCGGCGTCATGCCCGTTGCGCATCGCCAGGAACCGCTCCGAGGATGAGGACCGCAGGACGCGCTTCCACTCCACCATCACAGGACCTCCGGCGGGCGAGGGGGCGGGCAGGGCGGGCTAGTGCGCAAGCTATCAGGTTTGTGCCCCGGTTTGTGCAAGGACCGGCCCCGTGCAGGACATGACTTCGTACCCCCGCACGCAGCCACGCCGTGCCGTTCAGCCTTTTCGCTGGACGGGCGGCGTGGCATTGCGCCAACGTCTCTAATCAGGGTTCACGTGCCCGCCGACGTCCTGGCCTGCGTTCGGCTCCTCATTCGGCCAACTGCCTTGCCGCGGCTGGTCCGTGCGGCCGGGGGCGAGGGATTCGACCTTCTGCTTCACCTGTTCGCGTCCTGCACCGATGACGGTGCGGACGACTTCCTTGGCCTTGTCCACGATGTGGAGGTCGCCCTCGCCGACAACTTCCTGCTTGACCGCCTGGGCCATCTCGGCCCCCTGGTGGAGGGCTGATTCCCCGAGCTCACGGGCCTTCTCCTTGAAGCGCCCGCTCGCCTCGCCCATCAGCTCCTCTTCCTTCCGCGTCGTGGGGACGAGCAGTCCGCCCATGAGGCCCAGAGCCATCGCCGCGGCTCCGAAGGCGAGCGGGGCTTCCTCGTACAGGTCCTCGGTCTGGTGCTTGAGGTGCGTCGCGCGGGTCTGCACGGCGTCGCTGACGTCGTGCAGCTTTTCGCGTGCCACGTGCGTCATGTCCTCCGCGCGTTCGCGCAGGTAGCCGACCCGCTCGCGTGCAGACTGAGAGACGTCGGAGAGGCGCCCACGCACCGATTCCACCGCGCCCGCCGCTCGCGCGCGCACTTCCCCGGCACGCTCGCCAATTTCTTCGGCGACGCGGCGGCCTCGCCCGCGGCCTTCCCCGCCGCGTCCCGCGGCTTCGCCGCCGTCGGGGATGTACTCGGCCCCGAGGCTGAGCCAGTCGCTGTCCCGCCCGCGTCCGACCTCATAGGTCTCGTGCCTGGCGTGCCTGCCCCGCGAGCCGATCTGATCGGAGATGAGCCACGCCACGCCAAGGCCGATGAGAGCGGCGGGGATGGGGTTGTTTCTGGCGGCGTCCCACACACGTCCGGGGACCTTTCCGGCGAACTCCGTCGCGCCGCCGTGCTCCGCGATGCCGCCGGTGATCTCTCCGACGATGCCGCGGAGGCTCATCCGGCCCTGGAGCTGGGTGACGGTCTGGTCCATGGAGGCCAGCGTGCGGTCGATGTCGTGCTTGATCTCGTCGGAGGAGCGTCGGCAGGCGTCGCGGTCGTCGCGGGTCATGAGATCTTCTCCTTCATCCACTCGCCGGCTTCACGGAGAGACTGCGCGGTCTTTTCGGGCGTGGGGCTTTCGCTCTTGATTCGGTTGATGCTCCGGTTGATCAGGATCGCCGCGACCGTCACCGTCACCACGCCCACGATCAGCGGCGCGAGCCACGAGTAGACGTTGGGGTCCATACCGGAGGCGTCCATCCACGCGGCAAGGCCCGCGGAGAGCGCGCCGAGCAGCAGCAGCAACCCTCCCAGCGCCAGGACCGCGCCGACGCCGACGATCGCCCCGTTGCGGGAGTACACCGCCATCTTCTCGCGCATCTCCGCCTTCGCCAGCGCCGCTTCCTGACGCACGAGCGTGCTCACGTCGCGCGTCAGCTCCCGGAAGAGGTCGGAGACGGGCCGATTGCGTGCAAAGGCCTGCGCGGAGGCCTGAAAGCGGGCCGATCCGCGGTCGGGTGCGGGGCGCGTGCTGTCTTCTTCTCGCACGGCCCGGCCCTGCGCCGCGGCGCCGGGCGCGCTGTCGATGGGGCACGAGGCGCCATCGGGCGTGGAGGTTGACTTGTCGTGCAGGTCCTCCGGCATCACACACCTCCTCCGAAATTGGGCGGCATGTCTGGCGGGGTGGGCGCGATGTCCACCGGCGAGGCCCCGTAGCCCAGGCCGCTGCGCTGCAGCGGGCCGTGGGGGATCGTCTCGTCCATCGGGCCGGAGGGGCCGAGGTTGCCCATCGAGTCGCGCGGGCGATCGTCGATGTTCTTCGAGCCCTTCGACGCCTTGAAGAAGCGAGCCGCGAGCACGCCCACCGCGAGGCATCCTCCGAGGAAGAGCACCGGCTCGCGCCGAGCGAAGTTCTCCACCGAGCGAACGAGGTCGCCGGGGCGATGGTCGCGCAGGTATCCGGCCGCGGAATCGAGGCCTCCGGCCAGGGAGTCCGTGATGCTCCCGAAGCGCTCGCCCTGCTGCGATCGGCGGATTTCCTCCGCGGCGGAGCGCAGCGCGCGGGAGATGGTGCCGATCTGCCCGCTCAGCGCGTCAGCACCCTGCGAGAGGTAGTCGTCGGCGGAGCCGCGGAGTTCCTGAACGGCCTCCCTGGCCTGCTGTTTGACTTCCTGGCCGATCTCGCGGGCGGCGTGCTTGCTCTCCTGCACGGCCTGACGCGCGGCTTGCTTGCCGCTTTGGACGACGCCGCGGGAGGAATCCCGGCCCTGCGCTTCGCGTCCGGGGCCGGAGTCGATGGGGCTTTCGTAGGTGTCGGCGTGGCCCGAGCGACCGGGGTCGTACCCCTGTGCCTCCCTGCTTTCCTGGTTGGCTTCCATGCCCCAAAGCTAAATCACGCCAGGGGTTGGAGCGCGTGTGTGAATGAGCAATAACCGGGTTCTTGCGGGCGTCCGGGTGAGTTCACCGGCTGGGGCGGGCGTGTCACCGGCCGGAAGGTCCGGCTTGGGCTTCACTCTTCCTCGAAGCCGCTGTCCACGAGCGCCTTGAGGGCGGCGCAGGCCTTCTCGGCGTCGGCGCCTTTGGCGGTGATCTCCAGCTCGCTGCCTTTGCTCGCGGCGAGCATCATCATCTGCATGATGGACTTGCCGTCCACCTCGGTGTCGGCCTTGCGGACGCGCACTTCGCAGGCGAAGGTGCTGGCAAGGTCAACAAAGGTCATCGCCGGGCGGGCGTGAAGGCCCAGCCGGTTGACGATAGTGACCTTGACGGTGCAAGTGTCCGACAAAAGGTGCCTCTTGTGGCGTCAGCCCGCGAGGTGCTGGCCGTCCGCCTCTTCCAGGAGCGTGCGGACCTCGGCGACGGAGCCGGCCTGGCGCAGGAAGCGCCGGAACGTGTCCTTGCTCAGGTTCTTGAAGATCACCTCCATCGCCTGGAGGTGCTCTTCGGGCTTGTCCTCCGGGCTCAGGAGCAGGACGATGGAATACACGGGCTGCTTGTCCAGGGCGTTGAAGTCCACCCCGCGGGGGGAAAGACCGATCGCCGCCGCCATCTTGGTCACGCCGCGGCTCTTGACGTGGGGGACCGCCACGCCGCGACCGAAGCCCGTGGAACCGCGCTTCTCACGCTCCAGCACACGCGTCGCCAGCTCGTCGCGGATTTCGGCCGGAGCCGCCCCGCTCGCCACCAGCGCGTCCACGAGCTCGAGAATCACGCCATCACGATCGGTGGCCTTGAGCACCGGGATGATGGCTTGTTCGTTCACGATCTCCGTCAGCTTCACCAAGACCCTGACTCCTCGGGCCGGGGGTGCGCGGCCCCCGCCGCTCAATGCTTGCTCTGCTTGAGCACTTCCTTGAAGTCGCGCAGCTGCCGCTCGCTCTTCTCCAACGCACGGTCGATGCCGGCGTAGAGGTCCTTGTCCTGGACGCGGGAAATGAAGTCGTCGTGCTTCTCCACGTCCACCACGATTTCCACACCGAACTCGCCGCTGCCGTGGTTCGTCGCTCCGGTGAGCGTGACCGTGATCTGCTGGACAAGGTCCAAGTACTTGGTGAGCCGCTCCGCCTTCGTCTCGGCATACTGCCGGATGGCGTCGGTCACCTCCAGGTTCTTGCCCACCACGTCAATCCGCATGCACGCACTCCTTCAACGAACGGGCATCCTACTCCCACCGCTTCCGGCCCCGCGGCCCACGGCGTCCCCGATGGTAGGGGCCCCGGGCCCGCCGTCTCCCCTCGTTCAGAAACCCTTGAGCAGGTCCAGAGACTTGCGGGGGTTGATCACGTAGCGGCCCTCGTAGCCCTCCATGGGCTCCGCCCCGCGCCGGATCAGCTCCACCACCTCCTCGGTCGTCAGCTCGGGCCGCAGCGCCAGGAGCTTGGCCGCGAGGTTCGCCGTGTTCGGCGCGGCCATGGACGTGCCGGAGAACTTCATCTTCCGGCCGCCGGGGATCGTGCTGTTCACCTCGAAGCCGTTGGCGTAGAGGGTCACGTTCTTGCCGAAGGTGGTGAACCCGGTGGGCTTGCCCCCCTGGTCCACCGCCCCGATGGTGATCATGTTCGGCACGTCGAGGCCGGAGGGGATCAGCTCGCTGAACTGGTTGTCGTTGTCGCTGTTGCCAGCCGCGGCGACGAAGAGGATCTCCGGCGCGGAGCGCATCGCCTCTTCCAGGGCGTCGCGACCGATCTTGAAGATGCGGCGGGAGAGCTCGGCCCGCTCCTCGGCGCTGGCGCCGATGCCCTTGCGCTCCAGCTCGTTCTCGATGTCCTTGCGGGAGCCGCCCCAGCTCATGTTGCAGACGCGGACCCCTGCGCGGCGCATGTACGCCACGCTCTCGCGGACCGCCTGGGCCTCACGCTCGGCCTTCTCGATGCTCGGGGCCTCGGTGGGGATGGTCCGGAAGTCGAAGGTGATCCGGACGGTCAGCAGGCGGATGAAGGGGTTGCCCTCCGCCGCGATGCCCGCGACGTGCGTGCCGTGGGCGTAGTTGCCGAAGAGGCTGAGGTCCTCGTAGAAGGGGGTGACGTCGTCGGCCTTCAGCGAGCGAACGTAGGCGCGGAGGGCGGAGGCCTCGGGGCTGTCCACGTTGGCCTGCAGGTCCATCAGCCCCTTGGTGTGCGAGATCACCAGCTCCGGGTCGGACTTCATCTCGTCCAGCGGGTGGAGCAGTTCGGGGGTGGGGTAGCTCAGGAGGTCGAAGGCGATGCCGTGGACGTCATCGACGAAGCCGTTGCCGTCGTCGTCCTTGCCGTTGACGATCTCGGCGCTGTTCTTCCAGAGCCGGTCCTCAAAGAGGCTGGTGTCCACGCCCGAGTCCCAGATCGCCACGACGACCGGGTGGCCGGGGTCCTGGGGCGAGAGCGTGACCAGGCGGGGCGTCCAGACGTCCTTCACCGGCACTTCGTTGCTCTTGATGACTCCGCCGTAGACCTCCGCCACCAGCGGGTTGAGGGGGATGAGGCGGTCGAGCCCGGCGCGGGCGCTGATGAGCGACCAGGCCAGGTCGTTGCTCAGCACGCCGCCGCTCTGGTCCACCACCGGGTCCAGGCCGCCCTTGATGCTGCCGATCACAAGCTCGGGGGTGACCATCTCCGCGCGGCCCTTGGCCTGCGTGATGGCCTCGCGGACCACCTCCCAGGGCAGGGCCTTCACGAGGCTCTCCAGCTCGTTCTTGAACGCCTTGTTGAAGGCGGCTTCGTCGCTCCCCGCGGACGTCTTCGCCGCGATCATCGCCCGCGCGACCAGGCCCGTCGTCAGCTTCTTGCTCTCCTTGGTCTCCAGGTCGCGGATCTTCTCGACCAGCCCCAGGACGTCGGCGTCGCGGCCTTCGATCAGAGCCGCGGCGAGCAGCAGGTTGTAATAGCTCTGCAGCGTCGTGGGGTCGTTGATCTCGTACTTCGCAAGGTCCGCCTCCACGTCGGCCTTGACCTGGGCGACGAACGCCCGGAAGGGGGCGTCGGAAGTGACGAACTCGGAGGGCTTGCCCTCGATCTTGTACGTGTGCCGCGGCAGGTCGTCCGCCGTCTTCACGACGATGCGCTCGCCCTGACGAGGCTGGGCGTTCGCGACGGGGAGGGCGGTCAGCAGGCCGGCGGCCAGCACGAGCAGCAGCGACTTCTTCAAAGGAGCTCTCCAAAGGGGCGCCGCCCCAGTCCAAGAGGAGGGGCGACTGAGCCGGGATCGTAGGTCCGTGGCGCGGCTCGGTTGCGCCTGGGGGAGGGGCCCCGACGTCGCCCGTTCCATGCCGCGGCGGGCGCGAAAAAAAAGGCCCGGTCGTGATGACCGGGCCTGTCGCCTGGACCGAGCCTTGGGGCTCGGGGATCAGTTGAGGGACATGGAAGCGAGCATCTTGCTCGCCATGGTGGAGGCGACGTTGCCGGAGGTCTTGACGGAGCCGCCCTGCTCCAGAACCGCCTGCTGCTCCTCGAGCGCCTCGCGGTTGCCGAGGAAGTGAGCCTCGAGCTGCAGCCGGATCTTCTCCATGGCCTTGTTCTGGATCTGGCGGACGCGCTCCTTGGTGACGCCGATGATCTGGCCCACCTGCTCCAGAGTCATGGGCTTCTCCAGCTCGCCGCTCTCGAGCCCGAAGCGGTGCTCGATGACGGTGCGCTCCACGTCGGAGAGGTCGGCGCGGTTCTCGATGACGATCCGCTTGACCTCCTCCGCCGCGTCCTTCTCGAAGGTCGAGCGCTTGACCTCAAGGAAGTTGCTGCGCTCGAGCTTGGGGTCGAAGTCCGTGGGGAAGCGCTGGCGGTACTTGCTCAGCTTCATGCCCTGACGGCTGAAGGCCTTGAGGATGGCGCGGCAGGCGTAGGTGCTGAACTTGTACCCGCGGCCGGCGTCGAACTTGTCCACGGCGCGGAGCAGAGCCATATTGCCCTCGCTGACCAGGTCGGCGAAGTCAACCTCGCTCATGCGGGTCCGCTTGGCCATCGCCAGCACCAGGGCCAGGTTCGTCTCCGCGATCTGCTCGCGGATGCGGTCGCTGAGCCGGTACCAGCGGAGGATCTCCTCGGCCTGCTCGGGGGTGGGCTGGCGCGTGGGCGACGCCCAGACCTCGTGCTGGAGCTTCCAGATCCGATAACGCGCGTAGTTGAACTGGTGGAAGAGGACCTTCTCCTCGGCGCCGGTCAGGATGACCTGCTGGGCCGACTTGACGGTCCGGTTCCGGGTGCTGGACAGGTCGTCCATCACAGGGTGGTACCAGCTCGTGTCGGGCTTCTGGATCTCCGGAGCCTCGTCGTAGATCTTCCGCTCCGCGTCCTCCTCGTAGAAGACGGGGGAGTCGATGAAGTCCTGCTCGCTGGCCATGATCTGGGTGAGCAGACGCTCGTCCTCCGGAGAAAGGCGGCGCTTGACCGCCTTGCCCGAAGCCCGCAGGCTCGTCTCCTGAACGTCCGCACCACCTCCGATCCGGCTGCGGCGCCGGACCTGCTCAATGGGGCTCAGGGTTCGTTTGGTGGTGCTCTGTCGCATCGCTTCTGTCCTTGCCGACCTTGGCATTGGTGTTTCGTAGCCGTTGATTCGCTGCCGAGCGGGGGTTGGAGTCGCCGCCGCACTCGGCTTCCTGACTTTTCAGCGTGCCGCATATTTCATGCGGTCGCTGTGTGTTTCATCCAGTTATTGACCAGTTCCAACTCTGCGTTTCACCGCGTTTGTTTGCGTTCAGTTCCTGCTGCCGTCAACCCATCCTGCCTCACTCCGCCGGTCGGTTCGGCGGTTGTTGCCGCCCGGCCGACCCGGCACCGATCCTCACCCAAGAGAACCTCCAAGGTTCCCTGGCCTGTGCCGCCGAATCGGGTGTCTCTCTGTCGGACGTTCTGCCCGCCTGTCCTTCATCTTCCAGGCCGAGGCCGCTTCAGGGGCCTCGGCGGCGGTTCGTCCGCGCTCGCACACCCTTCATACGACAATAGAGCGTGAAAGTTTCGTTCCTTAGAACGATTCCAGTGGCCGTCGCCTTCCGTGACGCTCAACACCCGCTGATCCTCAGCGGAACCTTACAAATACCTGCTCAAGCGCCGATTGATTCTGGGGGAAGGTCCGGATAGCCTGACCTGGGCCATTACCCAACGTCGTGGGCCCTTCACGGGTGGCCAACATACCACAGATCGGCTTTCCTGCCAAGTGCTGGCGCGTTTTTCAACATGCGATGCACACTTCTAGGAACTGACGGCTAGCCACCCGTCCACTTTCCGAACAAAGGAGCGTCCTATGCCTTTCTCCCTGCCCCCCCTGCCCTACCCCGCCAACGCCCTGGAGCCTCACATTGACGCCCAGACGATGGAGATTCACCACGGCAAGCACCACAACGCTTACGTGACCAACGCCAACAAGGCCTTGGAGGGAACCCCCTTCGCCGACCTGCCCGTCGAGGAGGTCGTCCGTCGCCTGGGCGAGCTGCCCGAGGACAAGCGCGGCGCGGTTCGCAACAACGCCGGCGGGCACCTCAACCACTCCCTCTTCTGGCAGATGATGGCCCCGCCCTCGCAGGGCGGCGGCGGCCAGCCCTCCGGTGAGCTTGCCGAGGCCATCAACGCCGCCTTCGGCTCCTTCGACGCCTTCAAGGAGAAGTTCGCCGCGGCGGGCGTCGGCCGCTTCGGCTCGGGCTGGGCGTGGCTGGTGGTCAACGGCGGCAAGCTGGAGGTCTGCTCCACGGCGAACCAGGACTCGCCCCTGATGGGCAAGGCGATCGCCGGGTGCGAGGGCACGCCCATCCTGGGGGTGGACGTGTGGGAGCACGCCTATTACCTGAAGTATCAGAACCGCCGCCCGGACTACCTCGCCGCGTGGTGGAACGTGGTCAACTGGAAGTTCGTCGCGGATCTGTACGCGAAGGCGAAGTGACGCGGGCTTTTTGAGCCGGCGCGGTGAATGATCCGAGACCACAACAGGGGTCCCGGAGGGTTCGCCGTGCGCAAGAAGAACAACCTCGTCCTCACCATGTACCTCGCCACGCCCATCGTCCTGCTGGGCGTGGTGCTGCTGGCGATCAAGTACTCCCGCCCGGCGATGAACGCGCCCCCCATCGGGGCTGGGGCCGGCGACACCGGCGGGGCCAACGCCATCGGTGAGTACCTGGCCCACGGCAGGGCTCGACCCCTTCCGCCCGCCCCCGCCCCGGAGCCTGCGCCGGAGCCCCAGCCTGAGCCGACTCCGGCGCCCGCGCCTCAGCCGCCCGCTCCGGAGCCCCCCAAGCCCGCGCCGAAGGCCGAGCCCGCGCGGACGGTGTACCCCCGCGGCACGCTCGCCGCACTGCCGCTGACCGGCCCGAAGGGCGGGTCGGTGGAGGCCAAGGTTTTCACGCCTCCGGGCTACAGCGGGCAAGCGACGGTGACGTACCCGGTGCTGTTCGTCATCGGCGATGGACTGTTTGATGAGAACGTGTGGGGGCTGGACGTGGTCGCGTCGGAGCTGATCAGCCGCGCGAACATGGAGCCGGTCATCATCGTGGGGCTTCCGCCCTCCGGGGCGACGACCGAGGCGGCCCGGCGCGAGTACGCCTCCTGGATTTTCTCAACCGTCGCTCCCGCGGTGCGGGCGAGCTACCGCGCCCGCGCGTGGCCCGAGACCACGGGCATCGGCGGCGTCGGCGCGGAAGCGTGGACAGCCATCACCGCGGCGATGCACCACGCGGGCGAGATCGGCGTGCTGCTCGTGCAGGAGCCCACGCCGGGCACGGTGGAGGAGTTTCAGCCGCCGCGGCGCGTGTTCGCGGGGGTGAACGCCCAGGGCCCCGCCGCGGCTGGGGTCAAGGAGCTGCAGGCGAACCTCCGCGGCGCGGGGATGGGCCCGGACCGGCTGCTGGTGCTCGCGGACAGCAACACGCCGGAGGACATGCCCGGCCAGCGCCGCCGCATGCAGCACGCGCTGGCCTTCCTCTACCCGCCGCAGATCGACACGACCAAGTGAGCGTTCGGCCTGTCCGCGAAGCCTTACGCCCCCGCGGCGAGCAGACATTCGCGGATCGCGAAGTAATGCAGCACGCTCCCGGCCACCACCGCGGTGTGCCAGACGGCGTGGGAGTATGGAATGCGCCCGATCCACACGCGCGCGTAAAACACCGTGCCGAGGGTGTAGACGAACCCGCCCGCGACCAGGAGCCAGAGCGCCTGCGCGGGGGCTGACTTCAGCAGTGGGCCGAGGGAGAAGAGGGCCATCCAGCCCATGCCGACGTACAGCGCGAGCGAGAAGCGCTCGTAGCGCAGACCATATCGGATCTTGAAGGCCGAGCCCAGAAGAGCCAGGGCCCAGACCGCCGCGAGCATCCCCCAGGCTCCCTGCCCGCGCAGCACGGTCATGCAGATCGCGGTGTACGTTCCCGCGATGAGGAAGTAGATGCAGATGTGGTCTGCCAGCAGGCGGCGCTCCTCGCCCGGCTTGAACTGGTGGTAGTGGTACCGTGTGCTCGCGGCGTACTGCATGATGAGCGTCGCGCCGTACACCGCGCACGCCGCCACGTGCCCCGCGTCGCCGATGCGATGGGCCAGCCAGACCAGCAGCGGGGCACCGATCAACGCCAGCACCAGCCCCACGGCGTGGGAGAGTGTGTTCGCGGCTCCCTCGGAGATCCGGCACGCGGACCACCAAGGGTCACCCGGAGGACAGACGGAATCGCGGCGCGTGCGGGGCATTGCACCGAGCATTGGTTGGGTTGTGCAGCGTGTGATGAAGAGCGGGTGAGGCGGCGTTCACGGCACGATCGACGCGCGTGGAAATGAAAAAGGCCGCCGGCGTGAACCGGCGGCCCGAGAGGCAATCAGGACGCGGCGCGGCGATCAGCAGTTGCCGCCCGAGAGCACGCGGAAGAAGGCCTCGATGTCGGCGTCTGTGCCGGAATCACCGTCGCCGTCGAAGTCCGCGCCGCCGGGGTGGCAGGTGTCGCAGCAGTTGCCCGCGAGGCAGGAGAAGAAGGCCTCGATGTCGGCGTCGGTGCCGACGTCGCCGTCCCCGTCGAAGTCCGCCGTGCCGCAGGTCGGGCCGGTGGGCGGCAGCGGGATGCGGATGAGGGCCTGGCCCAGGTCGGGGTCCTGGGTGATGCAGCCCTTCGCCGTGGGCGTGGCGCGGAGCGTGACGACCACGTAGAGGTCGGTGTCGGTGAGGAAGGCGTAGTCATCGCGGAAGGAGCGGATGAAGAGGCCGTCGTCGAAGACGCCGTTGCCGTCGGCGTCCACGGGGTCGTTCTCGCGGGCCAGCACCGTCTGACCGTTCAGGACGATCACGGCGTTGGCGAGCGGGTCGGGGGAGTCGGTCGTGCCGCCGATCACGTAGTCGCCGCGGTTGTTGCCGGCGAGCAGGAAGAAGAGCTGCGAGAAGGTGGCGTCGCTCCAGGTCTCGAACGTGCCTGGGGTGATGGGCTGGAAGTTGGTGGCGAGGACCGAGCCGTTGCGGATGGCCCAGTCGGAGCCGTCCACGTTGGAGCCGTAGGCGAACCAGTCGCCGTTGGTCTCCATGAAGGCGAAGGCGATCGTGCTGCCGACCGGCGAGTTGAAGTTGCTGCCGGGGATGATCTGGTTCTCCTGCAGGACGACCGCGCCGTCGACCACGACCACGCGGTCCTGGGAGGTGGCGTCATTCACGGCGCCGGTCCAGAGGTGGTGCGCCCCGTCGGCGCTCAGGAAGAAGCCCTGGCCGTCGGTGGAGCCGGAGTCGAACGACTTGACGGTGAAGTTCGCGCCGTCGGGCTGGCCGGTGGGAATCGTGATGCCCTCCTGAGCGACGATGATCTCGCCGTTGGCGCGGACCACAGCGGTGTCGGTCGCGGTGGTCGCGCCCTGGAGGTTCGTCTGCACGGAGATCGTGCCGTCGTTCTGGATGGTGGCCGAGCCGTTCGTGGTGCCCCAGTTGTAGAAGTTGTTGGGCATCAGGTTGCCCTCCACGATCGGGTGGAGGAACTGCGTGCCGTCCCACATCACCACCACCTCGTCCGCGACGGTCGGGCCGGTGGTGTTCGTGGAGAACACGTACTGGCCGGAGTCGTTGATGCTGACGATGTTGTCCATCACGCCCCAGTTGAAGCCGTCGGGCCCGAACTGGCCTTCGCGAGCGCCGACCGAGATCACGCCCGACGGGTTGCTCACCAGCAGAACCTGGTCCTCGGAGGTGGCCGCGTCGGTGTCGGCCAGCAAGACGAACCACTGGCCGTTGTGGCTGCGGTAGGGCCGCTCAAAGCCGGTGGACGAGAAGCGCACGCCCGGCAGGCCGGGGACTTCGGAGTTCGCCAGGCTCGCGATGTTGGTGAGCAGGGCGGTCGCGGCGGCGGTCGGAGGAATGGCCGAGACGATGTTGGTGCCGCTCACGGCGGTGTTGTTCGTGGGGATCTCGTCCGCCTGATCGATGGAAACAGTGGCTTCGGCCTGCACGACGCCCTGGGCGTGGAAGGTGAGGGTGACGGCGAACTGCGCGGAGGTGTTGGAGGCGAGCGTGCCGAGGTTGACGGACACGGTGTTGCCCACGGGCGTCGCCGCTGGAGTGGAGGAGACGAACGAGGTGTTCGCGGGAATGGTGAAGGTGACGGTGGCGTTGGTCACCTGCTCGCTGCCCGCGTTGTACACATGGGCGATGAAGGTGCCCTGGCCGCCCTCGCCGATGGTGCACGAGGTGGGGGCCTGGAGCGACACCAGGGCGTCATACTCGGACTGGGAGCAGGAGAGAGGGACCCACGCCAGGCCCAGCCAGTTGCCGGCGGGCAGCTGGGCAACGACCGTCGCGGCGCCGGTGTCCACGTCCACGGTGTAGAGCGTGTCCGTCTGAGAGCAGACGAGGTAGAGCGCGTTGAGGTGGGGCACGTAGGTCAGCCCGTGGGGGTTGGTGGGGCCGTTCAGCGGCCCGATGAGCGTGCCCGCGCCGGTGTTCAGGTCGATGGCGTAGAGGCTGTCGGTCGAAGAGCTGGTGCCGTACATCACCCCGCGGCCGGCGTGCCAGCCCAGATTGAAGAACGAGGTGAACCCGGCGTTGCCGATGATCGTCGCCGCGCCGGTGCTGGTGTCGATGGTGTACAGGTTGCCGTCGCTGCCGCCGTACAGCGTGTTGTTGCTGCTGTTGAACTCGAGCCCGTGCATCACGACGTTGGCGATGTAGGGACCCACCTGCGTCGCGGTGAAGGTGTTGAGATCGAGCCTGTACAGTATGTCCTCGCTGGTGGAGGTCATGTACATCG
This sequence comes from uncultured Phycisphaerales bacterium, assembly GCA_937974035.1. GTDB lineage: Bacteria > Planctomycetota > Phycisphaerae > Phycisphaerales > UBA1924 > JAEYTB01. The sequence goes on from CALJIV010000015.1 coordinate 25,340, forward strand.
TGCCCGTCACGCAGTCGTAGGCGAGCCCGCCCACGGTGCCGCCGGCGCTGACGACGCCCGCATGGGTCGTGATCCCCGTCAGCGGGTCCACGGTGTAGATGTTCCGGTTGCTGTCGAGCAGGTACATGGTGCCCTGGCCGTAGCACGTGCCGGCAAGGGTGGCGATGGCCGCCGCGGCAAGAAGACGCTTCATCATCCACTCTCCTACAGAAAAGGGGGGAAGGGGTCGGAGCCCACGGTGCGCAGGGATTCCCCCGGACCGGGGTGCGCCCAGCGTATCGCAGGACACCGGCGCGCCAAGCGTCTTCCGTAACGAACGTCCCAGAAAAGTTGTGGAAATCCTGGGTATCGGCGGTGGCCGATAACCCAGGGTAGAAGGTTGAGATCAGCACTCGCCGCCGGCCAGAACCCGGAAGAAGGCTTCGATGTCGGCGTCGGTGCCGATGTCGCCGTCGGCGTTGAAGTCAGCCCCGCCGCTGTAGCAGGTGTCGCAGCAGTTGCCGGCGAGGCAGGCGAAGAAGGCTTCGATATCGGCGTCGGTGCCGATGTCGCCGTCGCCGTCGAAGTCGGCCGTGCCGCAGGTCGGGCCGCTGTCGAAGGTGATCATCACGGCGGCGTCGATGCCGCCGGCGAGCTCAACGCGGACGATGATGTGGCTGCCGTCGTCGGACATCTTGAAGCCGCGGGGCACGCCGCGGACGGCCTGCACCAGCTCGCCGTTGATCGTGGTGACGCCGTCCTGGATCAGCAGCTCGTGGTTGAGGAACAGGCCCTTGTTGCGGGTGGTGTCGGGGTCGTTCCAGGTGCCGTACCAGAGGACGTTGCCGAGGTCGTCGATGTAGATGGGGGCGTTGCTGCCGAAGTCGACGATCGTGAAGGGGCTGATGGCGGGCAGGCTCTGGCCCTCGCGGACGAAGATCTCCTCGTTGCGGACGATCATCTCGTCGTCGGAGGCGTCGCCGGAGATGTTGGCGCGGAAGACGTAGTCGCCGTTGTTGTTGATGTCGAGGGGGCGGCCGTTCGCGATCTGTTCCCAGTTGCGGCCGGGCTCGATGGAGGGCTGGCCCTCGCGGATCACCACGCGGCTGTTGATGTAGTACGCGTCGGCCGTGCCGGTCGCGACCTCGGTCACGTACATCGACTCGCCGTTGTTGTTCAGAGCGAACTCCTGGTCCTCGGTGCCGAGCTCCTGGATCATCCGCGTCGTGCCTTCACGGACCTCTCCCTCCTTCGCGAGCACCGTCTCAACGTAGGTGTTGGTGCCGGGGTCATAGTCCAGCAGCACGATCGTCCGGTCGGTGGGAGTGATGATGGTCGGGTCGTCCACCGTGGCGACGAACAGGATCTGGTTCAGGTCGTTGATCTTCGCCCCGAAGAACTGGGTGTAGGGCGTGGGGGGGGTGAAGTCGGGGGAGTTGGAGAGGGTGCCCTTCTGGATGACCAGGACGTCGTTGAAGAAGAGGCCCGCGTCGGTGCTGGTGTCGCCGGTGTTCAGCGTCCAGCTCCAGGCGAAGTCGCCCAGGTTGTTCATCGCGAGGTCGTTGAACCCGGTGATCGTCGCGCCCGCGGGGGAGGTCAGCGACATGCCCTTGCGGGCGTAGATCACGCCGTCGCGCAGCAGGCAGGCGTTGGCGTCGGGGTCGGGGTTATCGGTAACAACGTGGGCGACCCATTGGCCGCTGTTGTTCACCGCGACCGCATCAACGGAGGTGACGTTGCCCAGGGTGAGGGAGTCGTTCTCACGAACGAGCACGGTGAAGGTGGGGTCCGCGTAGGCAGCGCCGGCCATCAGCGGAAGAGCGAGAGCGATACGGGCGATCTGATTCATGGTCACACAAACCCCTGCAAGCGTGGGGAACGAAAGGAACGAAACGCAGAGGCGCGGTTCCCGCGAGCCTCTGCGTGAAACGAACCGAGTTGAAGGGGATCGATCAGCGATCAGCAGTCTCCACCGGCAAGCACGCGGAAGAATGCCTCAATATCTGCGTCCGTGCCAGTATCTCCGTCACCATCGAAGTCCGCTCCCCCGGGGAAGCATGTGGGGCAGCAGTTGCCCGCGAGGCACGCGAAGAAGGCCTCGATGTCCGCGTCGGTGCCCACGTCGCCGTCGCCGTCGAAGTCCGCAGTGCCGCAGGTCGGGCCGCCGCCGGGGATAACCCGCAGCAGCGCGGCGGGCGTGCCCGAGGGCGCCACGTCGGTCCCTTCCGCGGTGCGCAGCATCGCGATGACGTAGAGCGTGCCGTCGGGGGCCAGGCCGGCGCAGTTGTTCGAGCCGAACGCCGCGAGCGTGTTGTTGCCGCGGCCGATGTACGCGGTGTCGAGCACACCGTCGTTGTCCAGGTCCACCTGCACGGGGTCGCCCTCGCGCAGCACGACGGTGCCGTTGACCACCACCACGTCGTCGCGGCCGGCGTCGGGGTTCGTGGTCTTGCCGATCAGGTACCAGTCTCCGTTGCGGTTGCCGCCGATGGAGAAGAACGACGCGCCCCAGGCGTCATCGCCCACGGCGTCGCCGGTCTTGGCGAGGACGTCGCCGTTGCGCACCGCCCACACGCCGCCGCTCATCGCGCCGCGCATGTACCAGTCGTTGTTCGCCGCGACCGAGGTCTGGTGAAGAGCGGTGACGACGATCGAGCTGTCGCCGGGCAGAGGCTGGTTGATCTGGGCCACGATGCGGTCGTTCACGACCACGCAGTCGGGGTCGCCGGTGGAGGTGCCGCTGAAGTCCACGTCCGCCTTGCCTCGGACGACCACGCGCGAGCCGTCGGGGGAGGTGAGGAACGTGGAGATCGTGCTGGTGGAGCTGATGCTGCTGAGGCCGATCAGCCCGGTGTTGGTGATGTTGGTGACCATCTCAGCGTTGGACTGGTAGTGGCGCACCGCGTTGTACGCCGTGACCGGGTAACGCGAGCTGTGGAGGTTGCCGGGGTTGAGGTCGTGCCAGCCGATCCTGCCGTCGTTGAGCAGGTGGACGGAGGCGGTGGAGTTGCCGATCGTCTCATCGCCGGAGGCGTTGATGTCCGCCATGCCGGAGTAGAGGTCGCCCATCTGGAAGCGAAGCTCACCGACGCCGGCGCTGTTCACGCGGATGATCTTGTTGAAGGTGCTGCTGAGGCCGCCGCGGGATCGCAGGCTGATGGCCCATTCGTTGTTCTCGTTGAAGGGGTAGCCGATGCTGGTGGATGGGAAGTCGAGAACCTCCGCGCCCACCGCGCCGGGGAAAGGGCGGCCTTCCTGCAGGTACACCGAGCCGGTCGTCCCGCTGCCGAGGATCAAGTAGCTGTCGGAGGTCGTCGGCTGGTTCGTCAGGCCGCGCAGGATCCAGCGCGTCCCGTCCGGGCTCAGCCAGAACTCGGCCAGGCTGTTGAAGTTCGCGACGACGGGGTTGCCGTCGAGGTCCACCGCGCCGGGGACGATCGAGGTCGGCCCGTTCGCGCGGCTGTAGATCACCTCGACATCGCTGTAAGCGACGCTGGCGCAGGAAGCCAGAACCACGGCGGCGGCAACGGCACGATCACGCGTATTCAGCATCGCTTCTCTCCATGTGAAAGGTTGGGGGATTTCACGGTACGCACTCCCCCTTGCTGGAGTTGCCGGGTCAACCCAGTGCAACCCTTGGGTTTGGGCGATTTTTGCGCTTGTTGGGTCCAATAAAACTGAGGATCAGTTCATCCGAGATTCAGTTTGCGGAAAGGTGCGGCTTGCCCGTCCGGGGGTAGGCTGCCCCCAGTTTTTGCATAAGGAGTGGATACCACGGCACGTCGGGGGCGCGGGCTGTCCCGGCGTGGTCCGAGGCCAGAAAAAGACGATGAACGGCGACAATCCAGCCCCTCTCGCGGGCGATCCGAACGAAGAGCCGCGGGTCACGCCCGGGCTCATCGTCTCGGTGCTTTCGAATGAGCGACTGGCCGAGGTGGCGCGCCGGCTCGACATGCCGGTGCCCGGCCTTGCGGCCCGTGAATCACACATGCACGATCACATGACCCGGCGCTTGCTCGCGCAGCTCACGGCGGAGGAGCTGCGGCGCGTCGCCGCGCTCGCGGGCGTGCCCGCCGATGGGCAGTTCGTGGATCTGTACCGAAGGCTTGCGCGCTTGTGCTGAAGCTCAGCACCGCGCCTGCAAGCGTCGAAGGAGTTGCGTGAACGTCCCCGTGGAGGGTTCGTTCAAGCGTTCGGCGACGGCCACCAGCTCATCGTGTGTGAGCCCCGTGAGCAGCACGGCCGTGGGATTGGCCGCGGGGTCCGCCGCGCGGGCGCGTTCAAAGTGCGCGACAACTTCGCGCAGGCGCGGCCGCGCCACCACGGAGAGCGCCAGCCCCGCCGTGAGCGGCGGTTTGGCCGTCGCGTCGCGCTGCGGACGCAGACCGTCCGAGTCATCGCGCCCGGAGTGTGCGCCGGGGGTTGGGCCTGGCTCCCTTGAAGACGACATGACGCTCCCGATGAGGGCGGCTCGAACGGCCGCTCTGTGCGAAGTCTTGCCCTTCGCGCGGGGCGGTCAAGGCGGGAGTCGTGCTTTGCGCGATCAACAGTTGCCGCCTGAGAGCACGCGGAAGAAGGCCTCGATGTCGGCGTCTGTGCCGGAATCACCGTCGCCGTCGAAGTCCGGCCCGAGGTGCCAGCAGGTCTGGCAGCAGTTCCCGGACAGACACGCGAAGAAGGCCTCGATGTCGGCGTCTGTGCCGGAATCGCCGTCGTTGTCGAAGTCCGCCGTGGAGCAGCCGCTGCCGATCGGCGGCCCGTAGAGCGTCGCGATGAAGCCCTGGGGCTGTCCTTCGGCGTCGATCGCTGCGCCGACGATGACGCGCCCGTCGGGGCTGATGTCCCACGCGTGCGTGAGCGTCCAGCCCGCGGGGATCGTCGCGCCCCCCGCGGTGAGGTGGTCCAGCAGCAGACGCGTCCCGAAGGTGGGCGTCCAGATCATCGCCTCCGGGAAGAGCTGATCGACCCACAGATTGCCCACGGCGACGGCGCCGCCGTCGCTCACGGCGTACAACACGCCGCCGTCGTGCGTCGGCGCGATGGGGAGCAGCACGGGCGCGTCCCCGTTCCAGATGCAGGGGACTTCGCGCCCGTCCCACAGGTACGCCGAGCCGGCGATGTGCTGACCGTCGGAAGAAATGCCGAAGGCCTGCGTCTCCATCGCCCCGTTCGGCACCGGCAGCGCGACCATGCCCGTCTCCGGCGTCCAGCGGAACGCGCGCAGGTAGTCCGCGGCGTCGAAGCCCGAGCCCGTGACCACCGAGCCGTTGCCGCTCACGTCCAGGGCCCAGCATTCCGAGCCGCCGGGGAAGGGGCCGATCTCCTGCAGCGGCCCGTCGCCGACCTTGCGCCACGCCATCGTGTAGAAGAAGGGCGTATCACCCTCGCCGACGATGACGCGCCCGTCGCGCGAAACGTTGTTCGCCATCGAGTACTCCGTCGCGCCGCCCAGCAGGCCCAGGTTCTGCATCTGGCCGCCGGAGTACCGGAACGCGAAGCCGTAGGCGTAGGTCTGCTCGCCCGAAGCGCCGACGATCACGCCGCCGTCGCCGCTGGTCGCAAAGGCGATGGAGTCGTTGGTGCCGGGGATGAAGCCCAGCCGCTGCGGAACGGGATTGCCCGACATCCACCGGCTTGCTTCATACAGATCGTCCGATGATCCGACGGGCGCACGTCCGACCACCGTCGCGCCGGCGTCGCTCACGCCGAAGGGCAGGCTTTGCGGGCCGAGGGGCAGCAGGCTCGTCTGTGCCGCGGCGGCGCCGCAGGCCGTGGTGAGCACGATGACGCTGACGCGCATGGACATGCAAGCGATCCTCCCAAAGCCGGGGCTGCGGGGTGCGCCCGGACCGACATCATGCGTCGGCCCGTCGCCAGGTCAAACAGCCGATCCGGCAAAGGGCAATCTGCCCCATGCGCAAAGCAGCTCGAACGTCGTAGTTAGCACTCACCACCCGCGAGGACGCGGAAAAACGCCTCGATGTCGGCGTCGGTGCCTGAGTCGCCGTCGCCGTCGAAGTCCGCGCCGAGGTGCCAGCAGCTCGCGCAGCAGTTCCCGGCAAGACAGGCGAAGAAGGCTTCGATGTCGGCGTCGGTGCCGACATCGCCGTCGCCGTCGAAGTCCGCCGTGCCGCACGAGGGGCCGCCGCCCACTGGCGTCGCGATGACGAGCGCGTCGGAGCCGTCCGCGAGGCGCGCGATGAACGCGATCTGGTTCGCGTCGTTGAGCGCGATGTTGCCGACGATCGCCGTCCGCGGCGAGCCCGCGCCCAGGAACGTGAAGCCTCCGTCGGGCGTGGCGATCATGTCCCCGTCGCCGATGACGGGCACCAGCGTGTTCCCGTCGCCGATGTAGATGCGGTTGCCGCCGCTTTCGGGGCGGAAGGCGACGAGGCCGTTGTTGTTGATGACCGGGGGGAAGTTCGCGAAGTTGGTGTTCGAGATTCCCTCCGGGCCGAGGGCGCTGGCGATGGTCGTGAGCGGGCCGCCGGCGCTCTTGAGCAGGTGGAAGCGCCCGTCCGCCGACGTGCGCACGAAGAACGCCACTTCGCCCGCGTCGTTCAGGTCCGTGCCGTTGGAGATGAGGTTGTAGGGCGAGCCCTGCGTCGCCAGGATCGTGACGGGGGCCTGCCCCTCCTGCCAGCGCACCACGGCGTTGCCGCCGGTCGGCGGGTCGGCCTTGGCCGCCATCTGATACGCGTTGTTGATGGTGGGGGAGTAGAGGAAGGAGTAGGAAGCCGTGCTCGCCAGCGCGGTCTGCACGCGCGTGGAGTCCACGTAGCGGTCCACCACGATCTTGGTGATGCCGCCGGAGGCGCCGCGATAGCCCACGTCGCCGGTGCTCGTGAGGCGCACGCGGTTGATCGAGCCGGTGATGCCCTCGTTGCCCCCGAGGGGGAAGGTGTACAGCAGCGTGCCGGCCTTGTCGCGGATCTCGACGCCGCCGGTGTCGCGCGTCAGCGCGATGCGGCCGTTGAGCATGTCGATCGAGGAGAAGTAGGCCGAAGCGGGGTTGAAGAGCACCACCTGCCCGGTGTCCGTCGCGGCGTCGTAGACGAAGATGCCGTCCCCGCCGTTGGCGGTGAAGCGCACGCACGCGGAGCCGTCGTTGTCCAGGCCGGGGTCGTTCTGGACCAGCTCCGCCCCGGTGGGCAGGCCCAGCCCCTGCCCGGTGTGCGGCTCGCGGGCCACGATCTTGAACGTCCACTCGGTAGGGACCTGGGCGAGGGCGGAGCCCGCGGCACAGGCCAGGAGGGCCGGAATCAGCATCGCGTTCTTCATGGAGGTTTTTTACGCCGCGGAAGCCGGCGGGGTTGAACTTTCCCGCCGAATCGGGTGGTCGATCGGCTCAGGACGCGGCGCGACCCTGCCCCATGTTGAAATGGGCAAGGTGCGCGGGGCCGCCAATCAACGAGGTTTGCAAAATAAAAACGCCGCGGCGGGTGTCCCCGGCCGCGGCGGTTGCTGCGTGGGCGGTGTGATCGATCAGGGGAAGATGCCGCGGACGGCGTACGCCTGACGCAGGCGCTCGAGGGCGCCGATGTACGCGGCGGTGCGGAGGTCGCACTTGTACTTCTTGCGTGCCTCGCGGCAGCGGCGGGCGGCGGCGACCATGTGCTTGTTCAGCTCGCGGTCGACGGTCTCCAGCTCCCAGGCGTGGTTGGTCTTGTTCTGGACCCACTCGAAGTAGGAGACGGTGACGCCGCCGGCGTTGCAGAGGATGGCGGGCAGCACCTCGATGCCGCGCTGCTGGAGGATGCGCTCGCCCGCGGGGGTGGTGGGGGCGTTGGCGCCCTCGGCGACGACCTTGCAGTTGAGCAGCTTGGCCTCGGGCTCCTGGATCATCTGCTCGAGGGCGGCGGGGATGAAGACGTCCACCCTGGTCTTGAAGAACTCGTCCTTGCTGATGGAGGTGGCGCCCTTGAAGCCGGCGACGCCGCCGGTCTTGCGGCAGTGCTCGGCGAGGGCGTAGGCGTCGAGCCCGCCGTCGTTGCGGATGGCGCCGGTGTGGTCCATCACGGCGACGACCTTCGCGCCCTTGTCCTGGATGATGCGGCCCGTCCACGAGCCCACGTTGCCGTAGCCCAGGATGCTGACCTTGCAGCCCTTGATGTCCACGCCGATCTCGGGCAGCATCTCCACGAGCGTGTCCACCACGCCCTGGCCGGTGGCCTTCTCGCGGCCCAGGCTGCCGCCGATCTCGACGGGCTTGCCCGTCACCACGGCCATGCCGTTCTTCCCGCTGCCCTCGGTGATGGAGGCGTAGGTGTCGGCGATCCAGGCCATGTGCTGGCTGTTGCTGCCCACGTCCGGCGCGGGGATGTCGTAATCAGGCCCGATGTCGTGGGCGATGGCGGTGGTGAAGCGGCGGACGATGCGCTCCATCTCCGCCCTGCTGTGCTTGTAGGGATCGACCTTGATGCCGCCCTTGCCGCCTCCGAAGGGCACGCCGACGAGGGAGCACTTCATCGTCATGAGGAACGAGAGGCTCTTCACGTCGTCGAGGTGGACGTCGTGGTGGAAGCGCAGGCCGCCCTTGTACGGCCCCAGCGCGTTGTTGTGCTGCACGCGGTAGCCCTTGAACAGGCGGAACTGCCCGTCGTCCATGCGCACCGGGAAGTGCACCATGATCTCGTTCTTGGGCTGCGCGAGGATGATCTTCAGCTCGTGCGGAAGGCCCATCAGGTCCGCCGCCTGGAGCATGCAGCCCACGGTCTGGCGGTAGAGGTTGTTGGGATCGGTCGGGAACGCCAGCTCCTCGAACACGGGGTGCTGCAGCAGGTCGGCGTTGCCGCCGCCGCCGCCCTGCCCGGGCGCGGCCTTGCCCTTCTTCTTCATCGCCTTGGCGTTGGAAGTGGTGGCCTGGGTCCCGTTCACGCCCTTCGCGGGCTTGCTCAATGTCCTGCTCATTTCGTTCCCTTGAAGTAAAACCCCGCGACGACCTGCGCGGGGCACCCTGGATCGTACCTCATTCAAAACGTAATTCCGAGCGCCCGCACGTCGGGCCCGCCGCCCAATGATGGGCCATGGTTCTCTATCTTGCCGCCGATCTGCTCTGGGCTTCCCGGATCAAGGCCACCGCCGCGGCGGTGGGAGTGAACGCCCGCCCCGTCCGCTCCCTCGAGATGCTGAACGCCCGCCTGGCCGACGCCCCCGCCGAGGACCCGGTTCGGGGGGTGTTCCTCGACCTCCAGCAGCCCGAAGAGGCGATGGCGATGCTCGCCCGCCTCCGCGGCCCCGACGCCCCCCAGGAGGCCCGCTCCATCCCCGTCATCTGCTGGGCCCCCCACGTCGAGACCGACCTCATGGCCCAGGCCAAAGCCGCCGGCGCGGACCGGGTCCTCACCCGCGGCGCCTTCGACGCCCAGCTCGAGGGGCTGATCGCGGCGCTGAGGCAATAAGGCCCATCGACGCGGGCGGCGCGGAGTTGATCCCCCCCGCTCAAACGAAAAAAACCGGGAGCCTTCGCTCCCGGTTATTTACGTGGCTTGTGTGCTTCGGCTTGAACGCAAGGAGCCTGAAGGATCAGGCCCTCTGACGATCAGGCCCTCTGACGATCAGGCCTTGAAGCTGCTCTTGAAGGCCTTGATGGCGTCCTCGAGCTTCTTTTCGACCTTCTTGATGTCGAGGGTCTGCTCGAGCTCGTCGCGGACGGGCTTGCCGACGCCGCGCATGTGCTCGAGCAGGCCGTTCTCGAAGGCGCGGACGCTGGCGACGGGGATGTCGTCCATGAAGCCGCGGGTGCCGGCGAAGATCGAGATGATCTGGTCGATGACGTTGTAAGGGGTGTACTGGCCCTGCTTGAGGAGCTCGACCATGCGGCGGCCGCGGTCGAGCTGGCGCTGGGTGGCCCTGTCGAGCTCGGTGCCGAGCTGGGCGAAGGCTTCCAGCTCACGCGCCGCGGCGAGGTCGAGGCGGAGGGAGCCGGCGATCTGCTTCATCGCCTTCACCTGGGCGTTGCCGCCCACGCGGCTGACCGAGATGCCCACGTTGATCGCCGGGCGCACGCCGGAGAAGAAGAGCTCCGGCTCCAGGTAGATCTGGCCGTCGGTGATGGAGATGACGTTGGTGGGGATGTAGGCCGAGACGTCGCCCTCCTGCGTCTCGATGATGGGCAGCGCGGTGAGGGAGCCGGCGCCGTTCTCGTCGCTGAGCTTGGTGGCGCGCTCGAGGAGGCGGCTGTGGAGGTAGAAGACGTCGCCGGGGTACGCCTCGCGGCCCGGGGGGCGGCGCAGCAGCAGCGAGAGCTGGCGGTACGCCACGGCCTGCTTGGAGAGGTCGTCGTAGACGCAGAGGGCGTGCTTGGGCATGGGGGCGCCGTTGGAGAGCAGCGTCTTCTGCTTGAAGTCCTTGTGGCCGGACCACATGAAGTACTCGGCCATGGCCGTGCCGGCGTAGGGGGCCACGTACTGCATGGGGGCGGGGGCGGAGCTGGAGGCGTTGACCACGATGGTGTAGTCCATCGCCCCGTGCTTGCGCAGGGTCTCGACGACGCCCGCGACGGTGGACTCCTTCTGGCCGACGGCGACGTAGACGCACACCACCGCCTTGTCCGTGCCCCAGTACTGCTTCTGGTTGATGATCGTGTCGATGGCGACGGCGGTCTTGCCCGTCTTGCGGTCGCCGATGATCAGCTCGCGCTGCCCGCGGCCGATCGGGATCATCGCGTCCACGGCCTTGATGCCCGTCTGCATCGGCTCGTGCACCGGCTGACGCTCGGCGATGCCGGGGGCGATGATGTCCACCTTGCGGAACTCCGCGGCGGTGATGGGGCCCGCGTCGTCCAGCGGCTGGCCCAGCGGGTTGACCACGCGGCCCAGCAGGCTCTCGCCCACGGGCACCTCGAGGAGGCGGCCGGTGGCCTTCACCATGTCGCCTTCCTTCACGTGGAGGTAGTCGCCGTAGATGACCGCGCCGACGGTGTCGAGCTCGAGGTTGAAGACCTGACCCATCACCGACCCGTGCTCGGTCTGGAACTCCAGGAGCTCGCCAGCCATGGCCTTGGAGAGGCCGTAGATGCGGGCGATGCCGTCGCCGACCTCAACCACGCGCCCGACCTCCGAGACTTCCAGCTCGGCGCCGAACTGCTCGATTTCCTGCTTGATCACGGAGGCGATTTCGTCGGTGCGGATCTTCACGGGGCGTCTTCCCTATTAGAAGGATCGGTGTGCCTGCCGCGGGTGGCCCGCGGAAGGGGCAGGAAGGGTAGGTAAGCGCCCTTTCAAGGTCGAGGCAATGGACGCGCTCCCAACCCCCGCCCCCGCCCCAGCCCGCCCGCCCCAGCCCG